>NZ_SJNU01000001.1:0-608613 GCF_004331055.1 Acinetobacter sp. ANC 4779
ATCTGCATCGGCTTTTGAAATACATAAGAGACGGTTACCTAGATTGTATTCACTTGAAAGCAGTGTTGAACTTTGACCCTCAAGCGTACTTGCCTGACCGTCTTTTAAGGTACAAATACAGCTGGAGCAACTCCCTGAACGACATTGGTATAACAACGGGATATCGTTTTCCAGGGCAGCATCGAGAATGCTGGTATGCGGTTGGACTTGAAATTCTTTGGTTACACCATCTGAAAAGTTTAAGGTAACGTTATGCATGATGGTATTGCGGTCAGCACGATTTTCTTCGCTTTCAGTATCGGAGGTAGTAGCCATGTTGGCATGAATCTGGCTATTTTTAAGAACACTAGGGTTGTGAACACATTCATCCATGAGCGTGATTCCTATTTGGTTTGCTTTTCACTCCCCCTATAGTGGAAAAATTTTACCCTCAAGCGCGCTCCATCTAGTGCTTCTTTTATCCCAAAAATGCATAAATCAATTTAATTTAGATGTTGTTGTACGAAAAATAGCTCAAGCTATTACTACTTTTTATATTTATGAGATAAAGGAAATGGGTTGGCTTACTTTAAAAGGTCTTGAACTTATTGAGCCTTTATTTTTTATTTACTAATTCGCAATAGATATGGTGAATCTAACTAAAGAGCGTCTACAAAATCGGTGCCTATTCACCTTTAAAACATATTATTAATCTTGAGATTACTAGGGAAAGTTTTCTAAAAAGAATTTCATTCTTTTTAATGTATCTACCTGCTTTAATTTTTGCATGTCAATTTGCTTATTCTTCAGGTGTTTGTGAACCACTAAACATTCACATTGCTACATTAGGGTTAAATTATAGTGAAGTAGCATTCCTAGGATATTTAAATACATTTATATTGATGTGAGAAAATTTCACCAAACTTTGCTGGCTTATTCTTGGTTTTATAGGATTTACCTTATTCGCGTTTATATTGCATTGGCTTTCAGTTCATCCTTTAGAACACAAAAACGAAATGCATCGAATCGAATCATTGGATTACCAATTTAAATATAACTTACCTAAATGGAAAAATAATTTCGGTATGTTAATGGACAGCTTTTTAGGCCATTTCATTATATATTTTTCCATTTCCCTATTCACAATTATGTTCATCCTTCATTACTATGAAAAAGGAACTAATTATAGAGTTTGATCGAATTGAAAAAACGACAACATGCAACTATAAATAGGGTTACGTAATCATAAATAGCAAAAAAATTAGAACAAAGCCTATGCTTTGTGGTAACTATAAATGCTATGGAATAGATTTAGTCAATAAAGAAGTTTTTACCTATCTGCCTGAGAATTATCGCAGACCATTATTTTTAAGCGACAGAATAAAAAGATAATTTTGGGATAGAAAAGCATTATTAGATACTTTTCTATTTTTTAAAAGAAATGTGGCTCGGTGGGACAAGTCTAATAAAGCCATCAGCTCAGTTAAACTATATTCCGTCTGCTCCATATTCTGGATGAGACGTTTAACTTGTACGCTAGCTTGGGCATCGGAACTGAGTATTGCATTCAGAATCATCTGCAAAATAAACTCAATAAAAATTGCAGAATCTGAACGATCTGTGCTCGCTTGCAATGCATCGTAATAAGCTTTTTGGTTTTGATAAATCAAGCTTTCTACCGGAATATTGAGAAAAATGGGTTTCCACTGGCTTAAGATTAAAGTTTGCCATAAACGCCCCATTGCCATCAGCAAATGGGTGGATAAACTCAAACTCATAATGAAATACTGAACTCTGAACTCTGAACTCTGAACTCTGAACTAATGGGTGCTTATTACCTTCAGCCAATCATCGCAATAACTCTCCCATTAAATGGTAGACCTGATTTGTTCTGTGTTAATCAAACCTCTACCTCTCTCCTCTTTCTAAAACTACAAACACTTTTTAAAAATCATCGAATGTACTTTTTCATTGCTGCATCTTTAGAAAGAGCAAAATTAATAATTACTTCTGACTGAAACTCTTTTTTTATATATTTCAGACTTACGGGATTACAACTTAATGCATATTTCAAAATTTTTTCTGAATATTGTTTTAAAAACTGGATCACATAAGCCCGTTGCTCTATTGCTTTCAGCCATAAGTCTTCATAGTACACTTCTATATGCTGAATTGCATAAGGTCGAAGCTTAATAGCCTGCTCACATAAATCTTTGCTCGGTTTTTGAATAAATTGAATCGACATTGGATTGTTTTCAATGGCCATTAAAAGCATAGCAGCCGTTGGATTCAGCACATCTTTAATCGCTAAACCATTTTTACGTACAGCCAACAAGCAAAGGGCTTCTGTTTGCTGTTTTACATACTTAATCGCTTGCGGATTCAGTGAAACTGCCATCAGACACATGAGATCGGTCTGTTTACGTACATATTTTAAGGCAAAACCATTTTGTTGAATCGCGGCAATACAAATTTCTTCATTTTGAAATAAGACATGCCTTAAGGCCAAACCTTCATTTTTAACTGCAGCTAAAATTACCGCATGACCTGGATCGGAAATAAACTGCAATAAATCCCCATTGTGTTGTACCGCCAACAGGCATAATGCTTCTGTTTGCTGCTTTACATATTTAATCGCTTTAGGGTTTTGACGTACTGCCTCACAACACAAATGATCATCTTGTTTTTCAATATATTGTAAATACAGTCCATGTTCTTTGACTGCATTTAAATTGGCCAAATCATTTGGATAGTAGGAATGTATTTTCTGAATCATTTCAATATTTTCTTTTTAAAAGCACTGATGTTTGCAACGACATCAGTGCTTCATCTTTAAGCCTGCTGTGCTTTCAACATATTTAGCGCCACATCTACAATCATGTCTTCCTGACCACCCACCATGCGGCGTTTGCCCAGCTCAACTAAAATATCGAATGCCGATAAACCATATTTTTCAGCGGCTGTTTCAGTATGACGCAAGAAACTCGAATAGACCCCTGCATACCCCAAAGCCAAGGTTTCACGATCCACACGCACCGGACGTTCCTGTAACGGACGCACGATATCCTCCGCTGCATCAATCAGCTTTTTCACATCACAGCCATGGTTGAGTCCCATACGCTCAACCGCTGCAATAAACACTTCAAGCGGTGCATTACCTGCCCCAGCGCCCATACCTGTTAAACTTGCATCAATACGGTTACAGCCATGCTCTAAAGCAATAATACTGTTGGCTACACCTAAACTGAGATTGTGATGGGCATGCATGCCGGTTTCTGTTTCAGGCTTGAGCACGTCTTTCATGGCTTTGAATCGTTCAGCAATGTCATACATATTCATCGCACCGCCAGAATCCACCACATAGATGCACTGCGCGCCATAACTTTCCATCAGCTTGCCCTGCTCGGCCAAACCTTGCGGTGTATTCATATGGCTCATCATTAAAAAGCCAACCGTATCCATGCCAAGTTCACGGGCATATTCAATATGCTGTCTGGATACATCGGCTTCGGTACAGTGCGTCGCGACACGAACCACACGTGCACCGGCATCATAAGCCGCTTTTAAGTCATGAATAGTGCCAATGCCGGGCAACAACAAAGTTGCGACTTTAGCCTGTTTGACTTCACTGGCAACCGCTTCAATCCACTCTAAATCTGTTTGTGCGCCGAAGCCATAGTTAAAGCTGGAGCCTTGCAAACCATCGCCATGCGCTACTTCAATACTATCCACACCGGCTTCATCCAAAGCGCGGGCAATCTGCCGTACCTGATCAAGTGAATATTGATGGCGAATCGCATGCATCCCATCACGCAAGGTCACATCTGACACATAGATCTTTCTTTGCTGATCAAACATTTCAATTCTCCTTACGCGATTTCTTGTTTTTGGTTATGGCTTAAATGAGTTTCGGCAAAGCGTTCTGCCGCAGCCAAAGCGGCACTGGTCATGATGTCGAGATTCCCGGCATAGGCCGGCAGGTAATGTGCCGCGCCTTCCACTTCAAGAAAAATAGATACTTTCAAACCGGGCAGTTTGCCCAGACCCGGAATATTCACTGGACAATCGGCATTGAATTCTTCGAACTGAACTTCCTGTTTTAGACGATAACCGGGTACATAAGCATGCACCGCTTCAGCCATGTCGTGGACAGATTGGCGAATAGCGTCTTTATCGGCACCGAATTCAGCAAAGCAATACACGGTGTCACGCATGATCAGTGGCGGCTCGGCCGGATTCATGATGATGATAGCTTTGCCTTTTTCTGCTCCACCGACTTCTTCAATCGCTTTGGAGGTGGTTTCAGTGAACTCATCAATATTGGCGCGTGTGCCTGGACCGGCAGACTTGCTGGCAATCGAGGCAATGATTTCTGCATAATGCACTTTAGCCACTCGAGACACTGCACGCACCATTGGAATGGTTGCCTGACCACCGCAAGTGACCATATTGATATTCGGGGCATCAAGATGCTGATCCAGATTCACCACAGGCACTACATAAGGACCGATTGCTGCTGGCGTCAGGTCAATCACCTGAATACCGTATTGCTGTAATACCTGATTGTGATGAGCATGTGCCCCGGCAGAGGTGGCATCAAAGACGATTTTAATCTCTTTAAAAGATGGCAGTTTTAACAAACCTTCAATACTTTCTGCAGTGGTCTCAAAACCGAAACGTGCAGCGCGGGCCAAGCCATCTGAATTTGGGTCTGCCCCAACCATGGCTGCCATTTCCAGATATTTTGCATTGCGCATGATTTTAATCATCAGGTCAGTGCCAATGTTGCCTGAACCAATGATGGCGCATTTAATTTTTGACATACTCTCTATCCTTATTTTTTATTCGCCCAAGCCATCAAGCACTGAAAGCTGCTGTAACTGAACCCAAACCTTCGATTTCCACCTGATAAGCTGCACCAGCCTGTACCGCAACCATAGGACCCAGTGCACCAGTCAGTACAATGTCACCGGCTTTTAACGGACGGTCCCGACATACCATTTCATCTGCGAGCCACACCGCAGCATTGAGCGGATTGTCCAGACAGGCCTTACCAACGCCTTGTGACACCACCTCGCCGGAGCAGGTCATTTGCATCAGGCAATTCACTAAATCTATATCTGTAAGCTGTACTTTGTTTTGACCCAATACAAAAGCGGCACTCGATGCATTGTCAGCGACAGTATCCAACAACGATATTTTCCAGTTTTCAATACGGCTATCTACAATCTCAATGGCTGCTACGGCATAATCCGTTGCGGCAATAATGTCCTCAATCGTGTGCTTTTTCTGCACCAGATCACTTTTGAGTACCAGTGCAATTTCTGCTTCAACTTTGGGCTGAATCAGTTTGGAGAATGCAATACTTTGACCATCTTCATAAGCCATATCGGCAAACAGCATGCCAAAATCGGGTGAATCTACCCCTAGCTGCTGTTGGACGGCAAAAGATGTCAGACCAATTTTTTTACCGACAATACGTCGACCATTATTCAGTGCTCGCTGTGTATTGATGTCTTGTATCGCATAAGCCTGATCGACTGTTGCAGCTTCAGCTAAAAGCTCACGAATGGGTGCAATCGGCTGGCGGTTTTGTTCTGCCTGATATAAAGCCTCTGCAATTGAATGTTCTGTTGCCACCATTTGTTCGCTCCTGTATCAGTTTCAGCTTTTTGTGGCAAAGCTTCGCCCGAGCATGACTGCCCCATTTGTTTAAAATATTTTTGAAGAAATCTTAGCCCAGATCGAAAAACGATTAGATCAGGGCTGATGCCGCAATGACTTAATCGGTGATGCTGACGTTTTTGCCACTTTTTAGTTCAGACATACGCTGATCAAGTTCACCATCAACATAGTACAGTTCGGTAAAGCAGCCTATTTGCTCGCGAGTATCAAAATATGCCCAACGGCAGTTGCCAAACGGTCCTTCAAAAAAACCGGCCATGGCTTTTTGAATACCTAAATCTAGGTAATGCTGTTCTGCCTGCGCATATTCAGCCGCATCTTTTTGGCGAAAACCAATATGATGTGGCCCTTTGCCTTTTTCATCCAACCAGTCTTTATAGACACTGCTGCCACTGTCATGGCGCGCCAGTTCAATTAACGTTTCACCGGCAAAGCCATACGCACAGCTAAATTGAAAATCACCCGGCTGGCCGTAATACTCTTTTTCTTTTTGCGTCTGAGATAAACCTTCAGCGACATTCCAAACTTCAATACCATTGGTTTTACTGAAAAAATCCATTGCTTGTTGCAAGTCTTCCACCACAAAACAAATTTGGTCGAAACGCTTACTTAGCATATTCTGTACAGCCACCATAACCCAGTTCCTTATGCCGATTCTAAGATGCGGAAACTAATGGCTTGCGCTGGGCAAGAGCCTGCCAGTTCTTTCACTTCATCTTCACGGTCAATGTCCACAAAGTGCATTTTTAAATTGGCCACTTGGCTACCTTGTGGAATTTCAAAAATATCTTCAGACATCAGGCACATGCCATAACCTTGACATTGATGCGCGTCTAAAATAATTTCGATTGTTTGATTGCTCATGAGATTCATCCTTTAATTTCAAGTCCGAAGGACGGTTTCTGATTTACAGAAACACGCCCAAGTTTGGCGTACGTAATACGGCTTCAGTTAAAATCGCTTTACGTTTTAATAAACGCGCCCCCTGCTCGGTAATTTTTAAAGTGTCCAAGCGACGGTATGGAATAATATCGCCCTGTTCATCATGGCCACGTTGACGGTACATAATGGTGGCACTATGTACATTCACTATATCTGCCTGTTCAGTTGGCTCAATCATCACGCTACCAATCACGCGTAATGTACGTGATGGTGGTACTTCTGCCCATGCTTGACCTGAAGCCATACGATCAATACGCACTTTAATATGGGCTTTTTTATCGAGTATCCGATACGCAGCACCTGGAAATTCATCTTGAAAATTTTGTGAACTGATACGTAGTGGCACTTCATAAGTGATGTCATCATCTAGCAGTGCAAACCACTCATCAAAACGACGTTCATCCAGTAATAATGCTTCTTGTGCTAAAAAATTATGCACGGTTTCGCGTGTTAAATATTCCATTTATGCCACTCCCTTTTGCTGTGCATTTTCATCAGCCAAGCATGTCACTTTTGCTTGTTTACCTTCACGCATTTCTTTTAACCAGCGGCGCCAGAACCCGATTTGACAGTATTCACCGTAAATGGATGGATGGAATTCACCCGGACCTTGCCATGCCGGATCTTTACCGGTTTGTTTTTGGCTATAGTGCAAATTCACTTTGGCTTTACGCAACCATGGACTTTGTCCGCCTTTGGCAATTCCTTCCCAGACCGCAGTATCATCCGCTTCAAAGATCCCGCCTGAACCAAAGGCATATTGACCTGCAGCATAGGCTTTTTCAGCATATTCATCAGGGACAAAGCTAAATTCAAACTCGTAGTTCCACAGCTCCATCACTCCCGGTGCAATCGGTTGCCACATACGGATATTGGTAAATGGAATCGGCATTTCACCTGGTGCAGAAGGATGCGGCAAACGCATATAACTGAAGTTCGGGAAAATCGTACCGATGGTCGGTGGAATTTCCTTAATCATTTTGATTTGTGTTTCATCTAAATTCGATAAATCAAACTGCGCCTGAAGCTCTGGTGGATAACCCCAGTTCGGCAATGGAATGCCCACCATATTGGATAAGTTATGGCCAATAAAACTGTTACCATTACCAAAGTCATAGCCCGAAGCATGGGTACTGACTTGGTTAACACTTGGAATAAAACCTGAACTTGCTGCAGACATGTGCGCAGTACTGACGTGATAGGCATCGCCACAGAAGTTTTCTGCACCACTTTTCCAGTCGGCTTTGACTTGGAAACGCTCGGGTTCTTTGAGTAATTTCACGCCATCCGGATGAAGACCAAAAATAGCATCTAAAGCCCACACCGTGTCACCGAGATATTCACGTAGATCAGGCACATCTTCATTTAAAGAGGCAAAGATAAAACCATATAAGCTTTCAACTTTGGCTGCGCGAAGTAATCCCCACTCCTTCGCATCGAGCTTACCGCCATAGGCATCTTTCATATGCGGTGCGCCCATCCAGTCACCGTTATTTTTATACACCCAACCATGGTACGGGCATTTAAAACTGGTCGCATTACCACGGTCGTTATGACAGACCTCAGTACCACGGTGACGGCAGTGATTTAGTAAGACATTGATTTTATTTTCACTGTCACGCGTCACAATGACTTTATCCAAACCCAAACGGCGCAGTACATAGTCGCCTAAATTCGGAATTTCAGTTTCATGGGCAATGAAAATCCAGTTACGCGTATAAATACGTTCCATTTCTGCGCGGAACACCGCATCGTCATTGAACACGTCAATCGGTAAAACACCGTTATTTAAACTTTCCTCTACGCGATCACATAAATGATCTACATAGTCTTCATCACTTCCCGCAGTCACTTGAATATACTTAAACATGCGACATCTCCCTGATTGTTGTTCTCTATGCCTGGCTGGCGCTCATCCTGAGCGTTGCTGGGCAACTCGGTTTAAAATTGTTCGGTTTAAAAGCTCAAGCTAAAATCATTAACCTGCTTTTTTGGCTGGGCCGTTAAATGGTGCCCAATTTTGTTTGCGGAATTCGAGTAAGTAGGCTTGTGCATTATCTTCATGCAATGGCAGCTCACGAGGAATCCAACTTGCATCCAGCTGATCCATATCGGCATCGTATTCAAAACGGCAACCCAGTGGGCCATCGAAATACCAGAACCAGTTTGAACCTAAGCCATGACGACCCGGGCCCCAGAAGCTTTCATGTCCAGCTTTTTCAAAGCGCTGACCTGCTAGCATCAGTTCACTTGGGCCTGAAAGATGGAATGAAATATGTTCAACACCCTTAATATGTTCAGGTGCTTGAATCAGGAACAAGGTGTGATGGTCTGTGGTGCCGCCTGCGCGCAGAAATGGTCCACCACCTAAACGGTCGCTGACACGGAAACCTAAACGATTGACATAAAAGTTTTCAGCTTTGGCTGCATCTGGCACAAACACAGCGGTATGACCTAGAGTACGAGGTTGAATTTGAATGGAATGATCGACACCTAACTGGTTATAACCCCGTTGATGCGGTGCACCGGGTGCATTAATCTTTTCTACCGGTAAATTTAATTCACGACGTTTAGTGATTTGAAAACCAATGGTAATTCCAACATCATCCACGGTTTCAAGTGCGCCATTGGCTAAGATTTTGACTTCGCGGTCTTGACTTAATTCAGCCTGAATATCATCGAGTGTCGCCTGATCTGCAACGCCATACACCATTTTACGCAGCTGGCTAATGGAAGCGAGTTTTGCAGGGAGCTCTGGATGTTCAGCTTCAGCCACTAAAATGCCCGTCGCATCCAGCGTTTCAAAATAACGCCCAAATGGCTGATCATTGACCTCAGTTAAACCAAAGTCCTGCATAAATTGAACCGCTGCATTTAAATCATTTGCGCCATAGACCAAATGATCAATACCGATAATATTCATTCTGTTACTCCTGTATTCCAATCCTCGGAATACCCCTGTGATTTTTCGTTTTTTAATACCTTTTGAAGTGCTTCATGCACCGGCGCTAGGGCTGAAATGTATTCTCTACAAATACACTTCAGCGCTATATTAGATCTAAGACTAATTGACGATTGACTTAGTCTGTGTACAATCCATCCCAACACATGTATTTCATTTCCAAGAATTCATCGATGCCATAATGTGAACCTTCACGGCCTAAACCACTCTGTTTCACACCACCAAATGGCGCAACTTCATTGGAAATGAGTCCTGTATTGATGCCGATCATGCCCGCTTCTAAAGCTTCCGATGTACGCCATACCCGTGCAGAGTTTTGACTATAAAGGTATGCCGCCAAACCAAATTCAGAATCATTGGCTTGTGCAATTACTTCTTGCTCAGAACTAAAGCGAATTAAAGGTGCCACTGGGCCAAAGGTTTCATCATGTGCGATCAGCATGTCTTTGGTCACGTTTTTCAAAACAGTCGGTTCAAAGAAGAATCCGCCCAATTCACTACGACGACCACCGCACACCACAGATGCACCGTGCTCTAATGCATTGCTAATATGCGATTCGACCTTCTTCACGGCATTAGCATCAATCAGCGGGCCTTGTACCACACCTTCTTCTAAGCCATTACCGACTTTTAAAGCTTTAACCTTAGCTGCCAATTTCTCTGTAAATTCATCGTAAATGGCATCGTGCACATAAATACGATTGGCAGAAATACACGCTTGACCCGTGTTACGGAATTTAGAGGCAATCACGCCATCTACTGCCAGGTTCAAGTCTGCATCATCAAACACAATCGAAGGTGCATTGCCACCCAGTTCCATTGAACATTTTTTAATGGTTGCAGCAGATTGTTCCAACAAGGTACGACCTACTTCCGTCGAACCGGTAAAGGTAATTTTGCGCACCAATGGATGCGATGTCAGAATCCCGCCAATGATGCGTGTATCGTTACCCGTTAACACACTGAACACCCCCTCTGGCACACCGGCACGGTGGGCAAGTTCTGCCAGTGCCAAAGCAGTCATTGGTGTTTGGCTTGCAGGCTTCACCACCATGGTACAACCCGCAGCCAATGCCGGCCCTGCTTTGCGGGTAATCATCGCTGCAGGGAAATTCCAAGGGGTAATCGCTGCACAGACACCAATCGGCTGCTTTAACACCACAATACGCTGCGTATCTTTTGGTGCAGGCAACACATCACCACGAATACGTTTTGCTTCTTCGGCAAACCACTGCAAGAATGAGTTGGCATAATCAATTTCACCACGTGCCTCGCTTAAAGGCTTGCCTTCTTCTAGAGTGATAATCGTGGCTAAGTCTTCTTTATTTTCTAAAACCAGCTGATACCAACGATGGATAATTTCCGAACGTTGTTTTGCAGTGGTTTTACGCCATTTTTCAAATGCCTTTTGTGCACTTTCAATCGCAAAATTGGTTTCTTCTTCCTTACAGCGTGGCAGTTTCACCAACTCTGCACCCGTTGCCGGATTGTTTAAGCTATATGTGCCATGCGCAGTGTCTTGCAACCACTGACCATTAATAAATGCGCCGGTTTTCCAAAGGCTTGGATCTTTCAGCAAATCTGCTGGATTTAATGCTGCAAAGCTATTCATGATTTACTCCTTACTCTGGAAAACGGCCAACCAGGAATTCGCTGTCCTGATCATTGGTGCATGGTAAACCTGATGCCATCAAACCTTGGCGCAGCACTTTCATTTGACGGTCTGGAATACGGGCAATCGGTGCACGTAATGGGCCGCCATTAAAGCCTGCCAACCAGTCCATGTATTTCCAATGTGCACGGTTAATGTAGTTTGAACCCGCCATATAAGCGCCTGTTGCTGCACCTACCGCACCACGCGCAGGCTGTGCTTGCCAGTACAGTTTCATGGCTTCGTCAAAATTGCCTTCTTTAGCTAGATTAAAGGTTTTCACAAAATGATCACCCATCCACTGCGTATAGCTGGTTCCTGAGAATTGCATATCCATGTAACGAAGCAGTGGAATAACGTCACTTTCAATAGGACAGGTCACGACAATTTGATCATTAAAACGTTCAAAGCTATCGACTAAACCAGCAATATGCGGGAAGCCCTGTTCTGCTTTTAAAGATACGACGTTCGGACAATCATCAATTAAGCGTTGAATCAGTTCTGGTGACATGCCTTGTGGATGGACACGTTCAAAGCCCCAAAGCGGAATGGCAAACAACATTACCCCAAGATCTGTCGCATCACAGAAAGCTTTGGTGTAGTCATAAATATCTTGTTCTGAAGTCGGCCAGAAATTTGATGGATACGACAACAGTACGATATCTGCACCGGCTTTTTCCGCCAGTTTTACTGCACGAATATTTTCTTCCAGTGTGCCAAAGCCTGCATGGAAGAATAAGCCCAGTTTGTCGCCAGCCTGATCTTTTGCCCAGGCAGTGAATTGTGCGTTTTCTTCTGGCGTAATCGCCACTTCTGTACACAGCAAGGTATAGGTGTAACCCAGATCAATGACTTTTTGGATATCGTGGCGAATCCCTTTTTCATTTAAACGGCTTAAATCCTGGCTATAACTTGGAATAGTTACAGATGAACATCCTTTTAAATGTTCTTTTGCCCATGCACGTGCTTCACTACGTTGATAATTCGCCATTAAAAATTCTCCTTTCCCTGTATGGGTGTTTTCTTAAATTGCTATGTCTTTAAATATGTGTTTAAAAATGTGTTTTTCGTGCTGATTAACGGTCGATGGTCACAATGCTGTCATTCATCTCTTGATATTTATTCGCAGCTTTCGCATTACGTAGCAGCATTTCTGCGGTGACGATGTCTTGCAGGGCTGAACCGACGGATTTATAAATCACAATATCTTCCGGCGTGTTGCGTATTTTGACTTGACCTGAAATCACATCAGATAGCGATACGGTTTTTGCCGCCACATCACAGCCTTGCTCGATTGCCACAAGCGAATCGCCTGTTTCGTGAATCACTTCTTCCGGCATATCCGCCACAATTAAATGTGCGGCCTGCATGGTTGCTACATCCAGTTCGCGCTGTTCGGGCAATGTTGAACTCACTGAAACAATAGTCATGCCCGGCTCTAGCCATGCAGCATCAAATACTGGCCCACCGTCACGGCTACGTGATGCACACACTACAACATTGGCATTTTTTACAGCTTCTTCTGGACTTGCGACGGCTTGAATGTCTAAGCCATACAGTTCTGCAAATTCTTGAGCGAGTTTTTCACGATTCGCTTCTGTTGGGCTAAAGACACGTACTTTGGCAATACGGCCTGTGGCATTCAGTGCATGTAAATGGCTACGTGCAAGTGCACTTGAACCTAGGATTGCGATATCAAATTTTTCTGTACCTGCCAACGCATTGACGGCAACAGCTGAACTTGCTGCGGTACGGATGTCGGTAATACGGTTGCCATCAATCAGAGCGGCAAGACGCATGGTGTCTTGATCGAACAATGAAATCAGGTAGCTGGCTTTTTTATTTTTTGGACTAGCGGCGATGAGTTTACAGCCCATATATTCTTTAGATGGTGATACTGCACAAAGGCTGCGTAGCCAGAATCCATCCCCACGCGCCATTGTGCGTGGTGGTACCATGGCATTAGAAATAGGTTGACTATAGGCATCAGTTAGCGCTTCGATCGCGCTTGACCATGTTGCGAGTTCTGCCACATGATCATCATTAATAAATAAGGTTGGAGGGTGTGCGTTGTTCACTGCTGAACTCCGTTTCAGTCATTTTTTTCTAATGTACTGATGTCTGATATGCGGAGCTAGCATTTAAGGTGTAAAGCAGATATCTATAAAATGGATAAATATATAAAAAAGAAGGCTGGCCTCTTAATTTATAAATATTACCTAAGTAATTGCATACAACATGGTTTAAATATTAAAGATGGAACATGAAAAATCATAAAAAGCGCCCAACTCCGTAGACTTAGGCCGTCAAAAATATTATAAAATTATGATTTAAAAGGAATAAAAAAGGTTATTTCGTATAAGGTGTATTATGTTAATTGTAGAAAATATTGATAATTGAAAAAGAAAAAAGCAGATCTTAAGATCTGCTTTTTTTCCAAGAATGTATTTAAAGTCCTCTAGAGAATTTCACTCTATTAGAGATATCAGCCTTTCATAATTTTAACGATCTGGTGATTCACTGTATTGATAAGCACATAATCATTATTTACTTTCACCCATTGTTGATTCTTAGCTGGTTTAGTCAGTTTGATATATTTGTTATGGTCTAATGAATAACCCTTACGGTATTGAGAAGGAATAAATTGTCCAGCTTTCCAATCACTTGAAGGTTTTACAATGTGTTTCTGAGCTTGAGCTTTTTGAACTACGGGCTGTTTCTTATGTTGGTTAACTTGTTTAGGCTGATTATGATTGTCTTGTGGAGCAGCAAAAGCAGAAGCAGCCATAACAGAAGCTGATACTGATAAAACAATTGCTTTAATTAATGTATTCATACAACACCTAATCATTGGGTCTTTCATTTGATAATTTTATTAAACATAAAAAACTAAGTTTAAATAATTACTTAGTGTGACTGTTTTGTTAAAATTAAGAAGAAAATAAGAATTTATTTAGATTATAAAACAATAACTTAGAACATAAAAYAAGCATTTATTTAGTCTTTAAATAGACTATAATTTCACTCAAATTTAATAAAAACATATAGTTGAATAATCACGTTTAAAAAGGGAAAATAATTTACTTAAATCTCGCATTATCATCCATCTAATCTAAATAAAGCAGTCCTAAGATCCTCTTATCAAATAAATTCTTATGTCTAGAGTTTAGAAATGAAAAAAATTATCTCTGGTTTACTTGTTGGTTTAATGGCAATCTCATTCACAATGAATACGATGGCTGCTCCAGTACACAGTTAGAGAGCAAGATGCTCCACGAAGAATAATAAAAGATCTGCATAAGGAATGTGAGGTATAACAGGAGTTAAATCTAAACGCCTAATCCGTAAAAAAGCCCAACAGGATGTTGGGCTTTTTTATTGCTAATTTCCTTTACAGCAAGCTTAGATTTACTGGCGCCTATTCTTTATCTCGCATGATGTTTAACTGGTGCTTTATGACCGTGACTTACATAATGTTTAACTGGTGCTTTATGACCATGACTTACATGATGTTTAACTGGTGCTTTATGACCATGACTTACATAATGTTTAACTGGTGCTTTATGACCATTAGTCGGAGCAGCCATAGTCGTCATGGTAAAAGAGGCTGCAACAAGACCGACAAGTAAGGCAGATATAGTTTTTTTCATTTCGATATACTTAATTGATTCAATAAGCTCACATTAATCTTAATTTGTGGGGATTTAATGAAGAATAGTAAGAGCCTTATGTAATTTGCTTGAGTTATCATCTAGAGACTATTTAATTATTTGTTTTTTAACAAATTAAATTTTAATAGTTTTGATAAAATAGACATTTTTATCAGTTATATGCTTGTTTCTAAATCAAATTCTTTCATTATTTCTTCATTATTTTACAAAATAATGATAATGCTCCCTGAAAAATTTTAAATGAATTATAAAATATACACATCTTCTCTACTACTCTTATATCGAATATAAAAATAAATGAAATATTCACTAATTACTTCCATTTAACACAATGGCGCTTATACGCAATAAATCCATATATTAATTTAAATATCAATAACTTAAAAATTTATTCAGGACTAAGAAATTAGCAAAAATTCATTTCGAAACAAGCCGGCTTTTTTATGCGCAGTTTTGGCATTTATTACTAACAATATTGTTCAAAAAAACAATCTTTTTTAAGTTTTCGCTGATTTCTCAAGGCATTTATTTCTTGAATAATTCACCAACTCTTTGAAACAATATTGTGTATAAAAACTTGTTTCTTCTCTCCTTTCTATTATTTCTTTATGAACAAACTCACTATGTAGTTTCATCCTTAATTCCTCCATCAAAACTTCATAAAAACACTAAGAACAAAGAACTAGAGCATTAAGATAAAACAGGGAAGTTTAAAATTTTCACTTATCCAGTTTTCATCTTTATATTTTCAAAAAACTTATATAGAAGCTAAACACATCAAATAAACCGTTTTATTAATTTCAATAAACTTAATCTATTGTTTTATGAGTTATTTTATTAAAATCACTGTTTTTTTATGAAAAACAAAGCTAATTGTTTGATTTATAATCACTATTATGCATATAGATTTATTGCTATGATGAGATAAATTTTGATTGAGTAGAAACGAAATCTCATTAATGAATACAATGATTTAAAGAATTTATCATCGTTTTAAATCACTATTCGGCAGATTGCTGATTGCATAGCCTAATTTGTAAATTATATAGTGCTGCACATCTATCAGAGAAACGTTTGGACATGATGACTATAATCACGCCTTCGTTCTATACTGATTTCGATTTCGACTTAAATCTCTCTAATAAATTATGCGTAAATTTAAAGCCAAAATTAAATTTACTTGGGATGAATTACATGAAAAAGCTCCTTGGACTTGTTTTAGGCCTAACCGTTGGCTTGGCAGGCTGCTCTAAACCAGAAACGCCTGCAACTGACGCAGCAAAAAGTGATACAGCAAAAGAACAGACTGTTGTAATGGCATCGACTGGTTCAGATGCAGATATCTGGCGTTTTATTGCAACATTACCGGAAACCAAGCAAGCCGGTATTAAACTTGAAGTGAAAAACTTCACTGACTATGTTGCCATGAATACTGCGGTAGCCAACAAAGAAGTCGATATCAATGCATTCCAGTCATATGCTTATTTGGTGGCATTCAATGCATCGAATAAAGACAAGATTGCACCGGTATCTACCACTTACCTTGAGCCAATGGGTATTTACTCGAGCAAAGTAAAAAAAGTTGAAGAATTTGCCAATGGTGCAACCATTGCTATTCCAAACGATGCAGCCAATGAAGCACGTGCCCTGCTCCTGCTTCAATCTGCAGGTCTGTTAAAACTTAAAGCTGACTTTAATCCTGCAACAGGCACACCAAACGACATTACTGAAAATGCTAAAAAAATCGTAATCAAACCGATTCAAATGGCAACAGCTGTTCGCGTAAAAGATGAAGTAGATGCGATTGTTTTAGGCAATACCCTAGCGCTTGAAGGTGGCTTGAACGTACTGAAAGACTCGATCTACTATGAGCCAGTAGACCAAAGCACCAAGTTAAATGTAAACATTTTAGCGACTGCTGAATCTCGTAAAGATGATCCTCTACTACAAAAAGTAGGCGCGTTGTATCATACCGAAGCTGTGAACAAATACGTGCAAGAACACTTTGGCGGTACTAAGGTGGATGTAAATAAACCAATTAGTTATTTAACTGAAACAAAATAGTAATATAATCATCCAAACCAAACAGGCAAAGTCATTTTGCCTGTTTTTTATTTTCTGCTTAGTTTCTGACGATATGATTGAATTTAAAAACATTTCAAAGCACTATCAGCTCAAAGGTCAAACCATACGTGCCCTGGACCAAATTAATTTGGAAATTCCAGCAGGCAGTATTTTTGGCATTATTGGTTATAGTGGCGCAGGTAAAAGCACCTTAATTCGTTTGATTAATTTATTAGAACGACCGAATGAAGGTCAGGTAATGATTAATCAAAAAGACTTTACCGCTTTGGATGCACGCTCATTACGTCAAGAACGTGCAAATATCGGTATGATCTTTCAGCACTTCAATTTGTTGCAAACCAAAACTGTCGCAGCAAATATTGAAATGCCACTGAAACTTTTGGGTATCAGCAAAGTTGAGCGTGAAAAGCGCTTAAACGAATTACTTGAGTTTATTGATCTTAAGCATAAAAAAGATGCTTTCCCCGATGAACTTTCGGGTGGTCAAAAACAACGGGTCGGTATTGCCCGCGCGCTCGCTAATCATCCTAAAATTTTACTCTGTGATGAAGCGACTTCTGCGCTGGATCCACAAACCACCAAATCTGTTTTGGCTTTGCTTAAGAAGATTAATCAAGAACAGAACATCACCATTGTCATGGTGACCCATGAAATGGATGTGATTGAGACGGTTTGTGATTATGTCGCGGTAATGGAACAAGGCAAAGTGATTGAAACCGGTACTACTCTGGAAATATTTAGTCAGCCGCAGCATCCCACCACGAAAAACTTTATTCAAACGGTGCTTCAACAACAGTTACCGGTCAATATCTTAAAGAATCTCGAAAACCAGAATCATAACAGCATTTATTGCCTGCAGTTTTTAGGCAAATCCGCTCAAGAGACTGTGGTACAGGCAGTCATTAAGAAATTTGATATCAGTTTAAATATCTTGTTTGCCAATATGACCGAAATTAATGGCACCGTGATTGGACAAATGTTTATTCAATTGTTAGGTGATCCGGAAATTATTCAGCAAGCAATTGAATTTTTAGAACAAAATGGCGTAAAAGTTGAGCATTCAGGAGATCAGGTATGAGAGATTTAATCGTACAATGGCTCACTGAACTGACTGCGTCGTTTTGGCAAAGCTCGCTGTCGATTGACCAATTTGTCACGGCATTACAAGAAACCTTTCACATGGTGTTCTTTGCCATGCTGTTTGGCGGAATCTGGGGCTTTATTCAGGGGATTATCTTATTAGTTACTCGTCCTGAGGGCATTCTTCCCAACCGTGCGGTTTATCATATTCTCAACCCGATTGTGAATGCCCTGCGTTCACTTCCATTTATTATCTTGCTGATTGCGGTTATTCCCTTAACTAAGTTTTTAGTCGGTACGTCAATTGGTACCTGGGCAGCGATTGTTCCACTGACCATCTATATTGGCCCGTATATGGGACGTCTAATTGAAACTTCATTGCTAGAAGTCAATGAAGGGATTGTGGAGTCTGCTCAAGCGATGGGTGCCACCCCATTACAGATTATTTTCAAGTTCATTTTGCCTGAATCACGCAGTTCACTGATTCTTAATTTAACCACTGCGACCATCAGTTTAATTGGTGCAACCGCAATGGCCGGTGCAGTCGGTGCCGGCGGTATTGGTGATTTGGCAATTTCGTATGGCTACCAACGTTTTGATACCAGCGTGGTGATCTTAACCGTGATTGTGCTGTTGCTGTTGGTGCAAATTGTTCAGACCTTGGGTGAATGGCTGGCCAAGTTAAGATAAATATTGCTCAGATCAAATCTTTAAAACCCTCATCTTGAGGGTTTTAATTTGGCAAAAATATTCTGATTAAAAATGATGCGATTTCCGACTTTATCAATAAAAACATTGGCTATAGCCAATAATATGATCAAAAATCTACATCGAATTTGGTAAATATTAAGCCATTCCCATATTCAGAGCATGCTAAAATAGCCGTCAGTTTTTGCAGGGACTCATTTATGCACTTTGTTCATCTTGGTATACATACAGAATTTTCAATTACGGAATCGATCGTACGTATCCCTGATCTTATGAAAGCTGCAGTGAATGATGCAATGCCAGCTTTGGCATTAACAGACCTGTCCAACTTGCATGCCGCAGTTAAATTTTATAAAAAATGTCTGGATAACGGCATCAAACCGATTTTGGGCGGTGTCATTCGCCTGAATGATGCAGACCATAAAGCAACCCTGCTTTCCATGACCAATAAAGGTTGGCGCAGCCTGACCGAAATTATTTCGCGTGGCTTTATTGAAGGTCAACAGCTTGATATTCCTTGCGTAAAAAAAGAATGGGTGCTTGAACAAAACGAAGACATCATCGTGCTATTAGGCATGCATAGTGATGTCGGCAAGATGCTTAACTCATCGAATCCGCAAAAAGCTGAAGCGCTATTAGAAGAATGGATTGAAAAATTTGGTAATCGGGTTTATTTAGCCCTCACCCGTACCGACCGACCCGATGAAGAAAGTTTCATAGCAGGTGCGGTTAAGCTGGCTCAAAAATACAATATTGGTGTTGTGGCACATAATGATGTGCACTTTATTGCAGCAAGCGACTTTGAGGCACATGAAGCCCGTGTTTGTATTGCCGATGGTTATGTGCTTGGTGATAACCGTCGCCCACGTTCTTACACGCCTGAACAATATTTTAAAACTGCCGAGGAAATGACTGAACTGTTTTCAGACATTCCTACAGCGATTGAAAACACTTATCACATTGCCAAACGCTGTAATGTCAGCTTGCGTTTAGGCTTCAATGATCTTCCCGACTTTCCAGTTCCCGAAGGTCATACCATTGATACCTTCTTTGAGCATATTTCTAAACAAGGCTTGGAAGAACGCTTAAAATTCCTTTATCCAGTTGAAAAACGTGATGAAGACTGGCCTGAAATTCGCAAGGTTTATGATGAACGTCTAGCCTACGAAATTGGGACGATCCTGAACATGGGATTTCCCGGCTACTTCCTGATCGTAATGGACTTCATTCAGTGGTCGAAAAACAATGGCGTACCCGTCGGTCCGGGACGTGGTTCAGGTGCCGGTTCGCTGGTGGCCTACAGCCTAAAAATTACCGATCTCGATCCGCTACGTTATGACCTGCTGTTCGAACGGTTCTTGAACCCTGAACGTGTCTCGATGCCCGACTTTGACATCGACTTCTGTATTGCAGGTCGTGACCGGGTGATTGGTTATGTGGCCCGTCATTATGGTCGTGATGCTGTATCACAGATTGCCACTTTCGGAACCATGGCGGCAAAAGGTGCCATCCGTGATGTTGCGCGTGTACTGGGCAAATCCTACGGTCTTGCAGATCGTATCTCGAAGTTGATCCCGACCAAGCCCTTAGGTGTAGACCTTCGTGCTGCCATCGACATGGAACCGCAGCTTAAAGATATTGTCACCAATCCATCCAACCCAGACAATGATGATGCGGCTGAAATCTGGGAAATGGCACTCAAACTCGAAGGCATTACCCGTAATACAGGTAAACATGCCGGTGGTGTGGTGATTGCACCCGGTAAAATTACCGATTATTCAGCTGTAATGTGCGATGCGGATGGTACCAACCGCGTCGCACAATTCGATAAAGACGATGTTGAATCAGCCGGTCTGGTCAAGTTCGACTTCTTGGGTCTGCGTAACCTGACCGTAATTGAAGATGCAATTCAAAATATTAATAAACGCGTTGGGCCGGGAAAAACCGTTGATATTGCGCACATTCCGCTAGACGATGCCAAAGCCTATTCGATTTTTGCGGATGCCAATACCACTGCGGTATTCCAGTTTGAATCCGTCGGCATGAAAAAAATGCTGAAAGAGGCGCGTCCAAGCAAGTTCGAAGAAATTATCGCTTTCGTATCGTTGTACCGTCCAGGTCCTATGGATCTTATTCCTGACTTTATCCACCGTATGCATGGTGGCGAGTTTGAATATCTGCATCCATTATTGGAAGGCGTACTTGAGCCGACTTACGGGATCATGGTGTATCAGGAACAGGTAATGCAGGCAGCACAGTACTGTGCCGGCTACACCCTCGGTGGCGCGGACATGCTGCGTCGCGCCATGGGTAAAAAGAAACCTGAAGAAATGGTCAAACAGCGTCAAATTTTTATTGAAGGTGCTGCAAAAAAAGACATTGATGAAGCGACAGCCAACCATATTTTTGACTATATGGAAAAGTTTGCTGGTTACGGTTTTAACAAATCGCATGCGGCAGCTTACGCCTTAATTGCCTACCAAACAGCATGGTTAAAAGCCTATTATCCGTCTGAATTTATGGCAGCGGTACTCACCTCGGAAATGCAGAATACCGACAGTATTGTATTTTTGATTGATGACTGCCGGATTAATGGCTTAGAAGTATTTCCGCCATCGATTAACATGTCTTTTTACAAGTTTCATGCCAGCGATGAAAAAACTATTGTTTATGGTTTGGGTGCAATTAAAGGTGTGGGTGAAGCAGCCATGCAATCGGTGCTTGACTCACGTTTACAGGATGGTCCTTATAAAGATTTATTCGATTTTTGCCACCGTATTGATTTGAAAAAAATCAATAAACGAACTTTGGAAGCGCTCATCCGTTCCGGTGCTTTAGACTGTTTGGGTATTGATCGTGCCAGCATTATGGCGCAATTGCCAGAAGCGGTTCAAGCGGCTGACCAAGCACGCTCCAATCGCGAAACCGGAATTATGGATTTGTTTGGTGAAGTTGAAGAAGTTCAACGTAAACCATCCAAACCGGTAAAACCATGGTCAGATGAAGTTCGTTTAAAAGGTGAAAAAGACACGCTTGGCCTATATCTTACCGGACATCCAATCGATGTTTATCGTCCAGAGTTAAAATCATTTATTCCTGTACGAATTAATGAATTAACCCCGACACGTCGCGGTATCACCACGGTATTTGCCGGCTTGGTGGTGGATGTTGCCAACTTCCCCAACAGGATGATGGTGACTCTGGATGATGGTACGGCACGTATTGAAGTCTCTGCTAATCATGAACGTTTCCAGCGTTTTAAAGATGTCATTCAGGCCGACCGTGTGGTGGTAATTGAAGGCGAAATCTATGAACGTGAAGGTTATGACCGTCCAATGGGACGTTTAACTAAGGCATTCAGTCTGAATGAAATTCGTCAGAAACGTGCCAATAGCATCCAGATTAAATTGAATAACGAACATCTGAGCAAAACATTGAGTCAGGATTTACAAAAGATTCTGCTTCCGTTTTGTAATGTCGATATGTGCAATCATATTCCAATGCAATTACAAATTGATTATCCCTATGCTTCTGCGGAAGTTCACTTGGGATTGAATTGGAAAGTTGCACCGCAGGATGAACTGCTGGTGAGATTGCGCGATTATTTTGGTAAAGATGTCATTCACATTGAATATCAAGTGAAATCTAAAGCTGCCAAGGCCGCGCATCATAGTAAACCCGCCTATATTGCACCGCCACCTGCCAATGTCAGCATGGATGATGCGATGGATATGTATCAGGCTGAAGCCAACCAATATTCTTAGTTTTTAAATATTTAAATTCAAATCGGACACATTATGAGTCAAGTTGACAATGCTGTTGTTTCAGCACATCTCTCCCATGTGCGTATTGTCATGGTCAATACTACCTTACCTGCGAATATCGGTAGTGCCTTACGTGCAATGAAAACCATGGGTTTATCCAAGCTGGTACTGGTTGAACCTAAAACCTATCCGCATCCAGATATCAATGCTTTGGCGGCGGGCGCTGTCGATTTGATCGAGCAGATTGAAATTGTGCCTACTTTAGAAGACGCAATTAAAGACTGTCATCTGGTTTTTGGCACCAGTGCACGTAGCCGTACCATTCCGTGGCCTTTACTGAATGCCCGTCCTGCCGCGGAAAAATCGCTGAATGCCGTGGTCAAAGATCAACAGGAAATTGCAATTGTATTTGGTCGTGAAGACCGTGGTTTGACCAATGAAGAATTGGCGATGGCCAATTATCACGTCACCATTCCGGTCAATAACGATTATGGCGTACTTAATGTTGCCCAAGCCATTCAGGTGATTTGCTATGAAATGCGTATGGCAGCAATCGCATTGACTGAGCAGAAAGAAAATCCCGAAGCTATGATGCATGTGACTGATGAAATTGACATGCAATGGGATGAACCTCTGGTCACGCATGAACAAATGGAACAGTTCTATCCACATATTGAAAAAATGTTAGCAGAAATTGAGTTTATGGATCCAAAAAATCCACGTTTATTGCCTTTACGCTTGCGTCGTCTCTTTGGACGTATACAATTAGACCGTATGGAATATCATTTACTTCGTGGCATATTTACTCGTGTACAAGCGATGAATAGCGGTAAATGGAAAAAATCTACGGATAAAACAACAGATTCTTCAGAGGATCAACCTAATGCTTAAACAGCTTAAAGAAGACATACAGGCTGTATTCGCGCGCGATCCTGCAGCTCGAAACACCTTAGAAGTTCTCACCACCTATCCCGGCATACATGCGCTGATTATGCACCGTATTGCCCATGAACTTTGGCAAAAAGAGTGTAAAGGCTCTGCCCGCCTGTTGTCTTCTTTTAGCCGTTTTGCCACAGGTATTGAAATTCACCCGGGGGCAAAAATTGGTCGTCGTTTCTTTATCGATCATGGCATGGGTGTAGTGATTGGTGAAACTGCCGAAATTGGGGATGATGTCACGCTTTATCACGGCGTAACACTCGGCGGAACCACCTGGAACAAAGGCAAACGTCATCCCACCTTGGAAGATGGCGTGGTAGTAGGTGCTGGGGCAAAAATTCTTGGACCCTTTACCGTGGGTAAAAACTCCAAAGTCGGCTCCAATGCGGTTGTGACCAAAGAAGTTCCACCAGATACTACAGCTGTGGGTAATCCGGCGCGCTTTATCACCAAAGACAAGCCCAAAGATGCGGAAGAAGCACGTCGCCGTGATTATGCGCAAAGTATCGGTTTCCAGCCGTATGCGGCGACACAGGATCAGTCAGATCCAATTTTAGACGGTATGCGGGTTTTGCTGGATCGAATTCAGCATAATGAGAAACGCATGAATAGTTTATGTCAGCGTTTATCTTTACTTGATCCTTCATTTAAAAAGCAACAAGACGAACAGCCCTTTAGTGTGGAAGAGCTTAAAATTATTGAAGATGTGCGCCGTGAATGTGAAGCGCAAAGTAGTCAATCCAAAGCCTGAAGTGCTTATCTCAAAGATTAACAAGCGCTAACTTGCATGTTCGTGATAGTTTTTTTAGACTGACCAACATGCAAGATGGGTTTGTTGACACTTCATCTATGTTTGCGACGGTGCATACTTTTAGCTCATATAACATGGAGCAGGATATTTAGTCATTCTAAACGACTGTTTCATAATGATATAGCAGCAAACTCTGATCAATTTTAAAACTAAATGAATGGATGACCCAATATGACCCTTAAGCCGTTGGCATGCACATTAATTGCTGTATCTTTATTATCCGCGTGTAGTACGACACCTAAAAAAGATGAAAAGCCGATTAGTCCGATTATTTTCACAGAACCTGATGTGACTCCACCATTCTATGCGCTAAATCCGTTTAACTACGATGCTCCACCTCCCTTTGAAATCGCATTAAAACAAGCTGCAGCGCAGCCTGTCACTAAAATGGAAGTCAATCTGCAAAGCGATCCTTCCAAGAAAGTGACTTTAGATGTAAACAAACTGATCGTTCCAACCGTGAACAGCAATCAACGTAATTTGAAATTTGCGGTACTGGCGGGCGAAAATGAAATGGATGTCACTGAAATTGATGACTTCTTGCAACTGGTTGAAGGTAAAGCACGTCATTACCCGCCTCGTTTTACTGACCGTCAAGAACGTAAAGGTTTTGAAGCGAAGTTAAAAGAATTGACTCAGCAGCTTGATATCTTGGCAGCTAGAGATAATGCATCTTTTGATGTACTGATTCGTGCATTTAAAGCCAGCGTCATGGCCCGTAACCTGGACTTGGGTTCGGTCTATACCACTAAATCTTTAACTTATGCACAGCGTATTTTAAAAATTAACAAAGAAGATGCCGAAGCAAACTTCTGGTTTGGTTTTGGTTTATCTGAAGGTGGTGGTCAGCGTGAAGCGATTCCTTATTTAGATAAAGCGATGCAAGCGGGTGTTCAAGAAGCCTATCTATCTGCGGCAAATAACTACATTGCCATGGAACAAAAGAAAAATGCGCTTCAAATTTTGAAAAATTACAAGATAAAATATCCGCAAGAAGCTGAAGTGGCTGACCGTTTAATTGCTGAAATTGAAAAGCAAGGTCGCTGGAATGTATGGCAAATCCTTACTCCACCTAAAGCGTCTTAATTTTTAATTATTGATTTAAATAGGCCGTCCAGTACGGTCTATTTTTATTTGGGTGAATTGATAATTAGAAAAATTGTCGTATGATGAATAAAAATTCAAACAAATCCTTATTGCAGACTATTATGATGCCAAAACAGATATACAAAGTTTTATTTGCAACGCTATTCAGTAGTTATCTGCTGACAGGATGTCAAATTGTAAGTGTTAAAAATCAAGCCATCAATGTCACCATCGCCAATGAACGTGAAAGCATACTCACCCGCAACAAATTGAGTGAAGCCAGCCTAAATGTACTTTCAATGACGGGCCGTGAAGCGAAAATCTGCTCGGATGAACCCGAACAATGCGTCAAAGAACTACAACAAATCCCCCAAGTTCAAGACGAACAATTATTGTCTACAGCCAGTGAAGTTTATTTAGCCAAAGCCTTAACATTTGAAAATTCAAGTGATTGTAAAGTCGGAATATTGAGTAGCAGCAAATCACAAGAAAAACAGCAGCTCCATCAAGTCAATTATGATAAATGTTTAGACCAGCAGCTCTACATGCTGGATAAAAGTATTCGATACAGTTATGCCTACATGTTTAAAACGAAACGTGGCCCTCAAGACCGCATTTTTGATAACAGACAGGTTCAAATTCGTGACTTCTATAACTTGGCCCTGGCTAAATTGGTGTCTGCTTACGGCCTACGTTACAAACCCACGGAAGTCGAAAAACGGATTAAAGTCGGCAACAGCATCTACAACATTAACTTTGATCATTATCCGCAACTTAAAGAACAGAAAATTGAGCAACTGCTTTCAAGTTATAACCTGAATTTTTCAGGATTACGTTCGATTAACCGCCGTGATGGTTTTGGTTCAGAATTTGTCGTGGTTTTACCACAAGTTAAGGATGATATCGGCGAGGGTAAAAATAAATACATTATCGACCCGATGAGTTTTAGCTACAAAAATGGCATCAATCCAAATATTCATCAAGCGCGCTATTTGGCAGCCACTCTTACCGCTCAGCCAAAAGTTGCGACAACCATTGAGGATATTTTAAATAACTCAGAGTTTGAATTAAAAGCTTTTGACCCATACAAGTATGAAAAAGTTGATCTGGCAGGAAAAACCTATCCGCTTGCTGCTAACTTTTCGACTCCCTATGGTTTATGGCTGGCACAAAACAATCTGGGTAAAGCCGCCTATTTGACCCTGATTAATCGTGATGATCATCTCACCATGCCGCATTTATATATGCTCGAACCTTATAACCCGAATAAAAAAGTCATTGTTTTGGTGCATGGTCTAGCGAGTAGTCCTGAAGCATGGATTCGACTGACCAATGACATGATGGGTGACACGGTACTGCGTGAGAATTTTCAAGTCTGGCAAGTGTTTTATTCAACCAATATGCCAATTATTGAAAGCCGCTTTCAAATCTATGCCCTGCTTAGCCAAGCTTTTGCACAAATTGATTCCAAAGCACCTGCCAAAAAAGATGCCGTGCTGATTGGACATAGCATGGGCGGTATTATTGCCCGCCTGTTGGTGAGTGATGCAGATGTGACCAAAAAAGCTTTGGGCATGATGAGCAATCGCCAATTGAATAAATATCAAAAATTACCGATTGTCTCACAACGCCTCGTCATTAAAGATATTCCTAATTTCAGTCGTGCGATATTTCTGGCCACCCCGCATAAAGGAACTGATTATGCCGATCGCTGGTTTACCAAGGCAGCACGTAAAGTTATTCGTCTACCGGGTGCATTCCTGTCTGCCCTCAGTGACAGTGTACAAACCCAGGATCTTGACCTTAAAGAACTCTTAACCCAGATTGATCATGGTCTTATTCAAAATGGTCCAAGTGACTTAAGCCATCAGTCAAAATTTATGGAACTGACCAAAGACATTAACCCACGTAAAGGTCTCATCTTCCATTCTATTATGGGCAACATCACCGACAGTGATGATCTGAATATCATTAGCGATGATGTCGTTACCTACCAAAGTGCTCACTTAGATGGAGCTGTTTCTGAAAAGATCATTAAAGGTGGACATTCTATTCAAGAAACACCTGAAGCCATTTTAGAATTACGTCGCATATTGCGCCTCCATCTCATCCAATTAGGTCTACATAAACCTTAAGGGCTAAGGTTGATCAATCTCAGTCGATAATCTAGATAAAGCATTGTCGACTGATTTTCTATTAAATTTAATGTGAAGATATTTTCTTAGGCTATTTCCACGCACCATTAAAATAGTTCAGATCTAGCTTATTGATCTTTACTACAGCTATCTTCTCGTCTTACCCTCTTCATAGAAAAATAAAAAACCGTTCCTCATTTTTACCTATTTATTGCAAAGCATTTTTCTCTACTCTTGCAAATTTGCTAAGATAAGCCACTCGCATGAAGTGAAGTTTTTTGATCGACATGATGTGCCAGAAAATCAAAAAATATAAGCAGAATGTGTTACTGGTAAATTAACTTATCTTCATGCAAAAAATTGAAATTGGTGAGGCAGCCAAGTTTTTAGTGATCTAGATTTATTCAAATATTTAAGGATTTTACCTCAATGAGTTACCCGGAAATCATGGCTGATTTTTCCAATTTAACGCCAATGATGCAACAGTACATGAACGTCAAAATGCAGCATCCACATTCACTCATGTTTTACCGTATGGGTGATTTTTATGAACTGTTTTTTGATGATGCGCATAAAGCGGCAAAATTACTGGGTATTACCTTAACCCATCGTGGCAAAGCCAATGGCGAACCCATTCCTATGGCGGGTGTACCCTACCATGCAGCTGAAGGTTATTTGGCACGTTTGGTCAAGAAGGGCGAAACCGTGGTCATTTGCGAACAGCTGGGTGAAGGCGAAAGCGCAGGCACTCGCGGTAAGGCACCTATGGAACGCGGTGTGGTCCGAATTATTACGCCTGGCACACTGACCGATGATGCGCTGCTTAACAGTCATCAATCTTCAAATTTAGTCGCGCTTTGCATACACCAGAATCAAATTGGTATTGCGCTGTTAGACTTAAGTGCCGGTATTTTCAAGGTTCAACAGCAAGAATTTCAACACGAGCAACTGGCGATTGAGCTTTCTCGCTTAATGCCAAGCGAAATTCTGGTAGATGAAGATATTGTTGATCCCAATATTATTGAACAAATTAAAAAGCAACTCGAGTGCCCTGTCACCAAGCGTCCAAATGTCGATTTCAATGTCAATAATGCGCAAAAAACCTTATGTGACCAGTTAGCCGTTTCGACACTGTCAGGTTTCGGTATTGATCATTTGCCACTGGCAAAAGCCTCTGCAGCCGCACTGATTCACTATGCCAAAGAAACCCAAAAAACAGCTTTACCGCATATCCGTTCCATTCAACTGGAACAAAGCAGTGACTTTATTGCCTTAGATCCAGTCACGCGTCGCAATTTAGAATTAGTTGAACCCTTGTTTGATCATGGAACATCGCTGTTTCAACTGATCAATGACTGTCAAACAGCGATGGGTGGGCGTTTACTCAGCCGTACCTTAATGCAGCCGCTGCGTGATACCAAATTACTCGATGCCCGGCTTGATGCCACCGCAGCGATGCTGAATGGCTATCACGAATCACCGATTCGCTTGGTATTGAAAGACATCAGTGATATTGAACGCGTGCTGAGTCGAATTGCTTTAGGCAGCGCGCGTCCACGTGATTTAGTCCAACTGCGCCAAGCCTGTGCGCAAATACCTTTATTACGCCATGCCATTCAGCCCATTACTCAAGCCCAGCAATCCACCTTAATTCAACAGTTAGATAATGAATTAGGTGATTTTAAAGGGCTATACCAACGCCTGATGTCTGCCATTGCTGAACATCCTCCGGTATTACTTCGTGATGGTAATGTCATTGCAGAAGGTTTTGACAGTGAACTGGATAAACTGCGTAAAATTCGTGATCATGCCGGCCAGTTCCTGATTGATCTGGAAATCCAAGAACGTAAAAATACCGGGGTTTCCACCCTGAAAATTGGTTATAACCGTGTCAGTGGCTACTACATTGAACTGACACGCGCGCAAGCTGAGCAGGCACCGGATCATTATATTCGTCGCCAGACCTTAAAAAATGCAGAGCGTTATATCACGCCAGAACTCAAGTCTTTTGAAGATAAAGTACTGTCCAGTGAATCGCGGGCACTGGCACGTGAAAAAATGCTGTTTGAAATGCTGCTGGATGAATTACGTCAAGATATCGGCAATTTACAAATGATGAGCAGTGCTATTGCACAGATTGACATGCTGGCCAATTTTGCCCATCAGGCGCGTTTACGCAACTGGTCGCGTCCAGAATTTAGCCCTGAAATTGGGGTAAAAATTATAGCTGGTCGCCATCCTGTAGTTGAAGCCTTAAGTAAAACAGCTTTTACTCCCAACGATACCACTCTAGATTTTAACCACCGCATGGCCATTGTGACAGGACCAAATATGGGCGGTAAATCGACCTTCATGCGTCAAACTGCCCTGATCAGTTTATTGGCCTATTGTGGATGCTATGTCCCTGCCAAATCCGCAGTACTGGGTCCAATTGATCGGGTCTTTACCCGTATTGGTTCAGCGGATGACTTATCCACCGGCAAATCGACCTTTATGGTGGAGATGACGGAAACTTCACAAATTCTGCATCATGCCACCAACCAGTCTTTGGTACTGATGGATGAAGTCGGACGTGGTACCAGCACCTATGATGGCTTATCATTGGCTTGGGCTTGTGTAATTGACTTAAGCAAACGGATTAAATGTCTGTGCTTATTTGCGACCCATTATTTTGAACTCACGGAACTTGGCAAAGAATCCGGCATCGATAACTACCATGTCACCGCCAAAGAATTAAATGGCAATTTAATTTTGTTGCACAAGGTTCAGCATGGGCCAGCCAGTCAAAGTCATGGTCTGCAAGTGGCAAAATTAGCAGGTATTCCTGCCAGCGTGATTAAAGAGGCCCAAAATCGTTTAAAAATTTTAGAGAAACAGCAACACCATCAACTGAATAAAGCGGTGCAAAATGATTTATTCAGTGTGGCAGATGAGTCATCCATTGAAGTGATTGAACGTATTATTGAAGTGGAAAAAGATATACTCGCGCTGAATCTGTTAAGAGCTTTAGATGTGGACAGTCTTTCACCACGAGAAGCACTCCAACAAATTTATGCTTTAAAAGATGCGTTAGAAGCTTAATTTGAAATCATCATGAATAAGAAAAAGACTCCTAAATAGGAGTCTTTTTCATTTAAAAGCCCTATTTAGGCAAATATTCAATTTTTATTAAATTAACAGCCCTATATATAACAAATATCAATAAAAGCAATTGTTAGTTACATGCATTTTTGCCTAGAATACAGCAAGAGTAATTAGAACCATATTTTTTAGGTAGCTGTCGCCATGACCTTTGTTGTCACTGAAAATTGTATTAAATGTAAATACCAAGACTGCGTAGAAGTTTGTCCAGTAGATTGTTTCTACGAAGGTCCAAATTTCCTCGTCATCAATCCTGATGAATGTATTGACTGCGCACTCTGCGAACCTGAATGTCCTGCGAATGCTATTTTCTCGGAAGATGAGTTACCGGAAGGTCAAGAAGTCTTTATTGAACTTAATACTGAACTTTCACAAAAATGGCCCAACATCACCCAAATTGGTGATCAACCTGCTGATCGTGAAGAATGGAATGGTAAAGCTGACAAGTTGCAATACTTGGAAAAGTAATCCTGTTCTCAGACCTCGAAAAAAGATCAGTCATTGCTGATCTTTTTTTATACCTAAAATACACATTTGATTGCAATATTTTCAAATTTCATCCATCAATTTAGACTAAAATAGTACAGGTATTTATAAATATTTGATTTCTATAATGAAGCATTTTCTAAAGGGATTAATCGGGTTCGGTTTAATCCCACTTGTCATGATTGGATGTACTACATCTCCTCAGAATCAAGGACGTACCACCACGACTCCCGATGGAAAAAGAATCTTCATTCCCCAAGAACGCATCATCATTGAACGCCGTGTTCCGCCTAAAACAGTTCCATATGCTTATAATGCTTGGGCGGCTACAGGCGATAATTTACGACGCGTGCGCGAATATGAAGTGTTTCTTGAACGTAATGGCGTAGGCAATATCATTCCCAGTTTTGAACTCATGCGTACAGCACGTGATTGGCAAAAATGTGCCCGTTCACAATACATGATTCCAAACCGTGAGTTGTGGGACAACCAAATTCCGACTTTGCGTGTATTTAAATATCTGGTTGCAGCCAAAGTTCTCACAGACTTTGAAGTCACTTCAGTTTACCGTGATTTACCACTGAATCAGTGTGCCGGCGGGGCAAATTCCTCTCGTCATTTATTTAACTCTGCCATCGATTTCCGTATTGGACCCGCTTATCCTCAAGCTGAGGATTATGCCTACATCGAAAATTCAAAATTCAAATTATGCCAATTCTGGGCGCAGTATGGTCAAAGCCTGAATATGGGACTAGGACTGTATGCTTCAGGTCAAATCCATATTGATACCCAAGGTTATCGCACTTGGGGACCTGATTTATCCCGTAATAGCTCAATGTGCAATTACTAATACAACCAATTTAGTTTCAAAAGAGATCTTCATGATCTCTTTTTTATTGCCTTATCATGAATAAATTTAAACGATAAATTGCACTCTGAATGGAAAGGTTTAAAATGCTTGCATCGCAAAAAAGGTGACGAAACTATGCAACAAATGTGGACAGAGATTGATGCTTACATCGATTCACATTTAATTCCAGCAGACCCTATTCTTCTACAAGCTTTAAAAAACACAGAAGAAAAAGGTTTTCCAGATCACCTTGCCGTAGCGCCCAATCAAGGCATGCTGCTGCAAATGCTCATTCAGATGAACAAGTGCAAACGTGTACTTGAACTGGGTACTTTTGCAGCCTACAGCACCATGTGGCTGGCGCGCGCACTGCCTGAAGATGGTTATATCTTAACCATTGAAGGCCGAGATACGCACGCTGCATTGGCGCAGGAAAATATCGACAATGCCAAACTTCCACAAACGATTGACCTGAAAGTGGGACGTGCCGCTGAAGTATTAAAAGCACTGCCTGCTGACTTCGAAGCTTTCGATTTCATCTTTATTGATGCCGATAAACAGAGTTATCCTGAATATTTAGAATTAAGCCTAGACTTGTCTCATTCAGGAACCCTTATCGTGCTTGATAATGTCATTCGTGCGGGTGATATCATCAATACTGAAAATCACAAACCCAGTATTGAAGGTATCCGAGAGATGTTTGTCGCTTTACAAAACCATCCCCGAATCTTGTCTTGTACCGCCTTACAAACCGTAGGCAGCAAGGGCCATGATGGCTTTGCATTGGCTATAGTGAAATAATTTGACACAAAGATCAAAAAACAATCGCAGTGTTTTTTTATTTATTTATTAGCAATTTACACAGACTGTCCATATAGTTATCCACAAGTTATGCGGATAACTATGACTAATTTTTAATCGCACTTTATAAGCAGCACTTTTGCTTATTTTACCACCAGCAACGGTACAGTTGAATTTCGGAAAATAGTCGTTGCCACACTGCCCAAAAAGAACTGGTGAATTTTACTGTGACTAAATGCACCGAGTACTATCAGTTGTATCTCATGTTCACTCTGATATTCAAGTATATTTTCAGAAACATCACCATAACGATATTCCATGACCACATCAAGACCTGCATTACGTAAGTATTGTGCCGGTTCATTTAATATTTCTGGATGATCGCCGACATAGAGCACATGACATTGTAATAATCTTAACAAATCACTTTGTGCAATTCGTTTCATCAAATTGACGCAGGTGGGTGAATATTCATAGGCAAAAATAAATCGCGTCGGTGGCTTAAAGCTCTCCCCCACGGTCATTACGGTACAATTCACTCCGCGAATAAAGTTTTCAACATTACTGCCAATGGGTTTATTCCGCTCTGCAGAGCGCTCTCCAACTCGACCAATAATCGCAATGTCGTCATTTTTAAGCACATTAAAACTTTGTTCTAAAAAATCGCCTTTTTCTTGTAGATGTGAGGCAGTTAAACCATATTTTTGCTGAATCATTTCGGTAATATGATCGAGTAAATTATTACTATAATTCAGTGCCAATTCACTTTGTTTTTGTTCAAGTTCAGCCAGTTCTTTAAGTAACATTGCATTACTTTCAAAGCCAATTACCCCACTTATTTCCCCCAAATGATAACTGGCGGGATAATAATCTAAAACCTGTAATAACACCAATTCACGTTGGGTCTCCTTCGCAACCCAGGCAGCAGCTTCAGCCACTGCATTTACGCATGGAGAAGAATCAATACAAGCGATTACACGTTTCATTTTTCGCCTCGCTTTTCGCCATCAAAGGCTTTAAGTCTATTTGTTGTTTTTAACTTAGCATAACTCTTATAGACTGTGCATGCTTTTATGTAATTAAACTTACTCGTTAATTCATATTAATTTTATTGAATTTTTTAATCTCTATAACGAATAAACGTTGCAGGATTACCAGCCACGATAGTCGCTCTTTCCACATTTTTTGTGACCATGCTATTCATTCCAACCACCGCATGCGATCCAATAGTTATGCCATCCTTTACACCAACATGAGCGCCCAGCCAAACATCCTGACCAATTTCTATACCCTCTGAACGTACTGGTTGCTGGTAAATTGGCTGCTCTAACTCCATGCCATGGTCAAAGGCATACAAATGACAATATGCAGCGATGCGGACTTGATCATGTAGCTTGATCCCTTTTCTTCCACCATCAAGAATGCAGTGATGGTTAATCGCAACTTCATTGCCTATTTCTAATGGCCCATGCAAAGTACAGTCTGCCGCAATAAATGTATTATCCCCAATCACAATTTTTCGACCCGGCTCGGCAAAAATATGCGCCTGCGGTGAAATAAAACAGTTTTTCCCAATCTCAACCGTTTCCATTTGCATTAAATAGGCTTGATATTCTTTTTGCCATGTTTCAGCCCAAGCCCGGTTTTTCGGTTTTAATGACCAATATAACCACGGCATATAGTTCAAACGGTGCTTATGCTGTTCACGATATTTTAACAGTAGATCTTGTTCAGTCATTGTTTGGTTCTTCTACAATTTTGAGGTGTTCACGACCGCGCGTCACATCCTGAATCTTTAATGCCAGAGTTTCAATTTGATGGATTTGTAGTAAAGCTTCGACTTGTACACCAGTCGCGGTATAGTCTGCTTTAAATTCAACTTGCTGTTGATCAAGTTCGTATTGAAAGATCGACCATTCATTAAACTGGCAGGCAAAACTGACTTTTTTCTTTTCAATCAGCTCAATTTTTTCAGCCAGCAATAAACACTGTCCTGCACAGCCACCATAAGCGCGAACCAAGCCACCGGTTCCGAGTTTGATACCACCATACCAGCGATTAACCAGAACCAGAATATTGGTTAATTCATTACCTTCAATAGTGGCTAGAATAGGTCTTCCTGCTGTTCCAGATGGCTCCCCATCATCATTAAACCGAACATTGTGTCCAATTTTCCATGCCCAGCATTGATGTGTGGTACTGAGATCCTTATGCGTCTCCAAAAAATCCTTGACCGCCTGTTCATTTTCGACAGGCACAGCTATGGCTTGAAAGCGACTTTTTTTGATATATTCTTCGAAAGTAACGGGCGAGGCAATGGTAAATGGCATAAATCTGACATTAAAAAAATCAATATAAAATTATAACGTGTTTTAAAACCTCTGTAGCCAACTTAGATGAGCATTTGAGTTGTAACACCATCCTCTAGTAAGAATAGATACAGTATGCTCCAGTATTAGGAGCATAAAGTGCTTAGAAAAATACACAAGTTAAAGTATTAATCTAATCACTTTATGATTGAGTGAGGTGAATATATTTCCTTGTGCAACTAAGCTGCAAGAATGCTTCATTCATCAAAAATAAAGTCTGAAACTATAATAGTGGAAGCATAACACGGGGCTTAGCAAACAGAATTATTGAGCCAGTCATTTATTAACTTACTTTCTATATTGAATAAATAATTTTAATCCTGTTATTTACCAGTAAAGATTAATTATTTATATATAAATTAAAATTAATATATAAATAATTAATCTATTAAAACTCTAGTTACTTTGATTAATATAAATTAAACATACCTATAAAATAAACTGATGTTTTTAATCTCTTAATGTTTTCTTTAGTTAAAATAATTTAATATTTGTTGATTTATGTAATAAATTGCATCTAATTTTACACCTCCATAAACTACCATTTTGTGTGACATATAACACATTATAATCAATTTACCAAACTGTGCATCACAAAGTACACCCTATATTATTTAAGGGATTAAAAAATTAATTGTTTTAAATTCATTTAATTATAATTTTGTAGTTTTTAATTAATAATTTGTTAGAAATTTAAAACTATTTATAAGCTCTCTTTTCTCGATTCCCAATCTTAAATTTTAATGTTATTTAAATTTGATTAATTTTTAGAAATAAATAATTTATAAAAGGCGGGAGATTCGATATGGCTACAATTAAAATACTGTCTGTAAAAAATGGAGAAGTTATTCAGAATATTGATAATAATATTGTGAAACTAACACAAAATTCAGTTATTCAGATCAGTGCTGATATTGATGAAGTAACAACAATTACTCGTCAAGGGAATTCTGCTGTTATTCGCCTCAAAAATGGTGAAAGCATTATTATTGAAAACTATTTCGACTATCCGGTGAATGCTAATCGAATTGTTTTTGAGAACGAAGGAAAATTATACTGGGCAGAGTTTACTGATCAAAATGGCGAAATGCTAGACACTATAATTTATCATCCACTCACAGAAGGTACTGTCGAAAGCGCAAATATGGCTGCCGGAATTCTACCGTGGTTGGGTGGAGCTTTAGCGATTGGGGCTATAGCTGCTGCTGCAGGTTCAGGAGGTTCTTCTAGTGGTGATTCCGGTTCGGGAAGTCAAGACACTACCCCACCAAAATTAACCGATATAATTGTTAATGAAAATGGTCAGTTGGAATTAAGCTTTAATGAGAATATAAATGGTTCAAATCCCCGTGCTGAGGATTTTACTGTAATCGTGGATGGAGAAGAAATTCCAGTCACTAACATTATCGTAGAGGGCGATAAGATTACATTGGTGACTGAACCAGAAATTCGCGATGGTCAAGAAGTAACTGTTGATTATCAAGATAGTACGCCTGGTAATGATCAAGGTATCAAAGATTCAGACGGTAATATACTGGAGGATTTCGATTCTGCTGAAGTAGGCGGTGTAAAAAATCCAGATACGACCTCTCCTATACTGATCAATGCCGAAGTCAATGAGAACGGCAATATTGAACTCAGTTTTAATGAAGCCCTGGATGCAGACAATCTGCCGCCTGTTGGCAGCCTGGTGGTGACGGTCGGTACGGCACCAGACCTGACCGCGGTCAATGTGATCGATATTATTGCAGATGGAAATACCCTCACCCTGATCACGGATCCGGTGATTAGCGCAGGTCAGAACGTCAATGTGGTCTATACCGACCCAAGCGTTGAAAACGATCTTGATGCTATTCAGGATACTGCCGGTAATGATGCAGCAGGCTTTAATACCGCTGATCTGCCGAATGGTGTGGTGAATAATTCTGATCAGCCCACCTCAGATACTCTGGGACCTACACTACTGAGTGCCGAAGTCAATGAGAACGGCAATATTGAACTCAGTTTTAATGAAGCCCTGGATGCAGACAATCTGCCGCCTGCAGGCAGTCTGGTGGTGACGGTCGGTACGGCACCAGACCTGACCGCGGTCAATGTGATCGATATTATTGCAGATGGAAATACCCTCACCCTGATCACGGATCCGGTGATTAGCGCAGGTCAGAACGTCAATGTGGTCTATACCGACCCAAGCGTTGAAAACGATCTCGATGCTATTCAGGATACTGCCGGTAATGATGCAGCAGGCTTTAATACCGCTGACCTGCCGAATGGTGTGGTGAATAATCCGGAACTACTATTGAGTTTAGCCAATGATGAGATTTCTGCCTTACTCGTTAACAAGACTATTGATACAGCTACACCACTTGCGACAATAGATGAACAAGATTTGATTAGTGTTCTTCCTGGAGATTCAAAAATAGCAGTAATGAATTTCACTATTGATAGTGGTACACAAGATGTTGTGATTGCTGTACAGCAAGATAATTTAGTGGACTTAGCTAGTGCTTTTACTTTCGTAGTGCGAAATACGACGACTGGTGAAGAGTTTCAGGTGGCAGCAGCAGATACAAGTCAAGGAGGATTAGTTGCTGGTGCACTAGGATTAGAATTATTAGGGGGAGTTGCAGATGCTCAAGGGCTGAGATTGGACATTAGTGACTTGCCTGCAGGCAATTATGAAGTTTCTATCTATGGTGACTCTTCACAACTGGCAGATATTTTAACAAGTATAGATTTAGCAAACTTAGGTGATAATACAGTCAATGAGGTGGTATCAAATACGATACTAGGTTTACTGGAAACTACATTAACAGGCCCGAATGTTGACCCTCGTGGACTATTAGAGCAATTAACACTCAGCCAGTTGTTAAGTTTAACTACTGATGTACCAGCCCTAGGCACCTTGACCGGAGCTGTTAGTACTCTTCTCGCCCCTGTACTCAATAATCCATTACTAGGTGATTTAAATAATACATCTGTAGGCGACATAATTGCAGGTAAGGCAGGAGGGTTACTAGGGGTACTAATAAATACACTTGGACTAGGTACAGTCCTGAATAGTCTAGTAAATGGAATTTTAGATGGTGTAGATGGTACAGGCCAAGCATTATTCGATAATTTAGTAGAACCATTAGTTAGCGATATCTTGTTAGATACTGTACTCGAAGGTTCCGGCCTGGAAACGGGGCTGAATACCTTGTTAGGTTCAATAAATACTTTACTCAATACTCTGGGATTAGGTAACGTTTTACCAACTGTCGATGGATTATTGGATCTTGTGGCTCAAGAAATTCTGAGTAATCCATTAACTATATTAGGTGGAACAACCGCCGAAGTATATGTTGTGAATGGAGAAACGTACAGTGCAACAGGAAATATTCAGGAAAGCTCAGAAGATGGTACTCAAGCCGATAACTGGGGTGATGGTGTATTAACTGCAGTAAATGGCGTGCCAGTAACTTTCAATTCAACTGATGCAGATGGCAAGTTCACTCTTATTCAGGGGAGCTATGGAGTCCTTAAACTCTATGATGATGGTAACTTTATTTATAATTCTGATAGTTTAAATGGACAAGGAACTCCAATCAGTGAGGTATTTAACTATACCGTAACGCGCAATGCTGGACAGACGAATGAGGAAACAGCTTCAGCAGACTTGACTATCAACATTGATACTGTAAATCAAATCATTAACTATGCCGATGACCCAACAGATAACCTGTTACAAGGCGGTATAGGTAATGACATTCTGACAGGTGGTGCTGGAGCAGATACTGCAATCTATTATTTACTGGATAATACTGATACGACTGGTGGCAATGGTACAGATACTTGGACTGACTTTAATGCTGCTGAAGGTGACATGATTGATGTTTCAGCTTTACTGAGTGATCAGACTGTAAATGCATCGAATCTTGGCAATTATATAACACTCGAACAGCGTGGCAACGATACGGTAGTAACGATCGATCGTGATGGTTCGGTAACGGACATAAGCTATGCGCCAAAAGAGCTAATTATTTTGCAAAATACAAACAGTGCAAGTTTAGTCCTTGATGATTTGATTAAATATAATCAAATTTGACTAGCCAGATAAGAAAATGTTTTTCGAAATATTTTCTTATAAAATCCAATAGTAAAGATAAAAAATCCCGCTTTAAGCGGGATTTTTTATCTTAGGCAAATATTTACTACGTCTAAAACCAAGTCGATGCAATCACCCGCATAATGATGATTACCAGTAAAATTTTGATAATCTTCGTTTGTTCTTCAGGTTGAAAGTTAGCTTTGTTCAAAGAATTTGGAGTGCAAAATACTCTCTCAGTCCCGAGCTAAATTAATTACTTATACCCTTCCTCTGCTCATCCAAGCAATAAAAAAACCTCCTGTAAAAGAAGGTTTTTAACTTAAGGTTCTCAGTTTTTAACTTAAGGTTCTCAGTTTTTAATCAACGTTCACGCAAGGCTTCTTGCGCTTTATTGAAAGGTTTAAGCAGATAATCCAGGACTGATTTCTGGCCGGTTTTAATATCCACTGTAGCCACCATACCGGGGGTAATACTGAATTGCTTACCCGATTTATTGGTCAGTTTATCAGTATTGGTTCGAATATAAACCCGGTAATAAAACTGGTCCTGCTTCACTTCATCCCGTATGGTATCTGGTGAAATGGTGGTGACCTTGCCTTTTAATCCGCCATAAATAGAATAGTCATAAGCCGTGACTTTAACCAAAGCTTCCTGCCCAGGATGAATAAATGCAATATCTCGTGGTGAAATTCGCGCTTCAATTAATAATTTTTCATCTAACGGAACAATAGTCATCAGCTTGCCATTTTGTGGAATGACTCCACCAATGGTCATGACATCAATTTCCTTGACGATCCCACGCATTGGCGCTTTGAATACTGTACGGCTTAAGGTATCTGACTTTCCTCTCACCACTTGTTGCTGTGTTTCTACATCAGTATTGGCTTTGGATAATTCTTCACGTGACTTCACATAATACTGGTTGCGAATATCATTCATCTGATTACGCAGATTATTGGCTTCACGTTTCAGACGTAAAACCTCCACTTCACTTGCAGCACCTTTAGCCACCAGCGGTTCGGTCATGCTCAGTTCCTGTTCAATCAAACTTAATGCCTGACGCAGACCGGCTATGGATTCATCCAGATTGGCACGGCGTGAATTATAAAGTGCGGTTTCTTCTTGCACCAGTTTACTGTCTTTTAAAACTTCCTTAGGAAAAGAAAGCGGTGTTCCGTTCACTTCTGCTCTCAAACGTGCTGAAGTGGCGCGTGAGGACATCAACAAGGAAGCGGATTCACCAACATTGGATTCAAGTCGAGTCGGATCGAGCTGAGCCAGGATTTGCCCCTGCTTGACAATTTCACCCTCACGAACATTTAACTTGGTTAAAATACCGCCTTCAAGTGACTGAATAATCTGCTCTTTTGAAGAAGGCACAACTTTACCGGTTCCGGTAGATACTTCCTCAAGCTTAAAAAACCACGCCCATAGCAATAAGGTGATTAATCCCAAACAGATAATCCAGATAAATACACTGGCTTTGGGTAAAGGCGGTTCCAGCTCAGTAACTTTGATGGTACTTTTCAGGTTCTGTGATTTAGTGCTCATGAATTAGCTCCTGCAACCTGATGTTGCTGTGGCTGATTTTGATTGAGAATCTGATCACGAGGTCCATCCATCACAATCTTGCCATCATTCACCACAATAATTCTGTCCACCAGTTCCAGTACTGCACGGCGATGCGTCGCAACAATCAGGGTGCGTTGACCGAGCCATAATTTCAAATGATCAATCAGTTGTTTTTCTGATACATCATCAATCGATGCTGTGGGTTCATCCAGCAGCAGAATATTTGGCTGGCGAATCAGTAAACGTGCCAGTAACAGTGCCTGTTTCTGGCCACCAGAAAAACCAACACCGCCTTCAAGAATCAGATGATCCAAGCCTTCTTTTTTCTCCTGCACAAAATGAATTGCACCGGTAATTTTCAAGGCATTCAGTATTTCTTCATCACTGGCCAAAGGTGCACCAAGCGTCAGGTTCTCGCGCACCGAACCAAAGAATAAATGTGCATTCTGGTTCAGTAAGCCCATATCACGGCGTACATCCGAAGGATCGATTAAACTCAGCTCAACACCGTCAAGTTTGATTTTGCCCTGAACCGGAGTTTGCATGCCTGACAACAATTGCAGTAGGGTCGACTTACCTGCACCATTACGCCCAAGAATCGCAATTTTTTCGCCCGGTCTGATTTCGAGAGTTGGAATCATCAGGCTTGGTTTTGGATCATCTTCACCATACTTAAAGGTCATGCTGGTTAATTCATAATGACCATTTAGTGCCGGACGATGAATCAGATGGGCATGGTCCGGCTGATCCACCGGTTTCTTCATTAACTCATCCAGTCCATTTTTAGCCACTTTGGCTTGCTGCCAGCGACCCAGTACACCAGTGATTTGTGCAATTGGCCCAAGCATGCGTGAAGACAACATCGAACAAGCCACTAAAGCACCCGTGGTCATATCGCCTTTCATCACCGCAAAGCAACCCACAAGCACCACAATTGCAAAGGTCAAACCCTGAATTTTCTGGGTCCAGGCATTCATCACCCCCACAATCTTGCGTTGACGCATTGAAACATCTGCCGATGATTCATTCATGTGATTCCACTGATTCTGGAATCGGGCTTCTGCACGCAAAAGCTTGATATCTTCAATCCCTTGTACTGCTTCAACCAGCATGGCATTGCGGATTGCACCTTCACGCATTCCTTCACTGGCCAGTTTAGCCAAAGGTTTTTGTGCCAAAATTCCAGGCAGGATCATTAAAGGCACCACTAGAAGCATCACCCAAAACAGGTTGCCACCAATCAGCCAGAAAATCCCCAAAAATAGCAGAAAGAAAGGTAAATCGGCAATGGCTGATATTGTGGTTGAGGTCACCAGTTCACGTACGCCCTCAAGCTCACGAATCTGTGAAATAAAGGTCCCGGTGGATTTTGATCGCTCACTGTTTTTTATTCTTAAAGCATGACCAAAAACCCGGTCTGAAATTCTTAAATCTGCACGTTTACCAATAATGTCAGACAGATAAATTCGTGCGACCCGTAAACTGAATTCGAAAATTGCCGCAATCAGTACACCACCGGCCAGTACCCATAAAGTGGGAACAGATTGGGCCGGAATTACCCGGTCATAGACATTCATGGAAAAAACAATAGTCGCCAAGGCCAAAATGTTGGCAATCATGGAGGCAAACATCACATCGATATAACGTTTCCAGTCACGTAATACAATTGACCAGAACCAGCTGCTTTCATAAGGTTTGATGTATTCATCCACCCGCGCATCTGGTACGGATTTTTCAGGTCGAAGAATATAGACCTGACGAATATTGGATTGCAGCACATCCAGGGTTAAAGTCTGTGCAAGACCTTGATCACCACTCAGCTGGATATTTGCATTACCTTCAGCATCAACTTTTTCAACAACACCAACCTGACCATCATTAAATTCCACCACAACAGGTAACCGCCATGGATTGATTAAATCTTTACTAAATGCAGACTTACGCAAACTCATGCCGATCTGGCGCGTCATCAGTGTCATGATGTCATCGACATTGTGGTTGGAATTCCAGTCAAGCTGTAAACGAATACGTTCTTCAGATGGTTCTATACGGTAATGTTTGGCAATCGTGAGTACAGCTTGAAGCCACGGTTGATAATTATTTTTATTATTCATGGCTGAATCTCAAACCCTTGGATTGGAATATTATTAAGATCATAGAGATCACGAGAACGTCCTGTAACAGTAATGTATCGCACAATTGCGTCATAAATGTCATAACGTGTATTTTCGATTTCTTGAGCTGCACTGTGAATGGACTGTTCTGCATTGAGCAAATCAACCGCTGAACGTGTCCCGAGTTTATATTGCTCCTGATACAGCTCTCGGGTACGAATGGTGGTTTCCTTACGCGCAATCAAAATGCTCATTAGACCTTGCTTATTTTCGATTTCTTCACGTAATAGCCGGATTTCATCTAGCACATCCAGATAAACTGAATTAACTTTTGCTTTTGCCGCTTCTTCGGCATAACTGGCAGCACGGGTCTGGGATGCTTTTGCCCCTCCCTGATACAGATTACTGCTCGCTTCCAGCATGATGGAATTATACATCCCTTCATCTTTATTATTATTGGGATTACGTCCATTCAAGGCCTGACTAAGTGAACCTTTAACACTCAGAGTTGGATAGTTACTTAATTTTGATTGTTGTTTTTGAAATTTGGCAACCTGTACCTCTGCCTGTGCCGCAATCATACTGGGAATTTTGTTAAATTCAGGCTCACCGTATAAGTCGGAATCCCTCACCACACGCTCTGGAATAGCCCACTCCTGTCCTGTCACATCCACACCCAATAATGTGCGCAATTTCTGTTGAAATTTTTTCAGCTGGGTTTGCTGTACCACTAAATTGGCCTGTGCAGCTTCTAAATTTGCACGTGCCTGAACGGGGTCGGCCTGGGTACTAATCCCCGCCTTTGCTCTTAAATTTGTAATTTCAGCAATGCGTGAAATGCCGTTAATCTGCTGCTGTGCGATTTGGGTGATTTCCTGATAACGCTTAATATTCACGATCGCATTGACAGTTTCATAAGCTACATTGTCTATGCTCAGCAAAACATTGGCCTGTTCAGCGCTAAGCTTTGCATGTTGAATATCCACCCCACTTTTTACCTTGCCAAAATCGTAGAGCATTTGGGTGGCACTCAGACTGATGAGCTGGCGCCCACGTTCACCCGAACTTAAGTCTCCGGTCGATAATCCACCTGAAAGCTGTGGATAATACCCGGCTTTAGCAACATCAATGTAAGCCCCCTGTCCAGCTAAAACTGAAACACTCTGTGAAACATCAGGACTACGCTGCAATGCCCGAAGAATGGTTTCATTGAAACTTAATTGGCTAACAGGCTGATACATGGGTTGATTTTTAGAAAAAGCATCTGTCTGATCAGAACGCTGTATTACAGGTAATTCCTGAACTTTTGAGGTATCTAATTGAAAGTTACTAAGGCTTTGAATATCAGCTTTATTATAGTTTTCATCGGACTTAGGAACAAAAATTTGGCTCATTCCCGATTTAACCGTTTCTAAAAACTCTTTGGAATGGGTTGCATGTGTATAACTTGTATTTAACGGCATAAAACATATTAGACATTGCATGCTTCTCAAAAATACATTTTGCCGAAAAATTACTTTACTTTGATTGTTTAACATCATTGAAGGGACAATTATACTTTATGAATATTTTAGCGTATTTAGTAAAAAATACGCTTGTTTTTGTATATTAATTGTCATTTTTATAGGTATAAATTTAGGATGATCTAGTCAATTTTTAAATGAAAAATCACCCTTTTTAAAAATTATCATTAAACGGTGAAATCATCGCCTAAATACACTTGGCGCACTGTTTCATTTTCCAGTACTTCTTGCGGTGTTCCTTCTGCAATTACTGCCCCTTCACTGACAATATAAGCACGCTCACAAATTGCTAAAGTCTCTCGTACATTATGGTCGGTAATCAGCACCCCAATCCCACGATCTTTTAAATTTCGAATAATGTCTTTGATATCACCTACAGAAATAGGATCTACCCCGGCAAAAGGTTCATCGAGTAACATAAACTTAGGGTCCGCAGCCAGAGCACGAGCAATTTCGGCACGACGACGTTCCCCCCCCGAAACACTCATCCCTAAAGAATCTTTAATATGGGTGATTTTAAAATCGGCCAGCAATTCACTTAAACGCTGTTGACGTTGCTGTTTGTTCAAATCCTTACGGGTTTCAAGAATCGCCATAATATTTTCAGAAATAGTCATTTTTCTAAAAATAGAAGCTTCTTGAGGTAAATAACCAATCCCTTTACGGGCACGTTCATGCATGGCCAAATCGGATAAATCAAGATCATCCAAATAAATCTCGCCTTTATCCATACGGACTAAACCCACCACCATGTAGAAACTCGTGGTTTTACCTGCACCATTTGGTCCAAGTAATCCGACAATCTGCCCACTTTGCATCTGAAAAGAAACGTCCTTAACCACCCATCTTTTACTATAATTTTTTGCAAGATGTTTAATACAAAGCGTTTGTGGTTGGTTTGGCGATTGTTCCATTAATCACGTGCTCCCGGGAATGATTTTGAACTAGAAGGTGGAATTACGATTTGAACACGGCCTGAAGATGAACCCGTATTATTTGGCGTACCGGTAGCCTCAATATCACCTTTATTCATACTATATTTCAAAGTATTGCCACGAATACTTGCGCCACCTTGCTCTAATAAGGCATTGCCCGACAAGGTAATAATGCCAGTTTGAGCATTATAGAGAATTTTTTGTGCCTGCCCTTTGGCCAAGCCCTTATTGACATCTACTTTTTGCTGAAAACGCGCAGGACCACCTGTTGCAGTAATCGTGCTGATTTCTTTTTGACTATTCAGGTTGGCAATAATTGAATTGGCCTGCAATTTCATTGTGCCTTGTTCGATGATGACATTACCAGTATAGGTCGTCACACCCGTTTTTTCATTATAGGTTGCCCGATCAGCCACTAAGGAGATGGGCTGACTTCGGTCAGAAGGAATTGCAAATACCGTTGCCGATGAGAATACAACCAAACCGACTAAAGCTGCTTGCCGAAGCAAGGTTTTAGAAAATGTAAGCTTAAGATTTTGGTTCATATTTTCCTCGAATATTAAAAAATTCGTATTGACCGTTATTAAAATTGGCTTTCAGACCTTGGCTTACAAATTCAGCTTGCGGAGATTGCACAATGACTTGTTTATTGGTTTCAATTTCACGAGTTTTAGGATAGCCGGTTAACTCTGTAGTTCGAAACTGCAGTTTGCCCTGTTGGATCAACTTTACCGCCAACACATCTCCAGACAAAACCACGCGCTCATTATCATCATAACCATTTGCGACTTTGGCATAAAAAGTGGCATCTACAGCACCCTTTGTATACATGGACGCATTCAAATTGGTGAGTCTTGAGGTTCTTTTTTGCATGTCCTGCTCAAGACGATCGACCTTAGCGCGGACAGACAAATTACCGTCATCATCGGTTTGAGTGAGATTAATTTTTTCAGCGGAATAGGTCATACTTCTGGCTGAATCAGCCTCAAGTTTATTGCCCTTACCGCTGTAATAGTAGTAACCACCACTTATAGCTGCAATGGCTATAGCAGTTACGTATAAAACTTTTGTATCCATAAGTGTGGTACTTAACTCAAATGAAATGAATTATTTAACTATTAATGTGGGATAGATGTATATTTTTCAAGAAGCGTTTGGTAAGCCCCTTTGGCCATCAAAATCATATCGCAGATTTCACGTACGGCACCGCGTCCACCCATTGCCTGAGTCACCAGGTCGGCACGACGACGGACTTCGACATGACCATTCGGCACAGTCACTTTCATACCTGCAATGGCAAATGCAGAAAGATCAGGCCAATCATCACCCATATATAAACAGTCTTCTGGAGCAACATTCAGTTGCGCACATGCTTCACGTAATGCAGTACCTTTATCTTCACGGCCTTGAAAAACCAGGTCTACACCTAAATCAGACATACGCTTTTCTACAATATTGCTTTTACGTCCTGTAATGATAATGACTTTGACACCTGCCTGCTGTACAAGTTTCATACCTAGGCCATCACGAATATCGAATGATTTAATTTCATCACCAGAATTAGTCAATGTCACAAAACCATCACTTAAAATACCGTCGACATCCAGAACCAAAGCTTCAATATGACGCGCCTGTTCCAATAAAATATAAGATGCCATTTGTTAATTTACCCCAGCTTGAATCAGGTCATGCATGCTAATCACACCAATGACTTGATTTACATCATTTACCACAACAAATTGATTGATTTTCTTTTCATTCATTCGCTCTAAAGCTTCAACTGCCCGTGCTTCTTGCGAAATGGTTAAAGGATTTTTGATCATCACTTCAGATACGACCAGGTTCACATCAAAACCTTGTTGCTTATCTATTAAACGACGTAAATCACCATCGGTAAAAATACCAAGTAGAACATCATTTTGATCTACAATTGTGGTTAAACCTAGGCGTTTGTTTGAAATTTCGTATAAAACCTGATTCATTGGTGTATCTGGAGATACTTTGGGTAATTCTGCACCGGTATGCATCAAGTGTTTGACATGTAACAACAGACGTTTACCCAATGCACCCGCCGGATGCGACATGGCAAAATCGTCTGCAGTAAAACCGCGTGCATCAAGCAAAGCAACAGCCAGCGCGTCACCCAAGGCTAGAGTTGCCGTAGTACTTGAAGTGGGTGCCAAACCCAGTGGACAAGCTTCCTGAATATTACCCAAGGTTAAAGCGACATCTGCATTTTGCGGCATTGGCCCTTTGGTATCACCACTGATGGTGATTAACGGAATTTCCAAACGTTTGATCAACGGCATCAGCATCATAATTTCATCGCTCTTGCCCGAGTTCGAAATCGCGATCAGCACATCACCCGGCACCAGCATGCCTAAATCGCCATGCCCTGCTTCACCTGGATGCATAAAGAATGAGGGAGTACCAGTAGACGCAAAGGTTGCCGCCATTTTACGACCAATATGACCCGATTTGCCCATACCGGTAATGACTAATCGTCCTCGGCAGTGCAAAATAATTTCACATGCATGGCTAAAACGATCATCAATTTGCGTCGCCAATATTTCTAGCGCTTGTTCTTCTATACGCAAAGTTTCTAATGCGACTTTTTGGAAGTCTATTTGATTTGGCATATTTGGTGGGTTCAAAGTAGGTTTACCTTAACGCTATAAAGCGTTGACTCTAATCAAGCAAAAATAATTTTCGCAATTTTATCATATCTACGCAAATGACACGTTTCTAAATGTATAACTTTTCACACGCATATAAAAAAAGCGTATAAAACTTTATGAAAAAAAATGCTTAGGTTAAGATGAGCCATCTTATATTTAGCCTTTTGAAGACCTATGCAACCTTTTGTTCTATATAACTCAGAGCAACGTAAAAAAGTAGAATTTGTTCCGCGTGTGGAGGGACATATCGATATGTATGTTTGCGGTATGACCGTCTATGACTACTGTCATATTGGGCATGCTCGAGTCATGGTTGCATTTGACTACATTATTCGCTTCTTGCGCAGTCAAGGCTGGAAGGTAAAATATGTTCGTAATATTACCGACATTGACGACAAAATTATTAAACGCGCCAATGAAAATGGCGAAAGCATTACTGCATTAACAGATCGTTTTATTCAAGCGATGAATGACGATGCTGAAAATTTGGGTTGCTTAGCCCCAGATCAAGCCCCACGTGCGACTGACTATATTGATCAGATGCAAAATATGATCGGTAATCTGGTGAATAACGGCACGGCTTATCCTTCAAAGAATGGCGATGTGTATTTTCAGGTGGAAAAATTTGCCAAATACGGTCGTTTATCTGGCCGTAAACTGGAAGATATGCAAGCTGGCGCTTCTGATCGTGTCGATGTTGAAGTTCAGAAAAAACATCCGTTCGATTTTGTGCTTTGGAAACATGCCAAAGAAAATGAACCGTCATGGGCTTCACCATGGGGCAATGGTCGTCCAGGTTGGCATATTGAATGTTCAGCCATGTCGACTTGCTGTTTAGGCAATCATTTTGATATTCATGGTGGGGGTTCAGACTTGACTTTCCCGCATCATGAAAATGAAATTGCACAATCAGAAGCATCTACCGGTGAACAGTATGTGAATTACTGGATGCACGTTGGTTTCATTAATGTCGATGGCGAAAAAATGTCTAAGTCTTTAGGCAACTTCTTTACCATTCGTGACGTGATGGATAAGTTCCATCCTGAAGTGATTCGTTACTTTATTGTGTCATCACACTACCGTAGCCCGGTCAATTTTTCTGACTTTGCACTGAAAGAAGCAAAAAATACCCTTTCACGTTTTTATCATTCATTTAAAGCGTATCAAGCGGTGTATGGCGAAAAAACTGTTGAAAGCTTAGATGATGTTCTGGTTGAGCGTTTTAATGCGGCAATGCGTGATGACTTCAATACCTCAGAAGCGATTGCAGTATTGTTTGAAATCAATAAAGAACTGAATCGTGCAGTGAAAGATGAAAACCAACAACAGGCAACTGTTTACTATTCAACTTTACGTCATCTCACTAACATTCTTGGATTGGTTCAGCACAATGTCGATGATTTCTTAAAATCTGATATCGGTCAGGAAGCTTTAGGCTTAACAGCAGAACAAATTGAAGATTTGATCCAACAACGTGTGAATGCAAAAAAAGCCAAAGAATTTGCCAAAGCCGATGAAATTCGCCAGGCCTTGCTTGATCAGGGCGTAGTTTTGGAAGATACCCGTCAAGGTACAGTATGGCGTCGTGCTGATTAATTGCGCATTTGTAATTATAGAGAGTTGACAGTTTCATTAAATTCTCTATAATGCAGACCATTGCGGGAATAGCTCAGTTGGTAGAGCATAACCTTGCCAAGGTTGGGGTCGGGAGTTCGAGTCTCCTTTCCCGCTCCAGAATACGAAAAGCCCTGATTATTGATCAGGGCTTTTTTTATTGCTTTAAATATTTGATCAGTTCATTTTGCAAAAATGACATCTGATTTTTAAATGATAAATCTAAAGCTCGATATAATGAAATTAGGCGTAGTACTTCAGATTCGAGCTTATTCTTTTTGCTTCAGAACGTGGGAATTTTTGCTCTTGCAAAAGTTTTAATATCGCTTGTTTACCCTGTTCTTTATAAACTTGACAGTAGGATGCTGAAACACTCAGTTCATCTAATGCTCGCCACTCATAGACACTTGCATCAACAAATAACTTGTCATTAGACATACCGATTTGTATTGCTTGTTGGGCATAATAACTGGCCAAATCATATTTATTTAAAGAACGGTAAAAGCGGGCTAACTCATATAAAGGTTCGGCACGATTCTGTCTGGCTATCCACGCTTGTAAATATTCTAGATAAATTTGTTCATGAGGAAGTTTTAAGCGTTCTGCCATTTGAGCGGCACGAAATTGAGCCATCCAACGTTCTTCTTCCCAACCTCCTGCACTGGCCCGTTTTAAAAAATACGTTCTACTTTTATCTAATAATCCTGCATCTCTATAACTTTGTGCCAAATAAAAAATATACCGCAAATTGTCTGGCTCATCTTGAATAGCCTGTTCCAATGTTGCGATATCTTTCAAATATGTATCTGCACTTTTTGCTCTGGCGCCATCATGCTGAATAAATATATTCAAACCTTCAAGCGTTTGCCATTGATGAGGATGAGGAGAATGTAAATACTCATGTAAAACCCCTTTCCATGACCAAGCTAAGCGTGTCGAGATCAAAGCATTTCGGCAATAACGTAAATTGTCATAGATACAATTAAAATAATATGCTGTACCCATTAAATTTGGCCAACTGAAACTAGATTCAGCCAATAAACTTTCATCTGCATCAATAAAAAGTAAATAATCTGCTTTGGGTAAAGCATCACTTAAAGCCAATTGCAAAGCTTCAGTACGGTTAAAACCAAAATTTTTCCATGGCCGTTCCAATAATTGTCCTGGTAAATCTTGCAAATAATTTTGAATTATCTCTTGTGTGCCGTCGGTCGAACCCGTATCAACAATCACCCAAGAATCAATCCAAGGCTTGACAGAAGCCAAACATCTTAAAATGACATGCGCTTCATTTTTTACAATCATATTTAGTCGAATATGATGCTTCATAACACCTACATCCTCAATTACAACTTAATGATAAAAAAGGTACTTTGCATCCAAAACCGCAAAGTACCTTTTCGATTTATTAGACAGTCATCCTTAGAATATAATTTGATTGTTATCTAATAGAGCCTGCAATTGACTCTCTGGCATACCACCTAGGGATATTGCATCGACACCTGTCAAAATCAACAGGTCTGATTTGGTGGTAAATTCCGTACCCGCACCATCTCGGTCAAGAGTGATAACAGCATCTCCATCCGCATTTGTTTTGACAGAAATATAACTTCCAATATTAGTTGCAGTTTGCAGACCATCAAGTAAGGCCGATACATCAATCTTGTCTGCTGCTGAACCCACTGCAAAATCAGTCCAAGTGTCAGTTCCATTACCGCCTGTGGCATCTAGATTATCTAGAAGTTCATAGAGCGCTGTGTCATTACCCAGTCCACCGGTGAGTGTGTCATTGCCTGATCCTCCAATCAGCAAGTCATAACCTGCGCCACCATTGAGAATGTCATCTCCATCGCCACCACGTAATAGATCATTACCTGAGCCACCTGATAACGTGTCATTTCCGTCATAGCCATATAAGCGAATACCGTCTGTTGCCGTAGCTTGATTTATGGCATCTATACCGGTCGTACCCTCAAAGATGAAGTCGTCACCATTGCTGAAACTATCGACCAAGTTAACATCAATTAAGCTACCGCCACTTGCTGTTGAGAATGCCCCCTGACTATCAATAGCTGTCATTGAAACCGAGTCAAGTACGTTAGCTGTCAATAAATTACCTGTGAGTAAAGTTCCATCTTCCGCTCTCATTTCAACAGCAGCCAACAATTCATTAATGGCTAAATTACTGATCGTCCCACCATCTAGAGCAGTAATAATTAACGTATTGCTATAACCCAAGAGGTTGAGTAAACCACCATCTGTGACTGAGGAAACTTTCAAACCAAGCTCGGCTGCTAGTTCAGCACTAACTGTAAAGTAAGCACGTGTTAAGCCAAGATTGATTACCGGTTGATAAACCAATTCTACTCGTTGCAAGTTGTTATTTACATCGACCACCGAATAAGCTTGACGGCTTAGATCAAGTAGACCAAGTGCATCCACACCGATTAAACCTAAGAGAGTAGATACTTCCAGACTAATCTCTGGGGCTACGTTATTTGGATCGAAGTCTGGTTGATATGTATTGGCATCTTCTAAACTGCCTACAGTTAAATCAACCTTATGGGTAACAGTATCTCCATCGCCATCTTTAAGCTCAATATCGATATTCAGCTGATTATCAGTTTTATCATAAGTAGCGCTATCCAGCGTTTGCTCACCAATGACCAACTTACCCGATTTAAGTAAATAAGAAATGAGTTCTTCTTGAGTGGCAAACTGTCCAACAAAGCCAGTCAAACCATTAAGCTCAATAATCTGATCGATTTCTGTTAGGAGATTACCAGTACTGCTGATTGAAATAACAGTTTTACCTCCATCATCATCAAATTTTACATATTGACCGATATTGCCTGAATTCGTTCCAACACGAGCCGCATTTGGTAATACACTTGCGAAATCAAGTACATCACCGCCTTGAGCCACCGATCGAATATCAAAGTCTGTGATGGTATCTCGTGCAGGTGTAGCTATAGTGCCTTGATCTCCAGATTCCCACTTGAAGACATCACGCCCTGAGCCCCCGGTAAGATCGTCATTGCCTTTACCACCTATAATGATGTCATTACCTGCACCAGCATTAATCGTGTCATTCCCTGTTCCTCCACGAATAATGTCAGCAAAGTTACTGCCTGTAATGTTATCGTTGCCGTCTAAACCAAATATTTGTACCGATTGTGCTGCGTTGGTTTGATTAAGGTTAGAACCATCATCTTTAATCACTGTTGTCGTCGATTGCATTCCACCAGAAATCAAACCTAATTGAATCGTCAAATCTTGAGACTCTATAGGACTTCCACCATCTTGATCAAAAGCTTGTAACTCCAAGGATGTTAACAAATTCAAATTTGAGCCGAGTAAATCCAACAAACCACCGCCACTATCCGTGGCTTTAACAGTTCCTAATAATTGATTTATAGCTAAAGAATCAACAACACCATTAGGAGTCAACGATTCGATGACTAAGCTTGCTTTAAAATTATTATTATAATCACCCGCGACAGTTGTTACTTTTAAACCAAGCTCTGTTTCAAGTTGAGCATCATAATCTAGGACTAATTTGCCATTTAATACTTTATTTAATAAATCAGTCAATGGTTTAACGATTGGTGCTAATAATCCAGCAATCAAACTATTTGGATTTGTAATTAACTCCCTGACTAAACCTGTAACGCCTAAGCCTTCCAAAACGTTAGCAAGTAAAGGTCCCACAATAAGAACAGCCCTTAAGCTAGCAACCACACTGTTTAATTGTGCTGAGACTAATCCATCTAATGCTGAAGCCAAATTTGATGTTTCATATCCAACATTCACTTTCGTCAAGTTTTCATTAGCATCTGAAACAGAGAAGGTCTGTGTTTGTGAAAGATCAATCACACCCAATGCATCCGCATTGATAATACCACCACCAAGTAAACCGCCAGCCCCTACAATCTTTGCCTCTGGTGCCTCATTAACTGCAAGACCTTGGCCAGTCACCTCGACCGTATAATTTCCAGTGTCCAGATTCACTGTAACCGTTTCACCACGAGCTGTGGTGACAACTAAGGATGTACCTGAACTATCTGTCACAGTATTTGAAGCTACAACCATAGAACGACTAAAACTGCTAGGCGGTATTACTGTCGTGCCATCATAAGTAAAATTGACCCCTTCAATAGTCACTTTACTTACATGTGCTCCGTCTGCATCACCACCAAAGGTTTGAACTGCTGAACCACGATAAGTTTGCGGTATGCTGATATTTAGAGTTTCTGAACCTTGTGTTATTGGTTGCGTTAAATTTGCAGTGTTATCTGGCGCAGCACTAGGAACACCATCAATAATGTCCAGTTTCAGTACATCATGTGCGAGACCGCCATCTAGAACAGGTATCGTAATCGTAATTTTGTCTGCACCCGTTAAACTATGGTCAAGACTTTGATTCTGAACGATGCTGTAATCACCATTATTATTGATACTAATACTGAGAACGATATCAGCACCTGCCTTTGCCACAAATGGATCTGCTAAAGTTCCTGTTCCACTCCACACCAGAGCGACACCACCAGCAGTCAATGGAACTGATACACCATTTCCATCAACTGCCGTTACTGGAGCTATAGAATTGTCCATCCCTAGATTCGTACCTGTTTTAACAGTACTACCCGTGACTGCTGGATTTAGATTGACTCCTGCAAGTACAGAATCATTGAGTACTGCTGGAATGTTTAGAGTATAGGCTGCATCATCGACTATCGGCACTGATGTATTACCTATAGCATCTGTAAATACTGCCTCTACATTTACGCTACCCGCACCATCTGCAAACTGGATACCTGGAACATCAACTGTCCACGTACCTGTCGTTGTATCTACAATAGCTAAATAATCTGTCCCATTTACTGTGACTGTGATATTCGTTGTTACAGCATCAAGAGGAATAGTCACTGTACCTGTTACAGTAATGTCTGTACTTGCTTCACTTGCATCAACAACATCATTGCCCGCAATTGGAGTATCAATCGACACTAAACCACCTGTAGGTGCAGCCGTATCAATTTCAAAACTTAATGATGGGGATTGAGACGAAACGTTCCCGCTATTGTCTGATACTGTATAAGTAATTACATAATTACCATCTATCCAGTTTGTTGCAGGTGTATAACTCCATTTACCATCAGCTTGGACTATGATTGGTGTTCCAGTTCCAACCAGAGGTGTACCGTTGAGATAAAGGGTAATGATTTCTCCTTCAACTCGGCCTTCACCCGTAATTTCTGGACGGTTATCATTGGTTACTGAATTATTAGCAATATTCCCAATATTTAATGGAACATCATCTATAGCATTTGGAGCTGTCGGAGCTATTGGTAGCAATGTATCGACTATGATTGAGTCTGATATACGATCTACATTACCCCACTCATCTGTTGCGCTAATATCAATTGGGTTTTGACCTTCTCGTACAGCTACATTGACATTTAAACTGCCAGAACTCACTTCTGATGCATTCAGAATATATTTGTCACCATTTACGACAACAATATCTCCAGATTTAGCATCAGCACCTAATGTAACTTTAAGAGGTGTATAGTTTTTACCATTTATTTCTATGGCATTAAGTGCACCATCAGTATTAATATCATTAGTAAAAACAATAGATTCCACTATGTTGCGTGGTGCTCCGTCAATTTGAATATCCTTCGATGCCTTATCTAATACATCAGCACCTGTTTTTATTTCAACTTCCAGAGTTTCCTTCTGTCCTTGAATTACCGAAACATCAATGAAATCTACATATCCATTTGTAATATCTGTTGCTATCACGGTATGAGAAGTTTTACCTGCTAAAGTAACAACGTCTCCTACAAGAACATCTGCACCGAGCTGAACACGTACATCTATTGTGCCACCAGCTGCAATAAGCTCGCTATTATCAATAATGTTATTTCCGTTAGTATCACTAACGACATTTACATCACCGATATATTTACCGTCTAACACTTCAAAGAATTTGAAGTCAATGTCTGTTTGTCCTTCAGGATTGAAAGCATCTACCCGAATGAAATTCAATCCATCGAGAACAGCTACAGGTACAATCAGCGTGTGGGTAGTTATATGGGTCGAATCTAATATATAAATAGCACCATTCACAACAAGGCTATCGCCTTCTTTCGCATCGGCTCCCAAAGTAATAGTGATTTCGTTCGGTAAATCTAGAAGCTCTCGCTGACTCAATTTACCATTTAGATCTGTATCATAATTTAAAGTAATCGATGTAATTAAATCTGCTGAACCGCTAACGCCTGTTGCGCCATCCGTACCGTCAGTACCATTGGCTCCCGTAGATCCTGTAGCACCTGTTGCGCCTGTTGCACCATTATTACCTGTTGCTCCAGTGGCACCCGTTGCACCATTAGTACCGTCAGTACCATTGGCTCCCGTAGATCCTGTAGCACCTGTTACTCCAGCAGATCCTGTGGCTCCAGTAGCGCCATCTGCGCCTTTGAGATAATCGACCAGATCCGTCACCGTCGCATCTGCTGGCAATTCACCCGCTTCAATCAACAGTTCCAGCGCTGATTTGCCGTCTGCTCCGGTCGCGCCATCTGCACCTTTGAGATAATCAATCAGATCCGTCACCGTCGCATCTGCCGGCAATTCACCCGCTTCAATCAACAGTTCTAAGGCTGATTTACCGTCTGCTCCGGTAGCGCCATCTGCACCTTTGAGATAAGTGACCAGATCCGTCACCGTCGCATCTGCCGGCAATTCACCCGCTTCAATCAACAGTTCTAAGGCTGATTTACCGTCTGCTCCGATGGCACCATCTGTACCTTTGAGATAAGTGACCAGATCCGTAACCGTCGCACCTGCTGGCAATTCACCCGCTTCGATCAACAGTTCCAAGGCTGATTTGCCGTCTGCTCCAGTAGCGCCATCTACACCTTTGAGATAATCGACCAGATCCGTCACCGTCGCATCTGCCGGCAATTCACCCGCTTCAATCAACAGTTCTAAGGCTGATTTACCGTCTGCTCCGGTAGCGCCATCTGCACCTTTAAGGTATTCAATTAGATTATTAATGGTTGCGTCTGGAGGTAATTGTCCCGAATCGATTAGTAATTCTAAAAGAGACTTACCATCCGTACCATCATTACCAGTGGCTCCCGTAGATCCTGTAGCTCCGGTATCACCTGTTGCGCCTATTGCACCATCATTACCTGTAGCTCCAGTGGCACCCGTTGCACCATCCGTACCGTCAGTACCATTGGCTCCCGTACTGCCCGTGGCTCCCGTAGATCCTGTTGCTCCGGTCGCGCCATCTGCGCCTTTGAGATAATCGACCAGATCCGTCACCGTCGCATCTGCTGGCAATTCACCCGCTTCAATCAACAGTTCCAGCGCTGATTTGCCGTCTGCTCCGATCGCACCATCTGTACCTTTGAGATAATCGACCAGATCCGTCACCGTCGCATCTGCTGGCAATTCACCCGCTTCAATCAACAGTTCTAAGGCTGATTTACCGTCTGCTCCGATCGCACCATCTGTACCTTTGAGATAAGTGACCAGATCCGTAACCGTCGCACCTGCTGGCAATTCACCCGCTTCAATCAACAGTTCTAAGGCTGATTTACCGTCTGCTCCGGTCGCACCATCTGCACCTTTGAGATAAGTGACCAGATCCGTCACCGTCGCATCTGCCGGCAATTCACCCGCTTCAATCAACAGTTCTAAGGCTGATTTACCGTCTGCTCCGATCGCACCATCTACACCTTTGAGATAAGTGACCAGATCCGTAACCGTCGCACCTGCTGGCAATTCACCCGCTTCGATCAACAGTTCCAAGGCTGATTTGCCGTCTGCTCCGGTCGCGCCATCTGTGCCTTTAAGATAAGTGACCAGATCCGTCACCGTCGCACCTGCCGGCAATTCACCCGCTTCGATCAACAGTTCCAAGGCTGATTTGCCGTCTGCTCCGGTCGCGCCATCTGTGCCTTTAAGATAAGTGACCAGATCCGTCACCGTCGCACCTGCCGGCAATTCACCCGCTTCAATCAACAGTTCCAAGGCTGATTTGCCGTCTGCTCCGGTCGCGCCATCTGTGCCTTTAAGGTATTCAATTAAATTATTAATGGTTGCGTCTGGAGGTAATTGTCCCGAATCGATTAGTAATTCTAAAAGAGACTTACCATCCGTACCATCATTACCATTGGCTCCAGTACTGCCCGTGGCTCCCGTAGATCCTGTTGCACCTGTTACTCCAGCAGATCCTGTTGCGCCATCATTACCTGTTGCTCCAGTGGCACCCGTTGCACCATCCATACCGTTATTACCGTTCGAACCTTTAGCTACTGCAGCAATAATACCTGCTCCACCAAGTAAAGCCGCCGCTACAGGCCAAATTGATATACCTTCAGATGCTTCTGAATTTGCATATAGTAAAGGTTCAATTTTATCTATCGTGTTATAACTAAGATTCTCAAAATCAAATAAAAACATTTCTGATTGCTCATTTCTAAAAACCAATGAACTTTCTTCATTATTAAAATTATCAATTATTATTTTTTCACCATTTTTTAAAGTAACAACCACTTTATTATTTAAATAATCAATTTTTTCTATGTTATCAACATTCACATCCACTAAAACAACAGAACTCTCAGTTAGTTCAATATTTTGTGAATATTTTTTTAATAAATTATTATTACCATTCGATTTTGAAATAACTTGAATCTGCATAAAAATCCTAAAACCAACCATAATTGTCTGGATTAATTAAACGTTTATTTTTTTTATTTTTCAAGCTAATAAATATAAATATGTACTTATTTTATTATTTATGTGAAACATCTAATATTTTTAATATTAATAAATTGTCTTCAATTAATTCTAAATAATTATTTTTTAATAACCAGTTAAATAATTATAAATCAATTAAATCATATACTTATATTATTTTCAAAGTAACTATTAATATAATATAAAAATTTATATTTAATATTTTTAAATTAAATACTCATATAATATAAAAAGTTATGTTTAATTTTTTCTAATTAACTATTCATATAATATAAAAATTTATTTTTGTTTTTTTCAAATTAACCCTTAATATAATATAAAGATTTAAAATAATAACTTTAGATTTACTCATTATTCTATCAAGAAAATCCACACAATAAAGCTGCTCATATTAACAACACATTAAACACTAAATAACAATTCCAGCTAAAGTATTTGGAAATAAATTAATTATATTAAATATATTTATTATCGACTCATTAACCAGAGTAAATCTCATAAAACCATGCCTGAAATAACAGATTTTTTAATGGAAGAAAATACGCCTGCTAAAATATATGGGTTAAGCTAAGACTAAAAATATCTAAATTAAGTAGTAAAAAAATACACTAAATTACTGATCAAAATATCACCCAGAATTATCATTTATGAACGTGCCGATGAATTAGATATTAATTTAACTGAGGTAAATTCTCATAAGTACACAGGGTTTTAAAAAGCATTTATTGACAATATTGCTCAAGATATTTTAACTTTAAGCCCCATTTCTGTACTTGTTATAAAACATGCCAAATCATAATTTATTTAAAACTATTTTTTTTGATTTTATCTATACATTAAAATAGTCATCAAAGAATGTGTTGTAGTCTCATTACCGGAATTGTCATTGACTTACGACCATAAACCAATACGCATTGAAGTCATTCAGGCATAAACTTTGATCACTTCTTTTTTATAGACATTGAAAGAGTAAAAAATATGTCACAACAAGATTTTGAAAATGGTTTAAAAGTTCGTACCGAAGTTATGGGCGAATCTTTTGTAAAACGCGCACAAGACAATACTGTGCCTTTTACCCAACCCTTGCAGGACTGGATTAATGAACATGCTTGGGGTTCAACCTGGCAGCGTGAAGGTGTATTGCCACGTAAGTACCGTTCACTGATTACCATTGCATTTTTAACTGCACAAAAAAGCCCAACTGAGCTTAAAGGTCATGTTCGCGGTGCACTCAATAACGGAGCGACGGTTGAAGAAATCCAAGAAGTGCTACTTCACAGCTTGCCTTACTGCGGCGCACCTGCAACGCAAGAAGCTTTTCGTGCAGCACTTGAAGTGATTAATGAATATCAAAAAGTAGAATAATATCATTTGATATTTATCGAAATAGCTTATGCCTAATGCTTAGGCTATTTTCTACTAATGGTTTAAATTCTTTCAAGCTTTGGCATAGTTTGTATTTGTCGCTGCTTTAACTGCACAATATATGCCGCTAAATATTCCCGTTCCTGCAGATCATGGGTCACATAAATTATCGGTAAATCAAGCTCATCTTTCATCCGTTTTAAGAACGGTAAAATTTGCTCTTTAAGATGTGAATAAAGCCTAGTTAAAGGTTTATCCAGCAACAGTAAATTGGGTGAAGACAATAAAGTACGTCCAATCGATACACACTGAGCTTCCCCACCTAAATGCTGATATGCTTTACGCTAAATCAACATCTTTAAATCTAACAGTTCTACCATCTCGTCAAACTGGAATTTTCGTTCAGACTTGGACACTAATTTTTCTGCGTAACCCAGATTCTGCTGCACATTCATGTGTGAAAACAGCAAAGCATTCTAGAAAATTAAAGCGTCCTTGCGTTGATACTTCGATACATGAATTTTTTGCTGAGTATTTAGCAAAATACGCTCATTAAACTGGATAAAACCCTGATGAGGTTGCAACAGACCCACTTTTTGAAAATTGTATTTGCCACTTCCCGAAGCACCGACAATGCCTAAAAGCGACTGCTGCATCTCCAGTTCTACTGTCAATCATTTGTATTTAAAAAGATTCTGCTTACTACTAAAAAATTTAACTTCATTTCTTCAATTGCAGATCTTTGAGTAAACTGGCAATACGCAAGGTATGCTGCCTATTGCCTCTTTTTTCCATGACTTTATTTTCGATCCGCCATAAATATTCAAAAATCTCTGATTCATCTGCCTTGTCACAAATCATCATAAAGAGTTTAGGTAAATAATCTTCATATTCATCACGCATCGAAGGAATGCTACGAATTCCTAAAGGATCCCACTCTTTAAGCAAAATTTTATGGATTGCATGTAATAATAGTGTTGCATCATTTGTATGTTCGACTTTCATTAAACCTCCCCCCATCCTTAGGAATTTATATAAAAATCATATAAATTGACTATAATTTACTCTTGATAATATCAGCAAGTATTTTTAAAAATATCTTTGAGCTTAAATTCTTATAAAATTTTAAATTTTTTTAATTCATGAAAAAAGTCAGGTTCAAACCATTAAGCTGAAAAATGCTGAATATTTAATAAATAACATAAATAATTTATTTACCAAATAGAAAATTATATTTTTAGCAAAACAACACCTTTAGCAATCCGAAAATCACGACCTTAAAGCGAATTTACATTTTTTTGCCATCAAAGTCCGTCTAAATCATCCTGCTTTATCTCATACATTTAAAATGTGGTTTAAGTTCTGATTAAAAATTCAAACCAAAAAATTAAAAAACAATATAAATTCAGTAACTTAAAATGGTAGGTATTTGGTAGGTAGGATTTTTATTCTGTTCCTTTGATACTGGATTCACGGTGAGGGTCACCGATAACAACATATAAATAGTAAAAGGAATCGCACCATGGCTTTTAAAAATATTGCAGATCATACCAACGGTTTTTATATTCCCTGTGTTTCTCTTTTTGGTCCCGGCTGTGCCAAGGAAATTGGTGCTAAAGCACAAAATTTAGGTGCTAAAAAAGCCCTGATTGTGACGGATGCAGGTCTTTTTAAATTTGGTGTCGCAGATACCATTTCAGCTTATTTAAAAGAGGCTGGCATCGACAGTCACATTTTCCCCGGTGCAGAACCCAATCCAACCGATATTAACGTACATAACGGCGTACAAGCCTATAACGACAATGCTTGTGATTCCATCATCTCTTTAGGCGGTGGCTCATCACATGACTGTGCCAAAGGGATTGGTCTGGTAACAGCCGGCGGTGGTCATATTCGTGACTACGAAGGGATTGATAAAAGCACAGTAGCCATGACGCCCCTGATTGCCATCAATACCACGGCAGGTACCGCTTCTGAAATGACACGTTTCTGTATTATTACCAATACCGACACGCACGTAAAAATGGCAATTGTAGACTGGCGTTGCACTCCATTGATAGCAATTGATGATCCTAAACTCATGGTCGCCAAACCTGCCAGTTTAACCGCAGCCACAGGGATGGATGCACTGACGCATGCCGTTGAAGCTTATGTATCCACTGCTGCAACACCAATTACTGATGCCTGCGCGGAAAAAGCCATTAGCATGATTAGTGAATGGCTGAGCCCTGCTGTTGCCAATGGTGAAAATCTTGAAGCACGTGATGCGATGAGCTATGCACAATATCTGGCTGGAATGGCATTCAACAATGCATCTTTAGGTTATGTACATGCCATGGCACACCAATTAGGTGGTTTCTACAATTTACCCCACGGCGTATGCAATGCGATTTTACTTCCGCATGTATGTGAATTTAACCTGATTGCTTGTCCTGATCGTTATGCAAAAATTGCACAGTTAATGGGTATAAATACTACTGGACTGACCGTAACCGAAGCAGCTTATGCAGCCATTGATGCAATTCGTGAATTATCAGCATCGATTGGTATTCCTTCAAGTTTGTCGGAACTGGGTGTTAAAGAACAAGATCTTAATGTGATGTCTGAAAATGCACAAAAAGATGCCTGTATGTTAACCAACCCACGCAAAGCAACCCATGATCAAGTGGTGAATATTTTTAAAGCAGCATTAAAGGCCAACGCTCAAGTGGTCGATATTTTTAAAGCAGCGGTGTAAATTTTCTTTCCCTTTTTAACTTGTGCTTTAACAACCTATATTCTTATTAAAAATTAATAAGAATATAGGTTGTTTTTTCAACTTATTTCTATTTGACAAATTAAAGCTCATCAGGAAGGATAAAAGAAAATTAATCATTCCAAAATGAGCACAATAATGACAAAACAAATAATTGAACCGCTTTATCAAGTTGATATCTTAGGATCAGGCTATGAACAGGCCACCCTAGATTTCCCCGATGATTATGAAGGCCAAGTCACCGCTACATTGGTGCGTAAAAAGGCAGAGCAAAGTACATCCAAAGCCGTTTTATATATTCATGGCTTCATCGACTATTTCTTTCAAACCGAAATGGCCGAACAGTTTAATCAGCATGGCTTTGACTTTTATGCACTCGACTTACGTAAATACGGTCGTTCCCACCTTCCGCATCAAAAATATTATAACGTGCGTGAGATTGCTGAATACGATGCGGAAATCACCCAGGCCTTAGACATTATTGGCGCAGAAGGTCATGATGCTATTTTACTGTGCGGACATTCAACTGGCGGTCTCACCACGACTTTATATGCAGCGCATCATCCAGATCATCCTTTAATTAAAGCATTGTGGGTCAATAGCCCCTTTTATGATTTCAACATGAATCCAATCAAGAAAAAACTGGGACTTCCAAATTTAAGCCGTGTCGGTAAAATTTGTCCAGATTTGGAATTCCCCAGTGAACTGAACAAATGGTATGTGACCAGTTTGCACAAAAGCTTAAAAGGAGAATGGGACTTTAATCTGGAATGGAAAAAAACCTCTTATCCTCGGGTTCGTCTAAGTTTTGTCCGGGCAATTTTTGAAGCGCAAAAGGAAATTCATCGAGGCGTGACCTTAAAAGTCCCTGCCTTAGTGATGCATTCAGATCAAACTAAAAATCCAAAAAAATGGCATAAACAGGCACAAAGCAGCGATGTAATTTTGGATGTAAAACATATTGATAAATATGCTAAAAAGATTAACGGTGATGTCACTATCAGTGAAATAAAAAATGGTTTGCATGACTTGGTACTTTCGGAAAAATCGGTACGCGAACACGTTTATCAGCAACTCTTTGCATGGCTTAAGCAGAAAGGTTTATAGCCGTCATTAGACAATATCAGCGTTAGTTATCTTTATATTTGAGTAAGGTTTGATGCACGGGATGGGTTTTGGGCATAAGTTCAATTAAACGCTCCACGGCATCAATCGCTTCAGGGAAATGTGCCACGTGCTTAAGTAAAATATCAGTTCCGTTGGCTTTAAAAATGGCATCACTTAAACGTGATTCCAGGCAATCTCGCCAGGCAGATAAAAAAGGACTTTCAGTTTTTGCCAGAAAAACACCCGTACACAGTTTTAAGGCCGAATCGGTATAGCCGGCATCTAAAGATTGCTCGGTGAGTAAAAAATCAGCTTCAACATGCGTCAGTAAACGGTAAGGTCTAGAACCGAGCATTCCGCCTAAAATATCGCGCAATTGTGACATTTCCGCCTTTAAAGTGCCTATGCTGACTTTGCGCTCTCCATATAACGCCTGATGCAAAGTATCCAAACTTAAACCTTGCGGACACAGTGCCAAGATGGTCAAAATTTCAATTTGCCTGGGCGTGAGCACCAAGACTTTGCCATTAAACATTACTTGCGGTACGGAAAAAGCCCGAATAAACAATCGCTGCTTTTGATATTCAAGTAATGCAGATTGAATAATTGAGGCACAGCGTTCAGCTGCCAGCACACCCAGACTGTTATGTTTTTGCCAGATGGTGGAAAGATCAATCACTCCAAGCACCTGTTTTGAATAAGGATCAATAATCGGTGCTGCATAACAGACCCAATCATGAATAGAGGACATGTAATGCTCATTGGAAAATACACAACTCGATTGTTGCGTCTTCAACGACAAAGCTAGAGCATTGGTGCCAACCAGTTCCTCACGCCACTGTCCCCCTTCAATAAAATGTACCCTCTCTGCTGCACTTTGCATTTGTGGACTCGACGCTGTCCAAATAATAGTGCTGCCGATATCTCCAACCGCCAGCACCATGGAAGACTGTTCTGCGATATGTTTTAAATCTTGTGCACAATATTGCAATGCATGTTCTAGAGCGGTGGGATAAGTTTCTTTTTGCAAATGGATCAATGGTGCAGCTGCACGATCTTTGGGAATTTCAGCAGAAGTTGAGCGTTGCCAGGAACTCGCAATACTTTGCCCCAGCTGCTCTGCATGTAAGGGAGAAAGACTGCTACTTTGTCTAAAATGCTCAATTTTCTGTCTTTTCTGGATCAAACTTTGCTTATTCATCATTCCTTATTCTCAAAACAATTCATGATTTACATCCACTGTAATAGTTATTCTTGTAAGCCTGACTGAAAAGATTGTAAACCTTCTTGTCTCCAACCTTTCTCCAACCTTATTCCCTGTATGCTAATTAAATAATGTACAAAAGTACCTTATACCAAAGCTGTAGATACGGTTAAAAACACTAAAATAAGCAAAGGAAAATACATATGCGTTATGCCGATCCTAATCAAGATGGTTCAAAAGTTCAGTTTAAAGCCCAATATGAAAACTTTATTGGCGGTCAATGGGTAGCTCCAGTAAAAGGTGAATACTTTGACAATATTTCTCCTGTCGACGGTAAAGTATTTACCAAGGTTCCACGTTCAAGTGTTGAAGATATTGAGCTGGCACTGGATGCAGCGCATAAGGCCAAAGCGCAATGGAACAAATCCTCTCCCACTACCCGCTCCAATATGCTATTAAAAATTGCAGACCGTTTAGAAGCCAATTTAGAGCTTCTGGCTGTAGCTGAAACTTGGGATAACGGGAAACCCATCCGCGAGACCCTGGCAGCAGATATTCCTTTGGCGATTGACCATTTTCGCTATTTTGCTGGCTGTATCCGCGCACAAGAAGGCGGCATTTCAGAAATTGACGAAGACACCATTGCCTACCATTTCCATGAGCCTTTGGGTGTGGTTGGGCAAATTATTCCTTGGAACTTCCCTATCTTAATGGCGACCTGGAAACTGGCACCGGCATTGGCTGCGGGTAACTGTATTGTGCTTAAACCGGCAGAACAAACCCCAGTCAGTATTCTGGTTCTGGTCGAACTGATCCAAGACCTGCTGCCTGAAGGCGTATTAAACATCGTCAATGGTTACGGTATTGAAGTGGGTCGTCCGCTTGCAACCAATCCACGTATTGCCAAAATTGCATTTACCGGTTCAACGGCAGTGGGTCAGCAAATTATGCAATATGCAACCGAGAACATTATTCCGGTCACCCTTGAACTGGGTGGTAAATCACCGAATATTTTCTTTGAAGACGTAATGGCACAAGATGATGACTATTTAGATAAAGCGCTGGAAGGTTTTGTGATGTTTGCCTTAAACCAGGGTGAAATTTGTACCTGCCCTTCACGTGCACTGGTACAAGAAAGCATCGCCGACAAGTTTCTGGAAAAAGCCATTGAACGTGTTAAACGGATCAAGACCGGTCATCCACTTGATACCGACACCATGATTGGAGCTCAGGCCTCGCAAGAACAGCAAGATAAGATCTTGGGCTGTATCGCAACAGGTCGTGCAGAAGGCGCTGAAATATTGACAGGTGGCGGCGAACGTCATGAAGTGGGACAAGGTTTCTATATAGAGCCGACCATTTTCAAAGGCACCAATGACATGAAAACCTTCCAGGAAGAAATTTTTGGACCTGTGCTTGCTGTAGCGACTTTTAAAGACTTTGATGATGCCATTAAAATTGCCAATGACACCATTTACGGTTTAGGTGCAGGTGTCTGGTCACGCTCTGCGCATACCTCTTACCGTGCCGGTCGCGCGATTCAGGCCGGTCGAGTATGGACCAACTGTTACCACATCTACCCTGCGCATGCAGCATTCGGGGGCTATAAAAAATCGGGCATCGGACGTGAAAACCACAAGATGATGCTTGATCATTACCAACAAACCAAAAACTTATTGGTGAGCTATTCAACCAAACCGATGGGCTTCTTCTAAGTCACTAGCAATAAAAAAAGCTGTTTTCCAACAGCTTTTTTTATTGCTCTTTTTACGCTTTCTATTGGCTAATCTATACTTACAAGTGAATACTTTTAGAGAATTCAACTGCAGGTTGAGCCAACGCATCTTCAACGAAATGTAAATGGTCTACTCCCCAATACATTTCATCGTCTACAAACCAAGTGGGCGCACCAAAAACCCCGCGCTCAATTGCTTCTTCTGTAATCACTTTTAATTCAGATTTAACTTTTTCATCGTCTAGCCACAGCGCAACTTGTTGCGACTCCAAACCCAATTCACTGACCAATTGCATGACTTCATTTTGATCATTTAAATTACGCGGCTGCCCAAACATAGCATCAAAGAAAGCGGTTAAAACGCCAAGAAATTGCTCTGGCTGAAATAGTTTCACGGCAACAATAATTCGCATCAATTGCAAAGTATTAATTGGAAAATAAGGATTCATCTGTATTGGAATATTCCATAGCTTTGACCAGCGCTGTAAATCCAGCATGGAATAACGCGCTTTAGCAGGAATCATCAGCGGACTGCTATTGCCTGTGGCTTTAAATACACCGCCCAATAGCATCGGTTTCCAGCTAATTTCAGCCTGATATTGAGATGCTAGGGTTTGAATGCGATGAAAACCGATAAAACTGTATGGACTGCCCAAATCAAAATAAAACTCGATTACCTTCATTATTACGCTTCCCTCTCTAATTTATTATTTGAACAACAATCTTTTTTACCACCGTTCCATCCACGGTCTTAAATCCATTTCATGCGTCCAAGCATCACGTGGCTGATGAGCCAAATGCCAGTAATTTTCTGCCAGATGTGCAGGGTTTAAAATACCATCTTCTGCCTTACGTGCATAAATATCTGGAAAAGTGGTTTCGATAAATTCGGTGTCGATAGCTCCATCTACCACGACATGGGCCACATGAATGTTTCTTGGTCCCAGTTCGCGTGCCATACTTTGTGCCAAAGCACGTAAGGCATGTTTGGCTCCTGCAAAGGCGGCAAAATGTGATGATCCACGGAGTCCAGCAGTTGCGCCAGTGAAAATAATCGTACCACGCTCTCGCTGTACCATGCGTTTCGCCACTTCACGGCCATTGAGAAATGCAGAAAAACAGGCCATTTCCCAAATTTTAAAATATTTACGGGCGGTTTCTTCCAGAATACTACAGGGCACATTGGCACCGATATTAAACACCATCACTTCAATGGGTCCAATCTGAGTTTCAATCTCTTCAATCAATTTAATCACCTGCTCCTCTTTACGGGCATCCGAGGCAAAACCATATGCTTTTCCTTCCAGGCTTTCAATCTCTTGAATTAAAGGTTGCAGTTTTTCAGCGGTGCGCCGTGTCATACAAGTAATATATCCACCACGGGCAAATCGTTTAGCAATTTCCCCACCTGTGGCATCACCTGCACCAATCACCAAAGCAACTTTGCCTTTAGTTGAGGGAGAATGTCCCTCTGTTTGTTCTAATACCTGTGGCATAGTTATCCCCTCTATAAAATAACGATCGTTATGATAACGATTACTATGTTATAATTTTGATCAAGAGTCAACCATATCATGGTCTATAAATTATGCGATATAAAGCGGGTTATAAAGAACAAAAAAGACAAGAACTATTGAATATCAGTGGTCAATTGGCCAAAAAAAATGGCTTTGCCAATACTGGTGTAGATAGCTTTATGAACGCAGCACAGATGACCAGTGGTGCATTTTATTCACACTTTTCCTCTAAACATGATTTATTCAAAGCCCTGATTGAAGCTGAACTACAAAAAAGTTTGCTGGACTGGCAAGAAAATCCGCATGAGGATTTGGCAGCATGGATTGATTTTGAACTCGAGCGTTATCTGGCAATGTCACATGTGCAACGGGCTGATCAGGGCTGTATTTTGCCGGCTCTAAGCAGTGAAGTTGCGCGTTCCGATGATGAGATTAAACGGTTGTATCAAAACGAACTTATACGAGGACATGCCTTATTCGTCAAACATTTGGGCCGTGAAGATTTAGCTTGGGCAGTAATGTGTCAACTGGTCGGTGCCATCTTGATGGCACGAACTGTCGCGGATGATAGGGTTAAAATTATGATTTTAAATTCCAGTAAATGGATGATTCGTCAAAGCCTTGGTTTAAACAACCCAAATGTTTCAGCTTAAAGTTTTATATTAAAATTCTACACAATAAAGTTATAAGCTGCTTTAGTTCTGTGGCTTTTCAGGCTACATTCAAAACTTAATTTATTAACTAAACATATCAACATGCAGAATCTTCCAGACACCATCTATGCCATTCAACACCTCGCCTTTGAAGACTTGGGACATTGGGAAGATATTTTTTATCAACTTGGCTTTCGGGTACGTTATTTCGAAGCGGGTGTGGATGACCTAAGCAAAGCATTTCAGCACAAAGGCTTGACCATTATTTTAGGTGGACCCATCAGCGTTTATGAAAGCAATGACTATCCTTTCCTACAACAAGAAATTGACTTACTAAAAGTTCGTCTGGAAGATAATTTACCGACCTTGGGTATTTGTTTAGGTGCCCAGCTGATTGCGCATGCTTTAGGTGCAAAAGTCTATGCAGGTGATGAAAAGGAAATTGGCTGGAGCAAACTCAGTCTTTCAAATACTGTAAATAACGTGCTGACACCATTAAATGATACAGCTGTTTTACACTGGCATGGCGATACATTCGATTTGCCGGAACAGGCTGAATTACTGGCCAGCTCTGACATTTATCCAAATCAGGCTTTTTCAGTGGGCAAAAATATTCTGGCCTTACAATTCCATCTTGAAGTTACTGCAGAGAGCCTGGAAAAATGGCTCATTGGACATACTTGCGAATTACGACAAGCGAATATCAATATTCCACAGTTGCGGGCAGATAATAAAAAATATGCCGTGTCATTAGAAACGGTTGCTACACAAATTTTACGAAACTATATGAAGCAAGTGATAAATAAATAGACTTTAAGTTATGATCTAATTCATTTATATAATTTTTTGACCATGACACCTTTAATCAGTATTGCGGTAATTCATTTTTTTGCCTTGATCAGTCCAGGTCCAGATTTTTTCTTTGTCACTCAAAGTGCTATTCGCCAGTCCAGATCGCATGCCCTATTTGCGGCTTTAGGTATTTCACTGAGCATTCTAGTCTGGTCAATTTGTGCCATCAGTGGTTTGCATTACCTTTTCCAAAAGATAGCATGGCTGCAACAGGTGCTGATGATTTTAGGTGGCCTATACCTGCTTTATTTAGGGATACAATTGCTGAAATCCGCTTTCAATAAAAATCCGGCGCCTGTCTCGAAAAATCCGAATGAAATCCTGCCGATAAAATCACACCGCACACTATTAGTTCAAGGTTTTCTGACCAACATGGCTAATCCCAAAGCGCTAATCTATTTCAGCAGCGTCTTTTCCATCGCCATTAGCACAAATGTCAGTATTTTTGAGCAAAGTTCATTGCTAGCGCTGGTATTTATCGAAAGTCTGATGTGGTTTTCTGCTGTTGCTCTACTTTTTTCTGCAGCAAAAATTAATCATTATTATCAAAAATCCAGCAAGAAAATTGACGGCATTACCGGCGGGATATTTATCAGTTTTGGCTGCCTGCTGATCTTAAACCGGGATTAACGTATTTAAAATAATTTAAACAATAAAAAGCACCATCAATGGTGCTTTTTATTAGCGCATTTTAGACTTATTTTTTTGCAGGAACAGAAGCTTCAGTGGTGATATTCACAGTAATCTTATCGCCCACATTTGGAACATAACCGCCTATACCAAAGGCTGAACGGTTAAATGAAGTGGTTGCATTGAAACCAACCGTTTGCAGTTTAGTCATTGGATGAACTGCCTGTTTATTTAACATAGCATCTAAAACCACAGGTTTAGTGACACCTTTCACCGTTAAATCACCGGTAATTTTGTATTTGTTTTTGCCTAAAGCCTGAACTTTGGTACTTTTAAAAGTAATGTTCGGATATTTAGCAGCATCAAAGAATTCTGCAGATTGAATATGCTCATCCAATGCTTTTACATTGGTGTTGATACTTGATACTGGAATAATGACATTTACTGATGAATTGGCAGGTTTTTCATTATCGACATTAATGGTACCTTGAATGTCAGAAAAGTTCGCATAAGGTGTAGAGAAACCAAAGTGGCTCCAAGAGAAAACTGTTGCTGAATGGCCTGGGTCAATCTGGTAAGCAACGGGTTTTGCCAAAGATAAAGTTGCAACAGATGCAACCGCCAAACCTAAAGTTATTGCTTTGAAATTCATGTGTTTTATCTCTCTTTGGAATAATTGTTAGTGTATAGGTTTATTATCTTAATTCACTGGTATAGATAAAACGATATGTTGCAAGAATAGAACACTCACTTGGGTTTACTACAGGACACTCGCCTCGATATAAAGGTGTTGATGTTAATCAGTTGATAATTTTCATAAATTATTTTTAATCAGCTTTTATTATTCTATCTCAATCTCTAATTTGCATTGTTTTTTGAATGATATTCGAATTATTTAATACAAAAAATGTACAGTTTAGAGACATGATATTGCAAGAAGATCAGGTGACTTTACAGATAATTGACTGGCTGGATCTATTTAACTTTAAATGGAATGAACCCTCCGAAAGCAATTAAAGATAATTAACCCATCGCTAAAATAATTAAAGCCCCATGAGGGGCTTTTAAAGATCATTAATCTTTTATAACTTTTCAACCAACACACGATCGACTTGTTTTAAGCCAGTGTGCTTTTCACGATTTTGGCGACGAACTTTAATCACTTTTTCTTCGTCCAGTTCTTTCAGCATCAACACTACCGCCATCATGCTTTCCAGCGGAAGATCCTGACCGATCCACTTTTGCTCGCCGGGTTCCATTAAAGTGATTTCATCACTAATTTGGTTATAAAGGCTCATATTTTCCTCACTTATGCTGAATAAATGCCATCTCAAAAGGAATACTCAATGAATGGCATCACTATATACTTTTTTCTAAAAACTGCTAGAACAATATCGTTAAAAATTTATTAAAATAAAAACGCCCCGTGGGGGCGTTTTCACTCATTTAATCTTTTAAAATTAAGCAGTAATTTCTTTTACCGCAGCAACCACAGCATCAGTTGTAATACCGAAGTATGTGTACAAGTCTTTCGCAGGTGCAGATTCACCATAAGTCGTCATACCGATCACACGACCATCCAGACCTACAAATTTCCACCAGTAATCTACATGTGCAGCTTCAACCGCTACACGTGCACGAATGTTCGATGGAAGAACCGCTTCACGATAAGCCGCATCTTGTTTAACAAATTCTTCAGCACATGGCATAGAAACAACACGCACACCTTCAAGTTGTGCATATGCTTCCATCGCAAGAGATACTTCAGAACCGGTTGCAATGATGATTGCTTTTAATTCGCCCTTTTCTTCAGCCAATACATAAGCGCCTTTGGCAACATCAGCAATTTGAGCCTCAGTACGCGTTTGGAATGGCAAGTTTTGACGAGAGAAAATTAGTGCAGTTGGACCTTCAGAACGCAAAAGTGCAGATTTCCAAGAAATTGCGGCTTCAACGGTGTCACATGGACGCCAAGTATTTAGGTTTGGTGTACCACGAAGTGATGCAATTTGCTCTACCGGTTGATGTGTAGGACCGTCTTCACCCAGACCAATCGAGTCATGGGTATAAACATGAATCACACGTTGTTTCATGATTGCAGACATACGTACTGCATTACGTGCATATTCCATGAACATCAGGAAGGTTGCTACGTAAGGAATAAAACCGCCATGAAGTGCAACACCATTGGCAATGGCGGTCATACCGAACTCACGTACGCCATAGTGTACGTAGTTACCCGCTGGATTATCCTGAATACCTTGTGCACCTTTCCAAAGGGTCAGGTTAGAACCTGCAAGGTCTGCGGAACCACCTAAAATTTCAGGAAGTTGTGGTGCAAATGCTTGAATCGCTGCTTGGCTTGCTTTACGTGTTGCAACTGTTTCGCCTTTTGCATTCACTTCAGCAATATAGGCATCTGCGTTGGCAACAAAGTCAGCTGGTAAATCACCAGAGATACGGCGTTTAAGTTCGGCAGCTTCTGTTGGATATTTTGCAGCATAGGCAGCAAATACCTCATTCCAGGCAGCTTCAGATTTAGCACCTTTGTCTTTTGCATCCCAAGCAGCATATACGTCTGCAGGAATAACAAATGCTTCGTCAGTCCAGCCTAGAGCTTCACGCGTTAAAGTAATTTCGTCATTACCTAACGGCGCACCGTGGCAATCTTCTTTACCTTGTTTGTTTGGTGAACCTAAACCAATCACTGTTTTACACATGATTAATGTTGGTTTAGCAGTTTCAGCTTTTGCATCTACAGTTGCCTGACGAATCGCATCAGCATCATGACCATCAACTTTAATCACTTGCCAGCCGTAAGCATGGAAACGCTGTTCAGTGTCGTCAGAGAACCAGCCTTCCACTTCACCATCAATTGAAATACCGTTGTCGTCATAGTAAGCGATAAGTTTACCGAGACCTAAAGTACCCGCCAATGAACATGCTTCGTGTGAAACACCTTCCATCAAGCAACCATCACCCAAGAAACAGTAAGTGAAATGGTCAACCACTTTAATGTCGTCTTTGTTGAACTGAGCCGCTAAAGTTTTTTCTGCCACAGCAAAACCAACTGCATTGGCAATACCCTGACCGAGTGGACCCGTTGTCGTTTCGATTCCTGGTGCATAACCCAATTCAGGGTGACCTGGCGTTTTAGAATGTAATTGACGGAATTGTTGAAGATCCGCAATTGAAAGCTCATAACCGGTTAAATGTAATAATGCATATTGAAGCATTGAGCCATGGCCGTTCGACAATACAAAACGGTCACGGTTAGCCCATTGTGGATTTGTTGGGTTATGATTTAAAAATTCGCGCCATAGTACATCAGCGATATCTGCCATCCCCATTGGAGCACCTGGATGTCCTGAATTTGCTTTTTGCACAGCATCCATTGCCAATACACGAATTGCGTTTGCAATACGACGTTCGTTAAGCGGGGTTGTCATAGGTCAGAGTCCAACTAAATCGTTTAAAGAAGATGATGAATAGGAAAATTCAAAGCTGGCTATATTGTCTTAAAAAAACGCCAAGGGGTAAAGCCTAATAGTCAACATTTCAACATTTATTCGTGACTAGGCATGTTTAAATGCAGGTAGAGTTCAATTTCACATCGCTTTTAAGTATTTAACTTGATAGTAAATACTGTGATTTATTTAATTTAAGACTCATCAATAATATTTTAAAGATAATTCAGCTTCATTTATTCAATTAGAACATTATTCAAACATTTTCGTTATTAAAAGAATCATTTTTTTCATTTAGCTAGGAATGGATGAATTTCCCTCATCTAATAACGTCTAAAAAGTTCTATTAAAATTAAATTTGATCAATTAACACCCGATAGACACAGAAGTTGAATAAAATTCATCTTTTAAAAAAATTAATGAAAAATATAATTATTTAAACTCTATATTTTGTGACTGTTTTTATTGCTCATAGTTACTTATATAAGCTCGATAGAGCGATCTAAAAACAATCATTCTACACAAATCATCTGAACTAATATTCTGATAATGATCAGTATTTTTATATAGCAATTTTAACAGGAAATCTGAGCAATAATATTTCATTCACTGATCAATACGCTTTGACGAGGTGATTAAACATTGACTGTATAAAAATTCTTATAATAGAAATACCAATTTAAAAACCCAATTTCTTCTGCTTATCAGTTTTTTAGATGCATATATCAATTAAAAAGTCGTGAAATTGAAATAATTTCAGTCATTTTGGTCGCATAGAACTGGTCCAAAAGTCTAACTCGATGTAACATATCGGGTCTTTAAAATTAACTGTGATAGGGCTTATGCGCGAGTACGCTGTATTTACCTCGGAATCTGTAAGCGAAGGTCATCCGGATAAAATGGCTGACCAAATCAGTGACGCTATTTTGGATGCAATCTTAACAGAAGACCCATATGCACGGGTTGCTTGTGAAACGCTTGTCAAAACGGGTGCGGTAGTACTTGCCGGTGAAATCACAACAACTGCAAATGTTGACTTCGAAGCAATTGTACGTCAAACCGTAAATGGAATTGGTTATCACCATTCTGACTTGGGCTTTGATGGTTCAACTTGTGCTGTCATCAACATGATTGGTAAACAGTCTCCTGAAATTGCTCAAGGTGTTGACCGTCAAAAACCTGAAGATCAAGGTGCTGGCGACCAAGGCTTGATGTTTGGTTATGCAAGCCGTGAAACTGACGTTTTAATGCCTGCTCCTATTTCTTATGCACACCGCTTAATGGAAAAGCAGGCTGAACTACGTCGTAACGGCAGTTTACCTTGGTTACGTCCAGATGCGAAAAGTCAGGTAACTTTTGCATATGAAAATGGCATGCCTGTTCGTTTAGATGCAGTGGTATTGTCTACCCAACACGATCCTGAAATTTCACAGGCAAATCTTAAAGAAGCTGTGATTGAAGAAATCGTGAAAAAAGTGATTCCTGCTGAAATGTTCCATGCAAACACCAAATTCCACATCAACCCTACCGGGATGTTTGTGATTGGTGGTCCTGTAGGTGACTGCGGCTTAACCGGCCGTAAAATCATTGTAGACACTTACGGTGGTATGGCACGTCATGGCGGTGGTGCTTTTTCTGGTAAAGATCCATCTAAAGTTGACCGTTCTGCTGCTTATGCAGGTCGTTATGTAGCAAAAAATATTGTTGCTGCCGGTCTGGCTGATAAATGTGAAATTCAGGTCTCTTATGCAATTGGTGTTGCTGAGCCAACTTCAATTTCAATCAATACCTTCAATACAGCTAAAGTATCTGAAGAATTGATCATTGCATTAGTACGTGAACATTTTGACTTACGTCCATACGGTATTACCCGCATGCTAGACCTGATTCAACCGATGTATAAGCAAACTGCTGCTTATGGTCACTTTGGTCGTGAAGGTTCAGACACTGCATTTACCTGGGAAAAAACAGACAAAGTGGAAGCGCTTAAAGCCTCTGCTGGATTGTAAGTTTTTTCATTTAAAAGCCCACAGTGTTGTGGGCTTTTTCATTTCTGCTTTAAAATAATATACAAAAGCCTAAAATGTTATGATCAATCATCTTTTTTATTGCATAGGATAAAAACCATGGCCGTTATTCTTCAAGTTGAATTCCCTTCTCAAGGTCCATTTGGGGAGGAAATGCATCAAGCCTATCAACAACTTGCCGAAAGTATTAATCACGAAGATGGCATGTTATGGAAAATATGGACAGAAAATAGTGTCACTCAAGAAGCGGGTGGTATCTATTTATTTGATAGCCAAGCCAATGCAGAAAAATACTTACACATGCACACTGCACGTCTGCAAAGTTTTGGTATCCATAATATTCGTGGAAAAATTTTTGAAGTGAATCAAGCTCTGTCTATCATCAATCAAGCAGACTTTTTAAATACATAAAAATCTAAAACTTGATCATCAATAAAAATCATGATGATCAAAAATCAGGATTTTCCAATAATTTAAACTGAAGTTATTATGGTCTGGCACTAATCACTTCAAGTACCGAGGGTTGGACAGGAATTTCTTGATGATCCTGCAAATAAATATGAACGACTTTAAAAATAATCACTGCGGCCAGACAGGTTAAAACACAAAAAATCCAGAAACCATAAGGACTTTTAATATTATGTGAACCGCAATTTGTACATTCTTTATGATGGGTTGATTCAACGACCTGATCACAACACGCACAATGATATTGATATAGCATAGCTATGGCTCCTACATTACACACATTCTTGTTTTTATATTTCCACCCGGTTATTTGATGGAAGGTAATATGGCTAAAATCTTATGTGACTCTGTATTAAGATACAAGTCTACTTATTCATAACTTAAATAGATTCAGAACTATTATCTGTTTAATTGTTTTTATAAGCCATTCATTTATATTGGAAATATAATCATTAAATCCAATTCAAAAGACATTATTTGTAACATAATGGAATAAAACAAGTTTTGAATCTTAAAATTGCAAAAGACAGCTACTTCTCACTTTTTTAGGTAAAATAGCAGACAATGATGGGGAGTGTATGATGGTTCAACTGATTAAAAAAGGTGGCTTACGCGAACGTGCTAATCGTAGCCGCAGCTATAAAGGTTCAGAAAATACTGAGGCAACCTTAAAACCCAATCGTTATTCTCAAAGCGAAAAAAATGAGGAAGTCAGCAATGTCATTCCCCCATCTACACAATTCATTGATGATTCTGTCAAAAAAGACTAAAACATCGAGAATGCATCTACTCCTAGCCAGATTGCAAAAACTAAGAATAATCCCCCGGAAATAATATCGATATAACCACCTGAACGCTGATAAGCAGCTTTGATTTTTGGCATTGACATAATCAACATAAACAAGGCAAAGACCAAGAAGGTTTGCAGTGGAATAATCACTGCCAGTTGGATTTTTAAATGTGCCGATGCGGAGGAGCTTAAGGCCAAAGAAAATACACTGCTAAAATAAATCAGGGTCTTAGGATTGGATAAATTGGTAAATAATCCCAATAAAAAATGATTTTTAGAATCAGGTATAGTGAGTTTTTGACCATCCTCCAAACTCTTTTCTTGCTTAAGATTTTTTAAACCGCCGTTTAGCATTGCCCAACCCATGCGCGCCAAAAATACACCACCAATCAGCATTAATACTTGCTGTATCCATGGAAATTGCTGTATCAGAACAATAAAGCCCAACAGGGTCAATGCAACCCAAAGCACAATACCAACGGAAATACCCAAAATAATTTTTAAAGTATTCACCCTTGAAGTCGACGCTGAACTTTTAGCAATCAATAAAACATCCGGGCCGGGGCTAAGCTGTGCAACAAAATGCAGTGCACAAATGGTCAAAAGCAATGACATAGAAATAGAGGAAGATTTAAGAAAAATGCATTATATTGTTTGTTCAATTTCTTGCATGCCTTAGCTTGTACTTTAAGTAAAATATACAGCTTATAAAAAAGCCGAATCGTGATGATTCGGCTTTAAAAATACAGATCAGTAAATTATTTATTCACATCTTTCATTTCAATTTTTTTCGCATCGGGCGTTACTTCACGAGCTTCGCCATCAATAACATTCGAGTCACGACCCGGTGCACCCCCTTGCTGTTGTTGCATATCCTGCATTTGACGCATGATATCGGCAAATGGGTTTTGACCTTGGGCACCGCCACCATTTACATCACCCATCATCCCGCCCATCATTTTATTCATCATAATTTGCTGGCGTTTTGCCATGGTTTTCATCAAGGCATTTTTAAATACATTCTGAACGGCTGGAATCAAAATCAGTACGGCCAAGACATCGGTGATCAAACCTGGAATAAGCAACAACAATCCAGCCAGAATTTTTGGCAGATTCCCGGTTAATGCAGGATCACTGCTCATTTGCCCCATACGCATTTGCTGCATCTGAGGCATTAAACCTGCCGAATATTTACGAATCAGATTTATCCCGATAAAAAAGGCAGCAACAAACCAGAAAAACACGTACCACATACTACCGACGAGGTCACCCACGCCAATCCAGACAAAGACTTCAAGGATTAAGCTAGCTAAAACAATAAGAAATAATTTCATAAAAATTGATCAAATCTCAATAAAATAAATAGGGTGCAATATACAAGTGCTTAATCACGACCAAGCTTTTTTGATACGCTTATGTAACAATATGGGCATTATTCTATTTTTAAAGTCTTTATATGTCATTAATTATTGGTATCGATCCGGGTTCTCGCATGACAGGCTACGGTATTATCGAAAAAGATGGGCAAAAATTGACTTTTGTAGATGCAGGCACCATTCGTACTGAAACCCCGGAAATGCCGGAACGCTTAAAACGAATTTTTGCCGGTGTGGAGCGTATTGTTAAATTTCATGGACCTACTGAAGCGGCAGTCGAACAGGTTTTTATGGCACAAAATCCCGATTCTGCGTTGAAGCTCGGTCAAGCACGTGGTGCTGCCATTGCCGCGTTGGTCAATCTAGATTTACAAGTCGCCGAATATACCGCACGACAAATTAAGCAATCTGTTGTCGGTTATGGCGCAGCAGATAAAGAACAAGTTCAGATGATGGTGATGCGTATTTTAAATTTAAGCATTAAGCCACAACAGGATGCTGCCGATGCTTTAGCCGCCGCAATTTGCCATGCCCATGCTTCAGGCAGCATGAGTAAAATGGCGGTACTCAATGCTTTAGGCGGTATGGCACGTGGTCGTAGCCGCACCAGCAGAAGACGATAAATACAATATTTAAAGATACGGCGCGAAATCCTTACGCATGTCAGCAATTGAGGGTTGCTTGGGATAAGTAAAAGTAACTCTCCGTCCGAAACTTCTCATATTCTTTTTCTGATTGGGATCAATCCGGATCAAAACCAGTTCCTCAGGTTCATTGCGTGGATTCATTTCGCAAATCAAAATGGTTTGATTCCTTTCAATCACTTTATATTGAATGAATTCTTTTTGAACGATATCTTTAAATAATCTTTTACTTGAACTCTCACCGCGTTGTGTATAAATCACCATTACAATACAAATTATGATCACCACTGCGACTACCAGATATTTATCCATCCTTGCCCTCTTAAATCGTTTTTATCCAAATTCACATTCAGCGCAATATTTTAAATGCGGTAAAATCCGGTGCTTGCTCATATTCAACTTGAATGATCTTTGAAACTTCGGCAAGGGATGGCCCTATATAACTACGCTCAATGATTGAATGGAGCTGATGTTCCGTACCAACAACCACGGCTTCAACTTCAGAGCTCTCTAGGTTTTTGACATAACCTTTAAGTTCTAATGCTAAAGCCTGCTGCTCAAACCAGCGCCGGTAGCCCACACCTTGCACCTTACCCTGAATGATGAGTTTAATCGCCTTATTCATCATCGCTCCCATTCACCATATGATAGATCGCTTCATTCATATGATGCGCCTGCACACCGCGCATCCCTTTTGTCGCCAACCAGTCGCCTGCCAAGGCATGTAAAGTGACGATTTCATGCAGATGGATGTGGCCGGAAAATTGCGCTTTCAAACTGGCCACCATACCAGCCAGTACATCTCCCATGCCGCCTGTTCCCATACCGGCATTGCCTTTCGTGCAAATCCACAACTGATCTTCCAGAATTAAACTACCTGCACCTTTGAGTACCCATTGTCCTGCGTACTTTTCTTGCAGTTGATGAATGGCTGCAATTCGATCATTTTCAATTTCTTTGACAGAACAATTTAAAAGTTTTGCAGCTTCACCAGGATGCGGTGTCGCATAAGAATCTGGTTTTAACAATTCAGGATGTTCAGCCAAGAACCATAAAGCATCGGCATCCATTACTACCTGTAAATATTCAGCAGTATTGATCTTCGGAAACCATTTAAAAAATTGTTGCTCTGACCAGCTATCCCGTCCCAACCCCATCCCAAAACTAATCGCATCGACGTGATCTAATAATTGCTGAATTTCGGTGTTGGTCAAGGCATTGATATCACGTAGCATAATATTCGGTGAACGTGCCAAAATCGCGATGTGATGTTTTTCATGACAAACAATCGTGACTTTACCCGCGCCAGCACTAAAAGCCGATTCAGCCGCCATCATTACCGCACCGCCCATATCGGCATGTCCACCCACCACAAGTACATGACCATAGCTACCCTTATGGCCAAATGCCTGACGCTCGGGCAATGAAATTGTATCAGGTGAGAGGTGGGCGACTGGATTAAGTTCTGCATCTGTCGGAATCAGGGAAATAACCTCAACCTGCCCTGCAAACTCTTTGCCTTGTCCGGTAAATAACCCTGCTTTTAAACCTAAAACTGAATAGGTGTAATCGGCTTTAATTGCACAAGGTAAGGGTTGACCACTATTGGCCTGTAAACCACTGGGAACATCAATGGCAATTTTTAAACCTGATTGGGCATTCATACTTTGAATAATCTGCTGCCAATCAGCACTGAGTTCACGATTTAAACCAATGCCAAATAAAGCATCGATATAACAGTCATATTGTTTTTGAAAATTAAAACCTGAATGAATTTTTATTTCGGCAGCGACAGCTTCTTGATAAGCCGTATGCAAATCTGTTGAAGAACCCAGTTCAGCAGCATAAATCTCGACATTAAAACCGGCCTGTTTTAAATATTGAGCTGTTAAATATCCATCCCCTGCATTATTGCCTTGTCCACAACATACAGCGATATTTTGTATTTTCTGAGGCTGAAAAATGGGAACCAGGCGCTGCGCAATCATCCAGGCAACTTGCTGCATCAAGGCATAAGAACGGTTTTGCTGAGCAAACCAGCGTTGCTCCCATGCTTGAATACTTTGGCTCAAATAAACGGGGCTATGATAAACTTGCTGACGCATTGTTCTTCCCTTCTTGTTAAATTATGGCAACATCCACACCGTCTCAGAAAATACCTTTAGATCAATATGATCCTGAAGCGCTAAAAGCGTGGATTAAAGCCCAAGCTTTGCAATTAGGCTTTAGTGATTGTGTCATCGCCAAACCGGATGCTCAAGAAGAATTGCCACGTTTTCAAGAATATTTAAAGCGCGGTTATCATGGTGATATGAAGTTTCTGGAAGAAAATTTAGCAAAACGTGCCGATCCGACTCTGCTGGTTCCCGGCACCAAAAGCGTTATTTGCGTACGCATGAATTATCTGGTGGAAACTCCTAAACCGCGTTATGTTCCAGATGAACCCAATGCAGCCATCATTGCACGCTATGCGCGGGGGCGCGATTACCATAAAACCATGCGCAGCCGTTTAAAAACTTTATCCAGCATCATTCGTGAAAAGGTTGGAGATTTTGAATCGCGTCCTTTTGCTGACTCTGCACCGGTATTTGAAAAATCTTTAGCCGAAAATGCCGGCATGGGCTGGACAGGTAAACATACTTTACTGATTCAGAAAAAATCAGGTTCCTTCTTTGTTTTGGGCGAACTGTTTACTTCGCTGGATTTACCCTTCGATTCGCCTGCAACGCAGCATTGTGGCTCTTGCACTGCCTGTATCGACATCTGTCCAACCCAAGCTATTGTTGAACCTTATATGTTGGATGCGCGTAAATGTATTGCTTATTTAACCATTGAATATAAAGGCATCATTGCTGAAGAATTACGTCGTGGGATTGGTAATCGTGTTTTTGGCTGTGATGACTGCCAATTGATTTGTCCATGGAATAGTTTTGCCAAGAAAGCCACGATTGAAGATTTTAACCCTCGACATGGTCTGGATCAGATTAACTTACTGGATTTATGGCACTGGGATGAACCGACCTTTTTAGCCAAGACTGAAGGCAGCCCAATACGACGTACCGGTTATCAAAGCTTTATGCGAAACATTGCGATTGGCTTGGGAAATGCACCCTTTTCTCATGAAATTTTGGAAACTTTAAAACAAACGCGTGATTTGCATGATGAGATTGTGCAAGTCCATATTGACTGGGCAATTCAGGAACAGCTGGCTAAATCCATGTAGATATTTCATTTATTTCCAAAAAATTTTCAGGTTTATCATTTTCCAGATACAAGCAAAGTTTTATCTCTATAAAAAAAATACTCTCCATTTCAAAACAAAATAAAAAATTCTATTAAAAACTTTGCGTCTATATTTAAAGAAATAAGACATAGTTTGTAACTAAATCTGTAATCTTATAATTAGCAATATTGACTCAAAACCATCGATAGATACCATGAAATTTGGCTTTTTATGCCTTTAGATTTGGTTTAAATTAGGTATGATAAATAACAATAAATAATGATGATTATGGATTTTCACCAATGAATGTACGTAATGACTGGACACGCGAAGAAATTCAGGCTTTATATAACCAGCCTTTTTTAGATTTAGTTTTTGAGGCACAGCGCATTCATCGTGAAAACTTTGATCCGAATACCATTCAAGTCAGCACATTACTTTCAATTAAAACCGGTAAATGCCCTGAAGATTGTAAATATTGCTCACAATCAGCGCGTTATGACTCAAAACTTGAAACTGAAAAACGTATTGCTGTCGATAAAGTGATTCAGGAAGCCAAAGAAGCGCTTGCTTCAGGTTCTTCACGTTTCTGCATGGGGGCTGCATGGCGTAATCCGCATGAACGCGACATGCCTTATGTATTGGAAATGGTGAACGAAGTTAAAGCGCTAGGCTTGGAAACCTGTATGACTTTAGGCATGCTCAATCAGTCTCAAGCTGAGCGCCTAAGTGAGGCGGGTTTAGACTATTATAATCATAACCTCGACACCTCTCGCGAATATTATCCCAATGTGATTACCACACGCTCTTATGATGATCGTTTAAATACTTTGGATCATGTCCGTCAGGCAGGTATGAAAGTCTGTAGTGGTGGGATTGTCGGCTTAGGTGAAAACAGTAATGATCGGATTGGTCTTTTATACGAACTTGCAACCTTACCGACTCACCCTGAATCTGTACCCATCAACATGCTGGTTCCGATTGAAGGTACGCCGCTTGCAGATGTAGAAAAATTAGATGTGACGGAATGGATTCGTACTATTGCGGTTGCACGAATTATTATGCCTAAGAGCTATATTCGTCTTTCTGCCGGTCGTGAATCTCTATCCGATTCAGATCAGGCCTTGGCTTTCATGGCGGGTGCCAATTCTCTTTTCTCTGGTGAAAAACTTTTGACAACCCCGAATGCAGGTGAAGGTAGAGACAAACAGTTATTTGATAAATTGGGCTTGGTTGCAGAAAAAGCCAAACCTAGTATTAAAGAATTATCAGTAGATGCAATGGCAAGTTAAATGATTCATTCGGATCATTGATAAAAAAAGCCCTCATTGGGCTTTTTTCTTAGGAAATTTATTTTTCAGATTATTCTGCAAAGTTATGTGCTGTAATTAAAATGCCATAACTCGCATTCAGATAATCCCCCACCCGAATGATATCTATACCATTGGCATGATGAACTGCCAATTCTTGAGTAACCGCATCATAGGTGAATGAATCAAAACTTTCTTGGTGATGACACAACCACCTTAATGTATCTTCCAGATGCTCATTCACAATATACGTTTTTGCTTTAAAATCTTTGTTCATTGGCCGTAGCCCTAAGTAAAATTTTTTACTTATCAATTATTACCAATTTTGCGCTGAAAACAAAGAAGTGAGCTTTAGGCTCACTTCTTTGTTATAAATAAAATTCAATTAAAGCGGCTTATCTCCACACTTTCTGCATTCCTTATAATGTTCCCCAATTTCTTCCATGTGCTCATATTCATAGACATGTAAACAAAATAATTTCATAAGTAATTGAAGCATTTTCTAAACTCCCTTTTGCTTGTTTTTAAAATTAAGTTTTTTAAATATATTTCATCCTGAAACAATAGTGTGATTAAAAAACCATCACCACTACTTATTACCATATTTTTGAGATAATTCAAACAACTTAGCAATAATTTTTAGCCTAAATTACAAAAAAGAATATTCCTCTTTCACCTGTATAAGAAACAGGAAAAATCATCGAAATTAGAGTAACCGTGAGTCAGCTTTAACAAACTCCATCCTTTGATTATTAAAAAATACATCTTAAAAAACAAATATAAACAAAGTCTTAAAAGAATAAAGAAAGAATCACACAAATTTATGATGCTAAACTAAGCAAATTATTTAATATATGAATGCCAAAAATAAACCAATTTCAAATCTAATTTAAAGAATTTACCTTAAAGAGATCAGTCATTTTTGATATTTAATTAAATAAAAGTCATTAAAAAACCCCATAAACAAAAAAGATTTATGAGGTTCAATATTTGGTGGGCCCAGACAGACTTGAACTGTCGACCAACGGATTATGAGTCCGCTGCTCTAACCAACTGAGCTATAGGCCCTATAATTTAGCAAAACCATCATATTCAATAGCTTGGCTGCGCATCAATACTATCTAACATTTCGTAAATGAGCAAGCATTTTTACTTGTAGACGCATGGTAGACGCTAGAAATTATTGTACTATATTGCAAGATAGTGCAATTGATAGCGATTCTAGCGATGTCCTCTTCAAGAGTAAAGCTCACAAAGACATTTATTGATCAACTCGAAATGATTCCTGCTATTTATAGAGATAGTGAGATCATTGGTTTCGCTATTCGAGTGAATTCCACCTGTAAGACCTATATTGTCGAAAAGAAAGTTCTAGGAAAAACAGTACGGTCTACAATTGGTCTATATGGCAATTTAACGCTTGTCCAAGCAAGAGAGATTGCTAGAGACAAACTTGCTCAGATGATGCAAGGGATCAATCCCAATAATGAAAAGAAAAAAGCCATTGCTGCGGAAAAAGTAAAATCAGACTTATCAAAAAGCAAGCCTACTCTAAAACAAGCCTTCGATAATTATCTTCTTCATAAAACACTAAAAGCTAGAAGCGTAAAAGATTATACGATTGTGATTAATGATTATTTGAAGGAGTGGCAGAACATTAAGCTTGATCATATTTCACGCACCATGATTCAAGCCAAGCACTCAGAGTTATCACAGAGAAGTAAAGCGCAAGCCAATATGGCTATGCGTGTTTTTCGTGCCATTTATAATTATTCGGTTGAACATTCCTTAGACAATAACGATAAACCTATTCTTGATGCACACAACCCTATTAAAACCTTAAATGCTAAGAATGCCTGGAATAAAATCAGACGCCGAAAAACCTATATTAATAAAGACCAGATGCCCGACTGGATTAAAGCGGTATTTAAATATCAAGATCGCGGGCAACAACTGGAGACTAACCGGGATTTTTTACTAACTTTAGTTTTAACTGGCCTTAGACGTGAAGAGTGTGAATCTCTATCTTGGTCCAGTATAGATTTAAAATGTGGACGAATCTCATCTATAGATCCAAAGAATAGCGAATCTCATACATTGCCTATGGGCGACTTCCTTTTTAATTTGATGAAGAAAAGACGTGCACAGGCCACTACAGAATGGGTCTTCCCTTCTGCTAAATCTAGTTCTGGCCACATTGTAAATATATCCAAAGTACGCCAAAAGATTAATAAGTCATGTGGGATTGAATTCAGTTTTCATGATTTACGTAGGACCTTTGGATCTATTGCTGAAAACCTTGATTATGACCGGTACACGATTAAAAAATTGCTTAATCATGAGGAGGATCTTGATGTGACCTCTGGTTATATTCAGGTTAGTGAAAGGAAATTAAGAGAAGCAATGAATGCTATTGAGGACATTGTTTTAGGTGAATATAAAACAATATAGAGTGATGATTAAAAGAGAAATATACTCCTGCAAAAATTCGACGATAACATTAAAAATATTACCACATTGACTGATGAAAAATTAACACAGCAATTAATTCCAGCTCGTTTTATTCCAGAAACTTCAGAACACCTTAAAGATAAGAATGTCGAGTATATTCTTGATTGTTAATACCCAGATATCAAGATTTATTCTAAAATAAAAAATATGATTTCTTAGAGAATACATATGATCAATTTAATAAAAAATATTTTCAAGTTCAAATGTACTATATATTCTTAATCAGTTTTTATAGTGAGTCTTACAACCAATCTATTTTAATCAATCGGATATACAAAAATAAAGGTAATACTAATAATATTAAAAAAATGTATGGCTAGTCCGATCGATTAAATTTAAAAGAGCAAATAATTAAAATAGAGGGCTTTTTTAAAGAGGATCGAGTAGGAACTCTGGAAAATAAAATATTTTATTTTAAATTTTTAAATCAACTTGAAGAAACGATTCAGGCGCATGAATTAATTCTAAATCATTGCATTGACAAATTAAAACTAGATAAATCTAGCTAATTTTCACTGGTTCTATTATGGCAAAGCCCTCAATTGAGGGCTTTGCTTCCATTCTATCCAATATTATTTTTGTTGTTTTTGCGGATTTTCTGGTTGTTGATTTGGTTGGTGTTTAGGGTCTGATTGTTGTTGTTGATGTTTCTGATCATTCTGTTGGTTTTGTTGTTGATGTTTCTGATCATTCTGTTGGTTTTGTTGTTGCTGTTGATCAGATTGTTGGTTTGATTGTTGGTTAGCCATTTTAGTTTCCATCCTATAGTTTTGGAATAAACTGCTTTGGTAGCAGCTTTACCAAGGTACTCCTTAAATCGATTTATCCAACATAACATCTGTATCCGGTTGTGTGACTGTAAATTTAATAAAAAGAACTTATTGATTATTAATAAAACTATTTATGGCGTATTAACAATTATTACTCAAAGCTCTTATTAAAGAGCCTTCACACATATTCCGATATTCAAGTTCATCATAATCGAATGAGCAATGTAGTAATTGCTTAATAATGTTAAAAACAATCTAAATAAATATTATTTTATTATAAATTCCATAGTGTTAAATCATCACTCTCATAGGCGTGTTATAAAAAATATCTAATATTATTTATTTCCGTTTAATTAGTGTTGTAAAAATGTCAGTTGGTCTTGTTTATTTTTAATATACTCTCTGCCTATAAAAATATACTCCGATGGTTTTTGACACCCTAACCTTTGCTGTCTAATTTAGACATAGGGCAATACAACAAAAAATATTTAAAAGGTTTTTAAATATATTGTCATGCTAATAACAATAAAGAGGCTCTTTATTGTCAATAAACCAGGACGGAAAGAACAATGAAACAATTATCCCCAAATGCTCCGCGCCGCTTTTGGATGGGTTCAGCTGTATTAAGCACCCTTGCACTCGCCCTGACTGCATGTGGCAATGATGATGAGAAGCATCAACAAACCAAACAGGCAGATTTAATCTTTGAAAGCGCTGCGGTCTACACTGCAGATGCTAAAGGTACTCAAGCTCAGGCAGTCGCGGTAAAAGACGGAAAAATTGTTTATGTCGGTAATGACGCTGGACTGAAAACGTGGCGCGGTGAAGATACACGCGTGATCAACTTACAAGGTAAAACGTTATTGCCAGGCTTTATTGATACTCATAACCACGCTTATCTTCGTGCAGAATCGATGTACTGGGTAAACTTAACAGCACCAAGTCTGGAAGGTTATAAACAAGAAACTCAAGCCTTTTTAGCCACACGTCCCGATATTAAACAAGTCCGTGGTGTCGGCTGGAATTTGAAATATATTCTTGAACAGGCTGAGGCAACAGGCCGTTCTCCGGCACAATTACTAGATGATATTGTGGGTAAAGATATCCCGGCAGTATTCATTACCCATGGACATCATGAAGTCTGGGCCAACACCCGCGCAATGCAAAATGCAGGTATAACTAAAGACACACAAAATCCGCCAGGTGCTTTTATTGACCGGGATAACACGGGTGAGCCGACCGGTATTTTACGTGAATTTGGCGCCCAGAATTTGGTCATTAGTGTCCTACCTCAACCAGATTTTAGTGTGCAAGAATATAAAGATGCCATCTTATCTTTCCAGGAAGATCTTGCACCTCAACGCGGCGTAACCTCTGTCATGGTTCCGATTCACTATCCAACTGATACTTTCCTAGATGCCATGCAGGCATTGGATAAAGAAAATAAACTGACTGTCCGTTATGACCTTTTACAATGGGCCGATGAAAATCGAGGGACTGAGCAGATCCCTGGTTTTATTGAACGTCGCGCTAAATATAAAGGAAAATTCTTTAAAACGGATTCAATTAAAATTTTCGGAACTGGGGCAAGCAGCACTTATGGTTCAGTAGTCTGGGATCAGGAAGTCTTGAAAAAAACAGTGGCTGAACTCGATCGAGAAAAATTCCGAGTTTATATTCATAATATTGGCCCAACTCGCACCTACAATTTAATGCTGGATGCGTTTGAATACGCACTTCAACAAAATGGTCCACGTGACGCACGCCATATGATTACGCATGTGAGTGATGAAGCTATTCCAACTATTCCACGTTTTAAAGCTTTGAATATTCGCGCAGATGGTCATCCATTGCCTAAAGCATTTTTTGATGCAGGTGTCTTGGTCAACTCTTCAAGCGATTATCCTGTACGTGAATTCTTCCCGATGACTAGAATTGCAGGTGGAGTAAAATCAGGTGTTCCCTTAAATGTAATGTTAAACAGTCATACAATCCAAGGTGCTGAAGCGATTTTTGCAGAAAAAGAAACAGGCTCAATTGAGGTGGGTAAAGCTGCCGACCTGGTAGTAATGGATCAGGATCTATTTAAACTTCAAGCAGATAAGCTTGAGGATTCCCAAGTATTGATGACAGTGTTTCACGGAAAAGTAGTTTACGATGATTTAAAAGGAACAGCCAAAGCCAAAAATGAAATAGTGATTGAAGTGGATGATGGACATAAACATTAAGCAATAAAAGTAACGTAAATAAGAAAAGCCGCCCTCAGTTGAGGGCCTTTTCTTAAGCCTCGCTTATCTTCGTTGCAGTCACTGCTGTGATAACTCGTACAGTGTGGCGATAATCTGCCTGCCTATCAGGTATTCCGTACCAACGGAACTCTTGAAAATCTAATTCAGCCTATAAGGCCTAGCAGACTATATTTGATTGGTAGAGGATAGAAGTATTTCAATCGATCGCCATAATGATTTGTATATTGCAATATGCTGTAAATATGAGGTTTTAAGGATTTAATTGGAGGTGTAGTATTGTGAAATATTATGAGGAGTTTCGAATTTTGCAGGAGAATTTAAATTATCAGTCCGTTGTTCTAATTAAATGATCTATAAGCCCTTATAAGCTGAATTTGTTATATATCAACAAGTTCAGGCGAGACAATACAAACGAAGATTTTTCAAAAACAAGCATTTCCGCTTTTAATTGCACAGTAACACAACAATTCTGTTAATCATTTATTTATAACTTATATTTAAAAAAACTTGTGATTGATAAAATGAGGCGACCATACTTTTTATTTTAAAAAATAAATCCAGATAATAAAAACATAGGCTATACCACTCAGGCAATTTTAACACTCAACACTACATGATAAAAGAATGATGAATTTATTATACTCAAAAGGTCTTAATTTAATTACTTAGCCTTTATTTTCAGTATTTATTCACAAAATAAAAAGAGAAATTAATTTTTATAACGGTTAGGTTAGCCACCTGCTTAAGAACCAAAACTACGCTCTTTTCGGGATTCCAAGAGAATTTCGATCAAAGACCAAACAATAACGAGGGTAAACAACCCAAACGCCAATAAAAAAGTCGAAAAATACATCATTCTTTTCAATCCTTATTAAACAAAAGCGAAGTTGAACAATTTGTTCAGAAACTTTTATCTTCGACAAAAGTCTAATAGTTATTTTTTGATCTGAATAGTCATTTCAAGTCATTATTAAGACTTAATTAATATTAAGTAATAGATTTAAAATATTTATTAAAGTCTATTTATATATAAAAACAATTAATACAGCTATTTTTAAAACGATATCCCTCTGTATTTATTTGTTCACTTTAAACACATACCCTCTTGACTATAAATAAGAACAAGCAGAAATTAGCTAACTTTCGGATTGCCTAATTTCTTCCTATGTTAAAAAAATTTATTGGTGAATCTGCATTTAAACTTGCAGGATGGACCTATCATGTTGAACCCGATGTACTTGAGAATAAACAAGTCGTTGTTGGCTTTGAACATACTTCAATGATGGATGCAGTTCTTTCCCTTGCCCTGTTCCAAATTTTTGATATGAAAATTCATACCCTGATTAAAAAAGAATTATTTAAGGGTCCGATGAAACCGTTATTAGAAGCCATTGGTGGTATAGCAGTCGATCGTAAATCTAATAAAGATATCGTGTCGGTTATGGTGGAGCATTTTCAGCAAAATGAAAAATTTAATCTTGTGATTGCACCTGAAGCCACGCGTGCAAAACCGGGTGAAACCAGAAGACCGATTCGTACCGGATTTTGGCATATTGCCAAGGCCGCAGGTGTTCCTATCGTTTTAATGTATGCCAATTCAACTACTAAGCAAGGCGGCATTTTAGGAAAAATCTACCCGACTGAAATCAATCATGACTTAGCTTTGCTTAAACAACTTTATAAAGATAAGGTTGATTTGGATATTGTTATTCCAGAACCTAAAAACTGACGGGTATTTGTATAAAAACTTAAAAGCCAGCCCTTTCTAAGAAAAAAGGGCTTATGGTAGAATTTAGTACATTCGATTAGGCATAAAGCCAATCTACAAGGAGCATATTTCACATGGCGGGTCATTCCAAGTGGGCCAATATCAAGCATCGCAAAGCAAGACAAGATGCGAGCCGTGGTAAAGTTTTTACCAAATACATTCGTGAATTAACCACAGCTGCAAAACTCGGTGGCCCAGATGTGGGAAGTAACCCGCGTCTACGTGCTGTTGTCGAAAAAGCACTGTCTGTAAATATGACACGTGATGTGATCAACCGTGCTATTCAACGGGGTGCCGGTGGTGAAGATAACGATGATTTAAAAGAAGTCACTTACGAAGGTTATGGCGTTGGTGGCGTAGCGGTTCTGGTCGAAACCATGACAGACAATTTGAACCGTACTGTACCTGACGTTCGTCATTGCTTCTCTAAAACCAATGGTAACTTAGGTACAGCTGGTTCAGTAGCTTACCTGTTTACCAAACGAGGTGAAATTACTTTTGAGGATGTTTCTTTAGAAGATAAAATCATGGACGTGGCTTTAGAAGCGGGCGCTGAAGATATTGAAGTGAGTGAAGATGAAATTTTAGTCATCACCACACCTGAATCATTTGGTGATGTACAGGATGCGTTATCTGCTGTAGGTTTAAAATCTGACAATGCTGAAGTTGTGATGAGTCCATCCACTAAAGCAGAAATTACCGACGTCGATCAAGCCAAAATGATTCTGAAAATGATCGATATGTTTGAAGATCTTGATGATGTTCAAAACGTTTATACCAACGTAGAATTTTCAGATGAAGTTTTAGAACAGTTGGATGCTTAATTGCATAACCAGTTTTAAATCTGTCATAAAAAACGCACGAATAAGTGCGTTTTTTATGACCTTTATAACCAGAGATGAATCAGAGGATCAATTTTTAAAGTGATAGATTAAATAAAAGCGATTACACCCGACTGAGTAAGCCACTACAGTTCAACACGTTATATTCTTTAATGACAAAGCTCGAATGCAGTGCCACAACATGCTCAATTTTACCGATACGCTTTAGAAGAATTTCACTATAATTTTCCATATCTTTTGCGACCACTTCAACAATAAAATCGGCAGATTGACCTGTCACTAAAAAGGCATTAATCACTTCCGGAATACTTTCCAGTTCTTCTAAAAACTTCGCGAAAGTATCGGTATCATGTTTATTTAAAGACACTTGCAATAAAACATGCAGGCTAAAACCCAATTTGGCATAATTTATATCACGCTTTAAATGCGTCATGATATTGGCTTCAATCAAATGCTTAATGCGTCGATGTACAGAACTCACAGAAAGATTTATTCGTTCTGAAAGTTCATTTAAATTCGCATCTTCCTGATTCAAAATTTCTAGGATTTGTTTATCAAAACGATCCAGTTCCATTTTTATACTCTTTCTCAACAATCAATAGATGCGCAAAAAATTGCGCTCTCTAAGTTATACAACAATTGTTTATTTCCATAAAGTTTTAATATTCTGAAAATATTTTCCAAAAAAAATGTTTAATTCAAAATAAGATTTTGAAAGCTCAGTACTTTAAAACTTGATCAGTACAGTAGATTCAGTCGAATGGTGGTGGTTTTAATCTTCTTCAAATTACCAATGTATTGGATGAGTTCATCGCTTGAACTAGCTGAACGTAAAGATTTATGTGTAGCTAACAGCAGTTTAGGCAATATCAATTTAGGCAATATTGCCACGGATGTCACAGATTCGATTCACGACATTTTAGGTATCAGTAGCAGCACGCTAGCGATTCACGATGTAACATGCTAACGACATCAATGCCAAGTTTAGAACTCGAGCAGCGATTGTATTGGATTAAGTCTTTTTTTGGTAAGTCATTGAGTGAGCAAAAAATATGCATTATGGAGCGCGTATTTTTATAAATTATCTTTAGATCCCACGCCAATCCACGCGGGCATTGCGTTCGGTTTGATAAATCCGCAGTACATATTGCCCTAAGGGTAATTCAGTTAACGTCTCTTTATATTTTTTAAATTCTTCAGACAGTACCTCAACATGTTCTTTTTCCCACGGCGTACCGGGAATTTCCAAAAGTGGAGCCAGCATTGAACAGACAGCAATATCAGCCAAGCCTAATCGTTCACCCACAAAATAACGTCCATGATTTTCAATTAAGCGCTGATTCAAAAGCTCGACTAGAGTATCTATTTGTTGTTTAGACTCAGCCACTTTATCCGCATTCAGTTGATAACCTTTTGAAAGCAATGCTTTGATAATCGGTTTTGAATATTTTTCAAATTGGCGTAAATAGCCTTTTTCACCAATCAGAATATCGAGAGATTCTTCACTTTCAGTCAAAGTATGCGCCAAGCCCCAGCGACGCACATGCATACCCAATTCTGTAGCTTGCTGATTAATTTCTAAAGCCAGTTCACGCTGTTGTAAATCAGCACGTAGCAAAGAATGTTCTGGGTAAACTTCATCTAAATACAATGCAATTTCAGTCGAATCAGCAATCCAGCGGTTTTGGTCACGTAAAATGGGTAAACGATTTTGCCCTGTTTTTAATTGTGCAAATGCACGATGCACACCGGGGATCATATTATGGGCAACATAATCCAATTCTTTATGATCGAGCAACCAGCGAGCTTTCTCACAAAAATGAGACAAAGGAAACTGGTATAAGGTTCGCATAAAATCTCCGCAGTTATTTTTTTAGTTTTGCTTAAATCAAAACCATCAAATCATTCGGATACTTTAGTCACCCTGCCTTAGAAATACAATATACTTTTAATTCAAAATAATTGCCGGATGTTCAATGCTAGATCATTTATTTTTATACATTTTTTATCTTGATTATCTTTAAAGCGGCTAAACCAATAAATCATTGTTTAAATAAAAAGCGCCATAAATTCAAATCATTCTGATTGTTAAACAGTTTAATCATTCATTTTTTATCATAAACATGATTTCTCATAAGTTTTGCAAAAGCACTTGCTTACTCTTGAATCTAATTACTTGTAGCATTTTGATATCTATTTAAGCTGTCGTTATGTCACATTTAACTTCTGACAATGTTCATATAGTTGAAAATGACCAGAATGCAATTAATGCAACATACTAAGTTGCAGTTTGCCCACTGGTTTGCGATTAAACCCCTGCCTTCAAAAGGTCATATAAGATCTGGTGATCAATCATCAATCGTCTGGGAGTATTGTTTTCGTCATGTTGATTCAGGCGACTGGAGACACCCTTGCCAACCAACTTGATAAACGTAAAATTTAAAGGATATACATTTCAGTTGTTTTCAATAAACATGAAAGCCATGACCTGACTTTGTGCTGGCTTTCATGTAAAATCAGCCACAATTTTTAAATAATACTTTGTGAGTCATTTCATGGGTTTTAATTGCGGTATTGTCGGCTTGCCGAACGTGGGTAAATCTACACTTTTCAATGCATTGACTAAAGCTGCGATTGCTGCAGAAAACTTCCCCTTCTGCACCATTGAACCAAACACCGGTATTGTTCCTGTGCCTGACCTACGTATGGACAAACTTGCGGAAATCGTTAAACCACAACGTGTTGTTCCAACTGCAATGGAGTTTGTTGATATTGCGGGTTTAGTTGCTGGTGCATCTAAAGGTGAAGGTTTGGGTAACCAGTTCTTGGCCAACATCCGTGAAACCGATGCCATTGCCCATGTGGTTCGTTGTTTTGAAGATGAAAACGTGATTCACGTGAATGGTAAAATTGATCCGCTTGATGACATCGCAACAATCAACACTGAACTTGCGCTGGCTGACCTTGAAGCTGTTGCTAAAGCCATCACTCGTCTAACAAAATCTGCAAAAAGTGGCGACAAAGAAGCGATTGCCGTTAAAGCAATTTTGGAAAAAATCCAGCCATTACTTGATGAAGGTAAACCGGCTCGCGCAGCTGACCTTGATGATGATGAACGTAAACTGGTGCGTGGTTTTGGTTTAATGACTTTAAAACCAACCATGTACATTGCCAACGTGGCTGAAGATGGCTTTGAAAACAATCCACATTTAGATGCAGTTAAAAAATTGGCTGCGGAAGAAAATGCGATTGTGGTTCCACTGTGCAACCAGATTGAAGCAGAAATTTCTTTGCTTGAAGATGAAGACCGTGCTGAATTCCTAGAAGCAATGGGCATGGCAGAACCGGGTTTGAACGCGGTCATCCGTGCAGGTTATTCACTGCTTGGCTTGCAAACTTACTTTACCGCCGGTGTACAAGAAGTTCGCGCTTGGACGGTTAAAATTGGAGCAACTGCACCTCAAGCGGCTGGTGTGATTCACACTGACTTTGAAAAAGGTTTTATCCGCGCTGAATGTATTGCTTATGATGACTTCATTCAATACAACGGCGAAGCTGGTGCGAAAGAAGCAGGCAAATGGCGTTTAGAAGGTAAAACTTACATCGTACAAGATGGTGATGTTTTACACTTCCGTTTTAACGTCTAATCCGAGCGCAAAAAAGCCAGCGCTACGCTGGCTTTTTTATTGTCTTAGATTGTTAAAATTAACTCAAAATACAGCTTTAAGCACTTATAACATGCAGCTTTAATCCGAACATTAAAACATTCCCCCTTTTTTCGGCTAAATATGACGGTAGATTTAAAGTTCAGGGAGCTTCGGAAGATGGTTTATAAAAACGTCCGAACTTTCCCACTTTCATTGATTTAACTTTCAGAATTGATCTGTTACGTTATCATTTTGCATTAGATATAGTTTTCACTATCGGTAGTTTTAATGCCTAATATCTTAGGCTATTTTAGATAAGCGCAATTCTTTATTTTCTTTCAACTTAATTTGATCCAGCATAAGCTTAATTTTTGCTTAAAACTAAAACTATGCCGACAATTTCATCCTAGAATTTTGCTGTTCCGCAACCATGTTACAACTCAATCCCTGATCAAATTTGCCTAATTTATCTATAGGCACTAATGCCTTTATTTTAGAATAATGAAAATGAAAAAACTCAGCACAATTTTTACGGCAGCTATCTTCACTATGCTTAGTGCGACTGCATTTGCTTGTCCTAAAGGCACAACAATGATGGGAGGTACAGGTCCAAATCACAAAGGCGGTAAATGTGTAGCAACTACCCATATACCAAAAAATAAAGCAAATCATATGAAAAAAGCAGAGCCTCAAATGATGAAATCAGATCAGAATATGATGAAAATGGATAAAAAGTCTGCAACTTCCGCCCCTGCCACTACAGCACCTCAAACCAATATGCATGAAAATATGAACGATAACAAAACCCCGGAAAAACAGGCACCCCAACCTTAAATATCCCCCTCATAACAGTATATAAAAAAACCGGTTCAAATAAACCGGCTTTTTTATATACTGTTATGCAGGCTAAGTGATATTCACAGTTTTTCCGTCCATTTCTGCACGTAATATACGCGCATGATCAAGCATACCCTGCTCTAATTCCTTACGAAAACCGAGCATGAACACGATTTCTGCCAACACAAATAATGGTCCAATCGCTAAACCAATAATATCATCGGTAAAAGCAGGCTTTTTCTTCTCATAAAAATGTCCCACAAACTGAAATACCCAACCGACTACGAAGATGCCAATACTTAAGCTTAACCAAACTGCGAGTTCTAAGTAGGCAACTTTCAAAGCCAAGGGATAGGCAGCAATCAGAACGATCAACATGATTAAAGCAAAAATTCGGTCGAGGCTAAAATAGTAAATACTGGTGACTGCAATCAGCACTAATGCCAAGGTGATTTCCATTCCTGCCAGCATCATCCCTGCTCTTGCGGTTAAACACAGAATCGCAAAGACAATGAAAGGAATACCCACAAAATGGGTCAAAATATTTTTGTGATCTAGATGATAGGCTGCATATTGGCTTAATAGCTGTTCTAATTTGGTCATATTATTCTTCCTTGCTACACTTATTCTTTGACTATATAAAAAAACCCAAGACCAAGTTGTCGGCCAAATGACAACTCACATTAAAAAAGGAATTAAAGTGCTCGAGCCGATTTATCTTGCTCATTTAGAACAGAATGCTTGGTTTTCACAATTACCTTCAGTGTTCAAAAAATTTATTGTGGAGCATGCTGTACAACAACATTTTGTCAAAGAACAAGCTATCTTCTATTCAGGGGATTTATTCAATGGCATCTATGCTGTTTTAGAAGGCGCGGTTCGCTTAGGCTATATCGATATTGAAGGCAAAGAATCCGTAGCGGCGATAGTGGAACCGATTATGTGGTTTGGTGAAATATCACTGGTAGATGTTCAGCCTCGCTCGCATGATGCTATTGCGATTCAAAAAAGTATGATCCTGCATATTCCAAGTACAGCCATTCAAAAGCTACTCGCAGCACGTCCTGTTTTTTGGTATCACATTGCACAATTGACCAGTCAAAAGTTACGTTTTGCTTTTTTAGAACTGATTGCAATTCAGACGCAAAGCCTCACCCAACGTTTAGCACAGCGTTTAATGTTTATATTGAATGGCTATGGCAATCATTTGGTGATTGAAACACACACCATTCATTTGTCGCAGGAACAATTGGCACAAATGCTGACCTGTTCCCGACAAACCGTAAACCAGGAACTGCAAGCCTTAGAGAAGCAGAGTATTTTGCGGCTTTCTTTTCGGAAAATCGAAATTTTAGATCTGGCTGAATTGCATCGAATCGCACATGCATCTTCAAGCTTTTGAATAACAAAATATAAATAAGAGCTAAATCATTCAGATGTCATACCGTTACAGTATTTATCTTATGCAGGTCTCATCAGGCTTCTATCAGTTTTAGATTTATTATTTATATATTCAGCGATTACGAACGTAACTGGCACACATTTACATCATCAAAACCATTTGTACATGGCGCAACTTCCTGTTCGCTATTTGATGAAAATTGAATCGCATCAACTTGTTCAGACGCAGATACCATACTGCTAAAAATACTTACTGCGAACGTTAAACTTATTGATAAAAACACTTTATTCAACATATTTTTCTTTCCTGTTTATTTACTATATGGATGTTATTTAGATTTTTATCAAAGCAATAACAACGTGAACATGTTTTATTATACACTTATTATCGCATTATGATAATTCTATATATTTATCAAGTTATCGCTCTAAGCTCTTATTGATTTTTTTAACTATAACTAAAATACACTTTAAAAATTTGGGTAAAAAAAGCGAGGCATTCGCCTCGCTTTATCTTTCTTAAACGCCTTTCTTTTTCGGATCAGTATTTCCCAGCGCAGGATTATCAATTGCATCCTTACACTGTGCTTTATCTCGTTCGTAATCTATCTGCTTTTGTACAACTGAACTTGATTGATCCATCGTTTCACGCGCCCATATTTCCAGACTGGTCAACGCTTTACGACATAGTGCATATTTCCCTTCGGTGACTGAATCGGTCATTTTGACATTAATGCGCCAATCGGTACTTAACTTGCGGGCAGGTTTACGTACCTGTTCTTCAAGCACATCCAGCTGTTTTGCATACACCAGGCCATCAACTTGATTGATGAATTTCCAGGCTTCATTGGCATAGCTGGTCGCATCATTGTTAAGCTTGGGTGCAGCCTTAATTTCAACTTTGTGTTTCGGTTCTTCAGATGAGTTACCACAACCCTGTAATGCAAAAATACTGCACAGCACAGAAATCATCACTATTGCTCGTGATTGGAACGCAAACATATCAGCTGCCTATACAAACATTTCGGCACTATGCTAGTGAATTCGGATAGAATACTCAATCAACATTTTACCCTCTTTGTCTAACTCTCCTTAGGTGTGTCGTGTCTGAGCACAAAACCCTTCCAGTACAACCTGCCGGCTTTTGGCAAGGCGCTAAAGATAGTCAAGCCATTATTTTTACTTATCTTCCTGTGTCTTTTGCTTTCGGTGTTTCTGCGACACAATTTGGCTTTACCCCTTGGGAAGCGCTGTTTTTATCTTGCTCCATGTATGCCGGTGCCAGTCAATTTTTAGTGGTGGCTTTACTGGGTAGTGGTACATCTATCTGGATGACAGCGCTCACCGTGATTGCTTTAGACATTCGTCACCTGCTCTATGGCCCTGCATTGCAAAACCTGATTCAAGATAAATTAAACCTAAAAAAGACAGCCTTTTGGGCTTGGGGCTTAACCGATGAAGTGTTTGCTTCAGGGATGATCAAGCTGTCGCAACATCGACAGGAATGGTCTGAGTCATGGATGTTGGGTGTAAGCCTGTTCAGCTGGTTATCATGGGCTTTAGGTTCATTCTTGGGGGGCTTATTTGCAGACCAGGTCAGTCACTTACCGCAATTTTTGCAAGCCGCGCTGGATTTCCTGCTTCCGGCACTGTTCTTAAGTTTCCTGCTTGCCGCCTTTGAAAAGAAACACACTTTTATTGTCGCGGTCTGCTTAATTGTTTCCGCTATCGCCTGCTATTTCATTAATTTATCGGCTGCGATTTTTATTGGAATCTTATCCGGTATTTTAGCCGGTTTATTTAAACACTATGTTTTAAAACAACACGATGATGAATTTGGAGAAGCGCATGAATCTTGAGATTATTCTGGTGGGCATTATTGTTGGCATTGCCAATTTTGCATCGCGTTTTGGTCCTTTTTATGTCATTCAAAAACATCAGCAGAACTCACAAAAGCGTGGCTCGGTCTGGATCAAAATTGCTTTAGGCAGTATCGGGATTGCTGCGATTAATTCCATGCTGGTGGTCGCCACCCTCCCCGCACTGATGGAAACTCCAAATAAAAGCTTCGCCATGCTGGTGGGTTTTTTAACCTTAGCCGGACTGTATTTTAAGTTTAAGCAAATTGTTCCTGCGACTTTAACCGCAGCCGTGACCTATGGCCTGATTTATACCTACCTGCCTTTTTCCTTCTAAGCCCTAGATATCTAAATGTCCTATCAAGTTCCTTCTTTTTTAAGGAAGAATTTAGGGAGATTTTTTAAACAACTTTATAAAGAAAATTGTTAGACAATATCATTATTTTATGTCAATCCGGGCTTAACACACCACACAGTTCTGCTATGCTAAAAGCCCATAAAATCAAGCGTAGATGATTTACATGAGCGTGACTATTGGTACTCCCCTTCAAGCTTCTGCCTTTAAAGTTTTGCTATTAGGTTCAGGAGAGTTGGGTAAAGAAGTGGTGATTTCGCTACAACGTCTTGGTGTGGAAGTCCATGCAGCAGACCGTTATGATCATGCACCAGCCATGCAAGTTGCACATTATGCTTATACTTTAAATATGGCAGATGCTGAACAACTCAAACAACTTATCGAACAGGTTAAACCTAATTTAATTATTCCTGAAATTGAAGCCATTGCGACTGAAGTTTTAGTCGATATCGAACAACAAAATATTGCGGCTGTTATTCCTTCAGCCAAAGCAGTTAACCTGACCATGAACCGTGAAGGTATCCGCCGTTTGGCGGCTGAAGAACTTGGCTTGCCGACTTCAGCTTATCGTTTTGCCGACTCCTTAGAATCTTTCCGCGCGGCTTGTGATGATATTGGCTATCCGAACTTTGTCAAACCGGTGATGTCCTCTTCAGGTAAAGGACAATCACGAGTCAAAAATTTTGATGAAGTCGATGCTGCTTGGGAATATGCCCAAACTGGCGGTCGTGTAAATCAAGGTAAAGTGATTGTAGAATCACAAATTGATTTCGACTTTGAAATTACCTTGCTTACCGTTCGGGCTAAAAATGCAGAAACGGGTGAAATCGAAACTCAATACTGCGACCCGATCGGACACCGTCAAGATGCTGGCGATTATGTCGAAAGCTGGCAGCCTCAAGCCATGACACCTGCCGCATTGCAAGAATCAAAACGGATTGCGCATAAAGTCACAACAGCCTTGGGCGGTTGCGGTATTTTCGGAGTCGAACTGTTTGTCAAAGGCGATAAAGTATGGTTTAGTGAAGTATCACCACGCCCGCATGACACGGGCCTTGTGACACTTGCATCGCAATTCCAGAGTGAATTTGAACTGCATGCGCGTGCCATTTTAGGCCTGCCTGTGAATACAACACGCCATAGCGTTGCAGCAAGTGCAGTTATTTATGCAGGCGTTGATGATAGCAATCTGTCTTTTTCTGGCTTAAATCTTGCTTTGTCTAATCCACACACCGATTTACGCCTTTTTGGTAAACCCGAAGGTTTCAAACGTCGTCGCATGGGTGTGGCAACGGCACGTGCCGAAACAACCGATCAAGCACGTGAACTTGCATTGCATACAGCGACTCAAGTCATTGTTGAGCAAAACTAAACGTATCACCTTATTTACGGATTCCTGTTCATGATCAATACCTCTCCGCTATTAAATTACGTTAAAAGTAACCACGACATTCAAGCGCTTAATCAATGGCGCACCGATGTGGAAAAGCAGCTACAGGAAGGTTTTGAAAATGGGCAGTCAATTCGTGAAGTGATTCTAACCCGATCAAACCTGATTGATGAAGCCTTAGAATTTCTCTGGAAACATGCCGAATTGGATCAGACCGATCTGGGTTTATTTGCCGTTGGTGGTTATGGTCGCCGGGAAATGTTGCCGTATTCCGATGTCGACATCATGATTTTATCCGAAGATGAAATCAGCCCCGATCAGGAAAAATTGATTTCAACCTTTATCTCATCCCTTTGGGATGTCGGTAATTTCAAACCTGGTATCAGCGTACGCACCATTTCCCACTGTGTTGAACAAGCCACCAATGATTTAACCGTAGCCACTGCCCTGATTGAGTCACGCTTGATTATTGGCAATCAGCATTTGGCCAAATGGCCACGTCGCATCGTGTCACAAACCTGGACAGATAAAACCTTTTTTGATGCCAAAATGGATGAGCAGGCACGACGTCATGCCCAACACAACAATACCGAGAGTAATCTAGAACCGGATATTAAAAATGCCCCGGGGGGTATTCGCGATATTAATCAAATTGGCTGGATTGCAAAACGCCATTTCCGCGTTAATCGCATTTATGACCTGGTACATTTAGGTTTTATTTCCGATTTTGAACTGGGCGTTTTAGAAGAATCAGAAAGTTTTTTGTGGGAAATCCGCCATCATTTACACCGCTTAACCAAGCGTGATGAAAACCGTCTGTTGTTTGATTACCAACGTGATATTGCAGCCCTGTTTGGCTACACCCGTGAAGAACATCAACCACCTAATTATCCAATCGAACAATTCATGAAGCGTTATTATCGTAGCGCGCAGCAAGTCTCAACACTCAATGAAATGCTACTGGCTTATTTTAATGAATCGGTAATTACCCCACGTTTGCCCAACTATGAACGCAAAATTGAAGAAATTAATGAAAACTTCAAACTGGTAGATGGCAAACTTGCGGTACAGCATCACAAAATTTTCTCGGAACGCCCCAGCGCAATTCTAGAAATTTTCTATTTATTGGCCAATCGCCCTGAAATTGAAGGCATTCGCGCACGTACCTTGCGTCTGCTTATCCTTGCTGCAAAACGCATTGATCAAAACTATCGGGACAATCCTCAACATCAAGCCTTATTTATGGCCATTATCCGTTCACCGCATCGTCTTTATGACACTTTGGTTGCGATGAAGCGATACAGTGTTTTAGGCAATTATATTCCTGCATTTGGTCAGATTATGGGGCTGATGCAATATGACCTGTTCCACATTTATACTGTAGATGCACACACACTGTTATTGCTTCGTAATTTAAACCGCTTTAAAGAACCGGCATTTGCCAAAGATTTCCCGGTGGTCAGTTCAGTGTTCCAACGTCTGGCACGTCGCGATATTGTCTATTTAGCCGCTTTATTCCATGACATTGCCAAAGGTCGTGGCGGTGATCACAGTGAACTGGGGGCCGAAGATGCCATCAAGTTCTGTCGCAAACATGGCTTTACCGAGCGTGAATGTAATCTGGTTGCATGGCTGATTCAAAGTCATTTACTGATGTCCATGACGGCGCAGAAGAAAGATATTTCCGATCCAGACGTGGTTCAAGCGTTTGCTGAAAAACTTGGTGATATGGAGCATCTGGATTACCTATACACATTGACCGTGGCAGATATTAACGCGACTAATCCTAAACTTTGGAATACATGGCGTTCATCGCTAATGCGTCAGCTTTACACCCATGCCCGTGATGTGATTAGAAGCGGTCTTGGGCGTCCTGTCGATTATCAAATGCTGATTGAAGACACCAAGTTTGCAGCAAGTGAACTGCTGGTCAATGATTTTTCTCTCTATGATGTAGAAACGGTTTGGCAGGAACTGGGCGATGAATATTTCATTAAAGAATCGGCTGATGAAATTGCCTGGCATACCCGTGCCATCTTGCAACATGGCAACAACACTGAACCTTTGGTGTTAATGCGTGCCCATCGTCAATTTGCCCAAGATGCGGTGCAGATCTTTATTTACACGCAAGATCAGCCCAATTTATTTGCCACTACCGTTGCTGTATTTGACCGGATGAATCTGGACGTGCAAGATGCGCGAATTATTACCGCCTCTACTGCATTTAGTCTGGATACCTATGTAGTGCTTGACCGTTTTGGCACCTTGCTGACTGACCCGGAACGCGAAGAAACCGTGATTGAAGCTTTAGTCAAAGCACTCAGTCAATCGGACAAATATCCAGATTTAATGCAACGTCGTATCCCACGTCAATTACGCCATTTTGATATTGAAAATACTGTCGATATCACCTTAAATGCTGCGTTACAGCAAAACATGGTCGAAATAGCAACACTTGACCATCCAGGTTTACTGGCTAAAGTAGGCGGTTTATTTATGATGCAAGGTTTGGATATTCACTCTGCTAGAATTGCAACGCTGGGTGAACGCGCAGAAGATATTTTCTTTGTCACTAAAAAAGATGGCATTCCGATGTCCGATTCAGAAGCTAAAATTTTTGCTGTCCAACTAAAATCAGCACTGGATGAAGCTTCGAATCAAGTCTCTGGCCAACATTAACTTAAATTAAGCGGTATCGATTTCATGAACTCAAGTTTGTCATTATTGCACCCCTATCCTTTTGAAAAGTTAAATAAACTTTTTCAGGATATAAAAGCTGCAGATTTACCACTCATTCCATTATCGATTGGTGAACCGAAGCATCCTGCGCCAGAGTTTGTAAAACAGGCAATTATTGACAACTTTAAGCATTTATCGACTTACCCCAACAGTAAAGGCCTGCCAGAGCTACGTCAAAGCATTGCTACCTGGCTGACTCGTCGTTTTAAGCTCAACAGTATTAGTGCGGAAAGCAATGTTCTTCCTGTTTCAGGAACACGTGAAGCCATTTTCTCTTTTGTTCAAGCTTTGGTGAACCGTGAAGATGTACCTTATGTAGTAATGCCCAATCCTTTTTATCAAATTTATGAAGGTGCGACTTTACTCGCCGGGGCAAACCCGTATTTCATTAACTGCACCGAAGAAAATAATTACCTCGGCGATTTTGATGCGGTGCCAGCGGAAGTCTGGGAAAAAACAGCATTGCTCTTTGTCTGCACACCGGGCAATCCAACCGGAGCTGTATTGTCCAAAGGCCAATTCAAAAAATTGATTGAACTTTCAGACAAATATAACTTTGTGATTGCCTCTGATGAATGTTATTCAGAACTCTGGTTTGAGGAAGCTCCGATAGGTTTGCTTGAAGTTTGCGCTGAAATCGGACGTGACGACTACAAGAACTGCGTGGTATTCCATTCACTTTCTAAACGGTCAAACTTACCGGGCATGCGTTCAGGTTTTGTAGCGGGTGATGCAAACCTGCTTAAACCGTATTTGCAATACCGTACCTATCACGGTGCAGCAATGCCGGTTCAGCATCAACTGGCATCAATTGCGGCTTGGGATGATGAAGCGCATGTGGAAGAAAACCGCAAGCTGTATCGTGCCAAGTTTGAACTGTTTCAGAAAGAGCTCGGGCACTTATTGCCGCTTAAAAAACCGGATGCAGGTTTTTATTACTGGTTAAAAGTCGACAATGATGAAGCTTTTGCCAAAATGCTAATGGAAAAAGCACATATTAAAGTGCTTCCTGGACGCTACTTGTCTCGTGATACCGAACAAGGCAATCCGGGTGAAAATCACGTACGTTTAGCCTTGGTTACAGATATTGCCCAATGTGAAGAAGCCATTCAGCGACTAAAAGCCATTCTCTAATTTAAACAATAACCAAATTGAAAATAATCCACTGTTTCTACAGTGGATTATTTATTTCCAGCTTATGAATACAAGCTATAAGTAATATTTGGATCAACCATGGCAATAGATTCAAGTTTTGCCTGCATTACAGCATCAACAACTTTAGTATCTCATAATTTTAAGACTGTACTTTTCAATATCTCAACTTTGGCAATCATTCCGCTACTTGCAATCACGGTTATTTTCACTTTTACCGGAGATTGAATAACCTTAAACGCTGTTATCTTAAAATTAAACTTGGCCGCAATTAACCGGTTGACCCTGATAACTATTATTTAGCTATTCAGCAGTTTCGGATCAATTTTATAATCCAATACGGGTAGCACATACTTTTTTGTGGCGTGGTTAAGTTTTGCAACAATGCATAATTTTATTGATCATTTACAAATACTGTGCTTGATACGCCAATCAAAACCAAAAAATTAAGGGCAATCCGTGGATTGCCCTTAATTTTTCCAGATCAGAAAAGATTACTTGGTAAGTGCCGCTTCTACTTCACTTTCCAGATCTTCAGGTTTTGTCGTTGGCGCAAAACGATTTAACACTTTGCCATCTTTACCAATCAAGAACTTGGTGAAATTCCATTTGATCCCATTACCGAGAATTCCTTTGCTGTTATTGGTCAAATAACGGAATAAAATATGAGCTTCTGGACCCTTAACATCAACCTTGGAAAACATAGGAAAGGTGACGCCATAATTTTTTTGACAATAGGCACCAATCTGATCATTAGAACCCGGATCTTGCCCACCAAACTGGTTACAAGGGAATCCCAAAACTTCGAAGTCTTTATCCTTGTACTTTTCATACAACTTTTCAAGACCTGCAAACTGGGGGGTAAAACCGCATTTACTGGCAGTATTTACAATCAATAAAACCTTGCCTTCATAATCGGCAAATGATTTATTTTTTCCATCTAACAACTCAGCTTCAAACTGATAAATGCTGGTCATGGATATGTTTCCTCGTCATTTTTTTCTTGTGTTTTTAATTCTAATGAAGCTGAATTTACGCAATAGCGCAACCCGGTTGGCTGTGGACCATCTTCAAAAACATGCCCTAAATGTGCGTCACAATGATGACAAACAATTTCGGTTCTCACCATACCATGCGTCGTATCCTGATTTTCATCAATTGCACCACTGGCAATCGGCTTATAAAAACTTGGCCAGCCACAACCACTGTCGTATTTTGTGTCTGAGGAGAACAGTTCGGTGCCGCAGCAGCGACAAATATACGTTCCAGCTTGCTTGGTATTCCAGTATTTTCCTGTAAATGCTGGTTCGGTCCCCTTTTGTCGCGTAACGCGAAATTCGTCTGGTGATAACTCTCTTTGCCATTCTCGGTCTGTTTTATTGAGTTTTCCCATCACTAACTCCTTTAAATCTTTGACGTTCAGTGTCATGCTTCAGTACTTCATATTTACGCTAGAGCCAAGAAAATATCTAGCTAAATTTCAATATAGATTGTGATATTTCAGTAATCTATTTTTTCAAACCCTTATATAGTTGGATGGAAATATGTCCGTTTTAGGTAACACTACGCCTCGCGAAATTAAGAAATCGTCTAAGCTCGAGCATGTTTGCTACGACATTCGCGGACCTGTGTTACGAGCGGCCAATGAAATGGAAGAAGCCGGTCATAAAATTATTAAACTTAATATCGGTAATCCCGCCCCATTTGGCTTTGAAGCGCCACAAGAAATTATTAATGATGTCGCTTTAAACTTACCCAATGCCGTAGGATATACAGACTCGAAAGGGATTTTCCCTGCACGTAAAGCAATTTGTCAGTATTACCAGCAAAAAGGCATTATGAATATGCACGTGAATGATGTGTATATCGGCAATGGTGTGTCTGAACTGATCGTGATGGCCATGCAAGGCTTGCTGGACGATGGTGATGAAATGCTGGTTCCAATGCCGGATTATCCACTATGGACAGCTGCGGTAAACCTGTCTGGTGGTACTGCAATTCATTATAAATGTGATGAAGAAAACTACTGGTATCCTGACATTGCGGATATGGAAAGTAAAATCACGCCAAATACCCGTGGTATTGTAATTATCAATCCGAATAATCCAACAGGTGCAGTTTACCCACGTCATGTACTGGAACAAATTGTTGCCCTTGCAAAAAAATATGACCTGATTTTATTTGCAGATGAAATTTACGACAAAGTTATTTATGACGGCATTGAGCATGTTGCTGTGGCTGCGCTTGCTGGCGATCAACTGTGTGTCTCGTTTAATGGCTTGTCTAAAGCCTATCGTATTGCAGGTTTCCGTTCTGGCTGGATGGCCATTACCGGTGATAAATCACGTGCGATGGACTATATTGAAGGTTTAGACATGTTGGCCTCAATGCGCCTATGTGCTAACCATCAGGCACAATATGCCATTCAAACAGCACTTGGCGGTTATCAGTCGATTAATGACCTGACTCGTCCGGGTGGACGTTTATACGAGCAACGCAATATCGCCTGGGAAATGTTAAACGAAATTCCGGGTGTATCTTGTGTCAAACCAGAAGGTGCGATGTACTGTTTCCCTAAATTGGATCCGGAAATTTATCCAATTCAGGATGATGAAAAATTCATGCTTGACTTTTTACGCGCGGAAAAAGTATTAATGGTTCAAGGTACTGGCTTCAACTGGCCGACTCCAGATCATTTCCGTGTGGTGTTCTTACCGGCCGAAAATGAGCTTCGTGAAGCGATTACCCGTTTAAGCCGCTTCCTGGCAAAAATGCGTTAATTTCAAATATAAAAAAAACCGCGTTAAATAACGCGGTTTTTTTATGCCTGTTTTTAATCTTTCAGCGGATTACCATATTGTTTTAAATATTCAATGCCTAGTTGCCGAGAACCCTGATTATTAATGTGATTGGTGTCTTTATTTCGGTATAAAGGCACATTGTTGATCATAATTTTACACGTCTGCTGATTACACATCACCTTCGCAGGATCAATAATTTTCAAGTCAGGATATTTCAGTTTTGCTTCTGCAACCATTCGCTTGAACTTCAACAGACTTGCTTCATAATTCTTTTTAGAAACCGTACATTGAGCCTGAGTATTTAAAATTTCATTGCGAAGATTACAATCAGCCGGTACACCATCTTGATCCAGTCGCGGCACATCATTGAGCAATATGACTTGATCACTGGACTGATAGGCAATTTCCAGCGCTTTCATAAAGCCAGCTTTGAATATCTGCTCATTGGAATGATGAGTTCCATCTTCAAGTTTCACCTGATGACCAAAATACGGGACATATGAACCCGCCAAAATAATCGTAGGGTAATGTGTTTTTGCAAGATGAGCAGTAATAGCATCATTTCTTAATTTAAATTCGCTCAGCTCTTCCCAACGATTGAAATTAAAGTCAAAACGCTGCACGCCAGGTAAATAGAAAGTTGAACTTTGAGTAACGTCATAACCGCGTAAATTGGCATCTTTAGCCCATACATCCAGCATCGCGGTATAAGCATTGGCATGAGAATCACCGATCAATAAAAAATCGATATTGGCTTTCGCTTTGCCCAAAACACAATCATCCTGCTGAGGTAATGCTTTTGGATCTTCAATATCCATACATTTATTTCGGATCACATGCGCAAATGAATTGAGTGCTTGTTGCTTGATATAAATAGATTCAGGGAAGCGGTCTGGAAAACCTTTATTGATATTGACGGTCTTTGCAATAGCCATAAAACTGAGGGCTGGCACCAGAAAGCCAATGATGATCACTTTGTAATTGGCCATCATCACAAAACGTTTGCTGGGTTTTTCAATCAGTTGATAGGTCAAAAATGCCAACAGAATAGACAATAATACAATCACCACCTGATTTTCTGTATTTAATGGCCGCATATAAATGCCAAACAATACGATAATAGGCCAATGCCATAAATACAAAGGATAAGAAATCCTTCCAATCCAGGTACTCAAAGGATTGTTAAGTAAAACGTTACTTGAAGGTGAACATTGCCCCAGATAGATAATGAAGGCTGTCGCTAAACATGGGATAAGCGCCATTGCTCCCGGGAATGGTGTCTTTTCATTAAAATACGCTGCTGCCGCAAACAAGACGCTTAAACTGGCCCAAACCAGACTCTGTGCTATTTTTTTTGGCAACTTGAGTTGTGGTAAAAAGCCAATCAATGCACCAATGAGCAACTCAAAGGCACGTACCGGCATACTGAAATAGGCCTTCTCTGCATTTTGAGTCAATTTATGCTGGGCATAAAACAATAAAGCCAAGATTAACGCTGTGACTATAGCCCAGCTATATTTACGCGATACCTTTCCAACAAACAGCAATAGTAACAAAGGCCAGAAAATATAGAACTGCTCTTCCACCCCAAGCGACCATAAATGTAATAAAGGAATACTTTCAGCACTCTGGCTAAAGTAATCTCCTACTTCATTACGCATATAGATATTCGCCATCAGCAAAGTTGCGTACATGACACTATCAAAATATTGAGTCAGATCACCCGGTAGCATCACTTGCCAGGCAATGATGCTCACCACACTGAGCACCGTAAAATAAGCAGGTGCTAAACGTACCACACGCTTCTTGTAAAACCGTGCGATAGAAAACCGTTTGGACTGAATCTCATGACTTAAAATAAGGGTTATCAAATATCCTGAAATCACAAAAAAGATATCGACACCAATATATCCTCCAGCAAAGAAAGATAGTCCGATATGGTTAAAAATCACCAATAAAACGGCGATAGCTCTTAAGCCATCTATATCAGCGCGATATGAGAAATTCATAATTCAAAAAAGTAGAATAAAGTAGCGGCATTGTATGCCTTTATTGAAAAAATTCAATTTTCAAAATAAAGGGCTATCTGTTACCCAATTCTATAAGAGCTGTCTTAAATATTACTTAATGCTTCAAACATCGATACTTTGGTAGCGTTTGTAAGGTCTGATCCTATTCATTGTTTGGTACTCATGTTATTTATTGGGGTGAATTAATACCAAATAGCTGCGAGCACACGGATGTCCTCAAACAATATCAGGCTTAGTCTTTTTTTATGCCTCAGCATGTGTTTAGGAATTGGTATTTTACGTTTTTCCTATACCGCACTTTTACCCAGCACACGTGAAGCATTTGACTGGTCAAGCGGTTTTGCCAGTCTTTTAGGAAGTGCCAATTTACTCGGCTATCTGATGGGCGCTTTCGTAGCCATGCGACTGCCTCAAAACAAAAGCATGACCCTTTACATTCAGATTGCCGCAATTTCGGGAATGTTCAGTTTAATGTGCTGTGCTTTTACAAACTTCCCTCAAGCTTGGTATATCTTCTGGCGGGTGCTTTCGGGGATCAGCGGTGGCTTATTAATGATCTTATCCCCGAGTGTGGTTGCGCAATGCTGCGACATTCAGGATCGTTTTAAAATCAATTTTATTGGCTTTAGCGGAATTGGACTTGGAGTTTTAGTGGCCACGCTTTTCTTGCCTTATCTGGATCAAATTTCGATACAGACGGCCTGGCTTATTTTATGTGGATTTGCGCTGATTATTTGTATTTGCTTAAGTCTGCTACTGCAACAATTTAAGCATCATTTGTCTGAGCCAACAGGTCAGAATAAATCCAAGACACCATTCAATGCACTCTTTTATAGCTTGATGATTGTCTATGCTTGCAGTGCATTTGCTTATATTCCACATTCATTGTTCTGGATTGACTATCTCGGCCATGAACTGGGGCTGAATCTGTTCTGGATCAACTTTAACTGGATTCTGTATGGCGTAGGCAGCGCTTTGGGGGCTTTTGCTGCTTATTCACTGGCAAGAAAATTTGGAAATTTTACGAGTCTGAAAATTCTGTATAGTCTATATATCCTGGCGATTTTTATTGCCACATTAGATACCAGTCCGCTGCTGACTTTTGCTTCCTCTTTCTTTACAGGAATGCTCAATCCGGCCGTGGTGTTTTTGACCTCTTATACGATTTTACAGCTTTATGGGCTGGCATATAAAAGACTCTGGAGTATTGCCACGCTGTGTTTTGCCTCTGTTCAGCTGATTGGCGGATTAAGTTTTAGTGCCCTGCAACATTTCGGTGTAACTTATCATCAACAGTTTATATTGGCTACTGTGGTTCTATTATTGGGAACTTTACAATTGGCTTGGTATACCCGCTCGGATCAATGTCACAAAATTAAAGGAATCTGATTTATTTTTATATTTTTAAGAATCTGGAACCAGATAAGAATAAGGATTGACCGCACCTTGCCCATTGAGATAAATACCATAATGTAAATGTGGCGGGGTATTTTTAGCATTACCGGTATTTCCTACATAACCAATTACTTGACCGACTTCTACCCAATCTCCTTCTTGTATTTGATCTGCATAATCATCCAAATGCGCATAATAATGCCGGCTTAAATCCGGCCCGGTAATCCAGACCACTTTACCGCCCAAATGATTGGTTCCCACTCGAGTGACTATTCCTTGTGTTGCACTAAGTACAGACGTTCCTCGCTTGGCAAAAATATCGATGCCTTCATGCTTACGTCCTTCGCTACGTGCTGCCCCCCAAGTATCATTAATCTGACCAGCTTTAACATTCTCAACCGGCATTGCAAGTTGTTCAGGCAAGTTCATTTGCTGTAATTGCATATATAAAATTGGATAACGCATACCTACAGCTTCACCAGAAGGTGGCGGCTGACAGCCCGAAAGCAGTATCAATGCAAGCATTAAAACCAAACAGGAAATTTTTTTAAACATTTTTCGATATGGATACATTCATCTCAAGAATTAAAGTAATTTAGTCAATTTCATCTTAAGTTTTTAATTCTATTCAATGAAATATGATTTCTGTAAATATAAAAAAAACCCGCAATACGCGCAGGTTTTCTAATACAAAGTTGAAGTCTTCAACTTATTCCATATTGTTAATCACTGCTTGACCAAATTCAGAGCAACGTAACAAAGTTGCGTCAGGCATTAAACGCTCAAAGTCATAAGTGACCGTTTTAGCAGCAATCGCACCAGAAATACCCTTGATGATCAAGTCTGCTGCTGCAGTCCAGCCCATGTCACGCAGCATCATTTCTGCAGAAAGAATGATTGAACCCGGATTTACTTTGTCCTGGCCCGCATATTTAGGTGCAGTACCGTGAGTCGCTTCATACATTAGGATTGCACCACCAATGTTTGCCCCAGGCGCGATACCAATACCGCCCACTTCTGCTGCAAGTGCATCAGAAATATAGTCACCGTTTAGGTTCAGCGTGGCGATGACTGAGTAATCCGATGGACGCATCAAGATTTGTTGCAGGAACGCATCTGCAATAACATCTTTAATGATGATGTCTTTGCCATTTTTCGGGTTCTTGATTTTGACCCATGGACCACCATCCATGAGTTCGCCGGAAAAACGTTCAAGCGCGACTTCGTAACCCCATTCTTTAAATGCACCTTCGGTATACTTCATGATGTTGCCCTTGTGAACCAGAGTCACACTCGGCTTGTCATTGTCAATTGCAAATTGAATGGCTTTACGAACCAGACGTTGAGTCCCTGCTTTAGAGACTGGCTTAATGCCGATCCCACAGTTTTCTTCGAAACGAATTTTAGTCACGCCCATTTCTTCTTTCAAAAATTTAATGACTTTTTTGGCTTCTGGAGAATCCGCTTTCCATTCAATCCCCGCATAGATATCTTCAGAGTTTTCACGGAAGATTACCATGTCAGTCAGTTCGGGGTGATGAACTGGAGAAGGAACACCTTCGAACCAGCGAACCGGGCGTACACATACATAAAGGTCTAATTCTTGACGTAAAGCCACATTGAGAGAACGAATACCACCGCCAACAGGCGTGGTTAAAGGACCTTTAATCGAAACCACGAACTCGCGAAGCGCTTCAAAAGTTTCTTCCGGCATGTAGGTGCCATAGATTTTATCTGCTTTTTCGCCGCAGTAAACTTCCATCCATTCGATCGAACGTTTGCCACAGTAAGCTTTCTGAACCGCAGCATCGACCACAGCTTTCATTGCGGGTGTAATATCTACCCCAATACCGTCACCTTCAATAAAAGGGATAATCGGATGATTGGGTACATTTAGTGACAAATCGGCATTAACGGTAATTTTAGTACCATCCACAGGCACGACAATCTTCTGATAACCCATTATACTAGTGCTCCCTATTGTTATTCTATCTGGCGAATCTAAAAAATAGTTGCCAATATGCAATACTTTCAACTTGTCTTAACGCATAATATTCTAATTGAATTTAAATGTTATTGAGATTTATCGAAGAAATACTGCCATTTCTTCATAAAATAGAATCAACATTTCCAGTATTTATCATTATCAAAGTAGTTATTTTCTATGAAAATCGTCATTCTTAATAAACCTTATGACGTTCTCTCCCAGTTCCGTGCCGATGAGAAACATCAAACCATGGCTGATTTTACTCAGGATCCTGACTTGCGTATTGCCGGTCGTCTTGATTTAGATTCAGAAGGCTTGATGTTCTTAACCGATCATGGTGGTTTGAACCAGTTTATTACCAATCCTGCCAGCAAAAAATTTAAAACTTATGTAGTACAGCTCGATGGCGACATCACTGAAGAAGCTTTAGAGCAGCTTCGTAAAGGCGTTGAGCTTAAAGATGGCATCACCCTGCCGGCTCAAGCAAAAAAAATTGATGAGCCAGATTGGTTATGGGAACGTACACCACCGGTACGTTTCCGTGCCAGTGTCCCTACCTCATGGGTAGAAATTCAAATTTGTGAAGGCCGTAACCGTCAGGTTCGCCGCATGACTTCAGCTGTAGGTTTTCCAACTTTACGTTTGATTCGTACTCAAATTGGTACTATTAGCATTGTAAAACTTGGCCTACAACCAGGTGAGCAAATCGAAATTGAACCTTTGCTTTACCCAGACTTTAAAGATGTTCCTGCAGAAAAGCCATATGAAGGCCGTTCTTTTGCGAAAAAGACCACGACCAAGAAACAGCATTTCTCGGTGGCTAAAGATAAAGCACGTGAAGAAAAAGGCGAAGCACCATTCAAAGGCAAGAAAAGAGCCAGTGGCGGTACCACGCGTATTTGGCAAATGGATGATGCGGATAAGCCACGTCGTAAAACCAATGGTACGACACGCCCGAATACTAAAGCACCGCGTAGTCGTGGACGTAGTAACGGTCGTTAAAATTTAGTTTAAACAAGTTCCTTGTTTGAGGAATGTTTGTGCCGTAGAAATTGCGGATGAAAAAAAGCCGGTGCATATGCACCGGCTTTTTTTGCATCACCAGTTGAGTCACTGGCTTTGCACTAATTATGCTTAAACAGCTGCAAGCACTGTATTAAAGGTTGTACTTGGACGCATGACTGCAGTCACTTTGGCTTGATCAACAGCGTAATAACCACCGATGTCTGCCGGTTTGCCTTGAACAGAAGCAAGTTCAGCAATGATCTTGTCTTCGTTTTCAGCCAATGCTTTTGCAAGCGGAGCGAACTTCGCTTTAAGCTCAGCATTTTCGTCTTGCGCAGCAAGTTCTTCAGCCCAGTATTTTGCTAGGTAGAAGTGGCTGCCGCGGTTATCAATCTCGCCAGTGCGACGTGAAGGAGACTTGTCATTGTCGAGCAATTTACCAGTCGCTTGGTCTAAAGTTTTAGCCAATAACTTCGCAGAAGCATTGTCTTCTTTGATGCCCATTTCTTCTAAAGAAACAGCAAGCGCCATGAACTCACCCAGTGAATCCCAACGCAAGTGGTTCTCTTCAACCAATTGTTGTACGTGTTTAGGAGCAGAACCACCTGCACCCGTTTCGTACATGCCACCACCTGCCATTAACGGCACGATAGAAAGCATTTTAGCTGAAGTACCCAGCTCCATGATCGGGAACAAGTCAGTCAGGTAGTCACGTAGGATATTACCAGTCACAGAGATTGTATCTAGACCACGTGCTACACGTTCAAGCGTATAACGCATTGCACGTACTTGTGACATGATGTGAATATCAAGACCCGTCGTGTCGTGATCTTTCAAGTATTTTTCAACTTTCTTGATCAATTCATTTTCGTGTGGACGGTACGGGTCAAGCCAGAAGATCGCAGGCATGCCAGAGTTACGCGCACGAGTTACCGCAAGTTTTACCCAGTCACGAATCGGAGCGTCTTTCACCTGACACATACGCCAGATATCGCCTTCCTCAACGTTTTGCGACATCAACACTTCACCTGTTTCAAGATCAGTGATGTTGGCAATACCCGCTTCAGGAATTTCGAAAGTTTTGTCGTGTGAACCGTATTCTTCAGCTTTTTGCGCCATCAAACCAACGTTAGGTACAGTACCCATCGTTTTTGGATCGAAGTTTCCATTCCACTTACAGAAATTGATCATTTCTTGGTAGATACGTGCAAAAGTCGATTCAGGCATTACAGCTTTACAGTCGTAAGGTTTGCCGTCAGCGCCCCACATTTTACCGCCACCACGGATCATTGCAGGCATAGAAGCATCTACAATCACGTCGTTAGGTGAATGGAAGTTGGTGATGCCTTTTGCTGAATCAACCATCGCAAGCGCTGGACGGTGTTCTTGACACGCATGTAAATCAGCAATAATTTCTTCACGTACAGAGGTTGGTAACGTTTCAAGCTTCTCGTAAAGACCTGCCATACCGTTATTGATATTAACGCCTAGCTCGTCAAACAACTTGCCATGTTTCTCAAACGCGTCTTTATAATAAATTTTCACACAGTGACCGAAGACAATCGGGTGTGACACTTTCATCATGGTTGCTTTAACGTGTAAAGAGAACAAAATGCCCGCTTCACGACAATCTTCAAGTTCTTTCTCGTAGAAGTCGCAAAGTGCTTTTTTGCTCATAAACATTGAGTCGATGATTTCGCCATCTTTCAATGCAACTTTTGGTTTAAGAACAATAGTTTCGCCACTGTTGGTGATCAATTCCATTTTCACGTTACGAGCACGGTCAAGTGTCATTGACTTTTCGCCGTGGTAGAAGTCACCTTCATTCATGTGCGAAACGTGAGTTTGTGACCACTGTTTCCACTCGCTCATTGAATGCGGGTGTTTCTTAACGTAGTTTTTAACAGCAGCAGGCGCACGACGGTCAGAGTTACCTTCACGTAATACTGGGTTTACAGCAGAGCCTAAGCATTTGCCATAACGAACCTTGATTGACTTTTCTTCTTCAGTCGTTGGATTTTCCGGATAATCAGGGATCGCGTAGCCTTTAGATTGAAGCTCTTTGATACATGCTGTTAGCTGGCCAACAGATGCACTGATATTCGGTAATTTAATAATGTTAGTGTCTGGATCTTGAGTAAGACGACCGAGTTCCGCGAGGGTGTCGGGAACTTTCTGCTCTTCATTTAGGCAGTCTGCAAATTCTGCGAGCACGCGAACGGCTACAGAGATGTCACTTTTGACAATCTCGACACCGGCCGGCTTAGTAAAGGTCTCAATGATCGGCAGTAGCGAATAAGTCGCCAACAATGGCGCCTCGTCAGTCAGCGTGTAAATGATTTTTGACTTTCCACCAGCCATATATAGCCCCTTGCGTTGAATTGAGTTTTGAGGTCCGAGCTTTTGGCCCAGCCCTACGAACCGATTTGCTTAAAATAACAATAAAATCGAAAGTATGGGTGCTCATTGCACCTCAGCTAAACAACAATATCTTTTTCATCTTGCTGTCTGGCTGAAAATTCGTATATATCGGTGTGATTCACCAATGCTTATATTCTACTTGATATTTCGTCATTTTTCGAATATGGGGCGCTGCATTGCATCTATTCAACTACATTCATAGACCCCATACCATAAGTAACAACTTAGATCCAAAATACAATAATATATATATTTATCAATAAATTATTAACTCTAAATCCTTCCAGGTTGATTAAAATACAAACTGATCCATTTACTGTTTTACAACCCAATTAATTGAAACATGTTGGGTATCATGCAAATAAATTATGGATAACCGAATACCATACAAATTCTCCGCTGATAAGACGAAAAAGTTATCATTCTAAGGTATAAGTTTCTTACTTAAGTTGTACTAAACTTTAAATGCTTTCGAGTGGTAATTTTCAACGGGACATTTTGGGAAAATTCAAGATAAAGTGTTGTTGTGGAAGCTCAGCAAGGTGATAAGTGGTTAAGTAAATGAAAGTGTCACCAGTGAACAAGATAGAATTTCTGACGTGCGCTACTTTCAAGCTCCCTATAGTTAGTCACCTTATTATGGGAATTAAGAATAGAAGATAAAGCTTATGAAAGTGAGCTTTTCAATTTGCTATATCAGAATTATATTGATTCTGGTATGAAAGAATATTAACTGGAATGATATTTTTATTTGTCTTTATCGAGTCGATATTAAAACCATAAAATGCCGAAAATTCAGAATCATAAATATCTTTAAATTTAATTATTAAACATAAAAAGTTGTTTTTATTATTAACTAATTTTTCTAATTCAACCTTATTTAGTTCAAGTTCAACAGTCACTGTTTCATTTTCCTCTAATCTAGAAAATTCTTCTCTCAGTAATACCTCACTCGTAAATATGTTAACAAATTTAGCCCTTCCTCTTCCTTCATTTTTTATTAAAAACTTAAGTATATATTTCTCATCATTCTCTAACTGCTTTTCTAAAGTCGCATATTTATTCGCGTTTAAAAATAATCGAGCATGACTTAACTTTAGAAAAGGACGACTTTCTTGCTTCATCATTATTAATTGATCACTCTATATCTGGGCTAATTTTGATTGTTGCTCAACACTATTTTTCATCTCATCAATTTGAAGTTGCAATGCTTTTTCTTGTTGCTCCAAAGCTTTGGTATTTTGATCTAACTGTTTACCTTGTTGAACATAGCCTAAAATCAACCAAAAGAAAGCCACAGGTGCGAATATACCTGCCAGAAAATCACCTAAAGAATTTAAATCATTTTTCTCAAACCCAAAGTTACCCCAAATGCAAAAAATACTGATTCCTAAAAACCAAACTATAGTTACACCTACCCCAACAAATAAACTTTTCTGATTCATCTTTTTCTAACAAAAAACCGATGCATAAGCATCGGTTTTACATAACTTTAATAAAACTAGCAAATTAAGCTTTAAGCCATTTCTCTGCTTTTTCCTGATCTTCAACTTTCAATTCAACCGTGGTCAAATCAATTACCCCACCTTGAACTTCAAACTGAATAAATTCATCACGGCGGAATGTGTATACAGTGAAAGTGCCTTGTTGTTTTGAATATTTCTCAACAAGTTTTTCAGACGCTTTTAAGCCGTCAATCGCAACAATCACATCATTGGCAGAAAGACCGGCTTTTGTCGCTACACTGTCACGACGAACCTGTTGAATCACTACACCTTCAGGTTTATCTGTAACTTTGAGTCCGAATGGCAACGCTTTTTCATTTTTCAATTCAAAACTGAGACCAAATTCAGGCAATAACTGATCCAGTGGCAATTCATCTGTGGTGTTAATCAAATGGTTAATTTGCTCAAGCCAACTTTGACCCGTCAACTCCTGACACAAATCAAAGATAGTACGTTCATTCACCTGAATGCCCTGTTGCGCATTTTCATACAGTTTACGCATGAGTGCATCAAGGCTTGAACCCTTAAGACGCAATCCTAAATCCAGACACAACGCAACCAAACAACCTTTGTTGTAATAGCTAGTACCTGCATTATTCGAGTTTTCATCCTGACGGTAGAATTTCACCCATGCATCAAAACTTGATTCCGCCACAGTTTGAATCGCATGACCCGGATTTTGCAGGTAACGATCAATCTGAGCTTTTAATAAGGCAATATATGATTCTTGACTGATGACACCGCTACGCAGCAAAATCAGATCATCGTAATAAGAAGTAAAGCCTTCAAAAATCCAAAGCAGTGAGGTATAGCCTTCTCTATTTAAATCATAATTGACGAAGTTTTCAGGACGAATAAATTTTACCAGCCAAGAGTGAAAATATTCGTGGCTGCATAAACCCAAGAAACGTTGATAATCTTTTGAAGGCTCAACAGGCTCATCCGCTTTTGGCAGGTCATCACGTGGTGTAATCAGGCTGGTGCTATTCGGGTGTTCTAAACCGCCATAGCTATTGCCTGTTGCCATCGTCATGAAGGTATAGTTTTCAAAGGGCGCGGAACCAAACATTGAAATTTCTGTGCTACAGATTTTTTCAATGTCTTGCTGCATACGTTCGGCATTCATGGTGTGTTTGCCTGAAACCACGAACTCATGCGCAATGCCATTGGCTTCAAAACTAAAACGGGTTTGATCTGCCAGTTCAAATGGCGAGTCAATCAGCTGCGCATAGTTTTTAGCTTTTAAGGTATGGCGACCTTTAACTAGGCTCTTATTTTCTAAACCTGTGGCCAATTGGAAGTGTTTCAGCTCTGGTGGAAGAAACACTTCAACTTCAATGGCTTTATCTTCCTGACCTTCTAGCCCTAAACATGCACAGGCCGGATTGACGTATAAACGTGTTTGATCTACATAGGCACCACGAACAGACAAGTCATAGGCATAAACGTCATATTCAACTGTAATCAGTTCATGATCGGTATTAAATAAACGCCATTTATTCTTTTCAAATTTCTGAATCTGTAGAATTCGGCCATCTTCATCGTAGGCTTTGACTGACTCAAGATGCTTGGAAAACTCGCGAATCAGATAGCTTCCCGGAATCCAGGTTGGCAGTGATAATACTTGAGTAGGATCTGCTAAAAAGCGAAGAGTCACGTGAATTAAATGCTGACGATAATCGTCAAATTCGATTTGATAATGCAACATAATGGGCAATACAAAATAAAAAAACTGAACTTAGGGCTAGCTTAGCATTTTTTTGTAAAACAATGCTGAACTGTCGCAATTGTCTACAATTCTGACTAGCCATTGCTAAAAAAAAAGCATAGCATGCCCAAGGTTTTTGCATTTTTAAAGTCAATGGATTGGCAAATAAAGGAACATCATTGAAAGCTGTTATCTACCTTCTCGCATCACTCAGTTTATTGTGCTCCACAATAGTCAATGCCGCATTACTGAACCTCGTTCCGGAAAGCGTTGAAGCACCGGCCTGGACCATTCTTGATACCCAATCCGGACAAGTGATTGCTGAGCACAATAGCCATGAGCAACGTGCGCCGGCATCCATGACCAAAATGATGGTGGCTTATATAGCGCTCAAAGACATTGCAGCGGGTCATTTAAAAAAGGATGAAATCATCACTGCAACACCGGTGGTAAAAATGGTGCAGTGGGATGAATCACAAATGTACCTGAAAGAAGGTGAACAGATTTCCGTTGATCAGCTACTGGCAGGTTTGGTGGTGATGTCAGCCAATGATGCAGCCGTAACTTTAGCGGAACGTATTTCAGGTACAGTACCGGCTTTTATTGAGCGCATGAATCTTGAGGCCAAAGCCTTGGGGATGAGCGATACGCATTTTGCCAATGCGCCTGGTGTCACCATGCCGGATCATTTTTCATCAGCCCATGACATGGCACTTCTGGGTCAGGCTTTAACATTACAGACACCTGAATACTTGCACTATTCAGTGATGCCGAGTTTCAGTTATAAGCAGCGTTTTCACCGTGCAACCAATTTGGCGCTTAAATTTGACCCAAGTGTTGATGGTTTAAAAACCGGTTTTACCAAAGCGGCAGGTTATAACCTCGCACTTACTGCGCACCGCCCTACGGCTAATCCTGAATTGCGGGAACGCCGTCTGATAGTCGTGGTCATGGGCACAAAAAACGCTCTAAAACGTGCTGAAGTTGCTCACACCCTTCTCGACATGGCTTATACCTATACGCGCAATGAAGTGGCGATTAAAGACAAGCAGCTGATTGCTGAATTACCGGTGATCAAATCCACTTTAAAAATGTTTAAACTTGAAACCAGCAAACCGCAAATTATTACTACCTCTTTATATGACCAGCCTTATGCGATTGATCTGCAAACTTATGACACCGTGAATCAGCGCATTATGCTGAATACAGGCAATGGAACAATTCAGGCGATCGAACCATTACAAGAAACAAAAACTCACTTAAATGTCGAAATCAAAGAAAAATTTCTGACTGCCCCCTTAGCTAAAGTGATGGAATTGGCAACCGTGCAGGTTTATCAAAATAACCAGTTGATTCGCACCATCGCAATTGAAAATGATGTGCGCATTGAAGAAGCCAATTTCTTCCAGAAAATTGCCATCTGGGTTAAGCAGCTTTTCACTTTTTTCTCTAGCGATGAAGTTGAAGTCAAAACTTATCCTCTAGGCTAATTGCGTGACATTTCTTTAAATTATGTAAGCTGTATAACAATCTGAACAAAAGCAACAAATTGAAGATGGCATATTGATGCCATCTTCTTTTTTTGTCTTTAAAATAACAAATAGGTTAAAAATGAGTAATCTACATAAAATTGTCATTATCGGTGGTGGCGCAGGTGGTTTAGAACTGGCGACCCAACTGGGCAATACTTTAGGTAAAAGCAATAAAGCCAAAATCACCTTGGTCGATCAGAAACTGACCCATATCTGGAAACCGCTTTTACATGAAATTGCGGCGGGCACACTCAATCCACATGCTGAAGAAACTAACTATTTCGCGCATGCCTCCAAACATCATTATGAGTTTGTCTTAGGCAGCTTTATTGAAATTGATCAGACAAGCAAACAAATCGTTCTTGAAACAGCGCATTTATCTAAACCCGACCCAATCCAAAAAAATATTCGTCTGGATTACGACACCCTTATTATTGCAATCGGTTCAACATCGAATGACTTTAATACCGAAGGAGTGAAACAGTACTGTCATTTTCTCGATAGCCGTAAACAGGCAGATGTATTTCAGCAAGATTTACTGCATTTATATCTTGAAGCCCAAAACCATGAGATGACACGCGCATTAAATATCGCGATTATTGGTGCAGGCGCTACCGGTATCGAACTTGCAGCCGAACTGTTTCAAGCCAAACAGACGTTCTTTAAATATGGCTTAAATAAAATTGACCCGAAAAATGTCACTATTACCGTGATAGAAGCGGCTGACCGGATTTTGCCTGCCCTTTCTGAAACCATTGCCAACCACACAAGTCATCAATTAGCGCAATTCGGAATTAGGGTTTTGACCCAGCATCGGGTGGCTAAAGTCGATGCTGACAAAGTCTACTTTGCCGATGGAAGCTCTATAGATGCAGAACTAAAAGTCTGGGCGGCAGGAATTAAAGCCCCGGCTGTTCTGGAAAAATTAAAAGACTTTGAAAAAGACAATATTCACCGGTTAAAAGTCTATGCAACGCTACAAACTTTATCTGACCCAAATGTTTTTGCTTTTGGTGACTGTGCCCATTGCCAACCGACTGCTGATGAACCTGTACTCGGCCCTCGCGCTCAAGTCGCCAGCCAACAGGCCAGTTTCTTGGTCAGGGCCATGAAAGCTCGTATTCAAGGCAAACCACAACCGATGTTCAAATTTTCCGACAAAGGTTCACTGGTGTCATTAAGCCACAACAAAGCAGTGGGAGAATTGCTCGGGCAAGTCAATGTGCAGGGTTTTCTGGCGAAATCAATGTACGTTTCTTTATATCGACTACATCAAGCTGCAATTCATGGCTACGCGCATGCGGGTCTTTTGACCGCCAAAGATTTTGTCACAAGAAAAACAGGTCCAAAGATAAAATTGCATTGAAATTTTTAAAAGCGTCCCTATTATTAACAAAATGCCATTAAAAACGTAGAAAATGCAGATTTTTGATAAATATGATCTACAAAATCTGCTTTTCACTTTATGATGTCCCCTTTAAAAATTGAATGGATCAATAACATGACTGCTATTGCAAATGACCTCGTGGTTTCTTTCCACTACACGTTGACTAACGCAGAAGGCGAAACTCTCGACCAATCACAAGGTGAACCACTTGCATATTTGCACGGTGCAGGTAACATCATCCCAGGTTTAGAAAATGCTTTGGAAGGCAAAACTGTTGGTGAAAAATTCACTGTAAACGTTCCTGCTGCTGAAGGTTATGGCGAATACAACCCAGAAATGGTTCAAGAAGTTCCTGCTCAAATGTTCCAGGGCGTGGACAACATCCAACCAGGTATGCAGTTCCAAGCTCAAACTGATGACGGCGTTCAAATCGTGACTGTTAAAGCAGTTGAAGGCGACACAATTGTTGTGGATGCTAACTTCCCGCTTGCTGGTCAAGATTTAACTTTCGAAGTTGAAATTGTTGAAATTCGTGAAGCGTCTGCTGAAGAATTAGAACACGGTCATGTACACGGCGCTGGTGGTCATCACCACTAAGATCAGTACAGATCAAAAAAGGCAAAGTGTTTACTTTGCCTTTTTTATTGCCTAATTTTTATACCACACTCTATAACCTTATAAAATATCAGTTTTTAGCATTTTTGAGCCATACTGCTATAACTGACTGATTTGTTTTAAGCGATGAATATCGATAATACGAATTTGGCTATCACTCCACTCTACAATGTGTTCCTGTATAAAATATTGCAGCTGCTTATTTAAGGTTTGTCGGGACACATTGAGTAATTTGGCAAAGTTTTGCTCACTCATTATAAATTAAATAGGGAAATTCGGCGGACTTAGGAGTGTTGTCTGCTGCCCCAAGATCATTAAATACCGTGCATTTTTTGATTAATAGCCGCCGTTTGCAGATAAAGGATTTTATCCATCAAGCCGTATATGCGCTCACTCAACAATTGAATAATCTGCCACATGGCTTGTGGCTACTGTTGTAATTGCTCTAAAAAAACCTGACCTGAAATTATTGCGACTTCGACTTGTTCTACGGCATAAAAATCAAAGTTCAGCGGTTTCTGCTGTAAAAATGGCACGAGATTGAACACTGAATACATGTTCACGTAATCACTGACTTTAAACTCACCCTCACTGAGCAACCAGCCAATCTGCATCCGTCCAGACAGCAGCACATAGACATCATCCAGTTTTTGCTGATAACGTAAAATATGTTGCTGAGGTAAAAACGTAGATATTTCACCTGCTGCATTAAAATCTGATGTGACTGTGCATTGAATGCTGAAAAGACTGCATCCTCCTTGAAAATTTGCTGTAATTTTTCTGCACGAGTGAGCATATGGGTTTATCGAACTTATTCAAAATAAAAAACCTAGTACCCTCGATACTAGGTTGTTCATCGCTTTAGTCCAACTAAGTTTTAACGCTATGTATATCTCGAATTCAGCTCACTACCCTTATAAATAGCGTAAGTCAGGTCACTGATTCATTAGGATGCTTTTTCTAAAATCTGACCATTTTCAAAGGTGAAATTAGAAATATCTTGTTTCACCACTTTTTTCAAGCTCACACTTGGACGACCATCAACACCCACCGGGGATACCCCCTTCAATAGTGACACAGCGCACGACACGCAAGTCATCACCATAATCATTAATTGCACGGTGCTGGGTTGCACGGTTATCCCAGATTGCGACATCACCGACACTCCAGCGCCAGCGAACGACATTTTCCAAATTCACGGCATAATCTTGGAATAGTTCAAATAAGCGACGTGAATCTTGATTGCTATAACCGACAAATCGCTTGAAGAAGTGACCCAATAATAATGTTTTTTCACCGCTTTCAGGATGTACACGAACCAATGGATGCTCTGTTTCATATTCAGTCGAGTTAAATAACTCAAGATATTTTTCAGCATCTATTCGCGTATTGGTGGTGACTTTAGAGGCATAGTCATAATCATTACTATGCACTGCACGCAAGCTATCTGCCAAAATTTTCAATTCTGCTGGTAAGTCGTTATAGGCAGATGTGGTATTGGCCCAAACGGTATCACCGCCTGCTAGCGGTGCCACGATACTGCGTAAAATGGTAGCCTTTGGATAATCTTCTATAAAAGTAATATCGGTATGCCCTGTATCTGCTCGGTCACCAAGTAAATCCAGCTCAAGCACATGCGCTGTTCCGCTTTTTACCAGAACCGTTGGATGATTAAAAGGTTTACCTAATAATGCGGCAAAACCTTCTTGTTCATCATCGGTTAAATGCTGCTGATTTTTAAAGAAGATTGTTTTGTACTTAACTAAAGCAAGGCTAATTTCATAGACCGTGTCCTGATCTAAAGTTAAAGAAAGTTTAAACCCTGCTATTTCCGCACCAATACGACCAGTTATGATTTGGTTTGAATTTGGCTCATAGCTATACCCTATATTTTCAATCTTTATTGCAACGTTGTGCGGTAGAAATACAGTCTGCCCTTACACTGTCAAACGTTTGACAGTGTTCAGCACAATACATGCTTAAGTGTTGAAGATTCCTGATGTAGGCAGTGAACTTTTTGCTACATTATTAGTTAAATAATTAAAAATTAGCCATTAAAAAAGCCCCTAACTAGGGGACATTTTATTCTAAATGATTACAGATAATCACCTTCACGTTCGGGCTGATACAACACTTTTTCAATCTTCACTTTCATTAAATGACCATCAGGTTGCGGCCATTCAATTTCCTGTCCTTCTGCCAGCCCCAGAATTGCTGCGCCTACCGGAGCAAGAACATTAACTTGGCCTTTTTCACCGCGAAAATCATGCGGATAAACCAAAGTAATATCCGTAGATTCGCTAGCAGGCGCAATGGTAATACGCACACGCGCATTCATGGTCACTACATTTCCAGGAACATCTTGTGGAGCAACCACATCTGCACGGGCAAGTTCATCTTCAAGATGTTGCATCGTTGGACTCAGTTTAGATTGATGATCAAGCATGGTTTCTAAACGTTGAAGATCTTGTTGTGAAATAATAATTGTTGGTTTAGCCATTTACCTGATTCCTTTAAACGAAAGATGTCATTACAGCAATAGCAAAATGAGTTATATCTTTTATGGAGTATTATTCTGTTATAGCAGAAATATGATTTTTGAAAAATATGACTTTTGATCATATATAAAAAAAGCCCCCTTGAGGGGGCTTTCTCAAGTCGTTAACTTATTTTGCATAAACAGGAAATTTAGCGCAAACAATTGCAACTTTTTCTTTAACCGTCGCAATTACCGCTTCATCGCCTTTTGCATCAAGGATATCTGCGATCCAGCCAGCAAGTTCACGTACTTCAGCTTCACCGAAACCACGAGTTGTTACAGCTGGTGTACCAATACGGATACCAGAAGTCACGAACGGAGAACGTGGGTCATTTGGTACAGCATTTTTATTCACAGTAATATGAGCAGCACCTAACCAAGCATCTGCTTCTTTACCAGTCACGTCTTGTTTGATCAGTGACAATAAGAACAAGTGGTTTTCAGTACCGCCAGAAACGATATCGTAACCACGTGCGATTAATACTTCAGCCATTGCTTTAGCATTTACCACAACTTGTTTTTGATATTCTTTGTATTCAGGCGCCATCGCTTCTTTAAAGCAGATCGCTTTAGCCGCAATAGCATGAACCAGTGGACCACCTTGGTTGCCTGGGAATACTGCAGATTGAAGTTTTTTCTCAATCTCTTCGTTTGCTTTAGCCAGGATTAAACCTGAACGTGGGCCACGAAGTGTTTTATGCGTAGTGGTTGTGGTTACGTCAGCAATTTGCACTGGGCTTGGGTAAACACCCGCAGCAACCAGACCTGCAACGTGTGCCATATCTACAAATAGGTAAGCGCCAACTTTGTCCGCGATTTCACGGAAACGTTGCCAATCAACAATTTGACTATATGCAGAGAAACCAGCAACGATCATGCGTGGCTTGTGTTCTACAGCCAAACGTTCAACTTCTTCGTAATCGATCTCGCCAGTTTCAACATTTAAGCCGTACTGAATCGCATTATAGGTTTTACCAGAGAAGCTAACTTTTGCACCGTGAGTCAAGTGACCACCGTGAGCCAAGCTCATACCCAAAACTGTATCGCCCGGGTTAAGAAGTGCTAGGTAAACAGCAGAGTTTGCTTGTGAACCAGCATGTGGCTGAACGTTAGCATAATCAGCACCAAAGAGTTCTTTAGCACGGTCAATCGCCAATTGTTCGATGATGTCTACATATTCGCAACCGCCATAATAGCGTTTACCAGGGTAGCCTTCTGCATATTTGTTAGTGAGTTTTGAGCCTTGAGCTTCCATAACTGCTGGAGAGCAATAGTTTTCAGAAGCGATTAGCTCGATGTGCGCTTCTTGGCGCTCACCTTCAGCATCAATTGCTTTAGCTAATTCCGGGTCAAATTCAGAAATCGAGATATTGGCAAACATTAGCGAGGTCCTATAAATTAGGGCTTTTAAGCCGTGCTAAGATTGGCGCGTATTGTAGCATGAAGTTTACAAATATCGAGAATGAACTTTGTTCAGTGTTAAATAAAAATAGCTCATATTTAATTAAAAACATGAGCTATTTATGTCAATGCAAATTATGGAGCAGGTATTGGCATCATCTCTTTAACATCATTGACGATATTATCAATATTTGAGGTATATGCACTCGTATGATCCCAAAGTCCAATTCGATAATTTTTATCCTCTATAACCGTTCCATTGGATCTCGCCGACTTAACCAGTTTATCAGTGGCAACTTTAGGAACTGTAGTATCCAATTGACCCTGATAAATCTTAATTGGTGTAGTTACTTTCACCGTTAATGGTTGAGCCGTTTTGTTAATAAAAGTTGCCACCATAGGTACTTTCATAAAATCTGTCTGGGTTAAATAACCTGTTAACAATGGATTAGCTTGGTATACCGCACCCATTTCTCCCGCAAACTTTCCACCTAAGGGCGTAGCGCAAATCGTAGTTGCATCAGCTGCGGTTATTGCCGCCTCAGGCTGAAACACTTGTGTATACGTTGCAGGATTTGGTTGACTTTGCATGCCTGCTACAATCAATGCAGCATAGGTATTTAATGATGCGTATATGCCTATTTTATCAGCTGGAGGTAGAGGAGTCTGCGCATACTGTGTGCCGAAATCAAAAATCGTATCGAGATTAGAGGCCGGTGCAATAGCGATCGTTCCCTTATAATCAAGTTTTGCTCTTGAAGCATATTGCGCAGCGCCCAAAGCTGCCTGTCCACCTTGAGAATGCCCTACCGTTACCCACTGTGGAGCAGTTTTTTTACCTTGTTTGTCTAAATAGTTACGTGTTGCCACCACAGCATCAGTAATTGAATATGCTTCGCTTTTTAGGTTGAGGAATGGATGAACTTCTTTTCCACTCGGTTCTCCCAAACCTTCATAATCCGGGGCCACGACCACATAGCCTGCTGCAAGCAATTTTTCTAGAAGATCTTGAGTACCCTTTAGGCCTTGCTGACTTGGTGCACATTGATCTGCAACACCTGTGGTTCCATGTGCCCAAGCCACAATCGGCCAACCATTTGCAGGTGCGGGCTTGTTAGGTACAAATACTAAAGCTGTCGCCATAACCTCTTTATTGTCCACTCCTAACATTTTATATGTCATTAAAGTACTTTGTGAACTCACTGAATTCAAAAGGGTATTAGTTGCTTCGTCCTTATCTATATAGGTAATAGGAATACCAACTACAGGGTTCTGAATATTATTGACCGGAATTCCATTATTCGGGCCATTAAAGACTGAATCATTATCGTCACTTCCGCATGCAGATAAAAATATGACCGAACTACTCATTAACACTGTTAGCAATGTTTTTTTCATGTGCATTTCCTTATACATTTTTTGTTGTGATGATTTAAGTATCATGAAGATAAGAATTATTACCTTTATTCTTGATTTTAAACAATGTAATTTCAGATCAAATAAACACAATAAAATTGAATAATTTTTTACACAATATAAGCAATTGATTTTTAATATCTTCCCTATATTTCACTTACAAATATACAACAATTTAGTTTAGTGAAATAGAAGATTATTGATCTTGTTTTCCTGAAATTCTATTTATTTAAGTTGAACAAGTATTAAAAAATAAAATTTATTAAATAAGTGAGTATCGCTATTTCTTCCGATTCATTACGAACAAATTTTTCTCAAAATTTATCTAAAAATATAATCAAATTAAGAACATTTGAACTCCTAAAACCAATAAATTAAGCTAACATCAAAATGTATTTTACGGTCGTTTAAACAAGCCTTTATCCATCATAAAATCGCCATCAAACAATAATTTTTTCTTATTTTAGATTGCGATTCTACGCAATGTACGATATTTGAATACCGTGCTTACTTAAGCTATCAAATTGACGGAGCATGAAGATAGGCTGCCTTTATGTCTATCTAAAGGTCTAATTTCGGAGGGTGACTTAAAATAAGACGATTTAAACACCATCTTTAGAAAGAAATAAGAAAGAATGACTCAAAGTCACTGTTTTCGGTTTGTGTCAGCGCATTTGAAAGTGTTAAATTTATTCAAACTTTCGCTACAGTTATGGATCAGGTCATGCAAGCAATTATTCTCGATACAGAAACCCATACTTTAAATGGACAGCCGATTGAGATTGCGTATGCACCTGTTCAAATTAATGAGGGCAAACTCAGCCTCGACAAAACCCAAATTTTTGACCAACTGTATAGTGTAGATGAACCCATTTCTTATGCGGCAATGGCGGTGCATCATATTTTAGAGTCTGAGTTAATCGATCAGCCCCACTATAAAACTTTCACCTTGCCAAGCGATACCACTTATATCATCGGTCATAACATTGATTACGATATTCGCGCACTTGAAAAGTGTGGCGTAGATTGCAAAAATATTAAAGCCATTTGTACCCTTGCCCTTGCACGTTTAGTCTGGCCAGATGCTGAAGCACATAATATTTCTGCGCTGATTTATATGATTACCAAAGGCAGTGCAAAAGCCCGCGATATGATTAAAAAAGCACATCGTGCCGATATGGATATTATTTTAACCGCGAATATTTTAATGCATGAAATCCATCATCTAAAAATTAAAAGTATTGAAGAACTTTATGCAGCATCTGAAGATGCACGTATTCCACGTAGCATTAATTTTGGTAAACATCGTGGCACTGCCATCACCGATTTACCTGCAGATTATATGCAGTGGCTGCTTCGTCAAGAAGACCTAGACCCTTACTTACGTAAAGCAATCGAAAATGCAAAAATAGTTACCTTATAATCTTTTGATTTGTAATATTTTTTACATATTATTGTCATTATTACTAAATACAATCTGCCTTAATTTATTTTGGAGAGTAAATTAAGGCATGTCTCAATATCATAAAACCGACTTAGGCATTGAAAGTTTAAAACAGCGTTCAATGGATTTGAATGCTCGCCAACGTAGACTATTACTTCTGATTGGCACAGAAGATTTTAATCTCCTTAATGAACAATTTAAAAAACGTATTGCACCCGTAGAATTACTCGAACAATTGCTCGATATGGGCTTAATTGCTTGTTTTACCCCACAGCAAACTCAAACACCAGTTTCTTCACCTATAGTTAATAGTGAAATTGAAACCAGCCTTTCAACTCAACTACCCCCACCACTTGCTGAAAAATTTGCTGAAGCGATTACCACCACTTCTGGTTCCTCCTCTATTTCATCTATTATTCATCACAGCTCTCAGGCAATAGAAACGCAGAATGAAATCAAAGAAGTTATTATTGATGCCCTAGATTTTGAAGAAGTAAAACAATTAATGGCACATCTGCTCCAACAAAACTGTGGCTTAATGGCAAAACAACTGACGACTCGGATTCTACACACCCAAGATTTACGCAGTTTAAAACTTTGTCAGATGCAGTGGATTACCTCATTACAAGAAAGCCGTATTCCTGCCCACGAATTGAATCAATGTTTAAAGCAAATCAATTTTTCTCTACAAAAGTTAAATGCTTCATAACAGTTAAGAGGATTTTTCTGTTTCATGATTCATTTCAGGTCTTAACTAGACAATTGCATTGTATTTTTCTTTCGATAAAACAATGAGATTTAAATCAGTACAACTCGGTTGTAGACAGCAAAATCTAAAAACAACCTCTAAATACGACCTTTGCTCAATAGCGATTACTCTGTAAAAACTTCATATAGTAAGTATTTGAGGGGTAATTCATTATGACGTCTCTACATTATTTAGAATTTGATCCAGCAGATAATCCGATGTACTTAAAAAAAGTAGGCAATTGGGTGCTGACATTTTTAAATTCTAGAGATGAGTTAGCCAACATTCAACTTGCAATTACCAGTGTATTGCCGCGCCAAGTCAGTGAAAATCTGCAACCTGTTCGAGTCATCATTCACGAAACAGCAGTTGAGAATCATTGGTTGATTCAGCAAATCGAATGTTATGACAGCGCCCAAGGCAGGGATGAACAATTCAGCTGTAATGATGAAATTGGAATTAAAGTCATTCAAAGCATTATGCAAGAATTTGTTAAATATGATGTCGAAGTAAATTTATTATGAGTTTTAGCCCTTGGCTCACTTCGGTGGGCTTTTTTTTATTTCATATCATTGATAATTAAAGATTCAACAGAGTCGAGATACTAAATTAAAGTTATTAAAAAACTCACCCTGTAAGTGAGTTTTTTATCTGTAATATTGGTAAATGAAAACAACTGGATATTTAACCATACGTGCATTACTCAACAATGCGATAAATACTGTCTGACTTGCAACTCTCAAAAAGCAATTCGATACTGGGTAGAATAATTTCACCATTTACAACAATATGTTCAATTCTTTGAAATATTGATAATTTATTCGACTCAGCGTGCTCCGGAATAGTTCGAAGTAATGCATACACTTCATGTATTTTACTAAACTGGTCTTTTACCTTCACCTCAATCATTTCATTCATAGTGTTTCTCTTGTTATCTGATTTAATGAGTCTTTTTATAGCATAGGTTCTTTCATATATAGGACTTGGAAATGTTAGATTTCTTGGCAATGTAATTTTTTATAATCAGATATCTAGCATTTATTTTAAATCATGCAGACAAAAAGTTAAAAATCACTCAAAACAGCATCCATTTTTCACAGCACACCTGAACTCGTTAAAATTAAAATCACAACAATAATTTTTTGATATAAAAATAAGAAAGCCCGCATTTCTGCGGGCTTTTATGTTGGAAGGCTAGTGCTGATTTATTGTTCAACCCTAAGGTTGTAAACTCAACGAGCTGTCATTAATCCGTCCAACTACTTTGTAGCGTCATCTACGACCTACTGTAGATTTACTATAAGCGCATACAATTTTTCTGGCAAGGCTAGTTAACACTCTAAAATAATTGTATAAAAAAAATACAATTGATAATTTTTAATTTTAGTAGATGATTGCATTCACTCCCCTATAGATCCTTCTTCAGTTGAATCGCGTAAAATGGCCCAGCATTTTTGACGAGTCTGACGCAATGTTAGTTCAATTAATTCTAAGTGACTTATATCGATACTGTGGCAACACCAAATTCAGTTCATTTATTAAAAATTACTTTTTTAATCGTGGCTTTAATTTCAGCTTTTGGCTACGACTGGCAGGCTCTCAATCCATTATTGCGAAATTTGCTTACCCAATTTTTTATTATAAAAAGAAAAAATACGGTATAGATATTCATTGCAGCACAAAAATAGGCTATGGACTCTATATTGGTCATGGCGGGCCACTTGTGGTTAACCCCACTACAATTATTGGCAATAATGTCAATCCTTCACAATATATTACCATTGGTGCAAATGGCGGCACTCAAGCTGCCATCATTGGTGACAATGTTTATATTGGGCCAAATGTTTGCGTGATTGGCAATGTGCATATTGCCAATAATGTTACGATTGGTGCAGGTAGTGTGGTAACGAAAGATATTCCTGAAAATGCAACTGCAGTCGGTAACTATGCCAAAGTAATTAATTATAATAACGCAGGAAAATCAGTAAATAGACGCTGGTCGATTGGAAATTAAAATTCCAAATAGAAAAAAGAGGACAAAATGTCCTCTTTTTTAAAAATTTGGTGCGCTCAGCGGGACTCGAACCCACGCCACAGGCTTCGGAGACCTGTACTCTATCCAGTTGAGCTATGAGCGCGCGTGCACATCATAACAAAAAAAACCATAAGGTAAAGCAACTATATAGAAGTCATCATTTTTTGTGCTCAGACTTTGAGCAATGTTCCATAATTGCAACATAGAATTCCTCCTTATTTACTTGGTTTATTAGCAAAGATCACTCACAATACTCATATTATTCACCATGTGAGAACTTTATGACTGATGCATTGAGCTTGAGAGACGTATCTAAAACTTACCGAAATGGTTTTCAAGCATTGAAAGGTATCAACTTAACTGTACCTGAAGGTGAGTTTTATGCACTCCTCGGACCCAATGGCGCAGGTAAATCGACCACCATCAGCATCATTAGTTCACTTACAAAAAAAACATCAGGTACAGTTGAAATTTTTGGCCATAATCTGGACACGCATCCATCTGAAGCCAAACAATGCTTAGGCGTTGTACCGCAAGAATTCAACTTTGGTCAATTTGAAAAAACTTTTGACATTTTAGTGACTCAAGCCGGTTATTACGGCATTCCAAAAAAAATTGCGGAACAACGGGCTGAGCAATACTTAGAAAAACTTGGTCTTTGGGATAAACGTGCCATTCAAGGACGTATGCTTTCTGGTGGGATGAAACGCCGTCTAATGATTGCCCGTGCCATGATGCATCAGCCTAAACTGCTTATTCTGGATGAACCGACTGCCGGTGTAGACATTGAATTACGCCGTTCAATGTGGGATTTTCTCACCGAAATGAATGAAAATGGCACCTCTATTATTCTGACTACGCATTATTTAGAAGAAGCAGAAATGTTGTGTCGTCGCATTGCCATTATTGACCGTGGTGTGATTAAAGAAGACACCAGCATGAAATCTTTCTTGAATCAGCTCAGTGAAGAATCCTTTATTTTTGATTTGGTCGAACCGATTGAACCCGTCAATATTGAAATTATTGGTGTGCGTTTTAATTTAATCGATCCTGTCACTTTAGAAGTCACCATGGACAAAGCACATACCGTGAATGAATTGTTCCAGCTTATGGAAGCGCAAGGCATTCAAGTGCGCAGTATGCGTAATAAATCGAATCGCTTAGAAGAACTGTTTGTGAAAATGGTCGAAAAAAATCTTGATGGAGCAGCGCAATGAACTTTAATCAACTCAGTGTTGCGCTCTATACCTTAGTGCATAAAGAAGTGCGTCGTTTTATGCGCATCTGGCCGCAAACCCTGTTACCTCCTGCCATTACCATGAGTTTGTACTTCGTGATTTTTGGTAATTTGGTCGGATCTCGTATTGGCCAAATGGGCGGCTTTAGCTATATGCAGTTTATTGTGCCCGGCCTGATTATGATGGCCGTGATTACCAATAGCTATGCCAACGTATCTTCCAGTTTCTTTAGTGCAAAATTTCAAAAAAGTATTGAAGAGCTGATCATGAGCCCTGTGCCGCTGCATATGATTCTATGGGGCTATGTGATTGGGGGTGTGTGTCGTGGCGTCTTGGTCGGCATTCTGGTGACTGCCATGAGCATGTTCTTTACTGACTTATATATCACCAACTGGTTTGTGACCATATATACCGTTTTAATTACCTCATTGTTGTTTTCACTTGGCGGTCTGATTAATGCGGTTTATGCGAAATCTTTTGATGATATTTCGATTATCCCCACTTTCGTATTGACTCCACTCACCTATTTAGGTGGTGTATTCTATGCCATTAGTGCCTTAAGCCCATTTTGGCAAAATCTCTCTTTAATTAACCCGATCGTATATATGGTCAATGCTTTCCGTTTCGGCATTTTAGGTCATAGTGATGTCAATGTTTCACTTTCATTAAGCATCATCACCTTATGTTGTGTGGCACTTTACGGCGTAGCTTACTATTTACTTTCTCGTGGTTCAGGAATGCGTGAATAATGAGTGTAGAACATTCTCCCTTAGGTAAAGAAACCAATTATCCGACAGACTATCAACCCGCTATTCTGTTTCCAATTGCACGCGCTCAAGCCCGTGAAAAATATGCCCATGTTGAAGGCATTCAGCAAGGTCAAGACTGGTGGCATGTTTTTGAAATTTCCTGGTTAAATGCAGCAGGCATTCCACAGGTTGCAATTGGTCGTATGAGCTTACCGGCATCATCGCCAAACCTGATCGAATCAAAATCGTTGAAGCTCTATTTTAATAGTATGAACTTTACTCAATTCGATTCAAAAGATAGTTTTATTGCGACGGTTGAAAAAGATTTATCAGCAGCGGCAGGCGCACCAATCAGCCTGACTTTATTCCAAGCAGATGATCTGGATATTTCTAAACCTGAAGGGATTTGTATTGATGATTTAAGCCCTGAACGCTTAGAGAACCATCCAGATGCGACTTTATTAAAATTAGATCCAGAAAATACTGACGAAGTCGAAATTCAACTGTATTCACATTTACTACGCAGTAACTGTCCGGTCACTGGTCAGCCCGATTGGGGTACAGTTTTTATTCGATATCAGGGTAAAAAACCTTGTTATCGCAGTATTTTAGCTTATATTATTTCTTACCGTCAGCATAATGGTTTCCATGAACAATGTGTGGAACAGATGTTTGCCGATATTTGGCAAAACCTTAAGCCAGAAAAGCTGATGGTCTATGCAACTTATACACGTCGTGGTGGATTAGACATCAACCCTTGCCGTGTATCGGATGCGACATGGATGCCTCGCCCCATTCGTTTGGCGCGACAATAAAATAAAGAACATTGAGGTTTTTTAACATGCCATTTTTTGGATTTATTCCTTCTGCAGAATTATTAAGCAGTATTCAAACCGCTCAGGAAAAGAAAAATTCCAGCGAACCGCTTTACCCTTTACGCGACAAGACCGCATTGCTGATTAATGAAGAGATCATTGATGGCATTTTGACTGAGCTGGTGCGTCGTTTTCCAGCCAGCGATAAGCGCGATACTGCTGAAAAACTGGCGGGCTATATCAAATCTACTGTTGCTGTCTTATTGAAACAGTTGATGGGTAAATCTTCAAATGATGTGGTTAAGCAATCGATTGAGTTTTCTGAAAAAAGCTTATTTAAAGATGCGGAAGGCAACTTGCGTGTAGGCGAGCATTTAGATGCCAGTTTGGTGACCAACCTCAAACATAGTTATGCCGAAATTAAAGCGGGTAATGACATCAATAAGGCGGCGCTCACCGAATCGTATAAGCAATTTGCTGAAGCGACCGTGCGTCATTTTATGAATGACTTTAACAAGACCCTAGATTTAGGCATGATCAAGCGTAAAGCAGCGGATATTGGCTCTGCTGCGGTGATTAAAGCCGTGCATATTGCAGTGAATAAAATTATTCCAAATTTGAATAAAGCCGAGCTTCTGGTACTTGCGGAATACCACGACACCTTATTTCATGCTTAAGTATTCTAAACTATCTAAAACCTAGCGATTGCTGGGTTTTTTTATGACAAAATTTTGCTCTCAAAGCATCATTAAACAAAGAATAAACAATACTGCCTTCATGGATGATTGATCTGAATCCATTTTTACAGATTTACTTTATCTTAGATTGATTGCAGAAACAGGGCATTTATCATTTTTACATTCCTGCATTTTTATGAAAAATTTTTCTATATATAGAGTGATGTGGGAAGCTAAATTCTATCAAAGCTTATTCTCTGTACTATTCTTATTCCGACCTAAATCATTATCCCTATCACCTTTATAGCAGTGATAATTAACAAAAAGTTAAATAAATAAATTTTTGTTTAGTAAAGCTATTTTCTGATTGTTAAATAATAGACAGAAGGCTATAGGCGCACACTCGTTTTTGCCTTTATGAAAGCTTTTTTATAGAGCTGAAACACAAGACAATCGGGAAGCATTATTTTATTTCATCGTTAAATATCAGATGATTTGATGGCAACAAGTATTCGTCTAATCAGACAACATATTCTGATGCTTTTCCAATCATATACTGTTTAAGAAAGCTCAATCACGGCTAAATTTATTACGCTAAATCTCGATAGACCTTATCATTGTAATTGCTACCAAACATCACGCCTGACTGGCTAACGTAATCGGATTAATTTTTATTTTTGTCCTTTTGTCTCTAACCGCAAAATATAGCCATCAGAACTGGTCTCATATACGTAAAATTATATGTAGAGCCACGATCTTTGTCTTTTTTTGTATATGTAATTGTTGTTGTAGCCTCAGTCAATGCTATCTTAACCATTTGAAAAATTCCGTTACCTTTCACGGATGGGTTTTCAATCCTTATATTTGTAATAGCGGCTTTTAGCGTCGTGATGTCAATTCACACACTGATTATGTTTTTGGAACTTTGAGTAATATGTTAAGTATCAACTTTTATAACAAAATTAAACGTCTTCCTTTACTTCTCGGTGCACTTTCTATCACCAGTTTCTGTCAGGCCAATGATTTCTACAATCTGCCTGCATATAACAGCTTTAAACAAAAAACCATGCAGACCTATGGTTTAAGTGCAGAGCAAGTCGATTGGGCTATGAATGGCTCAAAAAACCTTCCCAATATTATTAATATTATGAATCGCCCAGGCGAAAGTAAGCCTTGGTACGAATATAAAACCAACTTTATGGCTGAAAGCACCATCCAACGCGGAGTGCGCTTTAAAAATCAATATGCCGACACTTTAAACCGTGCTGAACAACAGTTTGGTGTGCCTCAAGCAGTAATTTTAGGTATTTTAGGTGTAGAAACGGGGTTCGGTGCAAATAAAGGTAATTTTGTCACTCGTGATGCATTGGCAACCTTAGGTTTTGGTTATGAGCGACGAGCACAATATTTTCAAGATGAACTCTCTGCACTGATTGCATGGTCATATAAAGATGGCATTCCCACCAATTCAGTGAAGGGTTCTTATGCAGGGGCAATCGGCTACCCTCAATTTATGCCAAGTAACATTCCCAAATTAGGCGTTGACTATGATGCGGATGGGCATATTGACCTTAGAAATTCAGCGGTAGATGCGATTGGCTCGATTGCCAATTATTTGTCTCAACATGGCTGGCAACGCAATCAACCAATTGGATTTTCAGCACGCTATACAGGAAATAATCCAGAATCGATTATCGCGAAAAATTTGGAACAGCCCACTCCTTATGGAGTGTTAAAGAATCAAGGTGTTACGCCAACAAATCCGATTGTGAAAATAGACGATCTAGATATGGTGAATATTATTCAGCTTCAAGAGAGTTATGCGCCAATTTATTATATAACTTATCCAAATTTTCAAGTGATTACGACCTATAACAAGAGCCGTATGTATGCCACTGCGGTATGGCAATTAGGCACCGAAATTGCCAGCCGTTAAGGCTGGTTTTTACCAAAAATAACAAAAGTCAAGGTTTTTTTATGCAAAATGGCGCACAAAACAGGCATTATAAACATATTGTTACAATATTGATTATTTTTTAACCGATAAACGTTCTATTTCTGTCCTTTTTGTAATATTTTCAGTTAAAGAGTAGACAGCTTTAGCATGGCATGAATATTATCCATCTCGTCAAATGTAGTTGCAAAAGAGAATTAACAGACTGGATTGCTTATATTTCAAGTTTTTAAATGAAATTAAGTCAATGGTCTTTAGGAGTTTAATAATGCATTCATCGGTTAAATATATTTTAGCTTTAACGACCACTTTTGCCCTGAGTCAGTCTCAAGCGGAATTGGTTCAGACATCATTCAACACAGATAATGACAACTCTCGCTTAGCTACGCGTGTACTTAATAAAGACGCTCAAAAGTTCAATTCACACTTCTCAAATTTAAATAGTCTTTCAATCACTGAGCGTTCTGGCGATAAAATCCGTCGTCAAACCATTGCAGCAAAAATTGAAATTCCTGAAGACGAGCCTTCAGTGATTGAAAAGCTAAATACTGTTGCATCAAATACAGTTCGTAAATTTAGCCAAACAGGTGCTGCATCTTGGTACGGTCGCCAGTTTCATGGTCGTAAAACAGCAAGTGGTGAAACATTCGATATGAATGGTCTAACTGCAGCTCACCGTAGCCTGCCGTTGAACTGCTATATCCGCGTAACCAATAAAACCAATGGCAAGAGTGTTGTGGTAAAAGTAAATGACCGCGGTCCATTCCATGGCAACCGAGTTCTAGACTTGTCTTATGGTGCTGCGAAACAGTTAGGTATTACCAATGCAGGTACTGCAAAAGTAAATATTGAACGTGTTGATGGTCCAAATTCATAAGATGATGCTTGCCTCCTAATACATTTGACTTAAAAGCCACGTAATGTGGCTTTTTTAATGCCTGAAAAAACTTTGTTTTAAGCCTGCTCTTGGTGTTTAATAAATACAGCGTATTAATAATGATAAGAGTCGAGGATGAATATATTACCGAAGCCCCAAAAGCGCCATACACCTCACTTGATCGCCAAATGCATCATTTCGGCAGTCCCATTCACTTTGCTTGTTGCATGCTCAAATTTACCTACAGCACAACATGAACCGGTTCAAGAAAAAGCATCTAATACTCTCTTGGTTTATGGTGGTCCCATTTTGACCATGGAAGGAATGCAACCGACCTATGTCGAAGCCTTACTGATTCAAGCAGGTCATATCCAGTTTAGTGGAAAACTTCAACAAGCACGTAAAATCGCCCCACAAGCACAGCAACTTAATTTAGAACAGCGCACTGTCATCCCAGGTATCATCGATGCACATAGCCATGTCAACAGTGTCGGCTTACAACAAACGGTTGCGAATCTTTACCCTCCTCCCGATGGAGCAGTGAGCGATATCCACACGCTAATTGCTGCCATGAAAAGCTGGCAGCAGCAAAACCCCGAATTTTTTCAGACATCCGGCTGGATTATGGGCAACGGTTATGATGATGCTCAACTCAAAGAGAAACGCCATCCTACAGCAACAGAACTGGATCAGATCTCTAAGGATCAGCCGGTCTTGATTCTGCATCAATCTGGTCATCTAGCATCGGTAAATCATAAGGCTTTAGAAATACTCAACATCAATGCAAAAACACCCAATCCGTCTGGTGGCGTGATTCGTCGGATGAATGACTCCATGGAGCCAAATGGTGTGCTTGAAGAAAGTGCTGTTTTTAGTGCCATGATGCAAGCTTTTAAAAATGTCCCGCCCGATATTATGGAGAAAATGGCGCTTCTGGCTATTCAGACCTATGTCCAAAATGGTTACACAACCGTTCAGGAAGGTCGTGCGGATGCAGGCACAAGTGAATTATGGCGAAACTTGGCCAAACAAGGAAAACTATCGATTGATTTGGTGGCTTACCCCGACATCAATAACGAAAAACAATACATGCTTAAATATGGCACGAGTCGCAACTATGATCACCATTTTCGCATAGGGGGCGTTAAAATCAGTCTGGATGGATCACCTCAGGGTAAAACGGCATGGCTGACCCAGCCCTATTTAATTCCACCAGAAGGCAAAGCTAAAAACTATTCAGGCTATCCTGCCTTTCCTGACAATAAAATTTTACAGGACACAATTAATCTAGCATTTGAACATCATTGGCAAATCTTGGCTCATGCCAATGGTGATGCTGCAATTGACCAATATTTAAATGATATTAAAACTGCAACCCAGCACTATCCTAAATTAGACCGACGCAATGTCATTATTCATGCGCAAACCATACGTGAAGATCAGCTAGACAAAGCTAAATCTCTTGAGCTCATTCCATCTTTTTTTTCATTACATACTTATTATTGGGGCGACTGGCACAGAGAAGAAACACTGGGGGTCGAGCGGGCAAATCGTATTTCACCGACAGGCTCTGCGTTACGCAAAGGAATTTTGTTTACCGAACATCATGATGCTCCGGTTATTCCACCTCATAGCATGATGACGCTGGATAGCACTGTAAACCGCGTTACACGCAGTGGCAAAATACTGGGTGCTGAACAACGTGTTAGTCCTTATATTGCCTTAAAGTCGCTCACCGACTGGGCGGCTTACCAATATTTTGAAGAAAATAGCAAAGGAACTCTAACGAAAGGAAAACTGGCTGATTTTGTAATCCTGAGTGACAACCCTCTGACTGTTCCGAACAACAATATTAAAGATATAAAAATACTCTCAACTTACAAGGAAGGTCAGCAGATTTATCAAAATCCCAGCTTTAAAAATATAGAACTTAAATCTCCGTGACACACCTGATATACGGTTTTAGATTTAACTACATATTCTGTTTATTTAAAATGAACGAGGCTGAGCTTCCAACTCCTTTGACCCCTCCCTCGTTCTGCTTTATATTTAATTTGAATAAAAATAAGTCTGTGGAACTTAATTCCTGCTGGAGTGGAGAATGAAAACAATAACCGAATGGCTAGATGAATACAGTGACAGCCATCAAGACAAAACCAACAAAGCCATTCATTGGGTTTGTGTGCCTGCAATCCTTTTTTCAATCATTGGAATTCTTGCTCATTTCAGTGCGTTACTTACCGCCCTGATATTAGTGTTAACTTTTATTTTTTATGCGCGCCTTGATCTGGTACTTGCTGTGGCAATGGCAGCCCTACTGATTGTTATGGCATGGCTTATTTTTATTTTACCTGTGGGTACCGGATTTTATATCGCAATTTTCGTTTTGGCCTGGATTGGACAGTTTTATGGGCACAAAGTCGAAGGTAAAAAGCCTTCTTTCCTTAAAGACCTCCAATTCCTCCTCATTGGCCCGGTATGGTGTATGGATGCCTATCTAGGTAAATTGATACCCAAATGGAAAAAACGCCAAAAATCGCAAATGAGGGTAATTTAGACACCTTCATCATTTTAGCCTTTCGAAGAACCTTTATTGATAGGTTCTTCCTTTATACTTTAACCAACCATTCGCATGATTTTTTTGTGGATCATGATGAGTCCAATGAATTACCCCACCTTGATCACTGTATTCATATTCACCATAAAATTGCACAATTTCACCCTTTTGCAAGTCATCCAAGCGTGGGCTTAAGTCGATATTATGAGCCACCAATACCGTTTGCCCATTCCCCAATTCCAAAATAAATTTTTGATGCCGTGAACCCTCATTATCATCACGCAAAACAGCTTTCACTCGCCCACTTGACTGGACTTGAATATCACTTTTTTGTTCTCGAAATGCCTGTTGAATTTTTCGATCATTATTTTGCGTGGCTAAATTTGCTAAATTCGAATCTATAGATGCTTTCTGTTGTGATTTCGATAAAATTTCGGCTTGTGGTTCTAAATCCGTGAGCGTTTGATTTGAAGTATTTTGCTGTTCTTGTAAATCAATTCCCAAATATGCGGCAATTAATACAATAATAACTGCGCCACCCCCCAGATTGGTTTTATTTGCCATCTCCGCTCCTCAAAATTTAATTATCTTCACAGAAATAATCTTTATAAAAAAAGCCCCAAACGGGGCTTTTTTCAAACAATTTAACTTAAAAAATCAAGTTAATCTTATTGTGCAGCAGCTTGAGCAGCAGCAACTTCTTCAGCGAAGCTCATTTCTGCTTTCTTTTCAATGCCTTCGCCTACTTCAAAGCGAACGAATTGAGCAACTGTAGTAGCAGTTGACTTAAGAACATCGGCAACTTTCTTATCGTTGTCGATTACGTACATTTGACGCTCAAGAACAACTTCGTTCAAGTATTTTTCAACTGAACCAGTTACCATTTTTTCAACAATATTCGCTGGTTTACCAGATTCTAATGCTTTCGCTTCAGCAATTTCTTTTTCTTTAGCGATAAGATCAGCAGATACGCCTTCAGCATTTACAGCAACCGGATTGAACGCAGCAACGTGCATTGCAATACCTTTACCAGTCGCAGCATCACCAGTGTAAGACACAACAACACCGATTTTTAAACCGTGTTTGTAAACTGCAAGGTTTTCGCCTTCAACAATTTTCGCACGACGTACTTGGATGTTTTCACCGATTTTTTGAACAAGAGCAATACGCGCTTCTTCAACAGTTTGGCCATCTTCAAGTTTCAATTCAGCAATTTTAGCAGCATCAGTTTCGTTTGCAGCAAGCGCAGCAGCAGCAACTTTAGCAGAGAAACCAGCAAAGTTTTCGTCTTTAGCAACGAAGTCAGTTTGGCAGTTTACTTCTAAAAGAAGCGCTTTATTGCCTTCTTGAGCAACCGTGATCGCGCCATCAGCAGCAATGTTACCTGCTTTTTTAGCAGCTTTTGCTTGACCTGATTTGCGAAGATTATCAATCGCTAATTCAACATCACCATTCGATTCTGTTAATGCTTTTTTGCATTCCATCATTGCAAGACCAGTACGGTCACGTAATTCTTTTACCATGCTCGCAGTAACTGCAGTCATGTTGTTCTCCTAAATACGGTAGAAAAATGAATCTGTTCAACAAAAACGGCCCAAAGTGTTCTCTGGGCCGTTCTGCTTTCTTGACGCTTAATTTGCCACCATTACATGGCGCAAAAATGACAAACCTGCGTCAAAACGCATTAAGCCTCTGGAGCTTCTTTAGCAACTTCTTCAACTTTAGCTTGAGCGTTTGCTTGTGATTGAGCGTACTCTTTACCAGCAAGAATCGCATCAGCCATAGCAGAAGCGTAAAGTGTAACGGCACGGATTGCATCGTCATTACCCGGAATAACGTAGTCTACGTTGTCTGGATTAGAGTTTGTATCAACGATACCGATTACAGGAATACCAAGGTTTTTAGCTTCTTTAATCGCGATTGATTCGTGGTCAACGTCGATTACGAATAATGCGTCAGGTAAACCACCCATGTTTTTAACGCCGCCTAAAGCACGTTCAAGTTTTTCCATCTCGCGAGTACGTTCTAAAGCTTCACGTTTAGTAAGCTTAAGGAAAGTACCGTCTTGAGATTGAGTTTGAAGGTCTTTTAAACGGTTGATTGATTGACGAAGAGTTTTCCAGTTCGTCAACATACCACCTAACCAACGGTGATCAACATATGGTTGACCAGCGCGTTGCGCTTGTTCACGGATGATGTTAGATGCAGCACGTTTAGTACCAACGAACAATACTTTGTTCTTTTTGCTAGCAAGATTGTTAACAAAGTTCAAAGCATCATTTAACGCAGGAACAGTGTGTTCAAGGTTGATGATGTGAATTTTGTTACGCGCACCAAAGATGTATTCACGCATCTTTGGATTCCAGAAACGAGTTTGGTGACCAAAGTGCGCGCCTGCTTGAAGAAGGTCGCGCATGCTTACGTTGTAATCTGCCATTTTCTTTACCTTAAAGTTTGGGTTAGGCCTCCATATATCCGCATTCTCCACTCTTTGCAGAGCACCCAGAGAAATGTGTCGATATATGTGCGGATTTTGTTGCCCCATCCAACAAAGCCCGTGAAATTTATTCACGAAAAAGCATTTGATAAAATGGGCGGCTATTTATACCATAGTCACATACAAATTTCCAAAAGTTTTTAGAGATCATGAACAGTACTTATCAAGCTCCACGTCGACTCATTAAAACCCCTGACGAAATTGAAAAAATGCGTGTAGCGGGACGACTGGCAGCAGAAATTCTGGATATGATCAAACCGCATATTGTTCCGGGTGTGACGACCCTTGAGCTTGATACGATTTGTCATGACTATATTGTTAACAAACAAGATGCCATTCCAGCTTGTTTAGGTTACGGTGCAGCGCCCGGTCGTCCTGCATTCCAGCATGTGATCTGTACATCTGTAAACCATGTGGTGTGCCACGGCATTCCATCTGACACCAAAGTATTAAAAAAAGGCGACATTTTAAATATTGATGTCACTGTCATTAAAGACGGTTACCACGGCGATACCAACATGATGTACATCGTCGGTGGTGAAACTTCTATTTTAGCTGACCGCCTGTGTAAAGTTGCTCAAGAAGCCATGTACCGCGGTATGGAAACGGTTAAACCGGGTTCAACCATTGGCAATATTGGTAATGCCATTCAAAAATATGTTGAATCTGAACGTTTTAGCGTTGTACGTGAATATTGTGGTCATGGTATTGGCACAGTATTCCATGACGAACCTCAAGTTCTTCATTACGGTCAACCGAATACCGGCATGGTTCTGGAAGAAGGAATGACGTTCACCATCGAACCTATGGTGAATGCTGGTGTTTGGCAAACCAAACTACTGGGTGATAAATGGACTGTAGTCACTAAAGATCATAAGTTATCTGCACAATATGAACACACCCTTTTAGTAACCAAAACAGGTGTTGAAGTACTGACTGCACGTCCTGAAGAAGATTTATCCCGTTTCATGTAATTGTTTTATTTAAATCGCATCTTATAAAATGGCTACTTCACGGTAGCCATTTTTATGTTTAAGCTTTTTTATTTCATCCAGTCACGTTAGTTAGATTAAAGCTCTTGCCCAACATTCAATTTCTTGAGTTATTTTATCTGCTTAGATAAACCTAAAATCGCATCCATTAAAGCCAAAACGATTAAAACAATTATTCATAAAAATATATTTTTTACATATCGTCTATTTCTTGCACCCCTTTCTCCTGTCTTTTAGGCTAAGATAGTGTGCTTTTTTATTTTTTAATCCCTATAAGAAGGAATACTGCCGTGGACGTACGTCTCTCTGATCGTGTCAATGCCATCAAACCGTCCCCTACACTTGCTGTTACCAATAAGGCTGCTGAACTTAAAGCTGCTGGTAAAAACGTAATTGGTTTGGGCGCAGGTGAACCAGATTTTGATACCCCACAACACATCAAAGATGCAGCAATTACTGCGATCAACAACGGCTTTACAAAATATACCGCTGTTGACGGTACTCCAAGTCTTAAAAAAGCGATTATCGCGAAATTTAAACGTGACAATAATCTTGACTATGCAGCAAACCAAATTTTGGTTTCTTGCGGCGGCAAACAATCATTCTTTAACTTGGCACTTGCTTTGTTAAACAAAGGTGATGAAGTGATCATCCCTGCGCCATACTGGGTAAGCTATCCAGACATGGTGATCATCGCTGAAGGTGTTCCTGTTGTTGTTAAATGTGGTGAAGAACAACGTTTCAAAATCACTCCAGCTCAATTAGAAGCAGCAATCACTGATAAGACTCGTTTAGTGGTACTTAATAGTCCATCTAACCCGACTGGTATGATCTATACCAAAGAAGAACTTGTTGCTTTGGCTGATGTGCTTCGTAAATACCCAGAAGTCATGGTTGCTTCAGATGACATGTACGAACCAATCCGTTGGGATGACGAGTTCTACAACATCGCAACTGTTGCTCCAGACCTGTATGACCGCGTAATCGTGCTTAATGGTGTGTCTAAAGCCTATGCAATGACTGGCTGGCGTATTGGCTATGCAGCGGGTCCTGCTAAACTGATTGGCGCAATGAAAAAAATCCAGTCTCAATCCACTTCAAACCCAACTTCAATTTCGCAAGTTGCTGCTGAAGCTGCATTGAATGGTCCTCAAGATGTGCTTGAGCCTATGATTGAAGCATTTAAGCGTCGTCACGACCTAGTAATGGACGGCTTAAATGCAATCAACGGTATTTCTTGCCTTCCAGCTGATGGTGCATTCTATGCTTATGCAAACATCAAACCGTTAATTCGTGCAAAAGGTTTAAAATCTTGCACAGAATTCTCTGCATGGTTATTGGAAGAAACTGGCGTTGCTGTTGTTCCTGGTGATGCCTTCGGTCTTGGTGGCTTTATGCGTATTTCTTACGCAACTGCTGACGAAGTGCTTGTTGATGCGCTTGCTCGTATTAAGAAAGCGGCTGATTCAATTGAAGGCGTAGACGCTGCGATTGCTTCAATTGCTGCTGAAAAATAATCTGCCTTAAAAATAGATTTAAAAAACCCGCGAAATTCGCGGGTTTTTTTATGAATTAAAAATCTAATTTTTATTTAAAAAATCATTATGTGTAGTTTTACAACTATTATCTGATCAAACTCTGTTGTTGCTACAACCTTTTCTATATTTTGAATCATGCATAGAAACCTCGCCAAAACTCATCAAAATTATTATTGATCACTTTGAGAAAATAAGGCGATGATCTTATCTTCAGTCCACTTTTTGGTTTATTTGTAAAACTATAAAATTTAGGTTTATGATCAATATAATTTTCACATGCAGCTTTAAATCTTATAGTTGCTCATTTAAAATCACGACCTTGATAGCACAATAGCTAAAATCCCGGCTACGCCAAAACAAAGTGGTACCAGACTGATTACAAAAACCCCGCCCACACGCCAAAGAAGGGTAAATCAATAAATTTTTCTTGTCAGTAAAGACCAAACTGTTCTGACTCGCATCAATAGTCATTATTCCGCTGCTTTGTCTACGACACATCGAACAATGACATATGTGAACCTGATGATTCCGCGAACATGAAAAGTGGGTGAACCAGCTAAGCAGACCTTATATGTTTTTATCTATTTTTATTTTTCTTAAAGATTAACGTAGCGGCATCTTAATATTTTATACAAGAAAATTTCTTACAATTTGTTTGCCTACTCTTGAAGTAAAGGCAGTTGAATAGTCCTTGACGAATTTCAAGCATCTGGTTAATTTGAATTTAAGTTCTTTTTTAGAACTTATCAATCCAAGAAAGGAAAATGAATAGAATGAATCCCAAAGAAATGACAGGACTACAACTGTTACAAGCCATGTGTACAGGAAAAATTCCAGCTGCAAGTATTAGTGAAACCATTCCTATGCAACCTTACGAAGTTTCAGAAGGAATAATTCATTTCACGGTAAAAGCAGATCATCGCCATTTAAACCCTTTAGGCGGCGTACACGGCGGTTTTGCAGCAACCGTACTGGATTCTGTCACTGGTTGTGCCGTACACAGCATGCTGGAAGCAGGCGTAGGTTATGGCACGATCGACTTAAATATAAAAATGTGCCGTCCTATCCCTCAGGATAAAGAGCTTCATGCCGTGGGTACAGTCATTAATCTCAGCAAAAACTTGGGTATTTCTGAAGGTAAAATTATCGATGAAGATGGCAAACTTTATGCGCATGCGACTGCGACTTGCATGATTATCCGTTAAGGTTAAATCCGGTCTTTAAAAAAGATAAGAAAAAGAGCTTAAGTTAAACACTTAAGCTCTATAGTTTAATCAGGATTAGCTCGCTGATTCAAATGATTTCGTTAGCGCTGCAAAGTCGACTTCTGGGCGTGAAGTGCCTTTATAAATACATAAATATTTAAACACGCTATCGAGTGATACAGCGAGTTTTTTGTGTTCCGATATTGACCAGACTTTAGAATTATTGCGTCCCGATAAAGCGCTGCCATTCAACTGATATAAATACAAATCATGATCACGTTGCAAAGCTTGCTTGCGACCCTTCGAATAACTGTCTAAAAGCAATTGACAAGGCGAATTAATTAACCATTTATCGCTAAACCAAAGCTGCAATAAATCACCCAAATACAAGTTCTGAGTCCCGACAGGCCACACTTGGATATAAGCATCTTCTACCGCAGTTTGATATTGCTCGGGGTTTTGAATAATAGACAGGTAATTGTCTTGATAAAAAGATAAATTTGAAAAGATTTCGGCAATCGTAAGCGTATGCATTCGCTTTCTCCTGTTTAGCCATTTTAGTGCTGGCAAGTTGGTTTAAATCCACACTGGTTGAACTTTCATTCAAACGCTCTGTTATGCATTTAATCTAACAAGCCGATTTTGGCTGTGCAAGTTTTTTTAACGTTTTTGATTTATTTGTCTAAATAAAAAGCATACAGCACAAAAATGAAGGAATCATGACACTTTTAGCTTGACCCTCCACCAAATCTCCTTATAATCGCAGGCAGATTCTCCAATAGCTCAGTCGGTAGAGCGACGGACTGTTAATCCGCAGGTCCCTGGTTCGAGCCCAGGTTGGAGAGCCAAATACGAAAAAGCCCGCAGCATTAAAGCGGGCTTTTTTCTGCCTGAATAATCTATAACTGTTTAAATTATTATAAAAACAATTATCCAAATTTTCTGTTTTCCCATTAAATCTATACGGCCTATCTAAAACATCAAGTTACATTATTCATAAGTAGAAATGTTTTGAGATTTAAAAAATTTATTATTTAAGAATAACCAGCTTTGAGTGGACTCCCCATATATTTTGAGATCATTATTTGGACCTTTCCAAAGTAGAGACATACTCTACGCAAAGACATAAAAACTGAATTAACAAACTAAAGCATTCTGATTTTATCAACGGAATCTTAAACATTTTTTGATTTATAAAAATTATCTAATGAGTAAGCAATAAATTAGTAACAAAAGAAAAAGCGCATCGGAATGCGCTTTTTCTTTCTTTATTCCATCTCAAAATTGGATGGCTATACATTCTTTATTGCTGAGGCAAAGGAATATATTGTGAATTATTATTCTGCGCTTTACGTTCAGCCACCACTACATCCACGGTTAAGGGTTTCTCACCTCGCACGACTTCAACTTTAATCGTGCTATTTGGAGCTTGCAATGCAACATAATTAATCAGGTGAGATGCCGAATTGATCGGTTCGCCATTCACTTGGACAATCTTGTCGCCTTTTTTAATTCCCGCTTTGGCTGCTGGGCCTTGAGGAAGTACATCTGCAACCACAACACCCGTGTGCTTAGGTTCAAGAATGTTATCCTGTTGCACTGGCATCAGGCTGATTCCCAGCCAGCCACGAACCACACGACCATCTTTCAAAATTGAATTCAGTATTTGCTGACAAACTTTCGCAGGAATGGCAAAACCAATACCCAGTGAACCACCCGATTGAGAGAAAATAGCTGTGTTCACACCAATCAAATTACCCGCCACATCAATCAGCGCACCACCCGAGTTACCCGGATTAATCGCAGCATCTGTCTGAATAAAATCTTCATAGGTGTTGATGCCCAAATCCGAACGGTTGGTGGCAGAAATAATCCCTTGAGTCACGGTTTGCCCCACACCAAACGGATTACCAATAGCAAGAACAACATCACCCACTTCATTGCCACTCAGTTTAAACGGTAAAACCGGAAGCTTGTCTAATTCAATCTTGATTACGGCAAGATCAGAATCGGGATCTGTGCCAATAATTTTTGCTACAGCGCGACGCCCGTCATTTAACCCGACTACAATCTGATCAGCCTGTGCAACCACATGATTGTTGGTCAAGATATAACCATCAGAACGCACAATAACCCCCGAGCCCAGGCTATTTTCATTTTGTTCCTGACCCAATTGATCCGGTGCTTGATCACCAAAAAATTCACGAAATGCAGGATCATTTAACAAAGGATGTTCAGCTTGCTTTACTTTCTGGGTGGTAAAAATATTCACCACCGCAGGCGCAGCCACTTTAACCGCAGCATTATAAGAATCAATAGCGCCTGTTCGAGTCGTACTGACTAACGGCTCTACTTTTTCTACCGGCATTTTTACGCCATCAGCCGCAACAGGTGCTTTAGGCTGCTGGTATTGTTGCCATGCAAGAAAACCGAGCGTGACCAAAATGAGTAAAACCCAAGGTAACCATATAAATGTGCGGCGCACGTTATTTTCCTCTAATAATATTTTAATTCGTTGATGACTAAGTAATTTATGTGCCATTGTAAAATGAAATACAGCAGGAAACATAAAATAGTGCAAGAGTTTTGTCATGCTTTAGTTACAATTCAAAATATGTTTTGATGATGTTAAATATTTAGGCTTTTGAGAAATTTATGGCAAAGCTCGACGAGATTATTCAGTGGTGTAACCAAACCCTGAAATCACACGAATTTAAAGACTATGCACCCAATGGTCTACAAATTGAAGGTAAATCCGATGTTAATAAAATCTTGTGTGCGGTGACTGCATCACAAGATGCAATTGAAGCCGCGATTAAACAAGGGGCCGATTTGCTGCTGGTCCATCACGGCTATTTTTGGAAAGGTGAACCCTACCCGATTACCGGGATGCGCGGCAAACGCATAAAAAGTTTAATTCAACATGATATTTCATTGGCCGCCTATCACTTACCTTTAGATAGTCACCCTACTTTAGGTAACAATGCGGCGATTGCGGATCTTTTAGCATTAGAAAATATTGAAGCTTTAGATCCAAGCGAACGCAATCCGATTGGCAATATTGGTTATTTAAAACAACCCGTGTCCGCGGAAGAGTTTAAGTTATATGTGTCGCAGCGTTTAGATTTTAATGCCATCCATCTTCCTGCTGATAAAACCTCAATCCAAAAAATTGGTTTCTGTACCGGTGGAGCACAAGATTTTATTGGCAAAGCGGCTGAACAAAATTGTGATGCCTACATTTCAGGTGAGGTCAGTGAGCGTACTTTTTACGAAGCCAAAGAATTGAATGTGCATTATTACGCTTGCGGGCATCATGCAACCGAACGTTATGGTGTACAACGTCTGGCAAAAGCTATTTCAGAACAGTTCGATATTGAGTATAGTTACCTTGAATTAAACAATCCGATTTAATTCAAATTTGACGGATTGACATTTTCTTTAAACGTATAAATTCAGGCTTTATTGTGTATTGTTATTTATAAGCAATGCGCAATTCAGGTCAAGAATCTATTACAATAAGGGCACTTAATGTCAAAACCCAGCAAAACGCAAGGAATTGAAAAAATGACAACGATTACTTTACCGGCACTTCCATACGGTTATGAAGATCTTGCTCCACACATTAGCAAAGAAACTCTAGAATACCATCACGACAAACACCACAATACCTATGTTGTTAACCTTAACAACTTAATTAAAGGTACTGAGCTTGAAGGTAAAACTTTAGAAGAAATCATCAAAGCATCTGCGGGTGATGCTTCTAAAGTTGGCGTATTTAACAACGCTGCTCAAGTTTGGAACCATACATTCTACTGGAACTGTATGGCTAAAAACGGTGGCGGTAAAGCGACTGGTACTTTAGCTGCTAAAATTGATGAAGCTTTCGGCTCTTATGAAAAATTTGCTGAAGAATTTGCTGCTGCTGCAACAACTCAATTCGGTTCAGGTTGGGCTTGGTTAGTTGCTGACGAAGTAAATGGCAACCTTTCTATTCTTAAAACTGCAAATGCTGATACTCCACTTGCTCACGGTAAAGTGGCTGTGTTGACAATTGACGTTTGGGAACATGCTTATTACATCGACTACCGTAATGCACGTCCTGTTTACATCAAAACTTTCCTAGAAAGCTTGGTAAACTGGGATTATGCAAATGCTAAATATGCTGGCCAAGAAGCTGGTGTTGAAAAATAAAATTTGAAATAAATTTTATTTAGGCACAAAAAAACCGCCCTTTATGGGTGGTTTTTTTATTTTTAGGGCATATCTGCATAATTATAAGGCAAATGATTCATTTGTTTATATTTACGTGTTGACGACTTAGCTTTTCATCCCTAAAATGCGCATCAGATTCTCCAATAGCTCAGTCGGTAGAGCGACGGACTGTTAATCCGCAGGTCCCTGGTTCGAGCCCAGGTTGGAGAGCCATCTATTCTTCCATAGCTCAGTTGGTAGAGCGACGGACTGTTAATCCGCAGGTCCCTGGTTCGAGCCCAGGTGGAAGAGCCAGATTCTAAAAAGCCCACTCATCATGCAGTGGGCTTTTTTTATTCGCTAATTTTTATTTAAACCTTAGATTATTTCCTATCTATTTTCTTCGCTTATTAAAATTTAGTCATGTTCATGCAAATAAAAATATTTTAATAAATCCCATAAACGCAACAAGCTGAGTCTACCAACGCTGAGCTGATGTAATTGATCAACGAATACTGCAAAGCACAGCCCTTACAAAGCAAAGAAAACTATATAAACTTAATAAAATCACTTAAATAATCAGCAATAAGTTTATTTTTAAAACATTCAGTTCATTTTCCTGATTTTTTTAAGCATAAGCCCTTGACCCCTTCAACTTAGATACATAGAATGCGTACCAGATTCTCCAATAGCTCAGTCGGTAGAGCGACGGACTGTTAATCCGCAGGTCCCTGGTTCGAGCCCAGGTTGGAGAGCCAAATTCTAAAAACCCACTCTACTTGAGTGGGTTTTTTCTTATCTGTAGATTCATATCGTGTTTAATTCCAGTTCATCTACCTTTCTTGTTATTGGTATTATTGCCAGTCTTGCATTGATCATTCTATATGCTCAGCAATACTGCAAAAGCAAAAAAAAGTTTTATCCGAAACGCGTCATTACCCCTTATGAATGCAGAATGTACGTTCGTTTAAAAGAAGCTTTTCCGCAATATCATGTTTTGGCACAAGTTGCCTTTAGTGCACTCATTACCAGTCATCATCTTAAAATTCGTAACCAGTTCAATCGCAAAGTCACCGATTTCGTTTTACTTAATGAATCACTACAAGTTTTAGTGATTATTGAGCTAGATGACCCGACGCATTTATACAAAGTTGAAGAGGATAAATTTCGCGACCATATGCTGCATGAAGCAGGTTATCGTGTATTACGTTACACCGAAATTCCAAATGTCAGACAATTGCATAAAGACATTCTTTAACCCACCCTTTAGCAAGCCTATTTCTCTATATCACCAGGACTACTAGCGCTAATGTCATCAGCGTCAATGTTAGTCGACAGGATGAATAGAATACGGAATCATTTGCACAAAACTGTGTGACTCAAATCTAATACCTTCTTTTATTGCGAGTTGTTTCGTTACCCTGATATTTTAATCAAGTATAAAAAGCCTCTACTCAATTATAGCGTAGAGGCTTTTGATAAAACTCAGCTTTTAAATCAACTTAGCATTAAAGCAATGCAATAAAGATCCCGACAAAAATAATCAGCCCCACCCAACGATTATGACGGAATGCCCAAAAGCAGAGTTGCGGATTTCTGTCCTTGGTTTTTGTCCACTGATAAATGAAGTCAGCAACTACCACAAGCAAAGCCATTAATCCAAAAGGCACCAGTAAAGCTTCACGATACAAAGCCGCACCGATCAGCAATACACTTGCGGCCTGTAATAACGAGATGATTTCGATGTCATATTTTCCGAATAAAATCGCAGTTGATTTCACCCCAATTTTTAAATCATATTCGCGGTCAGTAATGGCATATTGCGTATCATAAGCCACTGTCCAAGCCAAGTTACCAAAGTATAAAAGCCAACAGGTCAGATCAGGTGTCTGCCCAACTGCGGTATATGCCATCGGAATAGACCACGAAAATGCCGCCCCTAAAAAAACCTGAGGCAAGTTGGTATAGCGTTTCATAAAAGGATATATAAAGGCCAATATCAACGCACCAAATGACCAGTAAAAGCTCTCTACGGGTAAAAAAAACAACAAGCAGGCACTTGCTGCAACAAGAATTAAAAACACCCAGATGGCTTCTATTGGCTTAATGACTCCGGTCGCTAAAGGCCGGTCTTTGGTTCGGGCAACAGCGCCATCCACTTTACGGTCAGCAAAGTCGTTTATGGCACAACCTGCTGCCCGCATAAAAATCACACCCAAGCTCATCAACAACAGTATTTTTAAGTCGGGGATGCCTTTTCCTGCAATCCACAATGCCCACATGGTCGGCCAAAACACCAGCTCTGTACCAATTGGCTTATCAAAACGACATAAATAGTAATACGCTGCTAAACGCTCACGCCCTGTAATTTGCTGTGCAGTAGCCATGACTGTCCCTTAACCAAATTTCTGTTCAATATTTTATTGTGAAGTATTTTGCTGAATAAACTGTTCAAACGCAGGCAAGAAAGTCTCTTGAACAATAAATTTACAACCATGCCAAGTATAGCAACTTTGCCGCGTCCAACCTTCTTCCAGCAAAATCACACGACGTTCACAATATGGATCGGTTCGCTGAAACAAGAACCAGCCAATCGGCTTTTTGCCAATATGCTGAAAGATACGTGCACGAGATTGCAGACTTAAAATCGGAAAGATACTTTTTGCTTTCACCCAAGGCTGGGCTTCACAGCCATATAAATAACTTTCACGCACCCACGAGGTATGCTGATGCGGCATGTTCATCCATTGGCTGTCTGCAAAACTTAAACGCAAAAAATGCTCATGGATGGGCTGTACTTTAAATCGTCCATCCGCCAGATCTGTCAGCTGCTGCGTGAGTGAACCCGATGCATACAACCATTCACGTAATTCAGCAGGGATCTGTTTATCCTGGCGTTTACATGCTCGCTTGTTTTGCATAAGCCCTCTGCTCGTTTAGGTTGATTAATTTTAATCTCATATATACATCATGTTAGCAATAGCCAGTGTTAACCCAGCCATTCCTCTCCCCCATCATATTCAATCAAATGCGCTTAACAATTATCCGTCTTGGCAATCACTTCAAATTTACCCTGCGCTGTCTTGATTAAAATCATCCCTTCAGCACTCAAATAAAAACTTTGCGGATAGACATAATCCAGCGCCAACTCTGGATTTTTTAATCCGACAAATTCTGCCTGCTTATAACCTTCCACGGTACGCCCTACTTCTAGATACGTCACGGCAGAAAAATTCATTTTAAAACCTTGCTCATGATCTTTAGGATCAATCCATGGGTAAAAGCTGGTGTGTTTTTTACGTTGTGCCATAAATTTATAGGCTGAGTAGTGGTTAATAATAGTGATGATACAAAAAAACCCGCTACTAGAGCGGGTTTTTTTACACTGAAATTCTGTTAAGAATTACAAGCTGTAGTACATCTCAAACTCAACTGGGTGAGTTGTCGTATTTAAACGGCGAACTTCTTCAGTTTTAACTTCGATATAGGCATCAAGCATATCTTTAGTGAACACGCCACCTTTCAACAGGTATTCATGATCCGCTTGAAGTGCTTCAAGTGCCATATCTAAGCTATGTGCAACTGTAGGAATTTTCGCTTCTTCTTCAGGAGGAAGATCATACAAGTTTTTATCAGCAGCTTCACCTGGGTGAATCTTGTTTTGGATACCGTCAAGACCAGCCATCAATAATGCCGCGAAACCTAAGTACGGGTTCATCATTGGATCTGGGAAACGTGCTTCAATACGTTTGCCTTTCGGGCTAGACACGTAAGGAATACGGATAGAAGCAGAACGGTTACGTGCTGAGTAAGCAAGCATAATCGGAGCTTCATAATGTGGCACTAAACGCTTGTACGAGTTAGTAGAAGGGTTAGTAATTGCATTCAATGAACGCGCATGCTTGATCACACCGCCAATGAAGTACAATGCCATTTCTGACAAGCCTGCATATTCATCACCAGCAAACAGGTTCTTACCATCTTTAGCGATTGAGATGTGAACGTGCATACCAGAACCGTTATCGCCAACCATTGGTTTAGGCATAAAGGTTGCTGTTTTAGCGTATTGGTGCGCAACATTCCAAACTGCATATTTGAACTGTTGAACTTCGTCTGCTTTACGCACCATGGTGTTGAAGCTCACACCAATTTCTAACTGGCAAGATGCAACTTCGTGGTGATGTACTTCAACACGACCAGGCCCCATAATGTCTTCGATTTTTGCACACATTTCTGCACGCATATCATGTGAAGAATCTACAGGAGGAACTGGGAAGTAACCGCCTTTAACACGTGGACGGTGACCAGAGTTACCGCCTTCATAGTCTTTGTTGGTTGACCATGCAGCTTCTTCAGCGATTAATGTATGGCGCGCGCCAGACATATCGATTTCCCATTTCACTTCGTCAAAAACGAAGAATTCTGGTTCTGGACCAAAGAATGCAGTATCACCAATACCCGTAGATTTTAAATACTCTTCTGCACGGCGAGCAATTGAACGTGGGTCACGGTCGTAACCTTGACCAGTTGAAGGCTCGATCACGTCACAGGTAACAACAACTGTTGCTTCAGCAAAGAACGGATCAAGGAAGCAGGTTTCAGCATCTGGACGTAAAATCATGTCAGATGCTTCGATGCCTTTCCAACCTTCGATTGAAGAACCATCAAACATTTTACCGTCTTCAAATGTATCTTCGTCAATCGTATCTGCTGGGTAAGTTACGTGTTGCTCTTTACCCTTAGTATCAGTAAAGCGAAAATCGACCCATTTTGCGCCACTTTCTTGGATGAGTTGAAGGACCTTGTTCGCCATGCTCATTGTGCTCCGATGATTTTTTGTTGCACCTGCTAAGTGCGTGTTAGTAGTTGGCATTTATTAAGCAATTCTCATACCAACTTTTAAAAACAAAGATAAAATATTGAATTCTTTATCAGAATAGAAGATTTAGATACTTTCGTTTGAGGCTATTATACTGTGTGCAAATGTAAATGCACCATATTCAAACACACTTCATTACTTTTGGTTAAAAAGCTACTTTCAGTGTACTAAAATGGTGCGAATTTATTTTTAAAAGTTGTAAATAATCTTTTTTTATCTCTATTTGGCTTAATATTCATCGCTTGAGATTAAAATAAATACTTAAAAGTTAATTTTCAACCATGTTGATGATTTTATTGTTGAATATATCAACTGTTAAATCTAAACCACTCCGGTAAATTTCAATTTAAAATCAAATTATCTGATTATTTTTTCAAGAATTTTACATTTAATCTGGTTTAACCCGTAATTTTTTTTATTCATTGCACAAACAAATGCTGTGCGCCATTTTGGTGATAAAGGTGAGATATTATTTCCTTCTATTTATATCCCTTTATGCATATGAAACATAGCTTGAATTTATCAATTTTAATACAAATAAAACTTACTTATAGTAAGTCTATTACTCAAATTTAATTTTATCTATTTATTCATTGATTTCAACTCTTAAAAAGCCTGCATTTTATTCAAAAGTGGATTCAATAGTTGAACTAAACATCGATGAATTTCATTCAAGATAAAATGCAAATAAATCAGCTTATTCTCATGCGGTGATTCCTCTAAAATCATTATCATAGAAATAGTTCAGCAGAAAATGCTTATTTTTTGCTATGATTATTCGCACTCCATTTTTGACTTGTTTTTGTTAGCCTCATTTATATCAGGCGAGCTACTAAAAAATAGCAATCATGCGAGTATTCCTGGACTATTCGAGCACATTTAAGTGCGTAATTTTCAATAGGTTAGCTCATGCTTTTAATGATCGACAATTATGACTCCTTTACCTACAACATCGTCCAATATTTTGGCGAGTTAAATCAAGACGTAAAAGTAGTCCGTAATGATGCCGTGACATTGGAAGATATCCAGCGATGGCAACCTCAGTATTTAGTGATTGGTCCTGGTCCTTGCTCACCCAGTGAAGCAGGCATTTCAATTCCCGCAATTCAGCACTTTGCCGGCAAAATTCCATTGCTTGGCGTGTGTTTGGGTCATCAGGCCATTGGTCAAGCTTTTGGTGGCGATATTATTCGCGCAAAGAACGTCATGCACGGTCGTTTGTCCGATATGCATCACAGCAATAAAGGCATCTTCAGCAATCTGCCTTCTCCATTTTCGGCAACGCGCTATCATTCACTGGTGATTGATCAGGCGACCGTACCAGATTGTTTGGAAGTAACCTGCTGGACCAATGAAGCCGATGGCAGCATGGAAGAAATCATGGGTGTAAAACATAAGACATTGGCCGTTGAAGGCGTGCAGTTCCACCCTGAATCAATTTTGAGCCAGCATGGCCATCAAATCTTCCAAAACTTTTTAGAAATTTATGCATAGTGAACACCATGAATATTCAACAAGCTTTAAATAATATTACCAAACAGATTCACCTGACTCAGCCGCAAATGGAAGATGTGATGCGCAGCATCATGTCCGGTGAAGCAACCGATGCTCAAATCGGTGCGCTGATGATGGGCTTACGCTTGAAAGGCGAAAGTATTGATGAAATTACTGCAGCCGCTCGTGTAATGCGTGAATTTGCGATTAAAATCGATGTCAGTGATATTCCCCATCTGGTCGATATTGTCGGTACTGGCGGTGACGGTCAAAACCTGTTTAATGTCTCTACGGCATCCAGTTTTGTGATTGCTGCTGCTGGCGCAACCATTGCCAAGCACGGTAATCGAGGCGTATCTTCAAAATCAGGTTCATCGGACTTGCTTGAAAAAGCAGGGATTAACCTGAACCTGAATATGCAGCAAACAGAACGCTGTATCCGTGAAATGGGGGTCGGCTTTTTATTTGCACCGAATCATCACAAAGCCATGAAATATGCTGTGGGTCCACGTCAAGAACTGGGTATTCGAAGTATTTTCAACTTGCTTGGCCCACTGACCAATCCGGCTGGGGTACAACGTTTTGTACTGGGTGTATTCTCGAATGAACTGTGCCGCCCGATTGCCGAAGTCATGAAACAATTGGGTGCTGAACATGTCATGGTGGTTCATTCCAAAGACGGTCTGGATGAAATCAGTCTGGCATCTTCAACTTATGTCGCTGAACTGAAAGATGGTGAAATCACTGAATGGATGATTAGCCCTGAAGATGTCGATATTGAATCACAAACTTTGACCGGTTTAATTGTGGAAGATTCAGCTGAAAGTCTGGCCTTAATTAAAGATGCTTTAGGTAAGAAAAAATCGGCAAAGGGTGAAAAAGCGGCCAATATGATTGCACTCAATGCAGGTGCAGGCATCTATGTATCGGGCTTAACCACCAGCTACAAACAAGGTGTGGCACTCGCACATGACATTATTTACGGTGGACAAGCTTTAGAAAAAATGAGCGTTTTGTCTGAATTCACCAAAACCCTCAAAGAATATGAAGCTTAAGGCTATAAAGGAAATCTTGTCATGATAGATATCTCAAATACCATTTTAGGTAAAATTGTTGACCGCAAGCAGATAGAATTTGCTGTACGTTTAAAGCAACATAGCTATAAAGATGTGGAAGAACTGGCGCAGGCAGCGACACCTGTACGTGGTTTCGCAAAATCTTTGCTTGGTAAACGTCCAGGTGTAATTGCTGAAATTAAAAAAGCCTCACCGTCTAAAGGCGTGATTCGCGAAAATTTCAATCCGGCTGTAATTGCACAGCAATATGAGCAAGCCGGGGCAGCCTGTTTGTCGGTACTGACTGATGTGGACTTTTTCCAAGGTGCGGACGAAAATATTGCCATTGCTCGTTCACATTGTACTCTTCCTGCTCTACGTAAGGATTTCCTGATTGATCCTTATGGTGTGATTGAAGCACGTGCCCTGCATGCAGACTGTATTCTTTTAATTGTGGCTTGTCTGTCTAACCAGCAACTGGAAGAAATGTCTAAAACAGCCTTTGAACATAATTTAGATGTCCTGGTTGAAGTGCATGATGAAGCTGAGCTTGAACGTGCACTGAGACTTTCAGAGCGTTGTCTGTTAGGCGTGAATAACCGCAATTTAAAAACCTTTGATGTCGACTTAAATACATCTCTACGTTTGAAGAAATTGCTTGAGCCCTCACGTTTACTGGTGACTGAAAGTGGTATTGCCACACCAAATGATGTCCACATGATGCAAGAACATGATATTCATGCCTTCCTTGTGGGTGAAAGTTTTATGAAACAGCCTCGTCCAGATCATGCATTCACCGCATTATTTGGTCAGCCTGAAACTGTTTAATGAATAATTAAGATTATGAGTAAACATGATTCTTCGCTTTCGAAAGATCAGTACAACTTGCTGAAATCTTTTAAAAAGCAAATTACTAATCCGCATTCAACTGCTCTTGCTCAACAACCTGAGCCTAAAGCTCAGGCCCAGCAAGAACAGGAAGATGATTTCGATTTGTTCCAAAAATCGATGCAAGGTGTCAAAAAAATGGACACCAGTAATATTGCGCCGGTTGAAAAGAACAAAAAGAAAAAAATGGATGCACAAACCTTAGCCAAACGTGCTTCAGCCACGGGGCCAATGCAAATAGACAATGCAGAGCTTTCAGACACCCAAGCCATGCTGAACCCGGTTGCTAGTCAAGCCACCTTAAGCTATCGCATTGGCACTTTACAGCATAAGGTTTTTGAAGATTTAAAAGCCGGTAATCTGCGCTGGTTTGAAGCAGTTGACCTGCATGGTTGTACAGTTGAAGATGCGCGATCTGCGGTGTTACAGATTATTCAAATGGCCAAAGATGAAAATCAGAATGTCATTAAGATTGTGCATGGCAAAGGGCCAGAAGCCATTTTAAAAACCTATGTCAATGGCTGGCTTCGTCAACACCGTGATGTGTTAGCATTTGTCAGTGCACCTGAAAAACAGGGTGGCACGGGTGCCGTTTTGGTTTTATTAAAACGCGCAGAAAAAAACCCTAAATTTAAACAGTAAGCAGAATTTTTCCCCAAAACAGGGCATTATAGCGGTTTTCTGCTACAATGCCGTCCTTGTTCGATATCAGTGTAAGTGAACACGTCTTATGTCTATGCAGCAATCCTACGCCAACATTTTAACTGCAGTTGGTGAAGATCTTAATCGTCCTGGTCTTAAAGATACGCCAATGCGCGCTGCTAAAGCTTTTTCGTATTTAACGTCTGGATATAGCAAAACTTTAGAAGAAGTGACCAATAGTGCAGTCTTCCCTTCTGACAACCGTGAAATGGTTTTAGTCAAGAATATTGAATTCTATTCTTTATGTGAACACCATTTATTTCCTTTTTACGGTCGTGTGCATATTGCTTATTTACCTGAAGGGAATGTTTTAGGTCTATCTAAATTTGCCCGCATTACTGAAATGTTTGCACGTCGTTTGCAAATTCAGGAAAACCTGACTCAGCAAATTGCTGAAGCGGTGGCTGAAGTCACTCAAGCACGCGGTGTTGCCGTGATGATTGATTCTGCACATATGTGTATGATGATGCGCGGTGTCGGCAAACAGGAATCCACTACACGTACGGTTTCTTTTATTGGAGATTTTAAAACCAATAAAGAAGAACGTCGTGAGTTTTTAAGTGCTTTACCTGAAAATTACTAAGTTTGAAAGATTCAAAAAAGCCCCGACGAACCGGGGCTTTTTTATGGATGCTTTTATATTTTTCGTTTACGCAACTCTTAACTTTAAGGATAAGTCATGTCATCTATTTGGTTAGCAGGTCACGGTTTGACTCAGACTCAGGCAGCTATTGACTATCCTCATCCTGATCGTCTGGTTGCAGGCAACCCTAAACGGATAACCCAAAGCTTATATGCGCATCCCAATATGAACTGTGGCATCTGGACGTGTGAAGTGGGAGCATGGAAGATTCAATTTGCTGCCAACAAACAGGAATTCTTTCAGGTGATTGAAGGTCTGGTACGCTTACATGATGCCAAAACACAAAGTTTTGTCGAAATTAAAGCAGGTGAAGCCGGCATTATCCCACCCGGTTTTACCGGTAAATTTGAAGTGCTTGAAGCGGTTAAAAAATATTTTGTCGTGGTTGAAGCCTAAAGCTGTTTTTACCCCTAGATTATACCGAGCACTTTGTTCGCCCTGTACACAGTCTAAATGATGTTCCACGCTTAACGCTATTTGCCTAAATAAACGTTATTGCGCCCATTATTTTTTGCAGCATAAAGCGCTGAATCTGCCGCATCCAGGAAACGTTGATAATCGGGATGTCCATCGTAAAGTGAACAACCGATACTGACGGTAAAATTAAAACTACTGCCCGCAGCGGTACGAATAGGCGTTTCCTGAACACGTGTGCGGATATTTTCCGCAATTTCCTGCGCTCGGGTTAAATCACTATCCACCAGAAGCAACAAAAATTCTTCCCCACCCGCTCGGAATGCATAATCACTGCCCCTCACCGACTCCAGCAACACTTCACCAATAAACTGTAACGCCAAATCACCGGCTGCATGACCGTATTTGTCATTAATTCGCTTAAAGTAATCGGCATCAATTGCCAGCAAGGACAATGGCACATTATTTTTTCGAGAAAAATTAATCTCGCGGGAAATAATGGTATTTAAATAGCGTCGATTAAGCAGCTGAGTTAAAGAATCATTTCCTGAATCAATATATTCAGCAACCTGAAAAATCTGTTCGACCAAATGCTGGATTTCTCTATTTTTCTCACGTATGTGTTGGATCAATTCAATGGTTTTATCTTTTTCAACACACGCTAAAACATTTTCATTTAACTGGTCAATCTCATAAATTCGCTCAATGATGACATCGACTTGCTCTGAACCTGTAAATGCATAGGCTGCTTTATGAATAAACCATAAACCAAACTCAGATTTCGATAATAAAGGATGCTTAAAATCGACCTTGTCTGAAAAAACTTTAAACATCAGCTCATTTTCCCAGTCCAGTAATGAGCTACGTTGCTTATCTTTTTGTACGGCTACATCTTGCATGGCTGAAAATAAACGGTAGGTATGCTTGATGTCATTACTTTTTTCTATATTCACTTCATAAGAACGGCACATGATTTCAGACGCAAAACCCAGTACCTGAATAATATAATTGATAATGACGAAACTATTTTCCTGTACTTTACAGGATTGCAGATTAAATACTTTATTTTCAATCTCCCGCACACCACGCATGATCAACCAGGAAGGAATCCCGATACGCGCATGAACTGTTCCCACCACCAGCTGTTTCTTTGAAATTTCTTCGAAGTTCTGCTGAAATGGCACATTAAAACAATCGAGAAGCCATTGGTTCAAAGTTGCTTTTAAACGGTTTTGAACAAGATTGTCCGAAAGAAAATAGGATGCTTCTTTTTCTTGCATAATATTTTTATAGAACTCATCCACCAAAACGAGTGAATGGGTTTGAATAAATTGAAAAGTGTCATTTAAATCAGTTGTAGAATAACCAGCACAAATCGATTTCCATTGCTCCGCCAGCATGGCAATACTCTCTGTATTCATACAATTGATCCAACAGCTTTAAAATTGAAAGGGAGATAATTAGTTTATAAATATAACAAATTTTCAAAAAAATTACTGTGTGATCTATTTTAAGTTCTATCTAAATAATGAGAGGACGAACAGAATCTGATCTTAAAAAAAGTTTATATATCCTAAGCTGGCCTTATTCCAGTCTTTTCCATCCTGTTGTTGATATTCCCAGCCCAGTCGAATCGCGTTTTGCTGGTTCAACACATATTGCCATTGAGTATTCAATTTCAACTGCCACTGGTGTGAATCTTCCCAATACGGCAATTCCACTTGAATTAAAGAATTAATTTTATCTGACCAAATATTCTGACAGCCTAGGGTTGGACCCATAGCCACACGCCAACCTTTATCCAATGCCTTGCCGGCTTGAATATGATTTTGCAGCTGTGCATAACATAAATGCTCACGTGCCTGATCGGCATAGCTATAGCCCATTTGTACTTTTAAATTGGCAACTCCATGCTGCTCATGTTCACTAAAATTCCCACCCTGCTCTAACGCTTCTTGCTGCCAACCTAAATTAAAGCCCCAAGACAAAGGTATTTTAAACGGTGAAACAGGATTGTAGGAATTGACTGTCATCAGATCCATTTGCTCAAATTTCAGCTCATCTTCACGGTACTGTATTGCAGTGTTTAAAAATAATAGCTGTGTGCCGGTACGAAAGCCGCTCTGGGGATCTATCAGGTCATGATAGGCCTGCCTGTGTCCAAGCTCGATAAATTTTTCACCCTGCACTTCACCCGCCTCAATTGAAATATGACGTGCGTTATGACTCTGGGTCGGATCCGTTTTTGGACGCAGCGGCGACTTTCGCTGCTTTTCTACATCAAGCTGACTTCTTAAACCCAGTAACTGACGGAAACGAGACTGGGCAAAAGATTTATCGACTTTTTGTCTCAGAAAATCCAGATATAAATGGTCATAGGCCATCTCCAGAATTTTAGCCTGATCCTGCCCCGAAAACTTCTGGAGCGTTAAAGACTGTGTGTCTGTATTTGCGTATGCCACCTGATGGGCAGTTTTCGCCAAAGTTGTGCCGTGCTGTCTAGCTTGTGCCAACAATTGTGTTTCCAAAGCAGGCCGATATATTTTTTCCTTGATCAGACCTTGCTGTTCGACAACTTTCAGGGTTTCTATGGGAATAGCAGCTGAATTGAACTGTGCTTGAAGATTTAGCTCGGGACGTGCCAAGTCAAAAAGCCCGAGCAAGCGGTAAGCACAGTTGTCATTGATAAAATAATACGGGAAACTGACCTTCTGCATTTCCCACAGATGTTGAACCAGAAACTGCGTTTCTTCCGGATTTAAATTCAGCTCATATTCCCATAAATCACGACTTTCAAAGTCACCATATTCTTTAACCTTACGATAATAAGGCATCAGGGAATATTCACCTAGGTATTGTCCGGTCAAGCCTTTCCAGGCAAAAGACCAGTTGTCATTACTGTTTACTGTGGCCGCATAGTTGACCGCATACGAAATCAGGTTTAACTGCTGCTGATCTTTCGGATCCAAACGCAATAAGGTATGGCCAAACATGGAGCTGGGATTACCCATGAAATCTGTGGCATAGATTAAAGTTGCTTTATAAGGTTTAACTTGACCAATCCACTGGTCAAATTCGGGACAGCTCAGCGCCGGTAATTGCTGTTCAGAGATATTCAGTTGCTGCATCAACCAGTGACTGCGTGCCGGAAATTTACAGCGTATCGACTGATTGGGTTTGGCTGCCGTAAATAAAGCCTGGATATTCTGCTGCATTTCCCTGTTAAGATCGGTTGAGCCCTGCTCGGCCAAAAAATAGCCTGCATAATTAACCTCGCTTTTACCCTGTGCATTCGCATACATGAGGCGTTGCCAAGTCCGGGCCTGATTCAGCTGTTGGCTCTCAGCCAGATCTAGATAGGTTTGGATTTCCGGTTTTATTTCGGCTGCATGACTTAAATGGATGCAGGTCAAACCAAGCAGTAAAAAGGCATATTTCATTCAGTAATCTTATTCTCTGCAATTCTTATATTTATAAGAAAACCCTGTCAGGGTGACAGGGTTTTCAGTCAACGGCTTAGATGTAGGATTTTAATACATCATCCTTCGCCATAACCGTTTGTAGAGAGGTTAATACTTGAAGAGTATCCTGATTTTTAGCAGAATAAATTTCAGAAAAATTCTGCTTGGATACCGCAAAGAAACGGGCTTTATCTTCAGCTTTAATCTTGAGCAATTCAGCCAGCACATTCAGGCTTTCGCCCTCACCTACCGACATATCACGTGCGAGAGTTTCGGAATTTTCATTGGTAAAAGTGACCACCTGAGCGGTAACTCTTCCGCCTTGACTACATCCTAAAGTACCGAAAGTAATCCCGATCCATTGGTTAGTAAAAAGAACGTTGGTTGTTCCTGCCAGAAGTTTAGGAATGATGCCAGACTGACCTTCCCATACCTGACTACCTATACCACAACCGACATCATTATCGGCCATAGCCATACCTGAACCTGTGACCATTACAGCGGCCAGCATTATTTTTTTCAACATGCTTATTCTCCAATTATTCTCATGCAATCTTGTTATTACTCTAGTCATGTAATTTAAATTACACACTTATGAGATTAGCGTTAAGTCAAGTGCGGTGCAATGGAAAAAATGTATGATTTAGCTAAAAATAAACACTTGCTGTTCTAATGGGATTTAAGTGTCCAGGTGCCTTCGGCATGACGTGTGCCTAAAATTTTCAGCACCAATACCAGACTGAGCATTAACAGTAGATACCAGGAACCCAACTTACCCCAACCGACCATATGCCAGGCATCGACCTGACTCGGATAGAGCCAGATTTTATAAAAGGTACTGATATTTTCTGCAACCCAGATAATAAATGCCAAAACCATCAGCACGGGTAACATGGGAAGCTGAATTTGATGCTGTTGTAGCTGAAAGCGAATTTTGGTTTTCCAAAAAATAAAAATGCTCCATGCAAAGAGCAAATAACGAATATCTGGCACAAAAAATTTGCTCATGAAATTAATATACGAAAATCCTGCCAAAGCCATCATGTTAAGAAAATTAGGAAGCTTTTCGAACGATACCTGATACAGCCTTAATGAGCGGGCAAAAAAACTGCCTACTGCTGAATACATAAATCCAGCAAATACAGGTACGGTCAAAATTTTGAATATTGCAGGTTGTGGATACTGCCATGAAGCAATGTGCGGATGAGTCAGGAAAACTTCCATGACCATCGCCATAAGATGAAACAAGGCAATCACTTTGGCTTCCGACCATGATTCCAGCTTTAAATAGAGCAAGCACACTTGAATAATTAAGGCATAAAACAACAAATAGTCATAACGGAAAAAGCCGTAAAACTCTTGGCTTCCCATAGATGCGGTAATTACAAAAGCAATGAGGAGTAAAATCCCAAATAAGGCAGCCGAAGCTGCCTTAAATGAGAACTCAAAACATGATTTAACAAGACTGATCACGGTTGAATCCTAAAAAATGAGTTTACTCACACATACTTAAAGATATTTAGCGCTATATTCATGCACCGTATCAATAAATACTTTAGGATTTGCAGGATCGACCCATTGGGTAATACCATGACCTAAGTTAGCGATATAACCGGTTTTTTCACCACCTGCATAAGCATCATCCAGCATGGCTTTGGTGGCTTTTTCAATGGATGCCGGTGTGCCATATAAAGTGGCTGGATCCAGGTTTCCTTGTAAAGCAGCGCGGCTATTGACAGTTTGACGTGCCACATTCAATGATGTAGTCCAATCCAAACCTAAGGCATCGGCACCGGTTGCCAGCATCGGCTCAATCCATTGGCCGCCACCTTTAGTAAATAAAATGACCGGCACTTTACGACCTTCATTTTCACGTTTTAAACCTGCAACAATTTTCTGCATGTAGTTCAATGAAAATTCGATATATTCACGATGAGCCAGCGCTCCACCCCAACTGTCAAAAATCTGCACAGCTTGTGCACCGGCATCAATTTGCGCATTTAAATAATCAATTACGGCAATCGCCAAGCGATCAAGCAAAGCATGTAACACTTCCGGTTGGGCATACATCATCTGTTTGGTATAACGAAAATCCTTACTTGATCCACCTTCAATCATATAGGTTGCAAGCGTCCAAGGACTGCCGGAAAAACCAATTAATGGTACTTGACCGCCTAATGCAGAACGAATGGTGGTTACAGCATTCATCACATAATCTAGATCAGATTTGGCATTAAAGTTGGGTAAATTCGCCACATCCTGTTCGGTACGAATGGTTTTATGGAACTTCGGCCCTTCACCCGCTTCAAAATACAGTCCTAGCCCCAAAGCATCCGGCACAGTTAAAATATCTGAAAACAGAATGGCTGCGTCCAAGTCATAACGGCGCAAAGGTTGCAAAGTGACTTCACATGCAAAATCATTATTTTTACACAAGGAAAGAAAATCACCCGCTTTGGCACGTGTTGCGCGATATTCAGGCAAATAACGCCCTGCTTGACGCATCATCCAAACTGGTGTGCTATCTACTGGCTCACGCAGCAAAGCACGTAGAAAACGATCGTTTTTTAGAGTCGTCATTTACTTTCCCATCTCATTTTTAATCTTCAAGCCATCATAACAAAAAGCTCGAAAATTTAGTAACTTCTCTCGCCTTTAAAAAGTAATCATGGGAAATGTAAAATAATTTTTACACAAAACAAATACTGCATCTCCTCATTTTTTCTGCAATACTTGTGTAGTTTTATCAAATTGTTAATGAATAATTTTTAAGGTTGAATTCCATGTTCGTTCGCACATTGCTCGCTATGAGTTTAAGTTGCATTTTTGCGGGTACAGCGTTTGCCGCATCTACTGCTGAACAGCCCTTAAATCCCCATAAGATTGCTGATACTGCGGTTCAGGATCCGATTGATCCACTTGCAACCGAGGCGGCATCAAGCGCTCAAAGCACCGAAACCCATATTACACAACAAGAACAGCAAGACTTAAATAAGGCTTCGAAAACCTTAGAAGATCTTAAACAAACTGAAGATGAAACTGCTGCAATCGGTACTGCAGCTACGACAAAAACAGCAACGACGACAACCAATACCAGTGCTGCAGCTAAAGCATCATGGACATTGGATGGTCTGAACCAAGCTGAATGGTATGAAAATATTGGTAAGGGCCAGTTCCCGGTTTATGCACGCGCTCATGTCATGTTAAATAATGCTCATGCTTCACCAGGTGCGATTGATGGTTCAAGTGGTAAAAATACCCTCAAAGCAATTGCATCATTTCAGCAAATCAGCGGTCTTAAACCTACAGGAACTTTGACCCAGGAAACATGGGATGCTTTAGTTGCTAAACAAGGTTCTAAACCTGCATTTGTTGAATACACCCTTAGCGACGCTGACTTGAAAGGCCCTTATGCTGAATCTATTCCACACGATTATGCATTACAGGCAAAAATGAAAGGCTTGTATTACACCCGTATAACTGAAATGTTAGGTGAAAAGTTCCATATGGATGAAGACTTTTTGAAAAAGTTAAATCCTAAAGCAACCTTCAAAAAAGCCGGTGAGAAAATCATTGTTGCCAATATCCGCAACGAAGTACCTGAAGACATTCATCTGATCGTTGCGCATAAAGGTGCAAAACAACTGTACTTATTTAACAGTCGTAACCAGATGATTGGTTCATTCCCGGCGACTATCGGCAGTTCAGATACTCCTTCTCCAACAGGTACTTATAAAGTGACTGGCGTAGCACCAAATCCTTGGTATAGCTATTCACCAAGTAACTTTGTGCAAGGTAAGAATACTAAACCGCTTTCACTACCACCGGGTCCAAATGGTCCTGTTGGAAATATCTGGATTGGTTTAAGTAAAAAATCATTTGGTATTCACGGTACACCAAACCCGTCTGCAATTTCTAAAACTGCATCGCATGGTTGTATCCGTTTAACCAACTGGGATGCCAATGACTTAGGTAAGAAAGTGAAATCTGGCGTAACTGTTAAATTCCTAGAATAATCAAAATATTGATCATGCCAAAGCCTGCATTTATGTGGGCTTTTTTTTACAAAAAATAAAATGCTATTTATCTTAGAATTACCCATAATGTGATCTATTCTACATATTATAAATATTAACAAGAAAAAATAACCGTTGCATATATAGAATGATCTGTTGCTTTTATACTATTTTTATCACTTTTATAGCACGGTATTATCATTCTAATTTCAAATAATAAGGAGCATCAAAGATGAATGCTTTTTTACATCATGCTGAAAATCGAGGTCATGTTCAGGCGGGTTGGTTAGACACCAAGCATAGTTTTTCTTTTGGTAGCTGGTATAACCCCAAATACATGGGGGTCAGTGTGCTTCGCGTGATTAATGATGACACCATCGCTGCTCATAATGGTTTTGGTACCCATCCCCATGAGAATATGGAAATTTTGACCTGTGTACTCGATGGTACAATTTCGCATAAAGACAGCCTGGGTAATGAACGTCATATTACTGCGGGTGAATGGCAACTCATGAGCGCAGGAACAGGAGTTCAACATAGCGAAATGAACAATGGCGATACCCCTGTACATATGTTGCAAATCTGGATTCACCCGGATCTACAAGATGCAGAACCCAATTATCAGCAAATTCAGTGTAATCCGCATGAGCAACCAAATCAGTGGCACTTAATTGCCGGGCCAAATGACAATGCACCGATGCATATACGTCAACAAGCTGAAGTTAAAACGGCCGTCTTACACAAAGATCATCTGCTTGCTGTTGAAGCGGCCCAGCAAGTCAACTATGTGCATGTCATTTCAGGCGCAATTCAAATTGAAGACCAAATTGTAAAAGCGGGTGATGCGCTACTTTTTGCTGAAAATAATCACATCAAAGCTTTAGAAGATAGTCAATTTATCTGGTTTGATTTGCCACAGACGAAAAATTAAGATCGTACTTTGACAAATCTCCATTCGAGCTGATTATTGCCAAATAATCGGCTCGGCATGACCAAACATAATAATAAAATTAAAAACTTATTTTTATAGTTATCCTTATTTTTCATATTTTTCGCCTCTCTTCTCATGTTAAATATAAATTAAACCAATTTCCCTCATATTTTTACTTAAAAAAACCACCTATTAAGCGAATATCAATCTAGTGTATTTTTAAATAGCTCGATACAGCCTGAATTTAATATATGTCTAATTCAAGTCATAGGACTCTAAATGATTGAATAACCTCTATAGTACTGAAATAGTTTTTAAATAATTAGAAGAGAAAATTCATATGAACCAAATTTTGAATAATGTAGAAACCGCTCAACATCAGGCTTTGCTTTTTCTATTAAAATTTTTAAAACAAAAAAATTATCACTTTACGGCGATAACGCCTCTTTCACATCAGCGTATTCTTGACCGAAACAAGAATATAAAAGATAAAGATATAACTCTTCGGGATATATTCGGCTGGAATTTAGCATTTTCACAAACTGATCTCGACCGGACTCTTTTTACAATTTTAAAAGAAAATCAGCTTATTCATTTTCAAGAGGGTTATTGGTTCACAAACATCCGAGTAGCCTCACTAGAAGATCAATTGTTTATTCACTCCAGTTTTCCAACTATTCAACAAGATGCAGTTTTTTTTGGACCGGATACTTATCGCTTTGTTTATCATTTAAAACAGTATTTATCCCATAAACCTCAACCATTCAAACGCGGTCTGGAATTATGCTGCGGTACTTCTGCTGCTGCCATTACTATGGCAAAACATTATCCAGAATTTAATGAAATGATAGTGGCGGATCTTAATCCGAAAGCATTGTCATATAGCCAAATTAATGCGAAGTTTGCAGGATTAAATAATATCTATCCCATATACAGCAATTTATTTGCGAATATTGAAGGACAGTTTGACCTTATTTTTGCCAATCCGCCTTATTTGATCGATGCAGATCAACGCCAATATCGTCATGGTGGGAATGTACTAGATGGCAATGAATTATCATTTAACATTTTAAAAGAAGGACTTACAAGGATTAATCCACAGGGATGCTTATTTTTATATACCGGTGTGGCAATAAGATCAAAGGGCAATCCATTTTTAGAAGAATTAAAAAAACTGCTTACTCCTTCTTCAAATATAAAATGGTCTTATGAAGAAATTGATTCCGATGTTTTTGGCGAAGAATTAGAGCAACCGGCTTATCAGCATATTGAACGGATTGCTTTGGCTTTGGTGAAGGTGGAAGTGATGGGTTAAAAATTATTGGGATGAAAACTCAGTAAACATTGAACTTAATTTTAACTTCTATACCCAATTTAGGCAGAACTGTTTATTGAAAATAAAAACATAAAGCTCATAAGGAAGCCGAAGCTTCCCCTGAACTACTGATATTTTTATCTATATCAAGATAGATTAATTCTGATTAAAACCATGTTTAATCAAAAATTCTTGCGAATGCTTAACCAGTATTGATGATCATCACGATTGTCTAACTGATCTGGCGTATTGCAAATTGGGAATGCAACTTCGGCATTTGCCTGGACATTCCATACATTAAACCAATTTAAACCTAAACCGGCACTACTGATCTGTGCTGTGTGGGAACCGGTTAAACCTGACCATTTTTCCGCATTCAGCGTTACTTCTGCCGTATCGATAAACACTTTTGCGCCAATTTAACTCAAACTGACCAAGATGCATCAGCATCAACTATTTTCTATATATTTTGATGGCTCAACGCCGGGTACAGAACGATATGATTCTTATTTCAGTGACTTGAAAGTTACGTGCACAACCAGTAAATTTCAGAGAAAATTCTCACGATGGATAGAACAATATAATCGCTCAGGTAGACAGTACGATGAATTTATGCAGAGTGTTTACAACAAAGCACCTCTATTTGAAGTTCATTCATTTGTCATTATCCGCAAGGTCGTAAATGATCAAAATAAGGCAGCTCAATACAATGGCTTTATTGATCTGAAGGTTAATAATGTCTTGAATGAGCGTGCGGATGAAATCATCAAGCTGATTATGCGTAATTCCCACCGCAATAGCGTGATTGGCGTATTATCTAAGCGTGAGTTTGATATTCATCTAAACCACACACTTCGGTTGATTTTCTTTGTGAGAAAAGATTCATCGGATTGGATTAACTTCAGTGAAACTCAACTTTATAAAGATCTAGAATCACATTTTATTGACACGCCTGCTGATCATATTGGATTGGGCTGTTTTCCTTCAATGAACGCTGGTATTACGCCATTATTTTAAAAAATTAAAATAATTTATACAATATCAATCAGTTGCATATATTCCATCGTTTAGCCGCCTTAAAAGCGTACTTGGCAGGTACTGACTTTTGGCTTCGATATAATGATCAGCTAACGTTGAAAATCGAGCGTAATGTTAAAATGATATCTAATACCAATTTCATCTAGGAATCTGAAAACGATTAAAAATATGTCGTTTAAAACCTGAAAGTTTCGGCTTTCAGGTTATTTATGATGACTTAATTCAGGCAAGCATTACACCAGAACTAATTAGCTTAAAGTACTACAGCACGGTTATTACTTGAACTAGTGTTACGTCTACTGTTATGACTAAAGTAGGCAGAGTTCTGGTACAAATTGGTTGCGTAAAATTTTTCAAGTGAAAATTCCTAAAATTTAGTATTAGGATCAAATCAAATGATGAGATATACGTAATTACTCATGGTTAGTTCTAGCAAGGTCAAATGATTGTTTAATAGGTGGTTTAGACCGAGAATTACTCACTTTAGAGTTATATGATTAAACAACCATTTATGAATAAGTTAGCCTAACAAAGCCATCGTAAAGAAATAATCAATAATGCACCACTGAGCGGATGGACTTGCCTTCATGCATTAAATCAAAAGCATCATTAATGTGCTCCAGCCCCATGGTATGCGTCACAAAAGGTTCCAGTTGAATATCGCCTTTCATTGCCTCTTCAACCATATCTGGCAATTGCGAACGGCCTTTTACGCCCCCAAATGCAGAACCTTTCCAAGTACGGCCAGTCACCAACTGGAATGGTCGGGTTGAAATTTCCTGTCCAGCACCAGCGACACCAATAATCACCGATTGGCCCCAACCACGATGGGTACATTCCAACGCAGAACGCATAACATGCGTATTGCCAATACATTCAAAAGAATGGTCTACACCCCAGCCTGTCATTTCCACAATAACCTCTTGAACAGGACGTTCATGATCTTTCGGATTCACAAAATCTGTTGCGCCAAATTTTTCTGCTAACTTATATTTTTCAGGATTGGTATCAATTGCAATGATACGGCCGGCTTTGGCTTTTTGAGCGCCTTGAACCACAGCCAAACCAATTCCACCTAAACCAAAAACAGCTACGGTATCGCCTTCCTGAACCTTTGCCGTGTTTTTAACTGCGCCGAGGCCCGTTGTTACGCCGCAGCCCAATAAGCACACATGCTCTGGATTAGCAGCTGGATTAATTTTTGCCAAAGAAACTTCAGCAACAACAGTATATTCAGAGAAGGTTGAACAGCCCATATAATGATAAATCGGCTGACCATTATATGAAAATCTCGTCGTACCATCAGGCATTAAGCCTTTACCTTGTGTGGCACGTACAGATACGCAGAGATTGGTTTTTCCTGATGTACAAAATAAACACTCACCGCATTCTGCGGTATAAAGTGGAATGACATGATCGCCAGGCTGAACACTGGTCACGCCTTCACCGACTTCAACAACGATACCTGCACCTTCATGACCCAATACCGCTGGAAATACCCCTTCAGGGTCATCACCTGACAAGGTAAATGCATCTGTATGGCATACCCCTGTATGCGTGATTTTGACCAACACTTCGCCCGCTTTAGGCGGAGCAACATCAATTTCAACAATTTCTAATGGTTGACCTGGACCGAATGCAACCGCTGCACGTGATTTCATTAAATAACTTCCTTTTATTTAGTTTGAGGGGTTGTACACCGTTTATTGTCATCAATAAATTGACTCTAAAAACGTTTTTTATTCACAGCCAAATATTCTCTTCGATAAACGAATAAAGTTTTCAACGAGAATATAGCTTTCATTTTTACGGTGACTCAGAATAATCGGCGTGGATGCAAAAGATTCACTTAAGGGCAGAAATACGAGATCCCGACTATAATTATTAACCACGCCTTCACTCACTATTGAGACTCCCAGTCCTGCCAATACAAGCCCTAAAGCTGATTGTACATCTCGTACTGGATCAAAGAGGTTGGTTGGTGCAATCATCTTAACTGCAAAGGTTTCGAGGATATTAGACAGAAAGTTCGGTTGAGCTGTATCTGGAAATAAAATTAAGGGTTCATTGACGATGTCTTCTAAATACAGCGGTTGATTGCTTTTTTGTTGCAAGAGTGGATGCTCTTTATAAAAAGCCACATAAAGTTTTTCTTGTTTAAGAATAATTCTTTCAATCTCAGGGTCTATGAGTTTAAGCCGGCCAATCCCCACATCAATCGTGCCATTTTTTAATTTTTCAATTTGCTTCAACGTATTCATGGCTTTAACATGAATCGCGGTATCAGGATACTGGATGCGATAGTTTTTAATACAATCTGCTAGCTCACTATAAATAGTAGAACCAATAAATCCTATACGAAGGGTGTTGTTGGCTCCGCCTATTTGCTGCGTCATTTTCTTGAGGTGAATTTCACTCTGTACAATCTTTTTTGCATTTTCATAAAAATATTTGCCCGCTATTGTGAGTTCAATAGATCGAGTGTTACGTACCAATAAAGAGACTTCCAATTCTTCTTCTAAATTTTGTATAGCACGACTTAATGGCGGCTGAGCAATAAATAGTTTTTCAGCAGCTTTGGTGAAATTGAGTTCTTCCACCACTGCGATAAAATATTTCATTTGCCTGATATCCATATTATTTTGATGTTCCTTCTTAAATATCAATAATGACTTTTTTAGACTTTATTTTCGAACAACATGGCGTAAACAATGTTAGGTGATCTTGATCGTTTAAAATCATATCCTGATGGAAAAACTCTCCATCGATATAGCGCAGCGTACAAGTTCCGCAAATACCTTGTTCACATGACATGGGAACAGCATAACCCGCCTGATTGAGCACTTCCGCAATATTGTCATTCTGTAGAATGGGTATTTTTTGGCCTGTAGAGGCAATCTCAAGCACGTGTTCTTCATCTGAAGATACAGGCAGCATCACGTTCGTGTTCTTAAAACATTCTTTGTGTATAAAATGCTTATTCCAGTTCATTGAAAGCGCAGTATTTTCAACATACTGAATAAACTCGAAAGAACCACAGACATAAATATGCGTATTAATGATGTTGGATTTTAAGACTTCAGCAATCTCGAAGCCATTATTCCCTTTATTTCCGATATACGTTACATAATGACTATCACTATTCATAATCTTAAAAGCATCGATACGTTCAATAAACGGGATCTTGCTTTGCCGCGTACAATAATGAAGTTCGCACTTACGCTGATCAATTGCCAGACTCGACCACATACTCAGTATCGGCGTAATACCAATGCCACCCGCTATCAACAATACTTTCTGATCGGTATCATCCAGTTCAAAAAGATTGCGCGGTTCAGTAATCGTGAGAATATCTCCCACTTTCAACTTGCGATGAATATAGCCTGACCCCCCTTTTGAGGTCGGACTATGGAGCACACCTATTTCATAATAACGGCGATCCTGTAAGGGACTGATCAAAGAGTATTGCCGTACTTTGCCACTGGGAAGATGGACATCGATATGCGCCCCACTGTTAAAGCTAGGCAGCAGCTTGCTATGAATCGGATACAATTGAATACTGATAATATTCTCAGATTCATAGCGAATTTGTTGTACGCGTACATCTATCATTTGATTAACTGTCAACCTATGTCCATCTAAGTATATGAGGGTTTAAAGACCATGATCACTCGCTTTAATAATCTTCATTAAATAGTGTTCATCGCGCTTTAAACCATCAGAAAAAACTAAAATGCCTTTGAAAATCCTAAGGTCAAGGTATGATTTTCATTTTTTAGATTTGTCCCTGTGCTTTGCTTGGTTCCTTCCTCAGATGAAGAAAAATCATACTCATAAGCCAGATTGAAATCAGCAAAATTAAAACGGTGCCCATATCCAAGCGTCATTGCCTGAGGCGCTATCGCATTTGTGTAAACATTGGCATTGCTAAAGTCCCTATCCAAAAAACTATTGGCATGACTATAACCAGCTCTCAAACTTGAAACGTCATTGACTTTATAATCTGCGCCAATTCGGTACACCGTTTGATTTTTCCAATTAAAGGCAGTTGCTTGACCAAATCCATCGCTATCCTGCCAATTAATTTTCAACACATCAAAGCCAATTTTAAGATCTTCACGCGGTTGATAAGCGAATCCGATGCCGAACCTCATTGGTAAATTTAAGCGACCATCACTGGCTAAAAGCAGATCATCTTCATAGCCATCCAGTTTTGAAAAAACTGTTTCACTAATAAAGGATGCTCCAGCTGTCCATTGCGGTTGAAACTGCCATGTCGCGCCAAATGCGTAGCCATAACCCAATGCCCATTGATTGCCGTGTCCAGGGAGTTCTATGGCTTGCTGGTTGGAATCCACTCCCACAATAACGCCCTTCGCTCTGAATTGCTGCACACCCAAGTGAATCGCTGCACCAACACTCAGCTCTGGATTAATTTTATAAGACACGATCGGATTAATCGTGGCCATCGCAAGATTATCTTTGGCTGTCGCATTTTGCTCATCAGCAGTAATCGCCTGCTTATAATCTACTGATGCACCTGAGCCCACAACGGCAACACCATAGCTGAGTTGTTCTCCTGCATGCTGCACAACAGCAAGACTGGGTACAGGAACATACTGATTACTTTTATATTGACTATTTGGATCAATAAAACTTGCTTCTGAGCGAATATTAAGCAAAGACATTTGAATATCACCACCAGATAGCTGGTAGGATAAATTGGCTGGATTATCAGCAATCGAAGATCGGTCAAAACCTCCCCCGTAGCTGACACCGCCCATACCACTTGAAACCTGACCTGTTGCTGTGAGTAATGTTCCGTTATACGCATATATAGCAGGTGATAAAACGCTCAACATAATCACTGTTATTTTTTTCATTATTTATATCCATATAATTTGATTTATCCTTTAAATATCTAATTCCAACACTTTACTCCGGGCGCGGGAAACACAGATCAACATGGTCTGATTGGTCTGTTTTTCACTATCGCTCAAAATCATGTCCAAATGATCTGGCTCACCCTTTAAAACCTTACATTCACACGCTCGACAGATACCTGCGCGGCAGGAAAAAGGAACATCTATTCCTGATTCTTCAATGGCCTCTAGAATAGATTGCTCTGATCTGACGATGATTTCATGTCCCGACTTTGCCAATTTAACCCTAAAGTCTGCAATAGAGTTTTCAGCATCAAGCGCTGGCTCCGCTAACTTAGGCGCACTAAACCATTCAAAGTGCAACCGATCAGCTGGCGCTTCCGGCATATCCTTAAGTGCCAACATGAGCGGATTTGGGCCGCAACAGTAAATGTGCTCACCCTCGTCTAAACCCAGCACGATTTCTCTTAAGTCCAATAAATTTTCGTGTTCATCATTGAAGTGAAAATTAATATTTTTGAGTTGATTCAATGCCTGTAAATTTTCATAAAAAGCCGCACGTTGTTTGCTGCGAACGGCATAATATAATCGCCATTTTTTCTGATGAGCAATACACCAGTGAATCATGGCTAATATAGGTGTAATACCAATTCCACCGGCAATGAAACAGTATTGTTCGGCATCAGCGAGTGGAAAATTATTGCGAGGTGTACTGACGGAGACAAAGTCTCCCACTTTCAGTTTTTGATGAATGAATTGAGATCCACCTCGGCTATTTACATCTAAACTTATTGCAACCACATAACGCGTTCGCTCAGCAGGATCATTGAGTAATGAATAATGCCGAACCAATCCATTCTTCAAATAAAATTCTAAATGTGAACCCGCTGTAAATGCAGGCAATTCGTCATTTTTTTCACTTCTCAATTCAAGCAGCAAGGTATCTTTTGCTTCACAGCGAATATCGTGAACTTTTAACTTTAATTTATGCATATCCACTATTTACAATCCTTTGACAATATTTCATCTCAGTACTTATCGGGTGGATAAGTACTCCTTTGATCAGTTGAACCATAAATTAGGCAGGGTTGTGCTGATTTTCCTGTTCGATGAGCTCTAATAATTTTTTGCGCACACGCACAGGAGCAATATCATTCGACATTAAAACAGGGTTAAGAGAGAAGAAATCTGTAGACACCATCTCATCTTGAACAGCCTCAAGTAATGGCACATCTTCATCTTCAAATGCACGATGCATATTTTGAATTTTCATCACATTAAAACTTGCATCTTCTTCAATATGGTTACGTCGAGTCGCGAAAAAATAATGCGTGGTATTTTCAGTTTCTGGCGTAGTGGTATGTAGGTCATATTGGTTTAAATCATCCACACCAAACTCACCATTCTGTACCGCTGCCACTGTCAATTGAATATGCGAAGGTGCAGTCCAGATGATATTGAAATACTGTTCTGCCGATTCGTGTGGTGACGGTAATAATGGAGCAAAGATCATCATTGCCGGTTGTTGTTCCCACTCCCAGCGTGCAGCAATACTGTTATGTGTTTCAGTCACTTTAGGAACAAGCGGCGACAACTTTCCTCGCGTTGTAATAATTTCACCATGTACATGATCTATATGGCTCAGATCCATAACATTGTCAGTTAATAGCTCAAAGTTGCATTTCACATGCATATAGGTATGACCGACTGAATTCTCATGTCCAGACACCAGTTCACTATAATCTGGAATTAACTCATCATCAGCGCTATCCGCATCACCCATCCATATCCATAAAAAGCCATAACGCTCTACCAAGGGAAATGTCTGAACCTTTGCAGCAGTTGGAATATGTCCCTTGCCATGCGGGTTATGGGTACATTGGCCAGTCGAGTTAAATTTTAGAGCATGATAAGGACAAACTAATTCATCTCCGTCTCTCTTACCTAAACTGAGCGGTGCAAAGCGATGAGGACAACGATCTTGTAATGCAACGGGTTCTCCAGCTTGAGTTCGATACATGACAACGTTAGTATTCATGATCTTGCGTTTAAAAAGATTAAACGCATCTACGTCCGTAGATAATGCGGCCACATACCAACAGTTCTTTAAAAAAGTATGATCTAGCTGGGGTTGTGTTTTAAAAATCATCTTATTCATTTAGCTTTTCCTTGCTAGTTGATTCGGCTTTTTATTAATCCATTTATATTTTTAGATGAATTCAAATACACTTGCCAATATCAAATATCTCTCACTGAAATACCCTCAGGGTATAAGTTTCATTATGCGAATTTTCTGATTGAATTAAGCCACTTATCAAATCATAAAATCACTATAAGAATCAGAAGCTTTATTACATAAAATTATGAACGCGTACTCAATACAAGTCGTACTTAAACCAAAACTTCTATCAGTTGAGTTGTTAGCTTATTTTTGTGACAAAGCGGACAGGTGCATAACGAAACTTAAATTCCTAACAAATAGCCAGAAATACTATAAATTTTACCCATCGTCTTGTTTGAGGAATTGCCAATATGTTGCTTCAAATTTAAGAAAGAAGTCATCAACTACACAGAATAATTCGATACTATTAAACATCAGGACTAGAGTTATGAGTTTTGTGTGGTAACTCAACTGATGGCTCTCGTCCTCTTATTTTTCAAGTCAATTTATTATCCGCGATTCGGGTTAATTAAAAACTGCAAGTCAAGAAGTTATGGAATAAATCTTGCTTATACTTCTATAAGTTTAAACATATTTGTTTTCTGATTGGATTTATACTTTTTGAGTATGTAATTAGACTTTTATTCGCATTGCATAATCTTGAAATTGTACTCAATATAAAAGACAAAATTAGAAATGTTTAAATGGAATGAAATACTCCTTCTACCAGATAGCAGGACGCCATCTAGCGTAAGGACCGGAAATGACAAGTGTTAATTATTATCAAACCATCTTTGACAAAGCTGGTGATGCGATTTTTGTTCATGACATAGACAGTATCGATTTCATGGATGCCAATGAAGCAGCTGAAGCCTTGACAGGTTATAGCAAATCCGAATTAACCCAGATGAGTGTGGAAAAGATTAGTGCACATAGTCATGGTTTTGATTTTCAACATGCTTTAAGGAAAGTCCATCAGGCTGCTAGTCATGAAGCCATCACATTTGAGTGGCTCATTCAGACTCAAGATCTGCGTCATATCCCTGTTGAGGTGTGTCTGAAAATTGTAGAGATCGAGCAGCAGCCCAAAATGCTAGCGCTCGTCCGCAACATCAGTGAAATCAAGAAATACCAGTATCAGCTTCAATCTAAAGATCAATATTTTAAGATGTTGCTAGAAAACTCTGGAGATGGCATTGCGATTTTAGATACTCAAGGAAAATTGCTCTATGCCAGCCCTTCCCTTCAGCGTATTTTGGGATATCGTGACCGTTTTGTCCTCAATAAAAATGTTTTAAGCGTGATTCATCCCGATGATCGGATGGATGTAAGACAACTACTGTTTAGACAGCCAGCAGATGATGGTGTAGGAACGATCCATTATAAAATCCTGCACCACAATGGTAAGTGGTGCCATCATGAAGCGACTTTCAGAAATCTACTTGACCATCCTGACATTCAAGGCATTTTAATTAATTACCGAGATATTACTGAACGTATCGACGCTGAAAATACAGCGCGGGCTCGAGAAAAACAATTGGGCCATATGTCCCGCTGCAAAACGATGGGCGAACTTTCGACTGCATTGGCACATGAGTTGAATCAGCCTTTGGCGGCACTGAATAATTATGTCGGTGGGAGTATTATTCGCATCCAAAACGGTTTGGCGAATACCAAGGAAACCATTGATGCCCTGAATGCTGCATTAAATCAAACCCACCGCGTGAATGGTATTATTCACAGTATGCGTAGCTTCTTGAGAAAAGGTGAAGCAAATTTTAAAATCCATTCATTGAATCGTCTGATTCAGGATTTAAATCCGCTCATTAATCTCAAAGCAGATCAAGGCGGATGCACCATTCATTATGAATTGGGTGTGTCTCCAATGAGTATTTCTGCTGATGAGACATTATTCAGTCAAGTTATTATCAATCTGGTCTTTAATGCTGTCGATGCATTACAAAAAAATCCTGAAGGTCAGCGCGATATTTTTATCCGTACTTGGCAGCACCATCAACACGCAAGAATTGCGATCGCTGATAATGGTCCAGGGCTACAAGGACAAAATCCTGAACAGTTATTTGAATCATTTTATTCAAGTAAAACAGACAGTATGGGCATAGGATTAACCTTGTCTCGCAGCATCATCGAAAACCATCAAGGTTATTTATGGGTTTGTGAAGGCGAATCAGGCGCCATCTTCAATATTTCTTTGGCAGCACAGGAGCGTGCAAAATGTATATGACCAATCCGCATGTCGCAGAACCAATCGTATATGTCATTGATGACGACCAAGACATTTGTAACTCTTTAACCTGGCTTTTGGAGTCTGTTCAACTCGAGGCCAAAACATTCAACAGCGCGACGGAGTTTTTAAGCTACCAGCGTCCCCATACGCCTGCCTGTTTGATTCTGGATATGCGGATGCGTGGGATGAGCGGCTTGCAGTTACAGCAGCAGCTGAATCAGCAAAAGATCAGTATACCGATTATCTTTATGACCGGTCATGGCGATATTCCGATGTCCGTCAATGCCATGAAGGCGGGTGCGTTCGATTTTTTGGAAAAGCCGTTTAACCCGCAGCATATGCTCAATCAAATCCAATCCTGTTTACAGCAGGCAGAAGTTGATTTTTTAGCCGCTGAAAAACGTGAGCTACAAAGATCTAAATTGAAATCCCTGTCCCCACGTGAGAATGAAATCATTAATTTATTGGTCGATGGCTTGTCGAGTAAACATATTGCTCAAATGCTGAATATCAGCCATAAAACTGTCGAGATTCATCGCACGCATATCCGACAAAAACTAGGCACCGAGTCAATTGCGCAGATCGTCAATATGGTGTTGATATGTCGAGATAAAACTTTGCAAGCGATGGTTTAAAACCGTCACCTGCAAGCTAAATACAGATTAAGATTTAGAAGAAACGATCGAAGTGAACTTGCTGCTGCGGAATTCCTGCTTGATGTGCCATCTGTTCAATGGATTTCACCATCGGCGGTGGGCCCGCACAGTAAATTTCATGTTCAAGCAGTTGAGCACCGATAACATCATGAATCACGTCATGAATAAAACCGGAACGAATCCCCTCAATTAGCTCGGATGAGGTTGCAGGGATATAGTTCAGGCGTGCACCAAGTTCAGTCCACTCACGCATTTGTGCTTCGGTCAGCAAATCGCGTTGTTCACGTCCACCATGGAAGAACCAGACTTTTTGATGCTGTAAATGTGGATTGACTGCGACACCACGCGCGATCGCCAGCATAGGTGCCAGACCGGATCCTCCTGCAACGCAAATAATCGGACGTGGCTGCTCTTGTAAATATGCTAAGCCATAAGGACCATCAATTTGAATAACTGCATTTTTACGTTCCTGTTCATCAAACAGTAAGTTGGTCATCTTGCCATCCGGCACACGTCGAATCTGAAAGACCCACAGCCCTTCGTCATTGGGCAAATTGGACATCGAATAGGCGCGCAGCAATTCCTGATTAACCCAAAGCAAGGCGTATTGACCCGGAATAAACTGCGCAGGCGTATCTGCCTGTAAATGGACTTCCAGAATATCATGGGTAATTGGCGCTACATGCTTCAAAGTTACTGCTTGCTGTTTTGGCAAAATTTTCGGTATACATTGCTCATCTAAGCGAACTTTGATCACACAGTCAGATTTTGGGCGGCATTGGCATGCCAATACACGACCCTTACGTTTATCACGATCTGATAAGCCCGGTGCATCTACCCACAGGTTTTCAATCTCACCAGAAAGTACTTCTATTTTACAGGTGCCACAGCCGCCTGCATTGCATTCATAAGGTAAGCCTAAACCTTCACGCAAGCCGCCACGGAGTAACACGTCATCGGATGCACAGTGAAATTGCCCCTGTCCTTCAATTTGAATTTTATGCATAGGGCGTTACTCCACCAAATAGACCTGACCATTGCGCACAATGGACTGGTAGGTTTTGAGTGGAATACTGCATGGTGCACCACACGGCTCGCCGGTTTTAATATCGAATGCACCGGCATGGAATGGACATTCCACTTCACAGCCATCAATTTCACCATCGGCTAAAGAAGCTTCCCCATGGGTACAAGTATCATCAGTGACGTAAAATTCTCCATCTTCGAGGTGAAAAACAGCCAGTGGCGGATAACCCTCAATCATGACCTGTAAACCTTCGCCTTGTTCAACATCCGAGGTGAGGCATAGCAGCTTTTCGGCAATATTGGTCATTTGAATATTCATGCGCTTAACTCCTCAATCGGTGAATCTGTCGCTTCAGGTCCCAGGGTGTGATAACCGCCATCGGCATGAATAGTGCTGCCGGTGAGTAATTTGGCTTTTGGACTACATAACAGACTTAAGGCTTGTGCGACTTCTTCTGCATCCGCAATACGACCAAGTACATGGAAACGACCTGCAATACGATCCGTCTTTGGACGATCACCACCTGAAATCATTTGCATTGGAACAGACCATGTCCAACCGAGTGACAAAGCATGCACGCGTATATGATCTGCTGCTAGGTCCAAGGCCATACTTTTAGTCAATTGCTCCAAAGTGGCTTTAGATGCCGGATAAACCCAACGCTCTTTTTGCGCGATACGGGCACTAACACTGCTGATATTGATGACCGCCCCATCTGAACTTGCTTTGAGCAATGGACGGCAGGCTTGTACCAGTGCTGCATGACCAAACACCGTGACATTAAAGGTTTTTTGCCAGTCAGTGCGTGTCGACTGTGAACCATGATCCTCATAGAGGCATGCTAAATTTACTAAGATATCGACTTGTTTCAGTGTACTGACCAAAGCTTGAATACTGTCATCATTCGCTAAATCAAGATATTTATATGTTGCTTTAGTGGCGGTCGCCACTTGTTGCCCCAATGTTTCATTAATATCAGCAATAATGATTTGTGCACCCAACGTTGTCAGTTCAGAAACCACTGCCTGACCAATATGGGTTGCGCCGCCAGTGACCAAGATTACTTTATTGTTTAGATCAGTCATGAAACCTCCTGATACTGTGGCCATACGTTGAACTGCCCTTTGCAGAACAGTAATGGTCGCTTGTTGCTGTGACGGCATTGCTCAATCTTGCCAAGGAAAATTTGATGATCTCCCGCTTCAATCTGCTTTTCATTTTTGCAAACAAATTGCACTACACAGCCTTCGAGTACGGGTGCTTGAGCATGTTCAATATTCCAAACCCCATGCTGAAATTTATCCGCAATTGGCTTGGCAAAGTTCAAGCCAATGTCCTGCTGATCTGCACCTAAAATATTGATCGCAAAATATTCCGCAGATTCGAATATCTCACGACTGGGTGAGTGATTTACCAAACTCCACAGCACGAGTGCCGGGTCTAAAGAAACTGAACTAAACGAGTTAATCGTGAGTCCTACAGGTTGTTGATGTTCATCGAGGCAAGTGACAATTGCGACACCTGTTGCAAAGCCCCCGAAGGCCTGCCGAAGCGATTTCGCTTCCGCAAGATCAACATCCTGCCATAACACTTCAGGCAGCTGCATCTTGAAACTCCTTCCGTGAGAGGTATTCTTTTGCGCCTTCAGCGCCATCGACCGCTGGCCAGAAACCACGTGGATGATTGAAGTGCCCCATGAAATCATCGGCAATAACTTGATTCTGCGATGCAGCGCCTAAGACTTGTAATAGACTTTCACTTGGCGGATTAAGCAGCAGATTGGTAAATTCAGTGGTATAGCGACCTGAATATTCCCAGAATTCGTCAAAAACTTGGGTCATCCATTCAGCAGTAAATGCTTCATCACCATGCGCAAGAATTGCTTGTAAATAATGTTCAACCATACGCGTTGCATTATTTGCGCCCTGACCTGCAATAGGGTCATTCACCATGACTGTATCGCCGATGCCCCAAATGGCTGCGCCACTTTCGAGCTGTGCAACTGGATGACGGACTTCTGGACGGAATGCTCCTTTCAGCCATGCATTTGGATCACTGAGTTCAAGATTGTCGACCATACGGAAACTTTGATCAGGGGTCAGTTTGGCAACCGCCTGTTTCATGCGCTGCAACATTTCTTCGCCATTGGTGACATCATCAAAGATATCCATCGGACCGCTTGGAACACATTCAAACAAGAAGCTGCGACAAGGGCCATGGGTATGACTGTAGAACGGCATACTGAAGTATTCGCCTGCACCCGCCACGAAGTTAAAGTGCAGGGTTTGCGAAGGCTGACCTTGCCAGCTGTCTGGACCGCAAAGATCATCCCCTACAACAAGTGCTGCAGCCAATTTACGTGGCGGGGTTTGATGCACAGAGCGTATTTCGTTACGTTTAAACAGGCTGGTGATATTGCCCTTGCCTGCCGCCAGAATGGTTAAGTCATTTTTTGCAGAGATAATTTCTAAATCTTCAGGGCTGACATTTTGAATCACCAAATTGCCACCACGACGTGGATATTCTTCTAACCAACGGTGATATTTGGTCCGCTGATCCATCGCGATACCCTTATTTTCATGCAAAAAACCAGTCAAGGGTAATGCAACGCTGCCATCTGACGCACGGAAGTCCACATGAATCGCTTGTCCGTGATGGGCATTGCCCTCCCAGAAGTTCAGGCCTAATTTACGCTCGACCTCTAAAGTATTGGCGAAAAACATGGTGGTACTGACCATACGGCCATGTAAAAGTTCATCCGCAGGACGGTCTACATATAAAGTCACATCATATTTTTTTTCGAGTAATGAAAACGCCAGTAATAAACCTGCTTGCCCACCACCAATAATTGCAATTTTTCTCATTTTATAAATTCCTCTTTAATGCTGTGATTGCTGCAGACCTTGTATTTACGCCGTTGGATACGGTTGATTAAATGTCAGGTTGAGTTCAACACGCTCAAATTTCCAAATCCCGTCTTCGTCTCGGCGAATGACGGAATTATAAAAACCACCTAAACAATTCATTAATGCAGGCTGATTTTTTTCAGCCATAGCTTGTCTGAAATGACACACCTCCCAAAGCATCCAACTTGTGGTTGCATTGCATTCATCAATGACCTGTATATCAGGCATAGCCATAATGTGCAGACTCCATAAAATCTGCGCTTCAGCAATGCCGGACAATGCATCTAGAATATTTTGACGACCCTGATATTCACCAAAACCATTGGCAGCCCAGACTGCGTCGTCATGAAACAAATGTTGTAAAATTTGGGGATTGTTGCGTTGATCAGCCGCTGTGGCGTACTGCCCCACGAGACTCCGAATCGCCTCACAGCTTTCTAGATAGTGCAAACGTGCTTCCAGATTGTGCTGGCTCATATTCAAGTCCTTTTAAACGTTTACTACATCGCCTGTTTCATAGATAAAGCGCTTTTCTTCAAAGGCATATGGCACGCCTACTGAACCTTTATACAGTTCGATATGTGGTGCAATTTCTGCAAAACTTAAGCTCAGCCAATACAACTTATGCAATTCTTCAGGCAAAGTACCCAATTCATATTCATCGAGTGCTGCCAATAATTTGTGCATTTCAGGCAAAATCACATCGTAAAATGCCTGCAATTCAGCCGAAGTCGATTGCAATCGTTGCTGGTGGCGTTGTTTGGAAGTGCCCAAAGCCCATTTCGCGACAAAAGCTTCAAGAACAGCAAAATCAGCAGGAAGTTGTGAAATAAGTTGTGTCATGCGAATTCTCCTTATGCGCGGTTGAGATATTGTTCAAGAACATGGTAGCCATGACGAATCAGGATTTCTTCGTCTTGTAGATGCATCACTTTCTTCGCTTTAGATTCAAGTGCTTGTTGGGTATCTTCCATCGTTGCAGTGTCTTCTAGCCATGCATTGCGCTGTAAAACTTGTGCAAACTCTTGTGCCCAACGTTCAGAATATTTTTTCGCTTTCGGCAGGTAGTAACGTCCTTCCCAACGGGTTTGATTGTGACCCACTGGCCAGAATTGATGGGTGAACCACACGCCTTCAGTCACATGAACCAAAATATTCGGGAAGATCACGGATAACTCGAATGAAAAATCATCACGGTCATTGGGGTTCACTGAACTAGGGAGTTGCGTACGTTCATAGTGATTGACCAGTGATGCTCCGGTAATTTCTCCGGAAAGTGCCGCCGCTGGTTTAGGGTTGGCATTTTTGGTTAAACACACTGCACAAGTACGGTGATCACCAAACAATTGAACTTCTTGCAGACCTGAAGCAAATACATTCGGGAATGAACCTGCGTGAATCGTCGCTACGTGATAAGCCTCAGCAAATGCATCATGTGCCACTTTCCAATTACAGTTCAGCAGCGTGTTATAAGCAAAGCATTCTTCCATTTCATGGAATGGATAACCGCCCAAATGCGTGCCCATACCAGCTAAGAATTCTTCAACGTTTTGAGTGCCTTCATTGTCTAAATTAATGAAGATAAAGCCTTCCCAAATTTCGGTACGTACCGGTGCTAAACCGTTATGACCTTTATCGAAACAAGAAGTGAATTTTTCCTCTTCCGGAACATTGACTAAATCACCTTTCGCGTCATAGACCCAGCCATGGAAGCGGCAAGTCACCACTGCAGCTTTGCTTGAACCGAAAGTTTCATTGTCGGTTTCAACCACAACCTTGTTGCCACGATGTGAGCAGATGTTATGGAAACCACGAATTTGACCATCTTTGCCGTGCATTAAAATCACAGATGTTTTAGCAAAATCAATACGCTTAACTTTATAGTCGCCTTTCTTGGGAATTTCTTCGACACGACCAACTTTGAGCCATACTTTTGAAAAGACCTTGTCAATTTCTTCTTGATAAATTTCAGGAGAAATACAGGGTTCAGTTGGAATTGGCTCGATCCCGAGTTCAGGGTATAAATCGCCCCAACGTAATTTAGATTCACTGTTCATTTGAGATTCCTTTTCAATTAAAAGTTTTAATATGCCGATGGAGTACCACGGCAACATCCATTAAAGTTGATAGTGTTCGCGTACGAGGTCAGCGATACCGAGTTTTTCAAGAATTGGCATTGGGCAAAGGAAGGTTGCACGTACCATGCCTGGCAGACGGCTAATTTCAATTGAACCGGTAATGGTGCAGCGGTTCATCACTTCGTCATAGCTCAAACCTGTGGTTTTCGCAGCACGGTTTAATGCATTTTCAGTGGCATCATTCAGGTTTTTTCCTGTGCCCATAAAGGTGATGGGGCCACTTTCTTCAATTTCAGTTTGACCCCAACGCTCACCGAGGGCTTTGACTTTGGCTTTTTCGTCTGTGCTAAATGGACGTGCCATCGGTGGCAGATCATCAAAGGCTTGAAGCAAAATTGGACCATCAATGGTTAAGCCCTTAATCACTTCAACCTGGAGTTCTGTTTCACCTGAGACATCTGTTGCATGACCTGCGATTTCGCCATTACCTTGCTGTGCATGCATATCTCCCATGTACACGCCTGCCCCTGGTACTTTGACCGGACAGATCAAGATACATCCTGGACGAATCGAGTTGGTGTCCATATGTCCGTCGGTTTTTGCTGCAAGCAATTCTTCTTCAGTCATGCCAAATTTGTGTGGTGCATTAATCAGGTACTGTCCAAAGTCATGACAGTTGTGCGAGTCCGGCAAGTCACGTGATGGTGTGGTACCAATATTGCCGAGGAATGGACGCATATGTGCTGCCACTCCAGGCATATCTGCACGTGCGAGTGACAAAATTGAGTGCTGTGCTGCATGTTCAGGCAGTGCTGATAATTCATTTGCATTGCCAGCGAGTTTGTCAGCAATTTTTTGATTGACAGTCAGGCTGACTTTGTTATCTTCATCTAAAACAATTACATAACCATGTGAAAATTCAAATGCACTGACTTCTGCATCACAATTTTTGCAACGGATGGCATCTTCACCTATGCCTTCGACATAGCTGGCAGGCTGTTCTGTACCACATGCGCTGCAATATTTCGCCACAAACGGATCACCGTGATAGCGACCTTCAACAAAGCTCATGACGCCAGAAGATGTTGCTGTAGAGGTGACATGCATTGCTTTGATTTTCAGTGCAACGGCATCACCCACTTCTGCCCCTTCAATAAATACTGGTAATGTAACTTCATGACCACCCTGAAATGCCGGCGTAATCATTGGCCCCCAACAGCCCGGCGGGGTACCTGTTTTCAGTGTTCCACCGTTTTTAAGTGGACCCAGCATGCGCTGGCTTGGCCCGACAATACCGCCTGAGTATTCATTGACGATAAGATAATCAACTGCATTTTTACTACCAGCGGCATAATCTTGATTTTCAATTTTCATAATTTCTCCCCCTACTGCAATATGTTGGTCTTAAAAAGGAATAGTGATATCGACTGCAAACTTTTGACCTTCAGGTCGGTTTTCAACGTCAAATTCTTTTTGGTATTTGGCAGCAACCGATATGCCTTTAGCAAATTGATAACGCACTTGTGGTCCAATACTTGCGGCTTTGGCTTTAAAGTCACCGAGAATTGTGCCTTCACCCGAATCGCCTTCCAATTGGCGATGTACATATCCACCTAGGCCGATTGCTAGTGGCCCCATGTGCTTTGCGATAATGTAATCTACATGTAAGGCATTGCCTGATTCGTATTGGGTATCTTTATTTTCGAAGTTGATGTCGTACATCCATTTGGTAGTGACTTCGATACCTTGTTTGTTGAGATACGTGGCTGCGACAATGGGTTGAATCGTGTAGTAGTTACGACCAATATTGGCAAGTTTATTTTTGTTGTAAGAACCGACAGGAATATAAAAATCTACCCCGGTAGAGACATGCCAGTCACCTTGATGCCAACCCAATAGAAATGGATCGATAATGACATCACCTAAAGCCGTTTTTTCATCCTGCCCGCCACCTAAGGTGATGTCGGCATTTGCATAGATCAGGAAAGCATGCATACCCCATGTTGCGCCTAGAAAGGTTTTATCACTGACATAAATACCGCGTGCAACGGTTGCGAAGGTATCGAGTTTGAAGTCAGCGAATACAGGATGATTGTTCTTAAATTTATCTGCTGAATAGAATTGGTTGTAATTCACCAAATAGGTACCTGGAGGTGGCATTGCGCCCCCTAGAAAGCTATCCGTACCATCAGGATAAGCACTTCCCCCATTTTCAGCTGCAACTACAAATGGCGTACAGCCCAAAAGACTTGTGGCTAATGCTATTGATTTTAGATGTTTAGCTATCATTTGCAGCAATTCCTCAGATCGTTAAGTCTTCCTTAATAGAAGCTTTAACTCCCACTAAGTGCATGACTTAATCTAATCCGAGAATATGCCTGTGAAATATAAGGATGAATCAGTGTTCTGATTAGGCAGAAGTTAAGTACTCATACTTAAACTGTCCTAATACGATAATGAGAAGTACGGGTAGCAGCATATAAAAATGCCTATTGATATAGGTAGATATACCTATTGAGGAAACCCAATTGATTGAATGCCAACTCGTTAATCATGGCTTATATTGTCCGTCCTGCCTATTGACCAACGCTTGATTGTAGGTAGACCAATTGGTTGTTCTATATTTTTTATGTGCAGGCTTATTCATTGGAGAATTATATTATTGGATAAGCTTTTAATGATAGGTTTATGCAACAAAGCCTAATTGCGGAACGGATCAATCGGCACGGCTACGCCAAACTTTTTCAATTGCAAGAATTTTGACCCTAAAATTTGTGCAGGAATTTTGCGTTGAAGTAAGTCGAAGAAATTTCCATCATGGGTGGAAATGATGACTTGTTGTCAAACTGCAAACAGATACTACGTAAGAGATCGATCGTCGTGAGTATGTAAATGGAATCCATTGATTGGATTGGCTCGTCAATCAGAATGACACCAATGGAATTACCCGCTGTGTTAGGGGGCTGTCAAAACCCACTGACGATTAAGGTCAGCAAGCCATGAATAATCTCCACTTAAGAGATCCTCAAGCAAACTAAGCAGCTGAATAGTGAAATCAGAAATAGCGAAAAAATTGAATGATAAATATAGTTTATTTTAATAGCTGTTTATAAAACTGCTTTCCAAGCTTGCCTTACTACGACTAAAAAAGTTCTATGCTATCCAAATTTTTATGTGGGGGTAAAACTATAGGCAATAAAAAACCCCGATCATTAATCGGGGTTTTGAATTTGGCGGAAGCGGTGTCCGTCAAATTAAACCACTATCTATATGTTTTATATTATCTATATTTATTTATAAATTTTTCTTACTACAATTCTTAATACAAAAATTTTGTTACATTTAGCCTGAGTTTTAAGGCATTGCTTATACCGTTTATCGGCTTATTAATCGTGTCTAATAGCAAAGATGAAATAAATATGGACCATAAGATATTGAATTATTTAAACATTAAAAATAAAAAATGACTTTTTCATAGACACCCCTTACCTGATCTAATGTAAAAGCGTGTTGACTCATTTTTTAACCACTGATAGCGTATTTATTACACAGCAAAATCTGTGTTCAGGCGTGGAAACCTGATACGATCTAGGTGCATGAAATGTCGCACTTGCGGCTATTTTTTTGCTTACTGTTTGATGCAGTCTTTATGGCAGCATGACAGGGCAACTTCGTGTTGGCTGATCCTAGATTCAGTATTTCCACCCCTGTCTGTTGCCACCTCAGCTATGTGGAAATTAGTTGAGGTGGTGTATATCCCTATCTAGGAGTGCATCATTATGCAAAATCAAATTTCAGCAAAGCGCATCGTCACACAGTTGATCCAAAACGTTGCTAAGAAAATTCCAACCGAGGATCTGCAACGTCTTACAGATCTCTATGTTCTCATTGATCGCTTGGAAGATCGTGTTCAACAGATGGATGGTCGTTCTCCCCACTCAACTGGGACAACAAATATAAGTGCTCAATATCCTGAAATGTGGTCGAGACGTACCAAGCTACGCCCTAAAAGAATGACATTCAAAAATTAAAGGATTGATCGCATAGGAATGTTTTGACCTCGCGTCAAAGCATTCCCTTTTTTTAGAATTCTAAATCCGGTAAGTTATTTTTCTTTGGTTCTGGTGTTTTAGGCACAATTTGCAAGACCTGTTTAAGCTCATTTTTTTCAGCAGATCTCTTGCGACCATAAGGTTCAAGGTAAGACCGAAGTTCATTTATACTGTCTTTGATATCAAGCCTTGAAGCATCATTCGCATTGAGCAAATGTGAATTTTCTTCTTTGATGTGTGGTCTAGGATGGTTAAGATCAATCATCTGTATGTAATGATCCATTGTGCTTAAAAATCCCAGGATATTCGGATCGTCTTTTTTGAATAGATGGATATTTTGACTCAGCTTTTCACTACATAATCTGAATTCTCTAGCGAATTTCAGTTTTTCCCCTGTTGGATATTTATTTCCCTTTTTGTTTTCATCCATTAAGTAATGGATATGACCTGTGATTTGATCATCTACCCTTTCGGCATAGCCCTTCATCATGGTGAAATCTTGCTCAGGATGCTGTTGCACGATGTTATTGATGAAATGACTCAAACGATATTTTGGAAAAATACGCTGCTTCGACCAATTTAACGCGGTTGATATAAATTGATGAGCTCCCTTAAATCGTTGCTCATATTCATGACTTCGCTCAGCACACTGTCTAACTCTCTTTCGATGCTTTTCTCGGGATATTGCAAACTTGACCAGTTGATCGTATGTAGCATCTCTAAACTGCTCGAATAACTGCTGAGTCTTGCCTCGATATAACTCTGACACTGCATCTGAAACTGTTCTGATTGGAGATAAGTATTCAGAGACTCTTTCAACAACGGAACCAAGATATTGGACAAATCTGTTTGATTTGGCACGTCGATGTTGTTGGATAAATAATTCTGATACTGTTTGATCTGCTGATCTTTGTGCTGTAGCTCGCTGTTCAATTGTTCGATCAATTGCTGCAATTTGGCTTGGTAAGTTTGCTGCAATGCGATGGTATTGGTTGCGTCTTTGATTTCGTCCTTCATCACTTGCAAGTAACTGTTCAGAGCTTGATTTTCTTGTTGTAGCAACTGTAGTTGCTGTTGAGTGAGCTGTTGTAACTCGGTATGGAGTGCGGGCATTTAGATACCTCTTATAATATTGTAAATTAAAATGAAACTGTTGCTGACGGTCAGTATCAGCAATAGCACTAAAATGAACATAGGTGTTTTGGCGATACCCTGCTGAATCTCCTCTATTGTGTTGAGGTCGGGTTTTATCCGGAGTTCTTGGATGATCACTTTGAGTTGTGTTTCGCTCGAAATCGAGGTATTCAAAACCAAATTTTTGGTCTTCTCTAGCGTCTGTACTATTTCCAAATGTGTTTGTTGATGGCTTTGCATCTGTAGAAGTATTTCCTCCATCTGATTGTTCTGCTGCTCGGTCTCTTCCTCGAGATTGATCTTGTATCTTTGTAGCTTCTTCAATTGTTGGCTCAACTGGGTATGTGCTTCGTTGATCCTTGCCAATTGCTGCTGATATTGGTTCAGGGTCTCGATATGTTCGTTCATTGTACTGTTGGCGTTTTGCTCGTACCTCTTGAATACGTTGCTCAGCTTCTCGTAATGCTCGATTCCGTTCTGCAAGCTTTCTTGAATCTTCAATTGATGTTGATCCAAGAGCTTCTGTTCTTCTTTGATTTTCAAGGTAATCTGAGAGGTAAAACTGTTCGTCATAATATGCCGCCTTTAATCTGTCTGTACCTGCCTCGGTACGAAGTGAAATATAGTTTTGTCCTATCCGAGTGATCGTGCCAATTTCGGAAAGTGCTTGTAGAACGGTAGGACGGTCATACACCACGCCTTGCAACATACGGTGTTCGATAAACTGATTAATCAGCTCAATGCGTGTTGCCTTGGGCTGTTCAATCAAATTAGTTTTTAGAGCAGCCGCATTCTGCTTAAGCAGATGGTCTTGGAGTTGTAAGCTTCTCGCACGTGCAGGATCATCAGGTCTCGCCCACTCATATTTATGGTTGAAGTAATCTCGTAGTGGATCGAAATAATGCCGATGCCCAGGCGGTGCAATGTTGAGGGATTTTTCAGTGCTGAGTTCAAGACGTGGAATCAATACATGGATATGTCTCGATCTATTCTCTTCTTTGTGCATCACAGCCGTCATGTGATATTGATGGGGCTTTAAACCAGCAAAGGCATGTTGTTCAAACGCATCGAGCACTTCGTTAATTTCATCGAGACCGACCTGATCTTCTGCTGCCCATGCAATGACGACTGAGGTATAACGATGCTTATGAGGTGAGCCTTGTGCAATCGATGCAAAGGTCATGGGATCACCTCGAAGTACCTCTACGCCTGTACGAGGCAAATTCAGGTGATCTTTATCATCCATCACATAGGCAGCAGCACGAAATGGATCACCTTTCCCATGAGGGAGAAACTTAATAATCATGCCTCTTCCCTTTGTGTGGTCACATAACGCAAAGCCTGTTCTTTACGACGTTCAACCTGATATTCAGAGCGTGTGATGATGGGTAAAGAATCTAGATGCTGATGAAGTAGCTGTTGAATGCTTTCCAAGACAGCCAAGCATTGGATATAGGAAAAGTCTGCTTTATTTTTCTGTTGGCTGAGACAAAGGATATTCAGGGATTTTGCTATTTGATTGATGTTATTCCCGATCCGCCCTAACTCTCTAAGAAATGCGGGATCAAGTTTGCAGTACGATGTGGCTACACGGCTTACTTTAGGGGGCGAAGCTTTGGCTTGGATAACGCCCAGTTGAGCTTCATTTTCCCGAGGGACATAGGGCTGACTCATACGATATTCATGAGCAATTAATGCCTGCACCAAGTTGGTAAAGCTGATGCCTTTCAGCTCTAGCAACTGTTCAAGCTGCTCAGCCTCTATATCAAGAAATCGGAGTCTTTTGACAATATTGCGATTGCCTTGTTTCATTCTTCCACCTATTGTTATTTTTATTGTGGTGTCAGTAATGTGTTCATTTAGCTTGTAGCCACAACGAAGTCTTCAAAGAACACTTTGTAGCTACAAGACGTTGAATCATTTTGTTTATAGCTACGAACTTCATCAATTTTCTAGAACATGGCTACAAAGAACATTACTGATTGCTGAAAGAAACTTTAGCAAATTAATTTTTTTGAAAATCGTAAATATGAAATTTGAGAGAAAAATTTTAGAAAATATTTTTTATAGAATGGACATCCCCTACCCAAAGATACTAACTCTATATTGTGAGAAACTTTTCAGTTGTGATTTCTTTGAAACCTGGATCCATATTTCAGATAAGAGATTTTATGTTAAATGGAACAGACTACTACTTACTTTTTAGTTACGTTCTGAGTTCATAAGGTTTAACTATTAAAGGTTTAGATTATAAAAAAAATTAAAATACTTGTAATTTTTGTGTAAATGCAAATAATAGCAATTCTTATTTACTTTAAATGCTTTCTAATGCTATCTCGTTTTTTCGTGCTGACTTCAGCTGTATTAAGTGCAATAACCATGTCAAATGTTAAAAGCGAAGTTTTGGAGGAGTCCACATTAAAAAATGATATAAATGTGAAGGACACGATATTTAAAATGCAAACGATTGTACTGTATGCGGAACCCGAATTTCAGCCGGGTGCCAGTCATTATGATCAAGAAGAATTAAGACAACTTCCAAATTCTCAAAAAACAATCACCGATTTTTTAAAGGTCAATCCCAATGTACAAATGGGAGATGAAGCATTAGCGGCAGGAGCACAAGGTGAATTGAATGCAACAGATATTAGTATTCATGGCGCAATGTTCTATGACAACAAATTCTTATTAAACAATGTCAATATTGGAAACTCTTTAAATCCTGCATCAGGTAGTAGCGATACAGCGATGAATGCTATTGCTGGTAACTCTTTATCGGCAACGGTAAATATAGATTTACTTTGTGAACTTGAAGTTTTAGATAGTAATGTCAGTGCTGAATATGGTGAATTTGCAGGAGGTGTTATAAAAGCGAAAACATGTGCGCCAAAAACTGCTGTAGGTGAAGTGCATGGTTCGGTGAGTTATGACTATACCAGTAGTGACTTGAGTAGTTTTCATTTTATTGATGAAGAAGAGCTTGAAGATTTTGAAGCGAACGATTCGACAAGTTATCAAAAAGATTTTACGAAGCAAGGCTTAAGTATTACAGCATACGGTAAGGCGACAGAAAAGCTGGGATTAAGTTTATCTGCTTCACGTAGACAATCTGATATTGGTCTAAAGTCTTCGTTTACAGATGAACAAGATTTTAGCCAAAAACGTCAATCCGATAATTTTGCAGCGAACATGTATTATGATATGGACGATCGTAATCAATTAAAGCTAGGCTTGTATTATCAAAAAGATGATAATTCAAAAAACAACCCATCAATGGCTACAAGTAGCTACAAATCCAGTACTGAAAATTTAGCATTAGATTTTGAGGGAATACATCAATTTGATGCTTTAAATTTGACACAAAAATTTGTTTTACAAAAACAAAGTGCTGCTAAAGATTATGCCTCGAATGCGATGTTGACATGGAATGCATCTCCCGATAAAGATTGGAATGGAGCCAAGACTGCCTCACAGGGGGGGTATGGTGATTTAGAGACCAGTCAGCATAATTGGCAATATAATGTTAAAGCAGTATTTCATCCATTCGTTTTGGCGGATATTGAACAGCAATGGACGATTGGTACAGGTTATAGCCAATATGACGCAAGTTGGACACGTCTCGAAAATGGCTATATGTACTATCTACCTAGTAAATCAAATGGTGGATTGGGAACGGATACATGTACTTTAAATAATGGTGTAATCGATCCTAACTGTGATTTGTCTTATAGCAATGGTGGTGTGCAAGGACAATATCATGCTCGACGTTATGTTTACGAACAGGGAGAAATTGATTTAACACAGGATCGTTGGAATACATTTATAGAAAATAAAATAAACTGGAATGATTTAATCAAGGTCCGCTTAGGGTTACGTCAAGACTATGACAGTTTATCCAAGCAACATAATTTTGCACCGCGGAGTAATATTCAATATTTTCCATTCGCTAATGATTCTGTATTTTTCACTGCGGGTTGGAATCGTTACTACGCCAATAATATTTTTGAACAAAGTTTACAAGACGGAATTAATTCATTTACTTCAGAAGAACGTAGGGCGAGTGTGGCCTCAGATTGGTTGCTTTCAAATCCACATCCATCAAATGGTAATGTAACACGTGCTACATTAGATACACCGTATAGTGACGAATCTGTATTTGCAGTAAATACAAGATGGAATAATTGGCAAGGCCAACTTAAATATGTCAATCGTGACAATCATGATCAAATTCGTAAAGATCGCCTAAATAGCTCTACAACGGATTTTACGTATACTAATAATGGGCAAAGTAAGGCAGAGACTTACACACTTGAGCTTTTAAATGTTGAACCACTTCAGTTGTTCAACAGTCAGCATAAATTCAGTTTAGCAGCTGACTATAGCCAGGTTCAGCGTAATTTTAATAGTTATGATGATTCAATGTATAACGAAGATGTTTATGTCATTTATAATGGAAAGTTAATCGCAAATATTGATAGACCTGCGGAAAACTTTGCTCAGCCATGGACAATTCGTTCGATTTGGGAAGTTAAGCCGAATAATTTACCGCTGACTTGGAGTAACTTTTTACGCTATCGTTCAAGTCAAGAAGCCATGACTAAAAAAGCTTTAGCAAAAGATCAGCAATTTGAATATCAAGGCGAGATTGTAAAAAGTAGCTATAGTGCAGGACGTATTGGTGCAAACTTTGGGTGGGATACTCGTTTGAGTTATAGTCTTAATGTGGGACGGAATTACCAAGCTGTATTCGGTTTAACCGTGAATAATGTGTTTGACCGACATAATAAGTATATAGGGGCAAATGGCCGTATTTTGTCTGAAATTGGTCGTCAATATTTTGCAGATATTACATTAAAGTTCTAAAAATTGTGATCAATAAATTTAAGTGTTAAGGTAAGTTCTCCCATGTTTAAAGCTAATTTGCTAAGAGTTGCATTTGTGTTTATCTCATCTATGTTATTGATGGCATGTGCAAATCATCAGATGTCATCTCAAAAGTTTGTACAAGAATCGACTCAAGAGGTAAGATGTAAAGTTAATCTGCAGATTGAGCGTAACGCAATTCCGAAAACGCCAAAAAATATGAGTTTACCTAAATTTGGGCAGAATGTAATTGGATGGGCAACAGGGCCGGAAGGAGCGAAAAATCGTCTGGAAAATATCCAAAAGCTGGATTTAAAAGCTATTCAAGAAAAGGGTACTACTTTGGCAATGGTAAAGGAATGGCAAGCATTTTATGAAAACGAAGTTCAGCGAAACTCTTGTAATCCAACAGCACCATATCGTGCTGAATTAATGAAAAAAATCGCTGAATTATGGGTAGATTAGGTCAGTTCGAACAGACAAACAATTTAATTTCTCTAAAATCAATATAATACCCCTTATACGAAGCCCTGACCTAAAATCAGAGCTTTTTTGATTTATTTAAAGCTTAAATTTAAATAATTTCCCACTAATTGAAAATGCTAAGGGAGATACTACTAATGAAAATAAAAAAGCTACTGGCCACGCTATCATAAAACTTGTTAACCATTCTTTTAACATTAGGGAAGTTAAACCTATATTTAATATTGAGAAAAAAAGAGTCATGACAAAAGCCATCATCCCAGAAATAAAAACTTGGGTAATGATGATAAATTTTTTTTGGTTCATTTGATGAATAACCTTCACTGCTAAATTTATTCAGTGGTAACTGAATTTTCGTTAACGCCAAGGGTTCTAAACAGACTAATTCTCATCTACATGAGGGCCAGAATAACCAACTGACCTATCAGTTTTAGGCAATAAACTGCAATTATAGTAGGTTTACTAGTAATTTAAATCTAAAGAAAAATTATAAATTTTTTTGGGGGATGTGTTATTGAGCCTGCCTCAATTTATTACTTGGTTAATATATATGATTTTTAAATCCCCCTAAAATTAACATAATTCTGATTATATGAGGCCCAAAAGAGAGATTATGGCTCCCTTTTCTCTGATTTTTATTAAATTGCTAAACATAAATTGGTTCTAAAGTGGAATGCAGCAGTCACTCACAATTTATACCTGAATTTAACGTGACATTGGTAACCCTAATAAACTTGCAATAATAACTTTAATAATACATATAATAATTGTTATCATTCGCATCTACATTGCTTAATAAATTTATATATAGAATTTTCGATGATGAGTAGTCCGAATATGCATGCAATAGCGACTGAAACAGTTACTGCACCGAATCCGTCGAGCAAAAATAAAGTCAAAGCAAATATGCTGGCTTATCGTGGGATGATTTTATATCGCTTTATTCTGGCGGGTGTCGGCGGTTATATCCTTGCCTCACTGGCAGCCATTGTGATTGCCCAGTTATTTATGGATGCTGGAAACAGTGCAGCTATGTCGGCCACCCTGATTGGTTTTAGCTTAAATACCGCAGCCTTTATCTGGGTATTTATGGTGAACAAGACCATGAAGGCTACACTCGGGATCGTGATTCCTAGTGTTTTGCTCTATATCGCCTATAAGCTTTTAGGAAATTAAGATGAGAGTCGATGCAAAACAGGAAGGGCCACGCCAGTCGATGTCATGGTTGCATACTTGGGCTAGCCTGATTCTAGGCTGGCTTTTATATGCGATCTTCTTGACCGGAACCTTGAGTTTTTTCCAGAATGAAATCAGCGTCTGGATGAAACCTGAATTTCATCAGTCAGTCCCGCAAAAGACCCAGATCGAACAGACTCGTGTGGCATTGGCTTATCTGCAACAACATCATCCTGATGCTGGCAGTTGGGCGATTCAGCTTCCAAACTCACGCCAAAATACTACCACACTCAATATTCGCAGCGCCGGTGATGATCCTCGTGCACGTCGTGGCGGTACTCGCGTAACCATTGACAGTGCAACTGGCGAAGTTTTGCAAGCCCGAGCAACACGCGGCGGTTCATTCTTATACCGTTTTCATTTTGAACTGTACGGCCTGCCCCGGATCTGGGCGCGCTGGATTGTCGGTATTGCAACCCTGCTGATGCTGGTGGCGATCATCAGTGGTGTGATTACCCATAAGAAAATCTTTAAGGATTTCTTTACCTTCCGTCCAGGCAAAGGTCAACGTTCTTGGTTAGATGCTCATAATGCGACAGCGGTATTTGCCCTACCCTTTCATATCATGATTACCTTTAGCGGTTTATTACTACTGCTCTTTCCTCTAATGCCTTGGGGTGTTAACCAGATTTATGAAAATCGTGGCGCATTTCTGCAAGATCAGCGTAAGAGCCTGATTCAGGAGAATAGTATTCAGACTGAACCCCGTGACGGTGCACAACACCGACCGCGAGGCGAAGGAGAAAATCGTAGTGGGCGCAGCGAAATGTCTGCACCTGGTGAAGGCCGTGGTTTGCGTGGTGATGCATCACCTGCACGCCCTGCCCCATTGACAGATCTGGAACCTATCCTTGCAGCAGCAGAAAAGCAATGGAAAAACAATCCTGTTACTACAATAAATATCATCCAGCCAAATACAGCCAAAGCCGAAATTGAACTTCGTGCCTTAAATGGGGTCAGCGTAGCTTATCGTAATGTTTATCCAAGTCTTGCTTTCAATGGCGTGACAGGTGAATTAAAGCCGGATCAAACCACATTAAAAATGCCTTCGGTCGCAAATGGTATCTACAATATATTGACCACATTGCATGAAGCACGTGGCGTGGACTTGGCTCTACGCTGGTTATTGTTCATGTCTGGTGTGGTCGGCACCTTGATGATTGCGACCGGTTTAATTCTGTGGTGTGTCAAACGTGCACCGCAACAACAGAAGCAAGGATATAAATCCTTTGGTTATCGTCTTGTGGAAGTGACCAATATCGCTGCTATTATTGGTTTACCGATTGCCTGTGCTGCCTACTTTTATGCCAATCGTTTTATTCCGGCAGACATGGGCATGCGTTTGAACTGGGAGATTCGTAGCTTCTTTATCGTCTGGTTGCTGACTTTGCTGTATGCCATGATTCGTAGCAGTCGACAAGCTTGGCTAGAGCTTCTCCTGCTGGCAACTGTGGCATTCGCATTGTTGCCAATCATTAATTTCCTGACTGGCGGTCAGGCAATCTGGAATACTGTCCTGAATGGTCAATGGATGATTGCTTCTTTTGATCTGGCGATGTGGGTGCTTGCAATCCTGTTCTGGTTTGCCTTTAAGAAAGTGAAAAACCATAAAGGCTTGCCGCCGAAAAAATCCAAAGCGATGCTCAAGGAGAATCAGGAATGATGTTCTTCTTATTGATTTGGGCTTTGACGTCTCTCGGTTTTTTTACACTTGCCGCGTCGATGTCCAAACATCAAAAACAGATCTTTGCTCAAGAATTAGATACTTCCAAAACCAGACTGGCCAGCATTCTTGGCTGGGTGATATTGATTCTGGCACTCACCTTGTGTCTGTTCGCTGGTACAGTTAGCAATATGATCAGTTATTGGCTAGGCAGTCTAACTTTTGCAGCATTGGTCGTTGGTTTAAGTCTGAGTTATCTGGAAAGCAAAATTAAAATGATAGTGATGATCTGTGTGCTCATTATTTTAATCTCAGGGATTCTGTACTTAATCTAATTATTTGATTTATCAATCTCTTTTAAAAAGCTGATCTACGGATTGGCTTTTTTACTTTAAACTTTTAGTCTACACATAATATTTTGAGATGCTGATATGACCAGCGTGTTTCTCTCTGCTGCCCTGACCAATCTTGCCTTAGCCGGCCATGCTGAAGCGCAAAATTCGAATTGGCTGAACTGTATATGTATCGCTTAAACCGAGAATCAAAAATTTTCTGTATATCCATATTTCATGTCTAAATTATGCATCAATGTAATAATTTTTAGAGTAAGAAAAATAGCCGAAATAGGGCACTGTTGCAAATAGCCTGACAAACAAGATATTTAGCTTAGCATGTCAGGCTATTTGCAACAGTGCCAGGAAAAGCCCTTTAGAAAAAGTGGTCTGGTTATTATCATCGTCGAAGTTTGGTGGAAACCAAGATGCATTGCATCAAATTATTAGGCGACAAAGCCTACCTAACTTAAAAATCTGTTCAGGCTACACATTCTTACGTGATTAAGTATTTTTTATATACGTTCAATCACCATTGCCAATCCTTGACCAACACCAATACACAAACTAATAACAGCATATTTTTTTTGACTACGTTGTAATTCACGTGCAACTGTGAGAGTCAAACGGGCACCTGAAGCACCAAGTGGATGTCCCAAAGCAATTGCGCCACCATTTGGATTTACACGTGAATCTTTAAAATCTACATTTAGACCTTTTAAACAGGATAATACTTGAGAAGCAAAAGCTTCATTAATTTCAATAATATCCATTTCATCTAGGCTCAACTCTGCACGTTTTAGTGCAAGTTTTATGGCTTCAATTGGACCTGCACCCATAATGCGTGGTTCAATTCCCATTGCAGCAGAAGCTAGGATTTTTGCGATAGGTTTACGACCGATAATTTTTTCAGCATCTTTTGATCCAATAATAAGGGCAACCGCACCATCGTTTATCCCAGAGGCATTCCCCGCTGTTACAACACCACCTTCGAACAAGGATTTTAGTTTAGTCAATGATTCAATTTGACTGTTCAAACAGTGGATGTTCATCTTCAATTAAATCCACATGAGGAAGCTTCTTTCCTTGATTAATTTGTATGGGAGTAATTTCTTCATCAAAAAATCCTGCTTCTTTAGCTTTTTGATATTTATGTTGAGATGCTAATGCAAATTCATCAGCTTGCTGACGAGTAATGCCAAATTCATGAGCAACGTTATCCCCTGTTTTAGGCATTGTGTCATCACCAAAGGAAGATTCGATCTGAGGATTTGAAAAGCGTGCGCCAATAGTTGTATCAAATACTTTTATATCACGAGAGAAAGCTTGCTCTGACTTCCCCATAACAAAGGGAGCACGTGACATACTTTCTACACCACCCGCAATATAAATATCACCTTCACCACAAGTAATTGCACGAGCAGAATCAATCACAGCAGCCAAGCCACTCGCACATAAACGATTCACTGTTTGAGCAGGTGTCTTAACATCTAAACCTGCAAGTAATACTGCATGACGTGCAATATTACGGCTGTCCTCACCTGCTTGGTTCGAATTTCCGAAAATCACATCATCAATAGAATCTTTAGATAAATTATTTTTTTCAATCAAAGCTTTAATGACTAAAGCAGCCAAATCATCAGGGCGAACTTTTGCAAGGACTCCTCCATGTTTTCCAAAAGCAGATCTTAATCCATCATATATATATGCATTTAACATTTAGCCTTCCTTTAGCTAGGGATTTAATAAAGATAAATTTAAAAATTATGTAGATTTTGTTGATAACGTAATTAATACTTTTGTCTAAAAATCAATCTTCCGCTGGGATTATATTTTTAAAAGCATCACGACTGATTAATGCTGCATACCACCGTTCTATTGTGGGAAAATTATGATTTTTTTTCACCTTGATTTTATTCCAGCTATGAAAATAACTTCCCAATGCTATGTCAGCCACTGAAAAATCTTCTCCTGCAATCATCTTGTTATATTTAAGATGTTCATTTAGCAATTCTAATTTTTGCTCAAATACCAAAATTGCGTTGGATAATACATCTACATTTTGTTGATCTTTTGGAAGCTTGAGTTGCAACATGATGGTTCTAAAATTTGGAACAAGAGTACTCAAACACCAATCCATCCATTTTTCAGCAGAGTAGCGAATTTCTATATCAGATAAATAAATTGATTGCTTTCCGTATTTCTCTACTAGAAATCGGAGAATTGTATTTGACTCCCAAAGTAAAAAGTTATTATCTTTTAAACATGGTACTAAAGCATTAGGATTCATATTTAAGTATTCACTACTTGTAATCAACCCATATTGACCACCTGCCAAAATATGCTCAAATGGTAAATTTAATTCATGCAAACACCAAATAACTTTACGGACATTGGTGGAATCTGGACGTCCCCAAACTGTAATCAAAGCACACCTCTTATCATTAATCTGAATCTATTTTCTTGAATTCACTTTCAATAAATTTTGCAGATTGACTCAATATATCGACAATAGTTTCAATATTTATAAGATTAAAACGTTTTACTGACCCCACAATACTGAGTGAGATTGGAAAAGCTCTATTTGAATAAATGATTGGGACCGAAATGGCACCTAAATGCGATTCCAATTCACCCTTTGAAAAGTAATAGCCTTGCTTTTTAATTTCATTCAGCTTTTGAATAAACGTCGCTTCATCTTGCGCAAAATCAGATGTAAGAAATTGCTCATTATATTTTTGAAAAATTGATTTTTGAATTTTCGTAGCGGTATGGGCGAGGATAACTTTTGGTGCTGCACCCGCATAAGCAGGTCTTGGTCGTCCCCGTCCATATGCTAATAAAGTCGTTTCCTTACAACTTTCATGATAAATATCCAAACAATAGTCTTCATGAAATTGTGTTAAACAGCAATTGAATTCAGTCTGTTCCACAATATCTTTCATTACCGGAATACTTAATTGAATAATGGGATTAGAGCGTTGGGCAATATAATCCATTACTGAAATACGTGGACCTAAAGTGTATTGTCCCCCATACAGACGTTCCAAAAGACCATGTACGACCAAGTCTTTAATATATCGGTAACCTGTAGGCTTTGAAAATTCTAATTTTTCACAAATGGTGTCTGCATCCAAAACAGGTTGTTCTATTGTGAATAACGTCAAAATTTGCAACATATTGTTGGATGTAGACATTCTTTTCCTCGATTTAGCTAGCTGACATTAATTGTTGCATTCTACCTTCCCACTCCACTCTTGGGCAAAAACCTGGTAGTTCCCTAGCATGACCTTCCACAATATTCATGATTGTTTGAGTATCTAATGTCAAATCTAAGGGAACTTTCATTGGTTGTGAAACATACCACGGGGTATCGATAAATAATTCTAAGCGATTTCCCTCAGGATCTGGTGCATAGAATGAGATTGCATTGCCATGGGTAATAGCATCAATATTTGGGACATTCAATGCTTTAAAATTCAAAAATAATTCTTGCAAGGTTTCTAAAGAATCTGCTTCTAAAGATATTTGATTTATTGGATTAAAAATATTTTCTTCTGGACGTCCACTTGCCAACACAATTTGATGATGTGTTTTCGGATCACGACTTAAAAACACGAGTTGCACTTTACCTCGTGATGTATCGAGATCACCCCGATCCGTCACAAAAAAATTTAAAACCTTAGTGTAAAAATCTTCCATTTTTTCAAGATCTTTCACATATATTCCAATATGGCTAAAGCTGAGTCCTTTCATATTTTTCTCAATAATTGATAAAAGTGTTGACACAACATTATATCTTTGGAATTATTGTGTCAATCTTTATCGATTATTGATAATTATTTTAAACCCACCAAGGACGACCCTTATGAAATTATTAAGTTTTAGCGTAAATGGCGAACAATCTTTCGGTTTAATCAAAAATGACTCTGTCATTGATTTAAAAAAGAAATTAAATGGCAAATTTGAAGATTTAAAAAGCTTACTTGCAGTAGAAAATTTAGCTGAAACGATTCAGTCGATTGAAAATACTGAAAGTGATTACGCTTTAACAGATATTCAATTTGAACCCGTGATTCCTAATCCAGGTCAAATTTTCTGTATCGGTTTGAACTATGGTGAACATGTAAAAGAAACTCAACGTGAAATTACTGAAAAACCAATGATCTTTATGCGCTTGGCACCATCACAAGTCGGCCACAACCAACCCCTATTAAGACCTGTTGAAGGTGAGCAATTTGACTATGAAGGTGAGATTGCCATTGTGATTGGTAAAGGTGGTCGTCGTATTTCAAAAGAAAACGCGTGGGATCATATCGCTGGTTACTCGTGCTACAACGATGGTTCAGTACGTGATTGGCAACGACATACTTCGCAATGGGGCCCAGGTAAAAATTTCTTCCAGACTGGTGGCTTTGGTCCGTGGTTAGTAACAAGTGATGAAATCAAAGCAAATGAAACGATGACTTTAATTACTCGTGTTAATGGACAAGAAGTACAGCGTGCACTCACCACACAGTTAATTCACGATATTCCATCTTTAATTAACTACATCTCAACGTTTACCCCACTCAGTGCAGGTGATGTGATTGTCAGCGGTACACCAGGTGGTATTGGTTTAAAACGTACCCCACCTCTTTTGCTTAAAGAAGGTGATGTTGTTGAAATTGAAGTGGATAAAGTTGGAGTACTTAAGAACGTTATTAAAAATGATGGATAAATAAGAAATGGGGCTTTTTAAATGAATTTAAAAAGCCCCAATAATCGTAAAGGAAATCGAAAATGGATTTACAAAAAAATTATGATATTGCAATTGTAGGCTACGGTCCTACTGGAGTCACATTAGCAAACTTATTGATTAAAATGGGATTAGAAGTTCTCGTTATTGAACGTGAGCCTGCCATTTTACAACTTCCACGTGCTATTCGTTTTGATGCTGAATGTATGCGTGTTTTCCAAACCATTGGCATCACTGAAAAACTTCTTGAAGAAATTGCACCTGGTCCAGGTATGAAGTTCGAAGATGCTGAAGGTAATTTATTAATTACTTGGGAGCGACCTACTACTAAAGGTATCCATCAATGGAGCTCAGCATATCGAATCCATCAACCAGATTTAGAAGCTGTCTTACGCGCTAAAATTCATGACCATAATTTGCTGGATCTTAAATTACGCCATGAAGTGTTTAAAATTGATGAGCATGCAAATGCTTGTACAATCCATTATGAAAACTTAGCCAATGGCACGCTTCACCAAGCTCAAGCAAAATTTGTGGTGGGGTGTGATGGTGCTCGCTCATTAGTACGTCGTTTGATTGGGACAACATTTGAAGATTTAGACTTACATAGCAAATGGCTGGTTGTCGATTTTATTGCCCAGAATAGTACCAATGACATGGGTGATTATAGTATCCAACTCTGTGACCCAAAACGTCCAATGAGTTATATCAAAGGTACAGGCATGCGCCGACGTTGGGAAATCATGGTCATGCCAGAAGATGATGTACAGCAACTTGCTACAGCTGAAAGTATCTGGAAGCTTTTGGAAAAATATATTCGTCCAGAAGATGCAATTATCGAACGTTCTGCTGTTTATACATTTCATGCACTTATCGCAAAAAAATGGTGTAAAAATCGGTTAATCATTGCTGGTGATGCTGCTCATCAAACTCCACCCTTTATGGGCCAAGGTATGGCAGCAGGTATCCGTGATGCTGCAAACTTGGCATGGAAGCTAAATGAATCAATTCAACACAACAACCTTGGCTTAATTGAAAGCTATTATTCTGAACGTCTTTCACATGTCACAGAATTTGTTAATGGTGCAGTTAATTTCGGAAAAATTATTCAAAATTATTGTGAAGATGCTGAATTCCAACAACAAGTGAATCAACTGAAAAACTTTATCACCCCGACACCACAGCTTGGACAAGGATTTTATATAACTGGAGATAAGTTAAGCGGGCAGATTTCACCTCAGTTTCTACTTATAAATGATCAGCTAAGTGATGAAATTGTTGGTTATCAAAATGCACTATTTATTCACCCGGAATTTAAACATCTTATCGATGATCTTAATCTCGATCATATAGAACATCTGGTGACCTTAATTGCTGACTCTACCCAACCTAAACAATGGCTTGAAGATAATCAGGCTATTGCCATTTTGGTACGTCCCGATCGATATATATTTGGGCAAGCCAATAACCGAAAAACTTTAGAAGACTTAATGAAGGCTGCAAACCTATACGATTTAGCAATAATTTAACTCTAACTAGGCGATTTATTCGCCTATTCCATATTGTGTTCAAAGGAAGAAACGATGGAATCAAATCAAAATAATGCATCTTTTAATACACATGGTAAGCAAGACCAGGAAAAACTAAATTTTGTCATAAAAAAAGTTCATAAAAAATTGCTCTACTTTCTCTTAATTTTATTTATTTTTTCTTTTCTAGATAGAATTAATATCGGTTTTGTTGGCAAACAACTTAGTGCAGACTTAGGTCTAACTGCATTAAGCTTTGGCCTGGCTAATACCATTTTTTATATCTTTTATATTTGTTTTGGTATGCCAAGCAACTTGGCGTTGCGAAAATTAGGTACTCGAATTTGGATTGGATTCATCATTATTGTTTGGGGGGTTGCATCAAGTTGTACTGCCTTTGCTACAGATGAAAAATCGCTATACATCATTCGAGCGATTGTGGGTATTGCTGAAGCAGGTTTTATGCCTGGCATGCTACTGTATTTAACCCAGTGGTTCCCCTCTAGCCATCGTTCTAGAGCAAATGCAATCTTTATGTTAGCTATGCCATTTACTGCGATGTTTGGCTCTGTGGTTACTGGTTTCATTTTAAATATGCATGACTTTCAGGGGCTATCAGGATGGCAATGGGTATTTTTGTTGGAAGGCTTACCATGTATAATTCTAGGTTTTATTGTTTTTGCTAAACTTCCAAATACGCCTAAAGATGCCAAATGGCTGAATGAGGATGAAAAAAATATTCTCATAAATGCGCTTGAAAAAGAGCAGACAAATGAAAAATCTAAATCCACGGTAAAAAGTAGCTCGTTCTCTTTTATTAACTCTTCCGTTATCCGCTGTGCATTAGTCTATTTTTGTATCGTAACCACGTGTGGCATGATCAATATATGGGTGCCTCAAATTGTTTCAACCGCTTTACCTAATGCTAGTACTGTAATGACTGGTATTGTTGTTGCAATACCTCATCTCGTCACTATTTTTGCCCTATTTTTTCTATGCAGTCATTCCGATAAAAAACAAGAACGCTATTGGCATACCTTTATTCCAATGCTTTTAGGCGGTATAGGTTGGCTCATGGCAGCATATCTTCAGATAGGAAGTCTGCAACTGATTGGCCTATGTCTAGCATGTATGGCAGGTTTCAGTACCATGGGCATTTTCTGGGCTTTTGCTGATGAAAGCCTTGATAACAGTGCCAAATTCTTAGGGATTGCGTTTATTAATGCTGTTGGTAATTCAGCAACCATTGTTAGCTCATTCTTAATCGGCTTCTTAAAAGATCTAACTCAATCATTTGCAACAGGCATGCTTTACGGCAGTACTTTAATGTTTATTGGAGCTGTCATCATGTTGAGTTTTGCACTGAAGAGAAATCAACAGAGAAAAAACTTAGAAAACGGAATTTATATCAATGACTAAAATCACAACATCAATTGTGGATTTAATGCAAAACATCAAAGATGGTTCGACCATTTTAATTAGTGGATTCGGTACCGCTGGACAGCCAGCAGAGTTAATTGATGTTCTCATCGAAACCGGTGTAAAAGATCTCACAATTGTTTGTAATAATGCTGGTAATGGCGATTATGGACTTGCCAAATTGCTCAAAGCAGGACAAGTCAAAAGAATGGTCTGCTCCTTCCCCCGCCAAGCTGATTCTTATGTATTTGATGAGCTGTATCATGCAGGAAAAGTGGAACTTGAATTGGTTCCACAAGGAAATTTAGCTTGTCGAATTCAAGCTGCAGGTATGGGTCTTGGGGCTATTTTCACCCCCACTGGATTTGGAACCTTGCTGGCTGAAGGCAAAGAAACCCGTGAAATTGATGGGAAAGACTATGTTCTAGAGCATCCGATTAAAGCAGATTTTGCTTTAATCAAAGCGCATAAAGGGGACCGTTGGGGTAATTTAGTTTACAACAAATCTGCGCGTAATTTTGGTCCCATCATGGCAATGGCAGCCGAAGTCACAATCGCACAAGTGAATGAAATTGTTGAATTGGGTGCTTTAGACCCAGAACACATCATCACACCAGGAATATTTGTACAACATGTTGTACAGCTAAATCCTGTAGAACTTAGCAACGCAGGTTAACAATGAGCTATAGCAAACTTTCTCGTGATCAGATTGCAGCACGTGTTGCACAGGATATTCCTGATGGCGCCTATGTAAACTTAGGCATTGGTTTACCTACTAAGATTTCAAATTATCTACCCAATGATAAAGAAATTTTTCTACATTCTGAAAATGGCTTATTGGCCTTTGGCCCTGCTCCGGAAGCAGGTTCAGAAGATCCAGATCTAATTAATGCTGGCAAAGAATCTGTCACCATGCTCACTGGCGGAAGCTTTTTCCATCATGGGGATTCTTTTGCCATCATGCGTGGTGGACATCTGGATATATGTGTTTTGGGCGCTTTTCAAGTGGCTGAAAATGGAGACTTAGCCAATTGGCACACAGGGGAAGCTGATGCTATTCCAGCTGTCGGTGGTGCCATGGATTTAGCTGTAGGAGCAAAGAAAGTTTTCGTCACCATGGATCATACGACCAAAACTGGTGCTGCAAAAATTGTTAAATCCTTAACTTATCCTGTAACTGGAAAACATTGTGTAGATCGAATCTATACCGACCTTTGCGTGATTGATGTGACTAAACAAGGCCTAGTCGTCACTGAAAAAGTGGATGGAATAAGTTTTAAAGAGTTACAAGCCTTGACCGAGGCTCCGCTAATCGATGCTACTTGTGTTGAGCAAACCAGGTCAGCATAAAACTAAGACAAAATAAATTAAAAAACCACTCCCCTTAAAAGGTATTAAGGGGAAAATCATAAGGATAGAATGATGAAAATTCAAAATCTCGTATTAGCGATAATGGCCTTTGCTTGCCTAAATTCTGCAACCCAAGCAGCTTTTATTGAAGATACCAAAGGACAAATCTATTTAAAAAACTTTTACTTCGATCGAGATTATAGTGATCAAACCACGGACTTAAGTAACTGGTCTCAAGCTGTCAGCTTATTTGTTAATTCTGGATATACCGACACACCTATTCAAATGGGCTTAGATTTATCAGCTCGTTATGCTTATCGTTTAAGTCCAGCAAAAGATATTGTAGATAACGTCATGCCGTATGATGAGTATGATCATAAACAGGCACAAGACCAATTAAAATTGGGGGGTGCAATTAAACTTAAATATTCAAATACTGAACTAAAAATTGGTGAATTCACTCCCAAATTACCAATTGTTCATACTGATGTAGCTATGCAGCTACCGACGACTTTCCTAGGCGGAATGATAGAGTCTACCGATATTAAAAATACAAAAATTACTGCTGGTCGCCTAACTAAAGTCAGTGGTCGTAATGCTGAAGATTACTCGAAATTTCAACTCAGCAATGGTACAACCAAGGCCAAAACTGATGCACTTAATTTTATCGGAGCTGACTATGATTATAAAGATCAACAATTCAGATACTTTTTTGCCGATTTAGAGAATATTTATAATCAACATTTTCTAAGTTATGAATATCGTCATGCTTTTAATGAAAATTTACGCCTTAAATCTAACTTCTACCTGTTTGATACCTATGATTCAGGCGATTCATTAGAGGGAAATATCGATAGTTTAGCTTTAGCCACGATTCACATGCTGACTTACGGTAACCATACCTTTGGTGCTGGTTATAAACATATGAGTGGCGATACGAAATTTCCACTTTTAGCCAATTGGGTTCCACAACTGTATTTAGCCAATTGGTCTGTGGGCACCTATATGCAACAAGATGAACATTCTTGGCAAATTCGCTATGATTACGATTTTAAAGAAACACCCTTCAATGGTCTAAAATCAACACTACGTTATTACTACGGTGACAATATTAAAACCGCAACAGGAAATGATGGTATTGAAAAAGAGTTAGATTTTATTTTGAACTATGAATTTTCTCAGTCCAAACTAAAAGGATTTAGTCTCAGTTGGCTTATCGCAGATTATAAAAATAGTACATCCAAAGATTATTTAGAAAATAGGCTATCTGCTACATATACTCTAACTTTCTAAGTTCAACAATACTTCAAAATATAAGAATAAAAAAAGCAGCATTAAAAGCTGCTTTTTTTATTCTTATATTAGAAATTCGTGTAGCCCCCATATAGCCACACTATTTAAAGTCTAATATCGTATAACATTTTTATAAACTAATTATAGGCGCCAATTTCTATTAAGTTACTCGCCGGCATTTAAATACCGATATACTGCCTGACGACTAATTCCAAATGCTTGGCCTAATGCCATTTTTGAAGGATACTGCCCTTCCTTCCATGCTTGGCGTAAAGCATCAGCCTGAGCAGAATTCAATTTATGTACCCGGCCTTTGTACTTCCCTTGAGCAGAGGCTAGTTTAATTCCTTCCTTTTGTCGCTCTAAAATGATCTTACGTTCGAATTGTGCAAAAGCACCCATGAGTTGCAGCATCAAATTATCCATCGGGGTGGATTGAGCCGTAAAAGTAATATTTTCTTTTACAAACTGAATGGCAATCCCTCTTTTAACCAGTTTATCTACTTCAGTGACCAAATCTGGCACTGTTGCAAATAGAGACTAATGTTAAGCTAGATTATCTTTTAGCTAACGGATCAGCAGATGAGTGCTTTCCATGGTCGTCATTTTCAGGGTGAAATCATTCTTTGGGCCGTCCGTTGGTACTGCAAATATGGCATCAGCTATCGCGAACTTCAGGAAATGCTCGCTGAACGAGGAGTAAATGTCGATCACACCACGATTTATCGTTGAGTCCAGCGTTATGCTCCTGAAATGGAAAAACGTTTACGTTGGTATTGGCGTAATCCTACAGATCGACATTCATGGCATCTGGATGAAACTTACGTAAAACTGAATGGAAAATGGGCATATCTATACCGTGCAGTTGACCAACGTGGCCACACTCTTGATTTCTATCTTTCTGCTAGATGAAATACCCATTCAGCTTATTGTTTTCTTGGTAAGATTTTGAATCATGTCAAAAAATGGCAGATTCCACGAGTCATAAACACTGATAAGGCCCATACCTATGGCTGTGCTTTGTCGCGACTAAAACAGGAAGGAAAGTGTCCTCAAGACCTTGAGCATCGACAGATTAAATACAAGAATAACGTGATTGAATGTGATCATGGCAAGCTCAAACGGATCATCAAGGCTACGTTGGGATTCAAGTCTATGAAAACGGCTTATGCTACAATTAAAGGTATTGAAGTTATGCGTGCATTTCGTAAAGGATAAGCTTCAATATTTTATAAAGATAATCCTCAAGGAGAAGTGTGGCTAGTAAATAGAGTTTTCGGTCTCTAAGCTTTTTTGAAGGGAAAATCATCGACTCAGATCCCTATTTGCAACAGTGCCTAAATTCGAGTCATTTAGGATAGCTCTGTCTTTCAAACCTTTATGCAACAAAGCCATATTTAATTATCAATTAAATGAGTCTAATATTAATTAAGCCAAGAAATATAGAAATACGTTTCCTGGCTTAGAATGCTTAATCTTTTGAATAATTTTAATAAATCTTATATTACAAAGAATCCATGTGTGCCATCATTTTTAAGCTGATTTACTAAACCAAACTCCCAGTCTAGATAAGCTTGCATCGCCTTTTTCGAAATATCTGTACCTTCATAAGGACGTTTATAACGGTCTATCTCTTCAGAAAGTAATTCTAGTTCTTGAGATAATGGCAGACCAGCCTGCGCCCATGCAGCATTACCGCCTTTCAAGATATACACTTTTTGACCAGATTTGAGTTGAGTTTTGATTTCTGGCACAGCATATTGAGCAAGTAAGCTTGAGCCACAAGTGACCACAATAGCATCTAGACTTGTAAACGCGGGCTGCTGGATCAGTTTAGACACATCTGCTTTCAATACCCACTGTGCATGTGGTATATGTCCCTTCTTATAGTTCGCCGCAGTTGTGAAATCCCAAATCACAATATTTTGTGTTGTTGAAAGTTGCTGCAACTCATCTGGAGAAATAAACAAATCAACATCAATCTGTGGTGTAGCTGGTTTCCATCCTCCAGTTTCGACCAAAACTTGCGCAAAATCATCTGCGAGCACATAAACATTCCAATTCATTTGTGCTAACCAAGAACCAGTCATATAAGCTCGAACAAGTTGATCATCAACTAAAACAATCCGAGCGCCACGCACTGCAGCATAATGGTCAGTTTCCTGTACCAGTTGGCCACCTGCTACCCAACGACTAGCAGGTAAATGCCCTGCTGCATATTCCTGTTCGGTACGTACATCAAAAATATAGGTGGTTTTATCTTGCTGTGCCTGTAGATTCTGTAAGTCAATGAAATTGATTTGCTTTACACCTGCTCGTTTTGCTAATTGTGCAGCATTTTGTTTTACCTGTTCATCGATCTGAGTATCAAGATCTGAGAATGAACGTTGCTGACCATGTTCAAGTGGTTGTCCAGCAAGTGTCCAGCCAATCGTTCCATTTCGTAATGCAAAAATCTCATGCGGCAAGTTGGCATTAATGAGTGACTGAGTGCCAATAATACTACGCGTACGGCCAGCACAATTTACGATAATTTGGGTGTTTTCATCTTTAATCAATGAAGGTGCTCGCAGAACCAATTCAGCACCGGGAACACTCATCCCCGTAGGGATACTCATCGTCTGATATTCATCAAAACGTCGCGCATCTAAAATAACGATATTTTCTTGAGCGTCAATTTTTGCTTTGAGTTCCTCTGCGCTCAGAGATGGTGTCCCTTTATGATGCTCGACAAACTCACCAAATGCTTTGCTCGCAGAGTTGACATCAATGAATAATTCGCCACCATCACGTTGCCATGCTGCCACGCCACCGTCTAGCACAGCAATGTTGCTATAACAATATTCTCTGAGTTTGGTATAGGCGCGCTCAACACGACCATCGCCATCATCATAAATTACTATTGGTGTATCTAGACGAGGAATACGGTTATAAATTTCAATTTCGAGACGTGATAACGAAATATTGCTCGCAAATAATGGATGATTTTGGGCGAAAATATGCTCTTCTCTTAAATCTACAATGGCAATTTCCTCGCCAGCCAGCAATTTTTCACGAACTTCTTGATAACCGATCGTTTTCATTTTTTTAACATCACTCTTTAAATATTCGAATAGCCAGAAATAAATGGTTTAGCTGTACCATCTAGTTGATAGGTAAAGCGCTCAACTTTGCCTATATTTGCACCATAAATATGGATGCTGATTGAGACCTGATCCTCAAAGGCATTTTGAACCGCATGAATATCTCCCGTAGTCGGTGTAAACCAGTCGATATCTCCCACCCCGAGATAATCGCCTTGAGCAGCTGCATGTAAGCTAGCCTCATCACGGGTATAAGGGGTAGAAATTTCTGCGCCTGCAAGTACCCCAATGGCACCCCAAACTTCATGGTTATGGATGGGGGTTTTTTGACCTCCCCCCCAAACAAAGCTGACAATAGAAAAACGTTCTTCAGGATCTAGATACAACAGATATTGTTGATAATATTCTGGATGTGGTTTTTTAAACTCGGGTTTAAGCCAGTGCGCATCCTTGAGGAGCTTTTTAAACTCAGGTGTAAAGCGCTGAATTAAGGTTTGCTCATCCAGTTGTTCTACCAAGCCCTGTTGAATAGCATTAATGACTAGTGTTAAAGCGTTCAGATGCTCAGCCATCTCAATTTCCGACCTGTTTTGTCTTAAACTCACGGTCAAACAGACCGCTTACATCAATTTTCTGATTCAAGAGTTGGTGTAGATGATAGAAATCTGCTGTTTCTTGCGATGTCGTAATCACATCATCAGTAATACTGGTCCATGTGGCATTTTTTCGTTTAAACGCCAATGTGGCTGGTTCTTCTGGAATTCCGGTGATTTTCGCAAGTTCTTTACCAAATGATTGATAATTTTTATTGACCCATTGCTGTGATTCTTCAAGTCTGTAGATAAAGTCCTGAATCGCTGCACGCTTTTGCTGATGATTTAATGCTTGCTCTGTCGCGGCAAGAAATGTAAAACCTGAATATAATCCACGTCCATTTTCAATGATGCGAAAACCATCGATGATTTCAGCATAGGCAGTATATGGGTCCCAAACTGCCCATACATCGACATTGCCATTTGCAACTGCAAGTTTGCCATCTGCGGGTGGCAAAAATTTAAAATGCACATCAGATGCTTTCAAGCCAGCACGCTCTACAGCACGCAGTGTCACCAGCTGACCAATTGAGCCCTTATTGGCGGTCACTGTTTTTCCTTTAATATCCTGAATGGATTTAATCGGACTATCTTTAGGCACCAGTAAAGCCACTGCGTATGGATCATAGCGGTTAACCGCAATTGCACGCGTATGGCCTCCATTTGCATTTGCGAAAATAAAGGGTGCATCCCCAAGATAACCAATATCAATCGCAGTCGCGTTTAATGCCTCAGCCACTGGTGCTGCTGCTGGGAACTCATACCATGAAATTTTATAATCGATACCCTCTAGAAGTTGGGAAGCTTCTAGCTGGGCACGCATGTTGCCTTTTTGATCGCCTATTTTGAGTTCAATTTGTGCTAAATTTTTAGTGCTACTCAGTTCTTGTGTATTTTCAGCCGGTTTATTACAGGCCGTTAAACTTATTGAAACAGCACTAATCATGCCTAATAATATTTTTTTCATTTCAATCACACTTTTTAATATTGTTTCAGTCGGGCCTAAGCTATTTTATTGAATTGATCGAGTTCGGCGGTTTTATGACGGATACTCGGCAGTAGTACTTTGCCGTATTCAATGACATCGTTTAATGGGTCAAAACCACGAATTAATACGCTGTTAATACCGAGCTTATAATATTCTGCAATAGATTCTGCGACTTGCTCTGGTGTGCCCACTAAGGCCGTAGAGTTATGGTTGCCATGCACTAATGTTGAAATGCCCGTCCATAAATTGGTGTCATGGACCTCTTGTGAGGCTAAATCGACCAAGCGCTGGGCGCCTGCACTTTGAGCACTTTGCCGATCTGTACGCAGACCACGATTTTCAATTTGCTCACGTGTGAGACGGTAAATATCTTGTGCTTTTTCCCAAGCTTGTTCTTGTGTATCTGCAATAATTGGCCGGAAAGAGATATTAAAATCAAGTGGCTTTTTACGCTCAATATTGAGTGTATTTGTTCGAATGTTTTTTATAAGCTCTTCAGCGCCAGCTAAAGGCTCCCCCCAAAGTGCAAACACGTTTGCATGTTCAGCTGCTACATTGAGTGCTTCTTGAGACGAACCTCCGAAGTACACTGGCAAATGCGATTGATACGGTTTGATTTCTGAGAAGCCATCTTTCACTTGATAATATTTACCGCTGTACTGGAAAGGTGTATCGCTGTACCAAGAAAGCTTAGCGATGTCTAAAAATTCTTTTGTACGGGCATAGCGTTCAGCTTTGGTTAAAAAGTCACCATCACGCTGCTGTTCTGGATCACTTCCCCCGGTAATCACGTGAATGGCTAAACGACCTTTAAGTAAATGATCCAGAGTTGCATACTTACGTGCAGCCAACGTTGGTGCGATAAAACCGGGGCGATGCGCTAATAAAAACTTTAATGTCGAAGTGTTTGCACCTGCGTGAGCAGCCACAATAAAGCCATCGGGCTGATCTGACCACTGACCAATCAATACCTGATCAAAACCAGCATCCTCATGTGCCTTAGCAAAATTTGCAACATAATCTGGATTAAATACGGGGCCTTGCGCTGGAATTGTTTCCGAAGCTAGACGGTGGCCAATCATGCCTAAAATTTGAATTGTCATTTCAATAACCAAAATATTTTTTGAACTTGAAACAACTGTAATTTATAAATTAGTATGTGTTAAATAAATATTTATCATAAACTAATATTAATTTAACGCATAGAAAAGGGATTGAGATTAGGATAAATTCAATGTCTGGTTAAACTGTTGCATAATGACATCAAATAATTCAGTTTGTGCATGGCTCAGGTTTTCCCGACGTGCATTGTAAACAATGACATCTAGATTGAGTTCTTCAGTATCGATCATGGATAATTGTTGAAAATGCGGCGTTTGAGAGATTAATTCCCGTGCTAAGAAACCAGCACCAACGCCCTGTTGTACTAAATCCAACTGAATTCTAACGCCAGTGACTTCAATCTTTAAATTGAGCTGATTATGCTGTTTTTCTAATTCTTCAGTTAAAAATTCTCTGAATCCACATCCTTCGTTGTTTAAAATCCAGCCTAAATCCTGCAAGTCTTGCCATGTTGAAATACCCGATCTGCTTAAAGTTTTTGATACTACAGGCCGAATATGTAAGGTACCCATCATTTTCAGCGCATAATCTTTTGGAAAAGCACTGTGTTCTTTTGCGGTAGAAATGACGCCATCAAGTTCATCTTGCGCTAATTTAGATAATAATTCCTTGCCCCATCCTGTACTGATTTCAATTTTTGCAGATGGAAAGTCTTTTTCAAGCTCTTGTATCATTCCAAAAATACCAGACTCTGACAGGCTATTTGGAATTCCTATTCTGAGGTGTGTTGCATCTGCACGTTGTAAAGCAATCATCTGCTTCAATCGATTGAACTCTTGCGCGATAATACAGCACTGTTCATAGATGTCTCGTCCATTTGCGGTTAATTTTAAAGGACGCGTATTTCGGTCAAACAGTTGTACTGAACAGTCTTGTTCAAGGCTTTGGATGCGACGTGTTACTGCAGGCTGTGTAATCCCTAATTGTTGAGCAGTCAGACGCGTCGATTGCAATTTAACAAAAGTAATAAAAGCATGAATGTCTTCAATCTTCATTGGAAATTTAACCTCGTCATCATCGCGTCGCACAGTTGCCGGATTGAAATCTAATTGGATATTTGAATCGCTCATATCTTATGGGCTATCGAATTTACTCAAAAATTCAGAAGCTTATTCTATGTGAATTTAAGATGCATTATGGAAAAATATCAGTCTTCTCTGCATTCATGCCAAACAGAGCTTCTAAACAAAAAAATACTCGATGACGGGTGTTTAGCATCTAACCCAACCCATCGAACGCCTATTCACCCAAATTGATTCGCTAAAGTAAATCTTTCAACTGGCTATGCTACAAATTAACGTCAAATATTCAGATCCAATTGTAATAAAAAAGTTGAAAAACAAATGCTTATCCATCAATTAATCGGTACTTATTTTTTGCGGATTCTAGAATCTCTTGCATTTAAAGCGAAGTGAATAAAATTCATATGAAAAGATAAAATTTAGAATAAGTTATATTTTATCTATAAAATATTAAAAATGATGTTGTTATTCCAATCAATACATTAGAGAAGTTGATTCAAGGGATACCGACAACATACTAATTTAACTATAAATATTATTTAAAATCATTCACTATTATTCTAAATGCATCAAAATAATTAATATGTATTATCTATTAATGACATATAAAGATAGATCTTAAATGTAGTATTCATTATTTTTATATAATTTTATTAAAAATACCTATTTAAAACATATTAAATTCTCATTTATGTTGAGCTACATACAGACGACTGCATCAATGATGCTGAGCTAACATAGAGAATAAACCATGATACAGCTGCAGAATCTCACTAAAATATTTGTACAAAAGGAGAGTCAATTTACGGCTGTCTCCGATGTCAGTTTAAATATCCATCAAGGTGATGTATTTGGCATTATCGGTTTTAGTGGTGCAGGAAAATCCACATTATTACGCATGATTAACCTGCTAGAACATCCTCATAGTGGCGATATTAAAATTGAAGGGGTATCACTTCTACAATTGTCAAAAAAGCAATTGCTCGAGCAGCGCAAATTCATCGGCATGATCTTTCAGCATTTTAATTTGCTGACCAACCGTACTGCTTTAGAAAATATTGAACTCCCTTTAGAGTTTTCAGGAGTGCCAAAATCCGAACGTCATCAACGTGCTCTAGAGTGTCTGAAAATTGTCGATCTGTTAGACAAAAAAGACGCTTATCCAAGTCAACTCAGCGGTGGTCAAAAACAGCGTGTCGCAATTGCCCGCGCCATTGTAACGCAGCCAAAAATCCTACTCTGCGATGAGCCAACTTCTGCAGTAGACCCACAAACTAAAGAATCTATTTTGCATTACCTGTCTAAAATCAATCAACAGTTTGACATCACGATAGTGATTGTGACGCATGAAATGCAACTGGTACATAAAATCTGTAACCGTGTAGCGGTCATGGAACAGGGTCAAGTCATTGAAGAATTTGACCTCACCCAGCCCATCCAGCAACCGGTGAAATCTATTATTTCTAAATTACTCCTTAGTGACATTAGTACCAGCTTAAAAGAGGCGTCCTAATATGTACGACAAAGTAATCGGGGTTTGGCCTGAAATTCAAACTGCGCTGGGCGAAACTTTTTATATGCTGTCTGTCACCATTTTATTGGGCATTATTTTTGGTGGAATCGTAGGCACTGCACTGTATTTAACTCGTGATGGCTCAATTTCTAGCAATAAGTTGCTAAATGGTGTTTTAAATGCGCTGGTGAACTTCATACGTTCTTTCCCTTTTTTAATTCTCGCAATCTCTATTATTCCGTTAACGCGTTTAATTGTTGGAACATCAATTGGTACCACAGCAGCGATTGTTCCAATGACCATCAGTTGCATCCCTTATTTTGCTCGTTTCGTCGAAGCTGCATTATTAGAGGTCAACCGCGGGGTCATTGAAGCAGCACAAGCAATGGGCGCAACTAAATTTCAAATTGTGCATAAAGTACTGTTTTCAGAAGCACGTGCGGCGATTGTTAACGCAATCACAATTGTGACGGTGAGTTATTTTTCTTATTCCACGATTGTTGGAATTGTCGGTGGTGGTGGTATTGGCGACTTTGCTATCAGGTATGGTTTTCATCGTTTTGAAACAGACATTCTGATTTTCACTGTGCTGATTATTATTTTCATTGTTCAGATGATTCAATTTACGGGCAACTATTTTGTGAAGCGTTTAGATAAACGGATTTAATTTAAGGGATTAATTTATATATGACATTTAAATATACATTGGCGGCAGTATTGAGTGGATCTGTTGGTTTAGGCATGACAAGCTGTGCAAAACAGGACAAAACCAAAGCAGAGGCTGAAGCGATTAAAGTCGTGACTTTACTCACGCGTGACAATCCACCTTTCCCACAAATTGCGGAATTTGTAAGAGATAAAGTGAAGCATCAGAATATTGAACTGCGGATTAAGTATGCTAATGATGGGTTGATTCCTAACAAATCAGTATCTGAACATGAAACTGATCTGAATTATTTTCAACACAGAACCTATATGCAGTCTGCAAAAGAACTGAACAATTGGGATCTAAACGCGATCGGAACCACATTTAACAGTATTTTTGGCGCGTATTCACCGAAATATAAACATTTAAAAGATGTGCCGGATGGCGCTAAAGTGGTGATTCCGTCTGACCCATCCAATGGGGGGCGAGCGTTAAATCTTCTGGCCTTAGTCGGTTTAATTACGCTTAAACCCAATACCGGTGCAAAAACCAGTGTCAAAGATATTACAGCTAATCCCAAAAAATTAAAGATTATTGAAGTAGAGCATGCATTGGTACCAGTGAGTTACCAAGATTCAGATATAGCAATTATGGATGGTGCCTATACAGCCCACGCTAACCTTGTGCCAAAGCACGATGCCCTGTATTTGGAAGAAAATAATCACAATTACGATGCGGTTCTGGTGGCAAATTCTAAGTCACAACAAAAAGCCGAAGTTCAACTCATTAAAGATGCATTTACTGCAGATGATACTCGTGATTTCGTACTGAAAAATTACTCAGGCACAGTCACTTGGGAAAAACAGTAAGCGTATAGGACGTCTAGTATTATGAATATTAAAGTTAAAGAGCTGTCAAATACACAACTTCCCTACCACCAATGTCCAGAGTTTATTGCATTGATTGATGCAGTAAAAGCTGACTTAGAACTGCGTGATGCTAACGCTGAACAACCACCAACCCAGATCATTCAATATATAAAAACAAAGAAATTAGGCGCACTTCGCCTACCAAAACAATATGGTGGTCAAGCCCTCAGCATTGAAGAACTGTTTGCCGTGATTATTGAGCTAGGCCGCGCAGATTCTGATGTGGCGCATATTTTCCATTCGCATTTTCAGTTTACTGAAGAGGTATTGAGACATCCCGACCCGACATACCGTGAAAAATGGTTTGAGCGTATTGCCAGTGGAAAAATGGTGACTAATGCGTTAGCTGAACCCTCTTCACATAATGTTGGCAACGGTAAGCTCATCACCCATCTTCTAAATAAAAATGGCCAACTATTTTTAAATGGGAAAAAATATTTCACTACCGGTACCTTGCATGCTGACTACGTATTGGTCTGGGCACAAAGTCACCTAGATTCTTTATGTCATGTGGTTGTGCCGACAAACCGTGAAGGCGTAGAAATTTTTGATGACTGGCTTGGCATTGGCCAGCGGAATACGGCCAGTGGCACCACATTATTTAACAATGTTGCCATTTACGAAGATGAAATCCGTTGGCCTAAACAAAAGGGCTTAGTGAATAAGCCCTTTGCACAGCTGTACATTCAAGCCATTATTGCAGGCCAAACCAAAGCTGTAGAAGATCGCACTGCTGTGCTGCTGGCCAGTCGTGGTCGAACGTTCAGCTATGGCAATGCTGAACAAGCGCGTGATGAACCGCTTTTTCTAGAAAAAGCGGGGGAAATTTCGTCTATTTCTTTTATCGTTGAAAATGCTGTTTTACGGGCAGCCCGCTCACTAGATCGTGTGATCCAGCATGTAGACCTTCCGAGCTATGATGTCGTGCTGCAGCAGGCCGCGGCAGATACAGCGAAAGTAAAAGTCGCAATTGACCCGCTCGCACTCAAAGCTGCCAATCTGATGTTTGAAGTCATTGGGGCTTCCGCGATGGGGCGCGATACATTCAATGATCGTCACTGGCGCAATATCCGTACGCTATCAACGCACAACTCGGTCAGTCTGAAAGCTAAAGTATTGGGTGATATTTTAGTCAATAAAAAAACTGTACCAAATATCGGCTACTTCTAACCCAGTCATGTTATTTAAGCTGAATTGCAATTTAAGACGCTATTTAAAACAACCGCGTATATAATGGAATACCTATGAAATTTAAACATGTATTGCTTGCTGCTTTTGCTACATCAATTGGTTTTGGCATATCAGGCTGCTCTAAACAAGATAAAACAGCTTCGACTGCTCATAGTGAAACTAAAGTCGTTACATTACTTACCCGTGATAATCCTCCATATCCACAAGTTGTTGAATATGTAAGGGATAAGGTCAAAAATCAGAATATTGAATTGAAAATTAAATACGCCAATGATGGCTTGATTCCAAATAAATCAGTGGCAGAAAATGAAGCTGATTTAAACTATTTCCAGCATAACTATTATATGCAGTCAGCAAAAGAATTAAATAATTGGGATTTAGTCGCGATTGCCTCGACGTTTAATGGCATGTTCGGGGCATATTCACCTAAATATAAAAATATTAATGATCTTCCAGATAAAGCTAAAATCGTAATTCCATCAGATCCTTCAAATGGTGGACGTGCGCTCAATTTATTGGCACGTGCAAAACTGATTGAGTTAAAACCAAATACTGGTGCAAAAACCAGCTTAAAAGATATTGTTGCCAACCCAAAAAAATTACGTTTTTTAGAAGTTGAACACGCATTGGTACCTGTTAGCTTTAAAGATGCCGACTTAGCAATTATGGCCGGTGCATATACGATTCACGCTGACCTGATACCCAAACGTGATTCGATTTTTCTTGAACAAGATAACCAAGACTATGACAGCGTCCTTGTATCCAATAGCAACGCTGCGCAGAGAGCTGAAGTAGAAATCGTGAAACAGGCCTTTATTGCAGAGGATACGCGTGAATTTGTTTTAAAAAATTATGCCGATACAGTGACTTGGCCAAAACGATAAGTTTTTTCATAACGTTATAGTTTTTCTGCCACCTCTACATTGACATAGTAGAGGTGGCACTGTTGCAAATAGCCTGACATGCTAAGCTAAATATCTTGTTTGTCAGAGATACAGTTGATGAATCCATTTCATGGTCGGCATTTTCGTGACGAAATCATTCTTTGGGCTGTACAGTTGGTACTGTAAATACGGTATTAGTTATCTTGAACTTCAAGAAATGCTTGCTGAACAAGGTGTGAATGTTGATCACACCACAATTTATCGTTGGGTTCAGCATTACACTCCAGAAATGGAAAAAACGGTTACGCTGGTATTGGCGTAATCCTACAGATTTACATTCATGGCATATGGATGAAACTTATATCAAAGTAAATGGGCGATGGTCTTACCTGTATCGTGCAGTTGATCAATGTGGTCATACGATTGACTTTTACCTTTCCGCTCGACGGAACAGTAAATCGGCCTATTGTTTTCTAGGAAAGATTTTCAATACGTTGAAAAAATGGCAGATTCCACGTGTTATCAATACAGATAAAGCAGCGACCTATGGCCACGCTTTATCACGGTTAAAGCGAGAAGGAAAATGCCCAATCGCCCTTGAACATCGACAAATTAAATATAAGAACAATTTAATTGAATGTGATCATGGCAAGCTAAAGTGGATTATCAAGGCTACTTTAAGATTCAAATCTATGAAGACGGCTTATGCCACAATTAAAGGGATTGAAGTCATGCGTGCACTACATAAAGGACAAGCTTCGTCATTTTATTATGGTCAACCTCAGGGTTAAGTGTGTCTAATCAACAGGGTTTTCGGTCTCTAACCCATTTTTAAAGGAAGCACCCTCAAATCAAATCACTATTTGCAACAGTGCCAAATAAATTACCCCCACATATTTTTAGTACAAAAGATTTATAGCTATACCCCACATGATTACCCCTATTAGAAAATCTAATATTTTCCATGAAAGAGAATTCTGGAATAGAGGTAATAGAAATTTTGCTCCGTAGCCTAAAGAAAAGAAAAATATCCATGAAGATAGAATTGCTCCCATAGCAAATGCAGGCAATTCGTTTGTAAAGTTCGTGGAGATAGAACCTACTAGTACAATAGTATCTAGATAAACATGAGGGTTGAGCCATGTAAATGCCAAGCAAGTACCTAGCACACGATAAATATTAGCTTTTTCAATACGACTCGGATCAAGATGTGTATTTTTTCTAAAAGCTGAATAGAAGCTTCTCAAGCCATAAATGAATAAAAATATAGCTCCAAAATATTGAGCAAAAATAGTGATTAAAGGAAATTCCTCAACGATCTTTGAGAACCCTGTAATTCCTAAATAAATAAGAATAGAGTCCGATAAGGCGCATATGAGACAAACACTAAAAACGTATTCACGTTTGAGTCCTTGTCTCAAAACAAAAGCATTTTGAGCACCAATGGCTAATATGAGAGAAAACCCAACCCCCAATCCTGTTAAAAATGTAACCATATTGATTTATCTGAAGTATCTATTTATTTGAATTATGTGTATTTGTTTTTTTTATTCATTAAAATTAAGAATATTTTGGGTTGGCTAAATAATTTTTATGTTAGAAAAAAAACAATGCGAAGCCTTCTTAGCGGTAGTTGAGACTGGTAGTTTCGATCAGGCAGGAAAAATGCTCTGCCTGACTCCATCTGCTGTAACCTTAAGATTACAAGCTTTAGAAAAAGAATTAGGACAGTTATTAATAATACGTAGTAAGCCTTGTACATTAACCACATCAGGTCAGCACGTATTTGAATATTTGAAAAAAAGTCAAAGATTAGAACAAAATTTTTTACATGATTTAATGAATAAGTCACAAGCTGAATTTTTTAAAGTGGTTATCGCATCTAATGCCGATAGCCTAGCAACCTGGTTACTTCCAACGCTCAAAGATGTACTTATAAAAAATAAGATATTGCTGAATCTAATCGTTGATGATCAAGCTCATACATATTCCTTACTAGAAAAAGGAATCGTTAATGCGTGTATCTCAATTGAACCTAAACCTATGAAAGGCTGTAAGTCTCAATATTTAGGTATGATGAAATATAAAATGATCGCAACAAAAGCATTCACAAAAAAATGGTTTGCTGGTGGTATAAATAGACAAGCTTTATGCTTAGCGCCTGCTGTAATATTTAATGAAAAAGACCATCTTCATTTTGATATTTTAATAAAGCAATTCGGTCTAACAAAGGGCAGTTACCCTTTTCACTTAATACCCTCTTCAGAATCTTTTTTGACAGCTATACGACTTGGAATAGGCTATGGAATGGTTCCAGAATTCCAATTGAATAGCCTCTATGATCAAGATGAAATGATTGATTTATGTCCAGAATTAGAAAATAAGGTTCAACTCTACTGGCATCACTGGATTCATCAACCTTACCACTTGGAAAGTGTTACAGACCATATAATTAAGTACTCAAAACTCATCTTAAAATAAAATGATTGAGCCTGATTCCCTGCCTATTTAACATAATGGCTCTTACACAAAACGAGGACTATAGCTCCTCATTTTTTAAGCTTCGTATAAGCTGTATTATGTTAATTTTAGTTCTTCTTCACTTTTAAACGAATCCATAAATACACTAGAGAATGGTTCTATGAATAGGAAAACCAAACCTTGGATTGACGATAGTGATCCATTAAAACCCTATTATGGGAAATTAAATAATAAGGAATATACCGATATTTCTAAGATATTTACTTTATGGATTAATCATCATAATTATATTAAACCTTCAATAATTGCTAATAATAAAAAAGTAAATTTATTAGACTATTCAGATCATTACAATGAAAAATGTAGTCAAAATCTATATCAGTTGTTATGTGAAACATTAAATAAAACAGATAGTTACCTTTATTGGCTACCTATAAACAATGCAAAAAATGACAATATCTTTGCAACCTATTCTCCGGCAATGATTGCTAAGACTCCAATAGAAACTAAGTATTTAAACTATGCTTCTCGTTCTTTTTTGCAAATGCAAAACGGTGGATATGCCATCATTGAAAGTAACCAAAATTTTATAGCTTTAGTTGTTGATGGCTACTATATGCAGGTGGCGTTACATTCACACTTTATGGATGGAAAATTTAAAAAATATCTAGATAATTGGAATGAGATCGAAAAAAATCTTGATGAAACTACAGCACAATGCCTTTTAGAGGCTTATTCCGTACAGTAGAAATCAGGAGAGAATGCAGTATGTAAAGTATTGCATTTAACATAATAGCGCTTACACGAAACGAGGACTCTAGATCCTCGTTTTTAAGTTTCGTATAAGAGATTTTATATTAAATAAGGAGGCACCCGAAAAGGTGCCTCTCTATAATCAACTTTGGAAAAAATCTTTTATTTCTTGAATCCAAGGTAAATCATCATTGCTGCTAATATTTTTAATATATACATTTGCAAAATCACTTTTTATAGTTGGAGTAACGTCAAAAAAGCTCATTATTTTCTTTCTTTGTGGTGAAACAGGTGAAAGTCTAAATGCCCAAGCTGATGGCAAATATTGATTATCTTCTATTTTTGAATAATTATCCTCCACTAAGTCAATTAAGATTTCTGGATATATTTCTTTAAAGCTTTCGAGTGTATTTATAAATGTTTTAGAGTTTAAAACATCTTCTAATTCTGTAGGTTCTGAAGATGTCGTATCGTTTATATGAACTAGCTTAGTAGTACTAGAATTACTATCATTGATTAAACGTCTAAACATGAGTTTTTTATGTTGATTATCATTAAGTAGTTGAGAATTAGATATATTATCTGTATCGCATAATAAAAAAACTTTGCCCGATATTTCAGCATCAAAATCCTTAAAAGCTATAGATAAATGATTATAGAGTTGTTTAACTTCATCTCTACCGCCTACTGGTAAAATACGTAGGTTATTTTTTTCAATTAATTCTTTTAATAGAAAAGATAAGTATATTTTTTCAGATGATCCTTCACATATTATCCAATTAAAAGGTTTATCAGACATACTGCCACAGACAATCGATTGGACAAGGTCATTAATGCTTTTTAATTTTATACTTGATGGAAATTGTTGATATCTATTAGATTTTTCTCTAAGAAACTTTGTTTCCTCCCTATATTTATAAAGATTAACAAAATCGTATAAATGCTCTCTTTTTTTGTCCTTCGATATAATAACAGTACATCCGTCTATCACAGCAGGTAAGAAACCATACCAATGCGTTGTAAAAATCAACTGATTACAAAAGGTACTAGTCTTATGCAATTGTTGAAAAATATCGAAGCAAGCTGAAATATGGAGAGAAGATTCTGGTTCATCAAAGGCAAAAATAATATATTTATCTTTATTCTGAGGGTGATTTTTCTCTAACAGAATACTAGCTATATTTAAAATAGCTTTTTGTTTTTCTCCTGAACTTAACTTAGTAATAGGGATGAGCTTTCCATCAAAATTTTGATGTATTTGCCTAATTCCGAAATATGCATCTGTTATTAACTTATATACATCTGTCTTTCTTAATTTCTGTTGACGAGTTTGTGGTGTTTTATAAGTGTAGAAGTTAAGATTTTCATTTATAGTTGAAACCAAACTATCAAGTTTATTATTTATACTATCTACCAAATTTTTATCGATAAAACTATCTAATGTCTGATTAAGGGTTTTACCCATTAATACTTCAAACTCTCTATTATGTAACTTAGTGAATTCTTCAGCTGTTAGCTCTTTTGGAATATATATATAGTTATATAAATCAATTATTTTTAAAAATATTTTAGATATTGTTAAGCTTGTAAGAATTTTTGTTGCAATACTTGTTTCTTCTTCAGCTTCATCCTCTAAATCTTCTTCAGCTTCATCCTCTAAATCTTCTTCAGCTTCATCAGTCAAATCTTCTTCGGATTCATCAGTCAAATCTTCTTCGGATTCATCAGTCAAATCTTCTTCGGCTTCATCAGTTAAATTTTCTTCAAGAATTTTTTCTTGTGAGCTATCTTTAATAAAGTCAGCGATATTAAAGTGAGATGTAATTGTATTTTTAAAAAGACCAAAACTTTTTGTATTATCTTTATTTATACCAATTGCAATAATATAGTATTCATCAGGATTTTCTAAATTTTGTAGTACATTTTGTATATGTTCGAGTGCTCTTACACCAATATCCCTAGTTTTCTTTGGCAGACCGCTTGGATCATTTGATCTTAATGCTTTATCAATTTTTTCTACATATATTATTTCTTCAGTATTGAGTTTTAGTTTTTTCTTTTCTATTAAGAAAATAGGAATAATATAAGGAGTATTAGCATCTGTTTTGGCAACATGTTCTATATTAATATTCCAGTCTTTATGATGGAAAAACGTATCAAGAGACTCCAAAATGGTACTTTTACCAACTCCATTTTCACCAACTAGTCCACAAAAACTACTACTATCGCTAATTGGAATAAAGTTAATTCCTTTATAGGTTTTTATATGTCGTAAAAATATTCCAATTATCACAGTCTATCCAAAAAATAACATCAAAGATGTGTACCATAAGTAAAATTATGAAATAAATAAAGAAATTTATAAATTTAAAAATCACGAAATAAAAAACCCCGACATCCTGTCGGGGTTTTTCGTATTTGATGCTTAGATCTAACTCCTGTCGGATCTCACATTCCTTGTTCTGTACGTTGTTCTTTTTATTTGGAGCATCCTGCTCTCTATGTCCCCATCATATGAAATTACAGCGAAGTGGTATAGCAGCAAAGGGCCGAGATTGATGTGAGCAAATGCGTACAAAGCCGGCTAAAAACTGTCCCCCTTTTATCCGCAGAAATTGGGGATATTTTCTGCCCTGGGAAGGCTGCTAACATTGAGGAAAGTTTCAATTTGATTAAAAAGTAATTAATTTTATTGGCAGAATATATCAAAACAGTTCAAAAAAAAGCCGACTTGTTTCCAAGCCGGGATTCTGCTGATCTTTCAACTTTTTCTTTTATCTTAAATTATTGATATTGCAATATTATTACAATTTCGTTGCGTATAAGCGCCATTATGTTAAATGGAGGGAATCTTTGCTTATAATAGAAAAATTTAAATGAGAAATGTAATTAATGACTTTTTCTGTCAATGCACTTGTTGAAAAGATGACACTACAAGAAGGTGGTTATTACCTATTAAAAATAGATAATCAACAAGATCTAATTGATTTTTTTTGTCCATTTAAAAGGAATTTTGAGAAAGTAATAGAAACAAAATCTGAAATGAATAATAGATATATTAAAAATCTTATATTTCGGGGCATGAGTAACAGTGAATATGAACTAATTTCATCTTTATATAGGGATAAGAAAGAGTCATTTGATCATGCTGACACTCAATTACAAGAATATTTTATTTTGAGAGACTTCATAAATGCTTGTGATTCTACTGGCACTATAATTCCAAATGACTCCGTAGCATGGAGAAAGCTCTTTGAAGATGAAAAACACATTAAAAGAATGGTGAAGGAACAAGCAAATTGGGCATCAATAAGTGAATTGTATGAACTTATTGGATTCGCTCAGCATTATGGTGTTCCCACTAGATTTCTAGATTGGTCTTATCATCCTTTAGTTGCATTATATTTTGCTAGTATTGAAGTTATAGATAAGATTTTTAATATGATTCATAAAAATGAAGATATTGATTTCAATAATTTGTTTATGTCGATATGGATCTATGCTGACTCTAATGTTGTTCCAGAAGTACAAGTAATAGATTTACCGAAGGCTACTAATTCACATATATCTTTTCAGAAAGGGTGTTTTACTTGTGTGACACAGCCTATTAATAAACTTAATCTATCACAAGATGAATCTAAAACCTTATCATTCCTCACTATAAATGATGTCCTAAAAGATAAGTCTTTAGAGAATAATTTATTAAAAGTTGATATTCCTTATGCCTTAGCTATAGATATTTATTCCTATTGTGACGAATATAATTTTAATGGTGCAACATTGTTTAGAGGACCTCATGGAAGTGCAAAATATACAATCGAAAAACTAAGATTTAAGAAGGTTAAATACTTCTTAAAGAATAAATAGCTATTTAATTTTTCTAAAATTAACATAATACAACTTATACGAAGTCTAAAATGGGAGCCTTAAGCCACCATTTTTACTAATTTTTTTTGATAATTTCGCATAAATACCATTATGTTAAATAGCCGCTTATTTTGTTGAAAAGTCCACTATTTATGAGTTTCTCATAAGAGATTTTATGGTAAATCATGGTTAGATGCCTCACTCCAACAAAACCATACTCTACGTCAGAAAATAAATATTAACCCTGTTTTTGAGTCGATGTTCAAAAACCTACTTAAAAAAGCTAAAACTTAGAGTTAAATTTTAATGAATCAAATAGATGCAATTTTAAAACATTTTAAAGAATGGCACCCTTACGCGGGAATAGAATATTTATGGTATAGCTGTGATGGTGAGATGGTGAGATGGTGAGATGGTGAGATGGTGAGATGGTGAGATGGTGAGATGGTGAGATGGTGAGATGGATGATGAAAATTATCCAGACGTAAAATTTGAATATAACCCAGATACTGCTTTTTTTATGGCCTTAGAAAGGCTCTTAAAAAGTGGAGATGCATGTTTGTTTTACGGTGATTGTATTGAGCATCCGAAACGCGGGGAACGTTTAACAGAATCACCAGATGAGCAGCTAGCCTTACTTAAAGAAATATGGATTGGTAAGGAAAAAATGGACAAATTGGATGAAGAGCATGGTTATTTAGGTTGGTATTTTTTATCAATTTGCCCTTATTCATTAACTCAGAAAATGTATGATGAAGATGGGATTTTTTTAAGGTGGTATGTTAATTAATTTTTGTATAATGCTCAAAAGACAATAGTTTCGGAATCTAATATTTTTTCCATTGAATTGAATAAGTACTTTAAAGTTTTTCTAAAATTAACATAATACAGCTTATATGAAATGCAATTTTTATTCCTTTAAAAATCAATTTCTTATATACTATTAAAAAGCCCATTCACCCTCGAATGGGCTTTTTTTATGATTATTCACGTTCCACATCTAATATTTGAGCAATGTTCCACAACTTAATTTAGCTTTCTTTAACCGTCTTTCTTTAGTCTTCCCGCTCAAAAAAAAGCCAAAGAAACTCATTTCCTCTGTTTGATAAGTAATATTTTGGGGTTCAGGGGGTCGCCCCTGACAAGCCCTGTTGCGTACCAAAAAGCGATCCGTAGGATAGATTTTTGTAGCTACAGGTAGGCTTGCTCACAGGAACTTAACCTCATTCCATCTGCGTTGATACATGAGGACTCAAGCTAAAATATTTATACTTTAATTAAATTAGAAATTATCGAAAAATGAAAAATTCTGTTCTTATATTCACTACCGAACCAAATTTTAAGTATTTGTTTTATATGTAAAATAAGAAAAAAATGATACACATTTTGATACAAGAAATTGGTTTTTCTACTCATTAACTCAATTAAAAATGGGGGTATTACCATGTCAATTAGCTATACCTCAAAAATAAAAAATATTGTTCTAAGTCCTCTATCCTTTGCTTCTTGAGAATAGTTGAATGATAGATATATCTTTAAACTTAAGTCTTTTTACCTAAAAATTATATCTCAATATTTTTTCTAAATAGTGCTCAAGTTTGACGAATTATCCACCTATTTTTCTGATCCATCATTGTTTTCTATAAAATTCACCTTATTCATTTTTTCGGTTTTCAATTTTTTATTAAAAGTTCCAATTCTCATACTTTTAGAATTGTCTATTTTTTTATTTTGCTAAGCTTTTATACAAGCAATGTCGCTTAATAATAAAAATCAGGAGTAGACAGACAATGTCTATTGCAAAACTTTATCGAGTGAAAGATCTCGTAAACTATCCAGCACGTGCTGGTAATGTATATGTCGACCGTTCTGGTCGTATACGCAAACTTTCCTCTCGTGAAGCATCCATTGGTTTATTGAACATTTCAGAGTCCATGCTTTGGAAATTAGTAAAACGAGGGGATTTTCCTGCCCCGACCTATATTACTGCGAGTATGCCAACATGGTCTGAACACCAAATCAATCAGTGGATAGAAAGCAAAAATAGAGCTGCATAGCGACTATTTTATTTTTCCTAAAGCCTGTGTCATAACAGGCTTAAATCTTTTTGACTTTCTACACTTGCATCATATTTATCTTCAAGGAAAGATTCCAAATAATCAGCCCACTTCTGCATCATCTCTCGTCGCTGTTCTAAAAACTTTGTTCTGTTGTAAGCGGTACCGTTAGGATCTTTAACTCTATGCGCTAATTGATGTTCAATATGCTCTACTCGCTGATTAAGAACTTCATCTAACAGTGTTCTTGCTGTAGCTCGTGAACCATGTACAGTATGTTTGCCTGCAAACCCTAAGCGCTCTAAAGCCTTATTCATCGTATTGTCTGAAATACAACCTTTACCCTCTCGACCGACAAAAATATATTCGTTCCCAAGCTAAATATCCATAATTGAATCTAGTAGTTCGATTGCTTGCCTTGATAGTGGAACAATGTGTTCTTGTTTAGTTTTACTGGCAACAAACTTTAAACAATGCTCTTCTTTATAATAATGCGCTTTTTTAAGCTGTCTAATCTCCCCTGGACGCTGGAAAATCAGTAAGGAGAGTTTTATCGCAATTTGGGTCGAGATTAAACTTCGTTGGTGTACCTCACCATATCGCCATACTGCTTTGACCAGCGATGCTAGTTCTCGTGGTTCAGTAATGGCAGCATGATTTGTTTTAGGTGGTGTTGGCAGTTCAATATCTTCTATCGGATTATAAATAATGAGTTTTCTTTTTCTGGCAAATTTGAAAATTTGATTTAAATCCGACTTTAATCTTTTAGCTACAGAATATGCTCCTCTTGCGAGAATAGGCTGAAATATACGATCTTCCATAACTTCTAAAGTAAGCTGATCAAAGGTCAATGTTGATATTTGTGGTAAGACATCATGATTTAAACGACGGATCGTTTCACTATCTTCTTTCTTTTCTATCGCTCTTTTTTCAAGCCATTTTTCTGCAATCACCTGAAAAGTATGATCTAGCTCATGTTTACGCTGGTGTTTATGTTGCAAACGTTGTGCTGCTGGATCAATACCCTTTTGAATAAGCACTTTGTATTCATCTCGAACTTTACGAGCTTCTTCCAAGGACATCCCAGGATATGTACCGAGTGACATTTCATTACGCTTGCTCGTATATGGGCGAGTATAATTAAATATCCAATACCGACTCCCATTCGGATCAATACGAAAATATAGGTTTCCACCATCACCTATCTTTATACTCTTTTGCGGATCAGCTTTAAGTTTTTTAATTTGTAGCGCTGTGAGCTTATTTTGAGTACGTGCCATAATAAAAAACCACGCAAAAAAAAATGTAGTAAGTTTTAACTTACTACATTTCTTACTACTTTATAACTGTAGATTTACGTCAAGTGTCAACGTGCGTCGTACCGTTATATTCCAACTTTAACCAATATAATCAATTGCTTATATTGCGTTAAGTAATGTTGGACAGTGTTGTTTGGCGGAAGCGGTGAGATTCGAACTCACGGAGGGGGTAAACCCTCGTCGGTTTTCAAGACCGGTGCATTAAACCGCTCTGCCACGCTTCCATGTGCGCAATCATACGGAGCTTTTTAAAAACTGACAAGCAAAAATTGCAAGCAAACCATTCAACTGAATATAGTTTCACCACATTGAGTTAAAAAATCATAATCTGGCTGCTAATTCAGCACCTTCACGGATGGCGCGCTTGGCATCCAGCTCTGCTGCCAGTTTGGCACCGCCAATAATATGGTAATTTGCTAAGGTAAAATCATCATCATTTGGCATAAGATCTTTGACTGACTCTTGTCCTGCACACACCACCACGGTATCTACGCGTAACAGTTGGTCATAACCGTTGGTTTCAATCCATAAGCCTTCATTGGTAACAGACTTATATTGCACACCGCGTAGCATCTTCACAGCATGCTTTTTCAATTGCGCACGATGTACCCAACCCGATGTTTTGCCTAAACTCATACCTAGCGGTGTAGTTTTACGTTGCAATAAATAAATTTCACGTACAGGGGTATCCACTTCGGCAGGCTGCATGCCGCCTTCAGAAATATAATTTGGATTCGGATCAATGCCCCACTCGCGCTGCCAATCTGCCAACGGTTGCGGTTGTGGCTGATGTTCAGGTCTTAACAAAAATTCCGAGACATCAAAACCAATCCCACCGGCACCAATTACTGCAACTCTATGACCCACGGGTGCGCCGCGTAATACTTCAGCATAAGACAACACTTGCGGTGCATCGCTACCTTCAATTTTTAAACTACGCGGTACAACTCCAGTTGCCACAATAACTTCAGCAAAACCTTCACGTTCCAATTGCTCACGGTTGACTCTAGTATTTAAGCGCAGTTCCACCCCGGTTTTTTCAATCTGAACTTTAAAATAACGGATGGTTTCGTGAAATTCTTCTTTACCCGGTACCACTTTGGCTAAATTAAACTGCCCACCGACCTCAGTGGCAGCTTCAAATAAAGTGACCCGATGACCACGACTTGCAGCCACGGTTGCAGCAGACATTCCTGCTACGCCACCACCAATAACGGCAATTTTTTTAGGATTTTTGGTTTTGACATACACCAATTCAGTTTCATAAGCAGCGCGTGGATTCACCAGACAGGTTGCACGTTGGTTTTTAAAGGTATGATCTAAACAGGCTTGGTTACAGGCAATACAGGTATTAATTTCATCAACCCGATTGGTCGCAGTTTTATTGACCCAAAAGGCATCGGCCAACAGTGGTCGTGCCATTTGCACCATATCTGCTTTTCCAGCCGCTAAAATGGCTTCGGCAGTATCAGGCATATTAATACGGTTGGATGCAATCACAGGAATTGCCACATGCTTTTTCACTTCTGCGGTGTAGTCTGCAAATGCAGCGCGTGGTACTGAAGTCACAATGGTCGGAATACGTGCTTCATGCCAGCCAATACCAGTATTCAGCAAAGTCACCCCTGCCTTTTCCAGAGCTTGAGCTACGGTAATCACTTCCTGCATGGTATTGCCATCATGAACCAGATCGAGCATCGACAGGCGGAAACAGATAATAAAGTTTTCCCCAATTTTTTCACGGATCGCGCGTACAATTTCCACTGCAAAACGCATGCGATTTAGAATATCACCACCCCAGCGGTCATCGCGCTGATTAACATGACGGCTTAAAAACTGGTTCAGCAAATAACCTTCCGACCCCATGATTTCCACACCGTCATAACCAGCTTTTTTGGCAATGCTGGCAGTATGCGCATAATCATCAATGGTATCCAGAATCTGCTTTTCACTCATTTGACGCGGTTTAAATGGTGAAATTGGCGATTTGATTGGACTGGCAGAAACCACAAAAGGCTGGTAACCATAACGTCCAGAATGCAGAATCTGCATCAAAATTTTTGCGCCATGCTTATGTACCGCATGGGTCACTAAACGATGCGGCGCCACATCCCCCAAGTTATTCATGGTACCGCCAGCCGGCAGTAACCAGCCTTGACGGTTCGGTGAAATCCCGCCCGTGATAATCAGCCCCACCCCACCTTTTGCACGTTCCCCAAAATATGCTGCCAGTTTTGGATAGTTGTAAAAACGGTCTTCCAGACCGGTATGCATAGAACCCATCACGACACGGTTTTTAATGGTCGTAAAGCCCAAATGTAGCGGTTTTAAAATATTTGCATAGCTTGTTGTCATGATGAATCCTTAATTTATTGGCTTTGCAACTTGTTGCATACTACTTTACCTATTTTTATTTATTTGTTTATGACATCTTTGCAACATTGTCTGACGAAACAGTCAATTTTCCATAAAAAAGGTTCAGTTGTCAGACTGCACCAGAGATAAAACACATGATTATTTATATTTTAATTACAGGATTTTAATTCCAGTGTTTTAATTTAGAGGTATGTCCAATGCCGACATTAAAACTGTTGGTCGGATCGAGCTTTTGATAATGATTTTTTAAAGCCGGTTTGGCGGCATATAAATGTCCGACATTATGCTCGGCCGGATATTCTGCACCGCGCTTATCCAATAAATGCCACATTTGATGTTCCATCGCCAAAAGATCTACGCCTTTTTTCACAATATAGTCCTGATGAAAAACATGACATAAAAAATGACCATAATACAATTTATGGATAATCAGATTTTCCATTTCCTTGGGCAAGGTTTCCACCCATTCACGGTCGTTACGGCGTAAAGCAATATCCAGCGCAACAATATCTTCCACTTCTGAACGATGCGTGTCGCGATAACGAATCGCTGCGCCTGCAATGGCAAAACGGTGTAAAAAGGCTTTACGGCCTTCTTCTTCGCTACACAGAAAATGCTTTCCAGTGGGATGGGCTGCAAAATAGTGTTGCAGAAATTGCTGAACCTGTTCCACATCCTGATTTTCGATGCGTAACACCAAATGGTGCTCATACAGATCACGAAATTCATTCATGCGTTTCGGCAAATGCGACGGTAAAAATTTGCTCACCATTTGCAAGACTTTATCCGACAGCCCTTTCATGCCAATTTTTTCCAAGTAGCCATCGACCTTATCTTTCATGGCAAAAGCCGCCGGTACTCTGACAGTCCCGAATTTCTCGATAAACATGAACGTATCTTTACCGTATTCGGCACCAATGTCATAAGCGACCCGGTGAATATACTCACCGGCAATCGGCAAGCGGGCTAAATCGGTGAGGAGAAAACGGCGAATTGCGGTCAAATCTTGCTGCGTATTGGTGCCGACATACAAGACCTGACTCGGAATTTTTTCAAAAGTGTCCAGACGTACCGCAAACACGCATACTTTTCCTGCGGAACCTGAAGCCTCAAACAAGCGCGATGGATCTGCATTAAAGCGTGCTGGAGTATTTTCATCGACTTGAGTGACATCATGAGCATAATGCTGATCAGAAGCGCAACAATTGGAATCGTGCTGAATATCATCAATTTGATATTGCTGATTTTCCAGTTTTGATAAAATTTCTTCAGGGGTTGAGCCTAGGTTTACCCCTAAATGATTAACTAGCTCAAGCTGTCCAGCCTCATCGACGCGAGCATACAGCGCAAGTTCGGTATAGGCTGGTCCACGGCGAACCAAGGCACCACCTGAATTATTACAAACTCCGCCTAAAACTGACGCGCCAATACAGGATGAACCAATCACGGAATGCGGTTCACGATTAAACGGCGCCAACTGCTTTTCCAATTTATCTAATGTTGCTCCCGGCAAACAAACCACCTGTTTCCCATCATTAATCACTTGAATACCGGTTAATCGGCGAGTACTCATTAAAATCACAGGCCGATCATAATCATCACCAAAAGGGGTTGAACCCCCGGTGAGTCCGGTATTGGCAGCCTGCATAATCACAATACAATCTGCCTGAACAGCAATTTGCAAAACTTGCCATTGTTCAACCAAAGAACCGGGCGCCACAACGGCAAGCACTTGACCTGAACCATAGCGACGACCTTGACGGTATAAACGGGTAGCGTTGTCATCGGTCAGTACATGCTGCTTGCCGACAATCGTGATGAGGTTTTGAATGGTTTGCATTGAATTTGTTGGAGAACTCATGTTCGGCATTTTTCCATTTATAAATATCTAAACGATAATTTTTTTAACGTCGTACTTTATGGATTTGGATTTTTTCATTCATAAAGTGATCTTTTGAGATCCAAAACATTTCGATTCTAAAAACGGGCGGATAAATATGTAATTGAAGTTCCCTCTCTTTCTAGGAAAGGGTCAGGCAGAGGTGGTGACAAAAGAATTAAAGCCTCTTCATCCTCACCTTCTCCCTGAGCCATTTTTGGCGCAAAGAGAAGCAGCATTCCGCTATAAATCATCTGAAAAAAATTAATTAAAAATCACCCAACCAACTCTCGATCCAATCTCACCAAACAATCGGAGCTAATATCCGCAATGGTTTTGGCACCGGTTAAAGTCATCGCTACCCGCATTTCTTTGTCAATCAGATCAAGTAAGTTACTTACACCCGCTCCACCTGCTGCACCCAAGGCATAGACAAAAGCACGGCCGAGCATGCAGGTATCTGCACCCAAAGCCAGCATACGCACCACATCCAGACCATTACGGATACCGGAATCGGCCAGAATTTTAATCTCGCCTTTGACTGCATCGGCGATTGGCGGTAAAGCACGGGCACTGGATAAAACGCCGTCCAGCTGACGCCCACCATGATTCGACACCACAATACCATCGGCACCGAAACGTACTGCATCTTTGGCATCTTCAGGGTCTAAAATACCCTTGATGACCATGGGTCCGTCCCAGTATTCCCGAATCCATTCCAAGTCTTTCCAGGAAATAGAGGGATCGAAATTATTGCCTAACCAACCAATATAATCTTCAAGTCCGGTCGGTTTACCCAAGTATTTTGAAATATTGCCCAAGTCATGCGGACGGCCATGCAATCCCACATCCCACGCCCATTGCGGATGCAATACCGATTGCAAATAACGGCGCATGGCGGCATTGGCGCCACTCATTCCGGAATGGGCATCGCGGTAGCGCGCGCCTGGAACGGGCATATCCACAGTAAAAATCAAAGTTGAACAACCCGCGGCTTTGGCACGCTCCAAGGCATTTTTCATAAAACCGCGGTCACGTAATACATACAGCTGAAACCACATCGGGCGCTGGATGGCCGGTGCTACTTCTTCAATCGGGCATACAGAAACCGTCGACAAAGTAAAAGGTATGCCTTTTTTGTCTGCCGCGACCGCCGCCTGCACTTCACCGCGACGCGCGTACATCCCGGTCAATCCGACTGGCGATAAAGCCACAGGCATCGACAAGGTTTCATTAAATAATTTGGTTTCTAAGCTTAGTTCTGACATGTCGTTTAAAACACGCTGTCTTAAGGCAATTTTGGATAAGTCTTCTACATTACGCTTGAGTGTATATTCCGCATATGCGCCCCCATCAATATAATGAAACAGGAAAGGTGGCAAGCGACGTCTAGCGGCTTCGCGGTAATCATTAGCAGAAGAAATAATCATGGTTAAATCCTATTTAATCGACTCGCACGCTGACGACGGGCATCTTCCTCATCAATCGAGCGTACTTGTTGAATAACAAACTCAATATGTCCACACACTGCCTGTCTGGCAGCTTCTGGATCTCGACGTTCAATCGCATCTATCACTTGTTGATGCTGTAAATGCAACTGATCAAAACGATGAGGTTCGGAATACACTTTTCGGCGTCCCAGAACCACATTGAATTGCAACAAATCAAATAAGCCACGCATCATCTGGATCAGCACCAGATTATGCGAAGCTTCGGCAATGGCAAGATGAAATTTGGCATCGGCCTGTGCTGCCTGATCATCATCACCGATGGCTTGAAAATGGCTAATCTGTGCATAGCAATCCCGAATATTTTGCAGGTCTTCCGGTGTGGCACGCTCTGCGGCATACCACGCTGTTCCGCCTTCCAAAATAGTTCGTGCTTCTTGCACATCAAAGCGGTAAGCCGGATCCTGATCAATCAAATCACTTAAAGGCTGCACTATTTGATGTTGTGACCAATTGGTCGGCAATTGCTGCAAAAAATTACCGGCTCCCACTTTACTCAGCAACATTCCTCGACTGGTCAGCTGCTGAATGGCTTCGCGTAAAGAGGAACGGGACACGCCCAGTTGTTCACATAATTTTCGTTCGGCAGGCAAACGGTCTCCAACTTGCATATTGTTTTGCTCAATCAATATGCGCAGGCTTTGTACGACTTTGTCGGAAACTTTCATTTGCTGACCTCAATGGCGTGTTATGGAATCATCCACGGGAACACATAAGCTTGTAAGCTAACAATAATACCCATCATGATGGTAAAGACGATACTGTGTTTAACCGTAAAACGGAACAGATCAGATTCTTTGCCTACAAGCCCTACCGCGGCACAGGCAATCGCAATGGATTGCGGTGAAATCATTTTTCCGGTGACGCCGCCACTGGTATTTGCTGCAACCAATAACACCTCAGGAACACCAATTTGCTGTGCTGTAGTTGCTTGTAATGCCGCAAATAACGCATTTGCTGAAGTGTCTGAACCGGTTAAGAACACCCCGATCCAACCCAAAAATGGTGAGAAGAAAGTAAAGGCTTTGCCGCTATGGGCCAGTGCCAATGCCAGCGTTGCAGATAAACCTGAATAGTTGGCAATAAAGGCAAAGGCTAATACCATACCAATCGAATAAATTGGCGTTTTCAATTCTTTTACTGTTTCAGCGAAAGTCGCCACCGCATCTTTCGGCTTCATTTTTAAATAAATGATGGTGATGACTGCGGCAATCATAATTGCTGTACCCGTCGCAGAGAACCAGTCAAATTTATAGATTGCATCGTAATCTTTAACTTCAGGAACCACAGGTGGTAATTTTTGAATCATCTGATGCAAATAAGGCACTTTGATCGAAACCACCAAATCACTGAGCGCACCATCTTTAGCAAATAAATCTTTAAATGGTTTGATACTCCAAACCGTAACCATTGCAGTTAATACCGCAAATGGCGACCATGCTTTTGCAATTTGACCTAAGCTATATTGCTTACGTGCTGCCGCAACAACCGTTTCATCTACTTTAACGTCTTCGTCTTGGAAGCGGAAAATATGTTTTGGTTTCCAGAATTTCAACAAAATAGTCAAACTTATTAATGAAGCAATTGCTGCAGTAATATCGGGTAATTCAGGACCAACAAAATTAGATGTTAAATATTGTGCTAAAGAGAATGAAACACTTGCAACAAAAATTGCAGGCCAGGTTTCTTTAACACCGCGCCAGCCATCCATAATCGCCATGATCCAGATCAATACAATTGGCACCATAAATGGAAGTTGACGACCCACCATTTGGCTGATTTCCATGGTATCTACGCCAGATACCTGACCTGCCACAATAATGGGAATCCCCATCGCACCAAAGGCAACGGGTGCAGTATTTACAATTAAGCAAAGACCGGCAGCGTATAAAGGCTTAAAACCCAAACCCACCAATAAAGCCGCTGTAATGGCAACGGGTGCACCAAAGCCTGCAGCACCTTCTAAAAACGTACCAAAAGCAAAGCCAACCAGCAGCATTTGCAAACGCTGGTCTTCAGTGATCGATAAAATTGAAGAACGGATAATGTCAAACTGATCCGTTTTCACTGAAATTTTATAGAGGAATACTGCGCCAATGATGATCCAAGCAATTGGCCATAAACCGTAAAAGAAGCCATAAACTAGCGATGAAAGCGCCATCGACAATGGCATGTCATATAAAAACAAAGATACCAGAAATGCTAGAGCGACCGTAATGGTTGCGGCCACACTGCCCTTCATCCGAAACACAGCCAGTGCAAGGAAAAAGAAAATAATAGGAATAAGGGCAATCGCACTGGAAATCCAGATATTCCCCATAGGATCGTAAATCTGTTGCCAAGATTGAAGCATTGTCATCTCCTTGAAATGCTTACTGGGACATTATTGGTGGTCTGAATATTTGACAAATATTCATAATTGGTCATACCAATATTAAATTAAAACAAAAAAATATTCACATTCTGATAAATATACTAGTTTTTGTTTAATTAAAGATCAATAGTGGTCTGATTAAAATAATATTGGTCAGACCAATAAATACTGGAATTCATATCACAAATTTTTTTAAAAAATGCGCTAAAATTAATGAATAGCAACTTAATCTTTGTTTTTATTTAATTTTTTAAATATAGCCATTGAATTTTTCAACACGTTTACAACTTTAGTCTAGCATCCCGATTTTTTTATTAATTTCATGTTTTTAACACTCAAAATGAGTTTAGGAATTCTTTTATGAAATATTCTTAGTTGAAATAAAATCAATGCGCTGCAATTATTCAGGAACAAGGATGGGCAGGTTATTTTTCTTAGCCATAATTGCAATGTAAGGATAGTGAAATAAAGTGAAATTTGATTTATTTCATCTCTTATTATGGTGTAACCATTACCGAATTATTTGTCATTTTTTAACTGAAAGGCATACATTTAATATCATTAATATAATGCGGCTGAATAAAAAAATTTGCGTATTTATTTTAATCCATTTCCCTTCTTTATAATTAAATTAACTCTTTCATCAACTGCCAAAGATCTATCACTTTAAAAATTGTAGATATTTTTTTTGATTGCTTATTTTTACGAAAAAAAATTTTCCTAAAAGTGCTACAATTGAGGCAACTATAGATTCTCCTCGGCTACCAATTATCGTGGTGCCTATTTCATATCGTTAGGACTTACAATGACTGACAATGCAACTATCTTGCAGAATGTACCAGTAGGCAAAAAAGTCGGGATTGCCTTCTCTGGTGGCCTTGATACCTCAGCTGCTTTATTGTGGATGAAACAAAAAGGGGCTGAACCTTATGCTTATACAGCAAATTTGGGTCAGCCAGATGAAGAAGACTACGATGCAATTCCTAAGAAAGCTGAAGCTTATGGCGCAGTAAAAGCTCGTTTGGTGGACTGCCGTTTACAGCTTGCACTTGAAGGTATTGCTGCAATTCAATGTGGCGCGTTCCACATTAGCACGGGTGGTGTTCCTTATTTCAATACGACTCCATTGGGTCGTGCAGTCACAGGCACTATGCTTGTTACCGCAATGAAAGAAGACGACGTAAACATCTGGGGTGACGGTTCAACTTATAAAGGTAACGACATTGAACGTTTCTACCGTTATGGTTTACTGACTAACCCGAACCTTAAAATCTATAAGCCTTGGTTAGACCAAACGTTTATTGATGAATTGGGTGGTCGTGCCGAAATGTCGCAATTCTTAATCGACAACGGCTTTGACTATAAAATGTCAAAAGAGAAAGCTTATTCAACCGATTCAAACATGTTGGGTGCAACTCACGAAGCCAAAGACCTTGAATACCTGAATGCCGGTATCAAAATTGTCGATCCAATCATGGGCGTTGCATTCTGGAAAGACGAAGTTGAGGTTCAACCTGAACTTGTATCTGTGACTTTCGAAGAAGGTACGCCAGTTGCATTGAACGGCCAACGTTTTGACAATCCGGTTGAATTGATTCTTGAAGCCAACCGTATCGGTGGTCGTCATGGTCTGGGTATGTCGGATCAAATTGAAAATCGTATCATCGAAGCTAAATCTCGCGGGATCTATGAAGCACCGGGTATGGCCCTTCTTCATATCACTTATGAACGCCTTGTAACCGGTATTCATAACGAAGATACCATCGAACAGTACCGTATCAACGGTTTACGTTTAGGTCGTTTACTTTACCAAGGCCGTTGGTTCGATTCTCAAGCATTAATGCTGCGTGAAACTGCTCAACGTTGGGTGGCTAAAGCAGTGACTGGTACTGTTACTTTAGAACTGCGTCGTGGTAATGACTTCACCATCATGAACACTGAATCTGAAAACCTCACTTATGAAGCTGAGCGTTTGACGATGGAAAAAGGTGATTCTATGTTTACGCCTATGGACCGTATTGGTCAGTTAACCATGCGTAACCTGGACATTATAGATACTCGTGCGAAACTCGGCATCTATACCAATGCAGGTCTTCTTGCTGTGGGTACAGGTTCTGCAGTACCTCAATTAAAAGACAAAAACAAATAAGCCTGTTTGATCTTAAAAAACCGCCTAAATGGCGGTTTTTTTTATAATGGTATTTTGAGTCTTCAAGCAATATTGGTCGTACGAATAGATTGATAATAAATTTGGTTTCGCCCCAGGTGTTTGGCCCGATATAAAGCTTGATCGGCAATCTTGAGTAATTCTTCTTTGCTCACCTCATTTTCGCCACGATAAACTGTAATCCCCAGACTAATCGTAATGTAGCTCGACACCAATGATTTAGTATGTGGAATTTCCAAACGCTCTATGGCCTTAAAAATATTTGATGCAACTGCATAGGCACCATGAGCATCTGTTTCTGGCAATAAAACTACAAACTCTTCGCCACCATAGCGCGCAACAAAATCCATATGTCGAATGGCATTTTTAACAGATTTAGCAATGGAAAAAATAACATCATCGCCTTTTTGATGACCATAAAAATCGTTATAGTTTTTAAAGAAATCCACATCGATAAACAAAATAGAGAGAGAGTTATGGTCTAGACGAGTCTGCTGATAAAAAACCTCCATCATTTCATCGAAAGTACGGCGATTTGAAATTTTAGTCAGTTCATCGTGCTGACTCAGATGTAATAATTCTGAATTATGAATGCGGTGAATTTTTTCACTAATTTTGGCCCGCATCGAATACAAATAAATCATCCGCTCACGTGCGAAAATCATATGACTAATCACATAACCTAATACGCTACTTCCAGCAAGGATACGACCCAGTACCATCGCATCGAAATTAACATGCAGTCCCAAAAACAGAACAATTGTGAACATTGCTGCCGAAACGCCCGTCAACAACATGTGAAGTGGTTTTACCCCAGTCAAAATATAGCCAAGAATATAAATAATACACAATATAGCCGTAGCCTGATGCTGGAGCACAACCGTTTCCACGGTCATCGTCAACCACGACATGGAAACAATGGCCCAAAACTTGATTCCCATTGCAGCATGGGCAAAATATGGACGCATTTTAGGGAAATAAGCAAAGAAGAATAAGAGCATCAAACATGCGCTACCATTCAACAGTGCCAACATGGATTGTACGAAATCATGGACGAAATATTGCTTGTCGATAATCCAGTAATCACTTGGAATCATGACCATCATAAAAACAAAATAGCTTAAAACACCACCCCAGAAATATTTTTCGACATGCTTACGCGCGCGTTCTAAATTTTTAGACCAAAATTCCTGTTCTAATTTTTTTGGAAAAATTTGTCCTACACGGCGACTTTGCTGCGTAATCAGTTCTTCTACTTTTTCTTTATCGTACTGTAATTTAGCCAGATTATACTTGTATTCCATTTGCAAGCATTGTGTAATTCTTTTTCGTTACTTAAAAATAGCACAGTTTTATGCTTTATATTTAAATATCTATCACCATTTGTCTTTAATTCTGGTTACCCTTTTCACACTTTATGGATTATCATTTGTTTTATTTGTCCGATTAAAATGACCTTGAATACAATCACTCTTCTCCAGCCAGATGATTGGCATGCTCACCTTCGTGATGGTCTTGCTTTAAAACGTACGGTTCCAGATTTAGCCAAACAGTTTGCGCGCGCAATTTGCATGCCAAACACTGTTCCTCCTGTGAAAACAGTTGAAGAAGCTAATGCTTATCGTGAACGGATTTTGGCACATGTTCCTGAAGGTATCTCATTTGATCCCCGTATGGTGCTTTACTTTACGGACTTCACCCAACCAAGTGAAGTTAAAAAGATTAAAGAATCTGAACATGTAAATGCCATCAAGCTATACCCTGCTGGTGCAACCACAAATTCAGACAATGGCGTCAGCGATATTCGTAAAGTCTATGCTGTAATTGAACAACTTGAAGAGCATCAAGTGCCTTTATTGCTACATGGTGAAGTTACTCATAACCATGTCGATATTTTTGATCGTGAAAAACGCTTCCTTGATGAAGTTCTTTCTCCATTATTAAAACAGTTCCCTAAGCTTAAACTGGTGCTTGAACACATTACCACCAGTGAAGCCGCGAACTTTGTACTTGAACAAGACCGCAATGTAGCTGCTACTATTACCCCGCAGCATTTATTGTTTAACCGTAATGATATGCTGGTTGGTGGTGTAAAACCGCATTTTTATTGTTTGCCGATTTTAAAACGTCAGACCCATCAGCAAACTTTACTTGAAGTGGCGACCAGCTCGAATCCTAAATTTTTCTTGGGTACAGACAGCGCGCCGCATTCAAAAAATGCTAAAGAAAATGCATGTGGCTGTGCAGGTTGTTATAGTGCACCTACCGCAATTGAATTATATGCTCAAGCTTTTGACCAAGTGGGCAAAATTGAGCGCCTGGAAGGCTTTGCCAGCCACTTCGGTGCTGACTTTTATGGTCTGCCGCGCAATACCAATACCATCACTCTGGTGAAAGAAGAGCAAGTTATTCCGACAAGTTTAGACTACTTGGATGGTGAAAAAATTATCCCTCTATATGCGGGTAATACCATTCAATGGAGAAAAGTGTGACAGATGAAACCCAACCAATAATTGGTCAGCGTTTCCGTGGATTTTTACCTGTTGTTGTCGATGTCGAGACAGCAGGTTTTAACTCGAAGACCGATGCCTTATTGGAAATTGCAGCAATTCCTATCATTTATAATGAAGAGGGTCAATTTGTGCCAGGTGAAGCTCACCATGCACACATTAATCCTTTTGAAGGGGCCAATTTAGACCGTCGCTCACTGGATTTTATTGGGGTTGATCCATTCAATCCGATGCGTATGGCCATGGCTGAAGATGAAAAAAGTGCCTTAAAACGTATTTTTAAATCTGTAAATGAAGTTCGTCGTCAGCAGAATTGTACCCATGCCGTTTTGGTCGGCCATAATGCGCATTTCGATTTAGGTTTTGTACAAGCAGCAATTGCACGTACCGGAACTAAAAATCAAAATCCATTTCACAGTTTTTCTGTGTTCGATACCGTGACTCTAAGTGCAGTCATGTTTGGTCAAACCGTACTGGCAAAATCGTGTATTCACGCTGGAATTGAGTTCGATGGCAAGGAAGCACATTCTGCTTTATACGATACTCAAAAGACTGCGGAACTGTTTTGCTATATTTTGAACAAACTCGCACCTCATCTCCTTGACACTCTGGCGGCGGATCAATAAGATACCGCCATCTTCTAAACGTCCCTATCGTCTAGAGGCCTAGGACATCGCCCTTTCACGGCGGTAACCGGGGTTCGAATCCCCGTAGGGACGCCATCTATTTATATCTTCTGTTTAATTTAATCTCCAAAACAAATTTCTATTGTTTAGCTGTGCCATATTCTTAATTTTTCTATTTTATTGATTATTTTAACTTCTATTAAAATATTTTAAAGTTTAACTGCTAGGCCTTGCGATACTCTTTTTTTATGCCCGTTTACATGCTCACGTTCCCTTCTCCCCACCCATACCTCTGCCATGATATTAAAAAAATTATTGTTTTCGTGCTTCTGCTGCCTTCGGGCGTCTATTTATATCTTGTCCACAAAGATACAGAGTATGCCAAAGAATCCTCTACAGCAGCCCCCGCAAGTACCGACACAACAATCACAAAAATATCAGACACCAGACCACTAAAAATGGTGAAAGTCATTCTTTTAAATCATCTGATTTTCTTATTAAATTTATTAATGAGTCAGGAAAAAACGATTTACATGAATATTCACACAATCAACAATTAAAATAGTTCTTTCAACTCTTTTTCTAGATTATGCAATCTCCTATTCAACCTTCGCAGCATTCAGACGCTGAGGGTCAAAGCAGTTCGTTAAAAAGAGCCATGACCAAACGTCATCTCATTATGCTCTCCCTCGGTGGTGCAATCGGTACCGGTTTATTTCTGGGTTCTGGTCAAGTCATTGCACAAGCAGGTCCACTGGGTGCAGTCATTGCCTATATTATTGGCGGTTTAATTGCATACATGGTGATGCTTTGCTTAGGTGAGCTTGCAGTACATTTACCCGTGTCCGGTTCATTCGGTGCATTTGCATCCAATTATATTGGACCAGGTACAGGCTACATGGTGTCCTGGATGTACTGGCTCGGTTGGTCAGCAACGCTAGGTACGGAATTTACTGCCGCTGCGTTACTGATGCAGGAATGGTTCCCCAGTACCTCTATCTGGATCTGGACGCTGATTTTTGCCAGTGGCGTACTGCTGTCCAACTTGAGTTCAACCCGAACGTTTGCCGAATCTGAATTTTGGCTTTCCATGATTAAAGTCGCTACCGTTCTCGTTTTCATTGTTCTAGGTTTCGGTGCTATTTTGGGTTTCATTCCTTTTCAGGGTTATGAATCTGCTCCACTGTTTGCAAATTTAACCGAACATGGCTGGTTACCCAATGGCATCTTCCCTATTTTTGCCACTATGCTGATTGTCAATTTTGCATTTAATGGTACGGAAATGATCGGGATTGCAGCTGGCGAAACCGAAAATCCTGAGAAAAATATACCCAAAGCCATTAATGCGGCGGTCTGGCGCTTAATCATTTTCTTTGTCGGCACCATTATTGTCATTAGCTCTCTGCTTCCTTATCAGGATGCAGGACTCAATGCAGGTCACGGTTTAAGTAGCAGTCCATTTGTATCTGTATTTAACCTGATGGGTATTCCTTACGCGGTTGATATTATGCGTTTTGTCATTATTACCGCATTGCTCTCCACTGCAAATTCTGGACTGTATGCCGCTTCCCGCATGATGTGGGCCTTGGCTGCACAAAATCAGCTGCCTCGCGTGTTTGCCAAAGTCAGTAAATCCGGTATTCCTGTAGTGGCGGTACTAGTCACCATGATTGGGGGCTTACCCGGCTTGCTTTCAGAACAGTTTGGCGCAGATGTGATCTTTAAAAACTTGCTGGGTGTGGCTGCATTTACCATGGTCATTGTCTGGATGAGCATTTGCTGGAGCCAGTTTAATTTCCGCCGTCAATGGCTCAAACAAGGTCATAATGTAGGAGAACTTAAATTCCGTACGCCGTGGTTCCCACTGCTACCGATTCTGGGTTTTGTTTGCTGTACGGCAACAGGTTTGAGTATGGCCGCCGATCCTGAAATGATCTCTGGTTTTATTGGCTGTCTACTGTTTATGGCAGGCTGTTATGCCAGCTATTACTGGCTGTATCACAATAAAAATTAGTCCTTAATCGTAATATGAATGTAGCGCAGTTAAAAACTGCGCTTTTTTTATCTAGATTTGTCATTTTTTATGCAATCAATTCAATATTTTAAAAATAATGCAATTACAGGTTTGACAGTCCCTTTAAAAATCCATAATATACGCATCACCTCCTAACGACCCTATCGTCTAGAGGCCTAGGACATCGCCCTTTCACGGCGGTAACCGGGGTTCGAATCCCCGTAGGGTCGCCATATATCGTGCTATACGATCATTCAAGCTTCAATACTTCTCATTATTACATTGCAGATTTGTAGTTTTTCACTACAATAGCTCGCTTCATTTGTCTTTTTTGTTTTTCTCTTATGCAGTCATCTCATACTCCGAATGATGCTTCGCATCAGGGCAATTCTGCGCCTTTAAAACGCGCTATGAGTACTCGACATCTGGTCATGATTTCGCTTGGTGGTGCAATCGGGACAGGTTTGTTTTTAGGTTCGGGTGAAGTCATTGCACAAACGGGGCCTGTAGGTGCCATCATCTCCTATGTATTGGGCGGTTTAATTGCCTATGCTGTTATGCTTTGCTTAGGCGAGCTTGCGGTACATATGCCCGAATCGGGTTCTTTTGGTACATATGCACGAAATTATATTGGTCCAGGTACCGGGTATACCGTCACTTGGCTTTACTGGTTAACTTGGGCGGCGACCCTCGGTACAGAATTTACCGCTGCTGCATTATTGATGCAGGAATGGTTCCCTCACGTATCGGTCTGGTTATGGACCATTATTTTTGCTGCAGTGGTTTTCGGCTTAAATATGAGTTCAACCCGTTGGTTTGCCGAATCTGAATTTTGGTTATCTTTAGTTAAAGTGCTGACTGTTATTGCCTTTATTTTACTGGGGCTATTGGCTATTTTCGGTATTTTAAACTTTAATGGTTATGAATCTGCTCCCCTGTTTAGTAACTTAACCGCTCAAGGTTGGTTCCCAAAAGGATTGTTTCCCATTTTCGCAACCATGCTGATTGTCAATTTTGCCTTTTCGGGCACTGAATTAATTGGTGTTGCAGCCGGTGAAACCAAAGATCCCGCAAAAAATGTACCTAAAGCGATCAATGCAGCGATTTGGCGTTTATTGATTTTCTTTGTCGGTACCATCGTGGTAATCAGTGCGCTTTTACCGCATCAAATGGCCGGCCTAAATGCTGAAGGCGTCAGTAGCAGTCCATTTGTTACTGTGTTTACCCATATCGGCATTCCATACGCTGAAGACATTATTCGTTTTGTGATTATCACGGCATTATTGTCTGCGGCAAATTCAGGTTTATTTGCTGCATCACGTATGATGTGGTCGTTGTCTGATAAAAAACAATTACCTGCGGTTTTCTCTCAAGTAAATCATCGCGGTATTCCATTTGTAGCCGTGATGGTCACCATGTTGGGTGCCTTACCGGGTCTATTGTCTGAACAATTTGCCCCAGAGACTATCTTTAAGAACTTACTGGGTGTTGCAGCATTCACCATGGTGATTGTATGGATGAGCATCTGTTTAAGCCAGTTCAATTTCCGTCGTCAATGGTATAAACAGGGTCATAGCGCAAAAGACTTAGGCTTTGCTGCACCCTTGTTTCCTCTTGTACCCATTTTAGGTTTTGTGTTCTGTTTTATCACGGCAATAAGTATGGCATTCGACCCTGAAATGCTACCGGGCTTTATGGGCTGTTTAATCTTTATTGCAGCTTGTTATCTCAGTTACTATGTTTTCTATCGAAAGCAAAACTAGCACATAAAAAGAGTGGTCAAATACCACTCTTTTTTTTAAGCTGACAATGCCCTCTATAAAAAATCTGATCCGGTATGAAAATCATTTTTATTCACGGTATGAATCAACAAGCTTATGATGCAAATTCATTAAAACAACATTGGTTAACTGCCTTTCAGTCAGGTTTAAGTAATTTACACCTTGATATTGACCTAAATTCCCTGGATATTAGCTTGCCCTTTTATGGTGATTTACTCAGCAAGCATCATTTATACAACAGCTTGGATTTACAAACATTTTTACCAAAATCAATTGCACATCTGCATCTTCCCTTTCACTTAGTAGGTCACAACACCTGTATTGATCAAGAAAATAAACCTTGCATCACTTCCTTACCCACCTTCAATCCAAATCACTCTGAAACGCTTACCCAGCGTTTATCCGTCATTTCTGCACTGACCAAAGATCATGCGTTCAGGGAATTATCCATGTTCCTTAATCATTATCCAAAATTGCACGAAACCGTGATTCATAAATTTTTAATTGAAACCTATTTGTACTTATCCAATCCCGACTTCATGCAGGAGGTGCACCGAAGAATCATGTGTCATATCATCCCCGATGAAGACCATCTTATTGTGGCGCATTCATTAGGATCGGTGATTACCTACAACCTGCTGCATCAATTTACAAATTTTAGAATTCAACGCTTTATTACACTCGGTTCCCCTCTGGCGTTTAAAGTCATTCAAGCCAAACTTCCTTTACCTATTTGTAGACCCCCACAACTTCACGGAGACTGGTTCAATTTTTATTCACTTAATGATTTTTTAACTGCATTTCCACTCTCTGAAGCACCGTTTAATTTTGAACCGCCGATTATTAATCAGGCAATTGTAACCCTGATTAATAATCCACACAGTATTATGGGCTATTTAGAACACCCTGCTGTCATCAAAAGCATCATGGATACCTTAAAGTGTAAAAAATAGGGTATTTCAAAGTATATTTCACATATTTGTTTTATTTTTATTCAGTTGATTGAGTTTTTAAAGATTATCGCTGAAAAAGGTTTGACAGCTTTTAATATCCACCCTATTATACGCCCACCTCTGAAACGTCCCCATCGTCTAGAGGCCTAGGACATCGCCCTTTCACGGCGGTAACCGGGGTTCGAATCCCCGTGGGGACGCCAATTTATATAGATGACCCTATCGTCTAGAGGCCTAGGACATCGCCCTTTCACGGCGGTAACCGGGGTTCGAATCCCCGTAGGGTCGCCATATTCGAGATTGAAAAATCTCACAAAAAAGCCTGAGCATCATGACTCAGGCTTTTTTGTTTTTAAATATTGTTAAATCCAAAATTGCTTTCTGTTGTGTACTTTCAATATCGAAAAAATCTAACCATTTTTTCTTATATGTTTTCTAAATTCCAGAAAAAAATCAGGTTCTTTTTAGACATCACATAAAAGCAGACTCATCTTTCCACTTTCAGCAGCGAAAACACATCAGTCTGCTTTTATGTTTTAATTTTCATATTTTACAAGGTAATCCGTTTAAGCACTACGTCGTGAATTAATCTGCCCTTTTATAATTGCAGTGATATTGCCTTTGGCATATTTAAAGAAAACTTTCAGTGGCGAGAGTTTTGGATTCGGACGTTTGCCACGTGCGATCTCTTTAAACTGTGCGGCATACCAGATAATTTCCATAATCGCCATTTTGTCGACCATCGGAATACCGGTTCTAATTTTATCCACCGCATAACGAACATCCTGCCCAGCAATCAGACGATCGGTTAAATCTGGTTCCACCGCCAATGGACGGGCAATTCCAATAAATTCACATGCACCACTGTCCAGTGCAGCATTCATCCCTGCTACCGTACGGAAGCCACCTGTCACCATTAAATGACATTTGACTTGCTGACGAATGTTCTCGGCAAAATCGAGGAAATAGGCTTCACGGGCAATGGTACTGACTTTACGTTTATCTGCTTTAGCACCAGCCATTGCCGGTGCTTCATAAGTTCCGCCAGAAATCTCGATCAGATCGATTCCTGCTGTATCAATCGCCTTAAAAACTGTAATGACTTCATCTTCGGTAATTCCGCCACGCTGGAAATCTGCCGAATTTAATTTCACTGAAATGATGAATTGATCCGAAGTGACTGCACGTACTGCTTTATAAATTTCCAGCAAGAAACGCATGCGATTTTCTATCGAGCCACCCCATTGATCCTGACGTTTATTGGTCAAGGGTGACAAGAACTGACTGATTAGATAACCATGTGCGCCATGCAGCTGCACGCCTTCAAAACCGGCTTTTTCACAAATTTGAGCAGAGGCGGCAAAACGCTGAATAATGTCGATAATTTCATCTTCACGTAATTCACGCGGAGTACCAAACGTGGTCGCAAGCATCGGGCTAAAAGGTACAGCCGATGGCGCAACAGTTTCCTTGTTTAAGCCTTTGGGACACTGACGGCCTGGATGGGACAATTGAATCAGTTGCACCATGCCGTGTTGTTTACCCACCTGCGCCCACTGCTGCAGCTCCGCCAAATCGCGTTCCGATTCTATTACAACCACACCCGGTTCGTTTTTGGCGCGGAAGTCCACCATCACATTACCGGTAACTGCACAACCCAGACCACCTTTTGCCCAGGCTTCATACAAACCCAAATGCAACTGACCCGGCTGACCTGCATCATTTGCCAAGGCTTCACTCATCGCAGCTTTGATAATTCTATTTTTAAAGGTGATCTTTCCAATGGTGATCGCTTCAGCAAGATGGCTCATATTTCAATCCTGATTTATTTGTATTTTATTTAGAGTTAATACCCTAACCTTATTCTGCAATCCGTCAATGGCTATTCTGACAATATGACGTGTCAGTAATTTTAAACATACTGACTAGCTTGAATCAGTTGCCGGGTATATTCAGTTTGTGGATTTAAAAACAATTGTTCCGTGCTTTGAAATTCCATCACTTGAGCATTGCGCAGCACCAAAACTTTTTGACACAGGGCTTTGACCACCTGTAAATCATGACTGATAAATAAATAACTGATTTGGTGCGCTTGCTGTAAACGTCTGAGCAATTTCACTATGGCACGCTGTGTAGTTCGATCCAGTGCCGATGTAGGTTCATCCAGAATAAGCAGTTTAGGACGGAGAACCAGTGCACGTGCCAATGCCACACGCTGACGCTGCCCGCCTGACAACTCATGCGGATAACGCGTTCTAAAACTAATGGACAATTCCACTTTTTCCAAAGCTTCATCAATCCGCTTCGATATCTCAATCGCTGACAGTTTTTTTAAAGCTAAACCTTCGCCAATGGTTTGCTCGACATTCAGCCGTGGATTTAAACTGCTAAACGGATCCTGAAATACAATCTGGAATTCGGCACGTAAGGGTCGTAACTGCTTTTCATTACACTGGTTTAAATCTGTGCCAAGCAGCACAATTTCACCGTCACTTTTAATTAAACGGGTAATGGCCAAAGCCAGTGAACTTTTACCTGAACCACTTTCACCGACAATGCCAATTGATTCCCCTTGCGCCAACGCCAAATCTAAAGGCTCTACTGCCACAAAGTAGTCTTTGACCCGATTCAAAAACCCCTGCTTAATGGGAAACTTTACCGCAACATTGCGTAAAGCCAACAAATTTTGACCATCTGCAACTTGAATGGCTTCGCCAAAATCATGATTCAGTAAATCCCGGGTATAGGCTTGTTTCGGATGATTGAAGATTTCCGCAACGCTGCCCTGTTCTTCAACCAGACCTTTATTCATCACAATCACCTGATCGGCATAACGATGCACCAGATTTAAATCATGGCTGATCAGAATCATCGCCATATTTCGGCTTTGCTGTAATGATTTAAGCAGATGTAAAATTTGCGCCTGTAAAGTGACATCCAAAGCAGTGGTTGGCTCATCTGCAATCAAAACTTCCGGATCTAAAGCCAAAGCCATAGCGATCATTACCCGTTGCCGCTGTCCACCAGACAGTTCATGCGGATAACGGCGCAATTTATCTTCAGGCTCGTTAATCCCGACATCATTCAGCAATTCAATAATGCGCGCCTGAGTCTTTTGCTTTGACCAGCCTTGCAGCAATAAAGTTTCGCCAATGATTTTTTCCACCCGATGTAACGGATTTAAAGCCGTCATCGGCTCCTGAAAAATCATGGCAATTTTATGGCCACGAACCTGTCTGAGCTGTTCAGTTTTAAGGGTCAGCAAATCCTGTTTTCCCAACCTAGCCTGACCTTTTATTTTTAAAGTGCTGGGTAATAAGCCAAGTAAAGCCAGACTACTAATCGATTTGCCTGAACCACTTTCACCGACAATGGCAATGGTTTCACCTGCATGCAGCTGAAAATTCAGGTCATCCACCAAAACATGCTGTTGATGCTGAATATTGAGATGCTCTACGCTTAATAGCGCTTGTAGATTATTGGCGTCTTGGATCGAATGCATCACGTGTCGCCTCCCCGATATAAATCAATAAAGATAGGACAATTGCCAAAGTGAAGAAGCCCGAAAGCGCGAGCCACGGTGCATTCAAATTGGATTTGCCTTGTAATAATAATTCACCCAGTGAAGCAGCATCGGGTGGCAAACCGTAACCTAAAAAATCCAAGGCTGTGAGAGCAGTAATATTGGCCGTCAACATAAAAGGTAACTGCGACAGACTGGAACTCATGGCATTGGGCAAGATATGACGCAGCATAATGGTTCGGTCTTCCACACCCAGACTGCGTGCGGCACGGACATAATCCAGATTGCGTGCCTTTAAAAACTCAGCACGAACCAGACCCACCAAAGTCGTCCAGCCGAACAGCAACATAATCAGAAACAGCCAGTAGACGTTCGGGGTAAACATGCTGACCAGAATCATCACCATGAATAACATGGGCAGACCACCCCATACTTCCAGAATGCGCTGACCCAGCAGATCCACCCATCCACCGTAGTAGCCCTGAATGGCCCCGACAGCGATTCCAAGAAGTGCTGAAGCAATGGTTAAAGCAAAACCAAACAATAGCGATACGCGCAAACCATAAAGAATACGCGCCAGTACATCCCGTCCCTGGTCATCAGTGCCTAACCAGTTTTGTGAAGTCGGTGCAGAAGGTACCGGAACTGCCAGTTCCAGATTAGGCGTTTGATAGGAATATTTGATCAGCGGCCAGACTGCCCAGCCTTTATCGTTGATGAGTTGCTGTACCACCGGGTCTTTATAGTCAGCTTCAGTTTCGAAGACACCGCCAAAAGCCGTTTCCGGATAGGATTTTAAAACCGGTATATACAGTGAATGATCGTATTGCACTAACAACGGTTTATCGTTGGCAATTAATTCAGCAGCCAGCGACAACACAAAAATGACAGTGAAAACAATTAAACAGGCAAAACCAAGTTTATTTTCCTGAAAACGTTTTAAGCGTGCATGCATCAAAGGTGACATTATTCAGCACCTCGCGAATCAAAATTAATACGCGGATCAATCACCTGATACAGTACATCGCTGATTAAACGCAGAATCAAACCCATTAAGGTAAACAGGAATAAGGTGCCAAAAATCACCGGATAATCACGCTGTTGAATGGCTTCAAAACCCAACAATCCCAAGCCATCCAGATTAAAAATAATTTCAATAAACAGGTTGCCGACAAAGAAAATTCCAATCAGGGCTTCCGGTAAACCGGCGATCACAATCAGCATCGCATTACGGAAAACATGATCGTATAGCACCCGCGATTCATTTAAGCCTTTAGAACGTGCCGCCAGAACATACTGTTTGTTCAACTCTTCCATAAACGAATATTTGGTTAAATAGGTTAGGCTGGCAAAACCACCAATCACCATCGCCAGCAAAGGCAAAGTCATATGCCAGAAATAATCTTTAATTTTCCCCAATACGCTCAATTCACTAAAATTTTCTGAAACCAGTCCCTGTAGTGGAAACCACTGAAAATAGGAACCGCCCGCAAAAAATACAATCAGCAAAACTGCAAAGACAAAAGACGGTACCGCATAACCGATCGCCAATAGCATGGAGGTGGATTTATCAAAAAACATGCCATGCTGACGCGCTTTTTTAATGCCTAAAGGAATAGAGACCAGATAAATCAGCAAAGTGCTCCATAGCCCTAATGACAAGGAGACCGGCATTTTTTCCCAGAGCAGTTGGGTCACAGGCTTGTCTTTAAAAAAACTGGTGCCAAAATCGAAAGTCACATAACTTTTCAGCATCATCCAGAAGCGTTCAGGTGCAGGCTGATCAAAACCATATTGCGCTTTAATCTTCTCGACCATTTCTTCGCTCAAACCTTTTGCACCCTGATAATTGCTTTTGGCTGATGCGGTTTCACCCCCCGTTGCGCCCAAGCCTTGAAAAGCTTCTGCCTGTTGAATAGCTTGCTCGACTGGCCCCCCGGGTGCAATTTGAATCACCACAAAGTTAATCAATAAAATGAAAAACAGTGTCGGAATAATCAGCAGCAGTCTTTTTAGTATGTATATGCCCATCGAAACGACGTTCCTTGTGCCTGTGCTATTTGCTTATTGTTGACCTAAATACTGGGTGACTTTTTTGGCTTCTGTTGCATCACTCCACCAATAGTCAATTCCTGTTGAAAGCTTGGGTTTTACCTTAGGCTGATGATACATGTTCCAGTAGGCAAACCAGTTTTCACCTTTACCATAGGTCGGAATTTGATAATATCCGGCACGTAATAAACGATCCAGCACCTGGGTTCTAATGACCAGTTCCTTACGATCAGGCGCACGGATGATCTGCTGGATCACCGCATCAATCACCGGATTTTTGATGCCGGCATAATTATAATTTCCCGGCTGATCTGCCGATGCACTGCCCCAGAACTGTGCCTGTTCATTCCCTGGGTTTAAAGACTGCGGCATCACACTGGTGGTCATGTCAAAGTCCTTGCTACGCATACGTTCAATGTACTGCGGCACGTCGACATGACGAATGGCAACATCGACACCCAAACGTTTCATATTGCGGACAAACGGCATGAGCGTACGTTGTAAACCATCTTGATGAATTAAAAACTCAATCCGAATCGGCTTACCTTTGCTATCGAGCAAACGACCGTTCTTAAAGCCATAACCTGCTTTTAATAAAAGTTGGCGTGCAATTAGCAGATTACTACGATTAAAACCACTGGCATCGGAGACGGGATATTTCCAATCCTTTAGCACGCCCTGGCGTTGAATCGGATTGAGTTTGGCTAAATATGGTTTTAAAACTGCCAGTTCTGCAGGACTTGGAACACCTTTGGCTTCAAGCTCACTATTGGCAAAATAACTCTGTAAACGCTGATATTGACCATAGAACAGCGCCTTGTTTTGCCACTCAAAATCATAGGCATAGGTGATCGCCTGACGAAATTTGATGTCTTGAAAAGGTGTGCGGCGGGTATTAAACACAAAACTTTGCGTTGGAATCGGGTTTTTATGCTGGAATTTGTATTTCACCACCATGCCGGTTTTTACCGCCGGAAAATGATATTCCGTGACCCATTTACGCGCAGTAAACTCTTCATGCAGGGTATATTGACCCGACTTAAAACCCTCAAAAGCAATATCCAGACTGCGGTAATAAACATACTTCAAACGATCAAAGTTATAACGCCCTTTATTGACCGGTAAATCTTTCGCCCAATAATTCGGGTTACGTTTGTAGGTAATACTGCGACCAGCATCAATTCGATCAATCAGATACGGTCCTGAACCCAAAATCGACTGCATGGTGACCCGGGTGAAATCTCTGTTCTGCCAATCCTGTTTAGAATAAATCGGCAGTTGCGATAAAATCAGCGGCATCTCAGCATTATTGTCAGACTTAAAACTCATCTTTACCGCATATTTGGACAATACTTCGGTTTTATCCAAATCAGTCAGATACATTTGCAAACCCGGATTAGACTTGGTCTGATACGCATCGAAACTAAATTTCACATCTTGGGCCGTTACCGAACTGCCATCACTAAAGCGTGCTTTGGGGTTTAAATGAAAAATGACATATTGGGTTTTATCCGGATCAAAGGTGACTTTCTCCGCCAGCAATGGATACATCACCCCAGGCTCATCCAGTGAACTCGACATCAGCGAGTCAAACAGACGATCAACACCCTCTGTTGAACTGCCTTTGCCATTCATACTATTCAGGTTATCAAATGTGCCATTGCTTGCTGTACTTAAATAACCGCCTTTAGGGGCATTGGCATTTGCATAAGGCATGACCGACAAGCCTGCATATTTCGGCTGGCTATGGATTGCGATATAAGGCGTGGTCTGTACTACAGCCCACAGCCCTTGCGTCACAAGACTCACCCCACAGGCAAAACCAAAACGTTTTGCGAAAGCAAATGACATCTAAAATGACTCCCTGTCTTTGCGTATAATTATAAGTTTGGCACTTTAATGACATCCCCAATACGCAATTGAGTATTCGGTTGAATCGCGTTCATTTCAGCCAGTTTGCTGCTCTCCAAACCATAACGGTTGGCTAGACCAATCAAGGTATCACCGCGTTTGACTTTATAGTCAATCACTGTTTTAGGAACCATGATCTGTTGACCGACACGTAAACCTGCTCGTGCATTCAGCTCATTTAACACTGCTAATTCAGCAACCGATATTCCTGCCCGACTGGCAATCGCATTTAAAGACTCGCCTGGTTTTACAGTATAAGCATCAGCATTTTTTGATGATTTGGCGGCTTTTAGAGTGGGTGATTCATTTTTTTCTTCAAGCTTCGGAAGCTCCCCTTCAAATTTCAAACGTTGCCCACTACGTACAGTTGAAGTTCGGGTTAAACCATTTAATGCAGATAAATAATCCAGCTGTAAATGATATTTTTTGGCAATACTGCTCAGTGTTTCGCCTGCTTTTACCGTATGCATATCTGGCTGTTTTTCAAAGCTCACTTTTTCATTTTTTGCTTCAACTTTGTCTTGAACAGCTTCTTCGCCACTCAGTTTTAAGCGCTGTCCAACACGCAAGCCTGTATTACGGTTAATGCCATTAATATTGGCAATATAATCCATGCCTAAATTATATTTCGCTGAAATAGCCGACAAACTATCACCCGACTGCACGGTATAACTTTCAGGAACATTTGAACCTGCAGGAATTTTAAGGGTCTGACCAACTTGTAAACCACTGCTATTGGATAATTTATTAAGTTGGGCCAGTTCAGTTAAAGAAATTTTCGACTGCGCTGCAATACTGGATAAAGTATCACCCCGTTGTACGCGATAGCTTTCAGTCTTATACGAAGATTGTACAGCAGCCGTTTCTACTTTAACTGGTGTAGCTTTTTCTTCCTGCTTCGTTTCTGCCTTGGTTTCGGCTTCATTTAATGGCACATTAATTTTTTGCCCCACCATTAAGCTGCTGCCCGCAGTTAACCCTGAAGTTAAATCTGCCAGCTCTTGATTAGACAAGGCATAACGCTCTGCAATCAGCTTTAAATATTCACCACGTTTAACCACATAGGACTTGGTTTTCACTTTGGCAGTGGATTTTGCGTTACCGATCTTAGTTTCAGCAATATCGGAATTACTTGCAGCAGTTTCCTTTAACGACAATTTTTGCCCAACCCTCAAACCACTATTGACGGATAAATTATTGTAATCCGCAAGCTGTTTAAGCGACAGGCCAAATTGGCTAGCCACTGCAATCAAACTATCATTGGCTTGGACGACATACGTTTCAGGCTGTGTTTTTGCCTTAGTTGTCGCAGTCGTTTCTGTGCTTTGCGGTTTAGCATCGTATAAATAAATACTGGTTCCCACATATAGCGCTGAGCCAGGATCAATCTGGTTCCACTTTGCCACATCACGCCAGTTCAAACCATTTTTCATCGCAATAACAGTTAAAGTGTCTCCCGGAAGAACGGTATAAGTACTGCGTTTTCCTTTCGGCGCTGTAACCACAACTTCTGAATCAGTCTTAACGTAGTTTTTGCCTTGGTTACGTCTTGCTTCGTCAGAATCAGCTTTGGTATTTTCCGCTACCCCTTTAGGATAAGAAAAACCTTTAGTCAACTCTTTACCTTGTTGCTCTGCCACAGACTGACTGGTTTGAATCGCAGTGAGTTTAATTTTACCGTCAAAAGGATCGGTAATTTCTGTGCCTTGCGGTGCAAGAGCTTTCAGCTCTGCCACCACTTTGTCTTGTTCAGCTTTGCTGGCGACCGGTTGTAGCACCTGCTCGACAGTTTTATTTTCACCTTCAGCTCTGACTGCAGCCAAAATTTGCTCACGCTCAACCGAAGATAAAGGCGGCTCAACTATTACAGGCTTAACATTTGCGACTTGAGTTACCGCAACTGGAATACGTGGCGCACTTGGAATATCGCTATTCGATGCAAACGATGCCAACGCTGCTGAACCTTGCGGTGTAGATGTACGCGAATTGGAGGCTTGGGTCGTCGTTACCGGATTGGCAGGTTTAACTGCTGCTGTTGTTTGAGAATTTTTTGTCGTCGTTGTGGTCAATACTGGCGGAGCTGTTCTTACCGGATTAATCACTTGAGTATTTAATTGAGGCGGATTCGATTTTTCTGGCGTGAAAGGTTGTGCAGTACTTGTCCATAAACCACCTGAATTTGGTGATAGTTTTTTAATTCGAGCATCAATGGAAGGACTTAAATCCGCAGGGATAATGATTTTCATTGGACTTTCGCTATCAATACGATCGCCACGATGTCCTGGATTTAATTGATATAGCTCAGCGCGACTTAAGCCGGTAATCGAAGCAATTTCATTTAAACTCACCGGTCCAACGGACACTTCTCTAAAATGCGGACGGTTGGCAATTGGAGGTAAAGACACTCCATATGCACCCGGATTTTTAATAATTTGTGCCACCGCCAAAAAACGCGGCACATAGTTCATGGTTTCTTGTGGCAGTTTCAGTGACCAGTAATCTGTCGGCAAACCTGCCGCTTTGTTACGGTTAATCGCTTGCTGGATACGCCCCGGACCTGCATTGTAGGCGGCCAAAGCCAGTTCCCACGAACCGAACTGGTTGTATAAACCACCTAAAAATTCATAGGCTGCACGCGTCGATTCGACCACATCACGGCGACCATCATATAGGCTGGTTTGTTTTAAACCATAAATACGACCAGTACTTGGAATAAATTGCCACATCCCGGCTGCTGCTGCACTACTGGTGGCTGCAGGGTCATAGGAACTTTCAATAATGGGCAATAAAGCCAGTTCAGTCGGCAAGCCACGACGCTCTGCCTCTTTCACCGTATGGTAAAGATAACGTGAAGCACGTGCACTCAAACGGTCTAAATACGGTTGACGCGAAATAAACCAGCCGCGCTGCGCCTCGATACGAGAGTCCCCATGGGTTTGATCCATTTTAAAACCTACGGTCATGCGTTTCCAAACGTCACCGTGTTTTAAAATAAGCAAACGATCTCCCTCTACCGCACGCATATCTGTGGCAGAAAGTAAATCTTCCAAGGAGTCCAAACTATTGGCGTCCAGATAGCCAGAACCCACCAGTTTCGATTTTGATCCTTGCGTTGCACTTTGGCTTGAGGAACAGCCAGTCAGACCTAGCGCAGCTAAAGCTGAACCCAATATGGTAATTTTAAAAAAGTTGGGTAATAAAGGCTGCCACAAAATCGCGGTTGGTTTATACATAAAGAAATCCAGACAACTCGTATAAAATTTATTTTTTAGATATGCCATTGTAGTGAAGCATGCCTTAGACACAAGGCAATAATTTAGCGCGATTTCACTATAAATGTTACAAGAAATTAAAAAATAAGCATGTTATACGGTTCAAAAGTGCAATTGCGTTATACAATATACTATTGACGCTGTTCAATTTGACTTTCACTCGTTCGGATTTGGTTTATATGACTCAAACAATCACACTCTATGTCGATGGCGCTTGCCGCGGCAATCCAGGTTTAGGCGGTTGGGGTGCATATGTCATTACTGAAACTGAAGAACATAAACTGTTTGGCGGTGTACCGCAAACGACCAATAACCGCATGGAACTCACTGCAGCCATTGAAGGAATTAAGTTCTGCCCAACAGATGCCAAACTGATTATCTGGACAGATTCCAACTATGTGAAACAAGGCATTACCGAGTGGATTCATGGCTGGAAAAAGAAAAACTGGAAGGATGTTAAAAATCCTGATTTGTGGAAATTGCTTGATGCCACCTGCCAAGGTCGTGACATTGAATGGAACTGGATTAAAGGTCATGCTGGACATCCGGGCAATGAAATGGCAGATCAACTTGCTAATCAAGGGGCCGATCAAACCTTAAAAGCCATGAAAAACTCCACATTAGAAATACAACAACCCTTAGCAGAAGCCGCGGTTGTAGATAAAAAAAAACTGGAAAAAGACTGGCTGCTAGATGATCCTTTTGGTTTCGATTTCATCGAATCCGATGTTCAGGATGATCTGGAAGCTTTAGAAAATCTAGAACAAGAATTGATTCAGTCTGAAGGCATGAATGACGAAGCTGAAGTACAAAATGAAGTTATAGAAAGTGTTGCGCCCGACCTATCCAATATAGAACATCCACATATTGTGATTACGCCACGCACCAAACAGGTTCATGGTCCGCGCCAACTGATTCTGGATACGGAAACCACCGGTTTCTATTTTCAGGACACTGACCGGATTATTGAAGTCGGTGCCATTGAAATGGTGAATCGCAAACTGACCGGCAGCTCCATTCACATTTATATCAATCCGAAAAAACCGGTCGGTGATTCTGAAAATATTCATGGTATTTCAGATGCCTTCTTACAAGACAAACCTGTCTACGCGGAAATTGCTGATGTACTTTTTGAGTATTTAAAAGGCGCAGAAATTATTGCGCATAACGCCAGCTTCGACATGAACTTCCTCGATATGGAGTTCAAACGTGCGGGCTTTGTGGCTTTGTCGGAAGTGTGTAAGGTTACCGATACCTTGGCCATGGCGAAAAGCAAACATCCCGGGCAGAAAAACTCCCTTAATGCTTTGGTTCGCCGTTACGAAATCCCACAACGAGACCGTACTTTCCATGGTGCCTTACTCGATGCTGAAATCTTATCCGATGTCTATTTAGCCATGACTGGTGGTCAAGTCTCCTTCGATATGGATACCTTGACCGCGAGTGAGCAACAAGAGGCACAGACTGCGCGCCTAAGTGTACAAGTAGAACTCCCTGTCATCTTGCCTTCAGAACAGGAACTTGAAGCACATGAGACATGGGTCAAAGAATTTGAAGAAAAACATGGTACAGCTTGTCTTTTTACAAAATAAAATCTAATTTCTAGTGGTTTTTTGTATTTAAACGTTTAACAGTTAAGTTATAGTTGAATGTAAAGAAGTTTCGCCCTTAACAGGCTGCTCATAAACAGATAAAACACTAGGATAGGTGCAGATACATGTCTTACCAAACCTCTATTCATTTTGACCCAACTGCATTGCTGATAATAAAAAATGAGGTTGATAACTCAATTAAACTAGTCGAATCAGCGGTTAGCAGCTTAGCAGAAGATCAAACTTTACCTTTTGGTATTGATGATGCACTGAATCAATTTGAGCAATGTGCCCAAGTACTGGCGCTGATTGATATGCAAAGTCTGGCTAAAATCGCTCAATATTCTGCAGAGTTAATGCGCAAAATCATGGGGAATCCTGCGCAAATTAACACGCAAGAGGTGATCGCCTTAAGTGAAGGCACCACCATGTTGAAGCGCTATATCGAATTCATTTGCTTGCGCGAAGTTAAAATTCCGCAATTCTTACTTGATACGCTGAATCGCATTGAGATTGTCTTGGGTAAACCTATTACTCATGAAGGTCAGTATATTGAGTCATTAATTGACAACTTTACCCCTGATTTCCAGCTTCCTAAAGCACCGAGCTTAGAAAAATCTAAATATGTGCATCGCTTGTATAAATTGTCATTAAACAAGCTGATTAAACAAGTAGAAACCGAATTTGATCTACAAGCGATTAAATTGGTCGGTACATATTTAGCCGGTCTTGCTGAAAATACGCCAAGCAAGCAATACTGGAATCTGGTGCATGTTGCATTTGACCAGATTGATCACTTGCTTCTGAATGATCCGCGTTTACGTACTTTGGTCAGTATTGAACGTAACATGGCGCAATATTTCATTGCTCCGGATCGTTTCAAGCCAAGCTTGCCGGATTTAGCCAATATTTTAAGTTTATGTATTAGCCAGGAAGATGAGACTGCGCAGCATATTCGCAACCAGCTTAATCTGGGTGAAGACCATCTGACCGATACGCAATTACAAGTGTTCAGCCGTCATCTATATGGCCCTGATTTTGATACCATGCATACGATTAGTGAACTTGTGACCACGGAAATGACACAAATTCGTAACGCTATCGAATACAACTATCAAAATATGACGCCGGAAAAAGCGCGAGAGTTACAAGACAAATTAACCAGTCTTGCTAATATTTTCAAAGTGTTAAATCTGAATGAAGCCTTTAATGATTTATCGCGCCAAGCAAGTTTACTCAGCAGTGCTGAAGTACTTCAAGATGAAGGTTTTGCACAGCAATTGATGAACTGTATTCTATCGGCAATGAATTCAATTGGCGTACTGGAACGCCATCACACCTCAAGCCGTTTACAGCTTCGTGTGCATAACATGAATATCTCTTTAGACCGTTTAGATGAAGCGCATGCTGCTTTGCTGAATGAAACTAAAGCGGTGATTGATCTTTCTAGCCAAGCCTTAATGCAATATTTACAAGACAACAATTTGGCAACTATAGAAAATACACCGACCCAATTACGTGAAATTGGCGGAGCGTTATTGTTCTTAAATGCTGAATCAGGACAAATTGCATTAAAAACTGCGGCTGACTTTATTCAGCAGAGAATTGAAAGTTCAACGGTAATTAATGCTGAACAAATCAATCATACCCTCGACACTTTAGCCAGTGCCGATATGATGATTGACAATTTAAAATACAAACAACCTGTATTGCAGTCGATGTTTGATGTAGCATTGCAAAGTAGCGAAAAACTGAAAACTGTAGCCTAATGTCTGAATTATCACTTGCTTATATCTTTCATCAACATCAACTCTTAGTGGATGAAAACTTTCAACTTCCTCAAGTAGAACGGTTAGCAAGTGATCTTCACTTGAACGCGGGTGATCAAGTGATTGCCCGTGATCTTCACTTGAACGCGGGTGATCAAGTGATTGCCCGTGATCTTCTCGAAGATGAACCCATCCCTCAAGGCTTGCAGTTGGTTCCCATCCGTCAGTTATTGACGCTTTGGGATACAAGGCAATTCGAACATGCCAGTCGTGCAATTCAGCTTTTAGAATGGCGTAAAAATCATAAATTCTGTAGTCACTGTGGCCATCAGACGGAAGCACATCCCACTGAATATGCTATGATTTGTCCTGCTTGCCGTTATCACCAATATCCGCGGGTACAACCCTGCGTAATCACGGTCATTACCCGTGGTGATAACGAAATCTTGCTGGCTAAAAATGCAAAAAATAAAACCAATATGTATGGACTCATTGCCGGTTTTGTCGAAGTTGGAGAAACTTTAGAAGAAGCAGTACGTCGTGAAACTTTTGAGGAAGTCGGATTAAAAGTAAAAAATGTGCAATATCTTGCTAGCCAACCTTGGCCATTTCCGAGTAATTTAATGCTGGCTTTTCGGGCTGAATATGCTTCTGGCGACATCAAGCTTCAAGAAGAAGAAATAAGCGATGCGCAATTTTTTAAACTGGATCAACTGCCCGAAATCCCTTTTAAAGGCAGTATTGCTTACGCCATGATTAAACACATTACCGAAGGTCATCCTGTTGCAGATGATACCCGTGAATGGTTGTAAGCTAGGGTTTTAATGCTTCATCCAAAGCCGCTAAAATTTGTTTCTTGGTCTGAAAAAAGCGGCTAAATAAACTCGAAACTGACCCCATAATGGAAATATGCCCAGTACCGGGCATGGTAATCAGCTGGCTATGATTACCCTTTTCCTGCAAAATACGATGCATATCTCTTGAATTGTTATGACTGACCACTTGATCATTGGCGGCTAAAAACAGGTAATGCTTCACCGTATTCGATTCAATAAAATAATATGGCATCACATGTTGATAAGGGATGCTCTGATCAAACGCATCGGCACACAATGGATCATCTTTGTAATCAAAATGATAAGGCCCAGATAATCCAATAATTGCTTGAATTTGAGCGCGGCAATGCAAGGTATACGGCTTTGGATGATACAGTGCCGACATGACATTAAATGCACCCGCTGAATGACCCATCAACACCAGTTTTTCAGTCCGAATATTCAGTTTGGATTGATGCTGGGTCAGATAATTTAATGCCAGGCTCAGGTCATCGATATAACTGGGGAATACATGTTCAGGTGCCAGATGGTAATTAATCACCGCAACGTCATAACCCTCTTTCGCAAAGGCTTCACCAACAAAACGATAATCTTTTTTATCTCCATGTAACCATGCCCCGCCATGCACAAATACAATCAAAGGGCGCTGTTCACGAGGTGTTTCAGCAGTAAAAATATCGAGGCGTTGCCGTGCTTTTAAGCCATACGCAACGTTTTCAACGACCGAATAACCCTTTTTAGGGGTTAAACGATTCAGTGCATAACTACCAAAATCGTAAAGGCGAAAATCTTTGGAAAACATTTTCATCAATACGACATTTTGTTGCAGTTTGTTTTTGACCACTTGAGTTACATTATTGAGCATTCGTAGGTTCAGCTTGATCTGGATCAATGGCTATAGGCGTTTGTTCAATCGGTTGTGCATTTACTACAGGACTGCTAAAGCTGGAAGTCACTGCACGTGATTGCTCAACATTATCAATTAAGGTAATAATTTTATTCACATTCCCAACTTGCTCAAGTACCTGATTAAGATCGGTGATTTCGGCACTATTTAAACGTCCCATCACATATAAAATGCCATCTTCGGTGTGAATGTGGACCTTGCTATCCGATACCACGCCAGCTTTCATGATCAGCCCACGTGTGTTGGCTGTAACCGTGGTATCTTGCATAATAGTGGCGTAACCAATTTGGTTACCCACGGTAATATAATTATGTACAGTTTTGACATCCGTCATGGCGCGTACATTATCTTCAGCCAATTGCTTTAAATGCGCATCTGGCACTTGGCCAGTCAATAAAACATTGCCATGAAAACTTTCAATATTGACACGAGATTGTTTAAATCTTGCATCTAATTTATATAAATTGATTTTGGCGGTGCGTTCTATAGAAGAATCAATAAACACCTGTCCAAGTGAACGAGCACCACTCTCTGTTCCGACTGGAGCGGATCCAGTGCCACCAGAGATGAAACTTGCACAACCAGATAAACTTGCTACACACAGTAACGTCATTGCAATACGGTTAAACACTCAGCAAGACTCCTAATCGTTAATTTCAGTTCTATTTTATTTCAGCATTTATGCTCTGGTTTTGTTCAAAGATTAATGAACTCTTGATCAAAAGTAAAAGCATTTTCAATCCATTGTTGATCATAAGTGAATTTGGAAAAATCTTGCTGTATTGTTTTTGCAAATTGTTGAAAAAAATCAAAACAAATCACATCAAAACGACAATAAAACTGTTCGAATTGTGGATGAATATTTAAAAAACATAATGCAGATTTCATAATCTTCTTTTGCTTAGCGAGTGAAATCGTTTCGCATGAGTGTGCATATCGAGTTGCAGAGCGTGCTTTCACCTCCACAAATATCAATTCTTGATCCTTTTGTACAATCAGATCAATCTCCCCATAACGACAATGATAATTCATGACCACAAGGGTAAAACCTTGAGCTTGTAAAACTCTTAAAGCTTGTTGTTCTGCCCATTGGCCTAAATTTAAATTGGTTTGATTATTATTTTTCATTACAAGCTCTTAATGCCTTTTTTTGATATTCTCAAAACAATGTGGAATGCGCCGAATATGATTATCGCTGATGTTAATCATCCCTGTACGACCTTAAAATTCAATACTTTTTAAATTTGGTTCAGCTAAATATTGTTGAGCAATATGCCAGGCATCACCACCAAAGGCCAGCAGTCTTTGATACGGCATGGAAACAGGTTTTTTTTGATAGGCTTGAATCAGATCTGGCCAGCTACTCCCATATAAGGCAGGTAATCACAAAATTTTACCCTTTGCGATAAGGCTTTATTTTGTTCAAAGGCATGCGCTAATGCATAGAGATCTTGACGAGGTAAATTGCTTAGGCTATTTATCCTGGTATTATTTCCAAGTAACAATAAACCGCGTTGCTTGGTCAGTTTTTTGGGGAGTTCTTCTACTATAGAAATCGGATAGTCAACCTGTCCTATTAAGGATATCAAAAACAGTAGGCTTTTCTCCTCTGTACCCTGTTGCCGAAAACATAAAGTTCATTAATTTTATCTTTCTGCAACATCTACTTCAGCGCATACGCATCATCTTTTTTGAATAGACTCAATTTCCAGACATTGTCCGTTTGGACAGTCACTTCATTTAAAGCCAAAACATGAACTTTGAGTTTGCTTTTAATTAACGTTTACACCTCATTGCGTGCTAAAGGCCCAATCACCATTTCGGTTTTTTTATTCACAATTATTCTAACAGTTGCGTAATTTGTTTTTGATCCGAGTTTACAAATTTAATTGGGGTTTTCTGGTTTAGTGCTTGATAAGCACTCATAAAACCCTGTTTGATACTTAATCCGGCTCGCGCCATAGGGCCTGATTCAGGTAAAATGACCAATACTTCGGCTTGTGCCCGGTTAAAAATGCAATACAAGATGCAGCCCATCAAATTATTTTTATTATTCAACATTGGAAAAACCTTATGAGTGCTCAGTTATTTGTTGTAGCGACCCCAATTGGGCACTTAGATGACATCACTTATCGTGCGATTCATGTTTTACAATCGGTAAGTATTATCGCGGCAGAAGATACGCGTACTTCTGCTCAATTATTAAAGCATCATAATATATCAACTCCCCTGACTGCGTGTCATGAGCATAATGAAAGTAACAAAATTGATATATTGATCCAAAGATTGCTGAATGGCGAAAACATGGCGTTAATTAGTGATGCAGGTACGCCGCTGATTAGTGATCCGGGTTTTAAATTGGTTCGTGCCGCGCAAGAACATAATATTCGTGTGATTCCTGTACCGGGTGCTTGTGCTGCAATTGCCGCACTTAGTTCTGTGGGTTTACCGAGCGACCGTTTCAGCTTTCAAGGCTTTTTGCCTTCGCGTCAATCCCAGCGCCGAATTCAGTTAGAAAAACTGAAAGATGAAACCCAAACTCTAATTTTTTATGAAGCACCGCATCGTATTTTAGAGTCCGTTAAAGATATGGCGGATATTTTTGGTGCAGACCGTCCGGTTGGTTTTGCCCGTGAAATTACCAAAACATTTGAAACCATCAAAAAAATGACTTTGGCCGATTTAATTCAATTGATTGAATCCGATCGTAACCAGCAAAAAGGTGAAATTGTTTTAGTCATTGGTGGGGCGACGGTAGAAAAAGATTTAGATCAAGAAAAACTGGATCAGTTATTGACTCGTTTATTGCAAGATTTATCGGTAAAAGCTGCTTCACAATTGGCAGCAGATTTGACTGGAATCAAAAAGAAAGTTGCGTATCAACGTGCGTTGGAACTTACTCAGCAAGATTAAAAAATGAGCCATTGAAAACTAAAAAGCATCACTTATGTGATGCTTTTTATAGTCTGGGGCAAAATCAAGGAGTAGAACGATTAACCCTTAGCAGATTCATCTGCGGGAACTTCCGTAATACGGCCACCTTGGGCAAGAAAAGCAGCAAGCTCATCTTCTAAGGCTTGGCGCTTTTTAAGTTTAGCCGTCACGGTTAAAGTTTCTGCCTCAGCTACATCTCCGTCAGTGGGCGTAGCTTCACTAACAGATGCACCTTTTTCAGCAGCTTTCGCTTCATCTTCATCTACTGCAGATTCTTCTGCTTCATCGTAGTCATTCATATCAGTCATGGCTGTTTCTCCCCAAAAATAATGTCTATCGTTCCAATGTGAATTGGTTTTGAATTAGGAAGAAATTTAGCAATCTCTGATCGTTTCGCATAGAGTTAAATGCAAAAAAATCGTATCTTTTTTAATCAAAAAAGTAAACTTATATGAATATTTGTACAAAAAACAGCTCTTCAGTTTCAAACTGCATAACAAGTGTCTTTTAAGACCTGTAATCCGTTGGCTTGAGACATAAAGGCATCTTTTAAAGCAGCGTGTTTTTCGACTTGTTTTAAGCCAATATTTCGCGCCCAAACCACAGGGAAAAGTTGTGTGGTTTCCATCCAGCCAATCGCAGACATGCTGTGCATCATGGCATCATTTTGGCCTTTACGGCGGTGTTCATAGCGCTGTAAAGTTTGTTCATGTGCCCATACACCTCTCTTTTTGTCATGCAGCAATACATCACATAAAATCGCAGCATCCAGACAACCAATATTTACCCCTTGTCCTGCAAGAGGATGAATTACATGTGCAGCATCGCCAATCAGGGCTAAGCCCGCTTTCACATATTGCTGCGCGGCACGTGCTTTAAGCGGAAATTGTGCCCGTGGTGTCGCTTCTAGTACATTACCCAACATGTGATGACTCTCGCGCGTTAACAGTTCAATAAATGCGGCATCATCTAGAGCTGCGTATTCTTCTGCGTAATCATCAGGTAATGTCCAGACAATCGATTGCCAATAGCCGTCTTGTTCCGGCTTTAAGCTGGCCATCGGTAAGAAGGCCAAAGGGCCGGTTTCGAGGAAAATCTGACGCGCTACATGTTGGTGTGGCTGTGCAGTCCGAATGGCGCAAGTTAAACCGGCTTGCTTGTAATCTAAAATATCCAAGTCAATAAAGGCTTGTTCCCGGACAAATGAATTTGCCCCATCTGCCCCAATCACCAACTTGGTTTTAAGCTCTGTGCCATCAGCCAGATGAATGTGCCAGACGCCCACACCTTGTTCTACGCGTATGACTTTGACTTGGGTACGGTAATCTTGCAGTTGTTGCAGCATTTTTAGCTGAATGGCTAAATTCAAAATACTCGGCTCAACCATCGAGCCTAATGTCTGTTCAGCGCCGGGTGTATTTTGACTGGATTGACCAAAATTGATTTCACCATAGCCGTTTTTATTCCACACCTGCATGCCGCTATAGGGCATCTGACGGGCAAGCTTTTCCCACACATGCACTGTTTTAAGCAAATGAATCGTGGCTTGGCTAAGGGCCAAAACCCGTGGATTTGCAACAGAAACAACTTTTTGTTCATCTAAAATAGGTGCAGCATCGAGTACAGTTGCTTGAACACCCCCTTGAGCCAGCAACAATGCGGTTAAACCACCCACCAGGCCACCACCAATAATCACAGCATCCAGAACGTCACTCATGCTTTTAGCCCCATTGCATAATTTGCTACCAATGGCTTCACGCCAGGAATCATATCAAAAGCAAGCAATCCGGTATTACGGATCAATTTGAGCACTGGATTTTGATTACTAAAACCACGTACTACACTGTCGCAGAACTTGATCACACGTTGTTGATCGGTTAAGCGAGCTGCTTCATAAGCCAGCAGCATGCTTGGCTCGCCAATATTTGCTGATTTGGATAGTTGTTCTTTAAGCGAACGAACCAGAACATAAGCATCTCGCATACACAGGTTAAAGCCCTGCCCTGCAACTGGGTGAATCGTGTGTGCTGCATTGCCCATCAAGACCACACGACCGACTGCCTGCTTTTCGGCAAGCACTTGTGACAAAGGGAAACTAAAACGGCGACCAGTTTTTTGGAATTTTCCCGCTCGGTCACCATAAGTTTCTTGCAAGGCATCCAGGAAATGTTGATCATTTTCTTCACCAAGCCATTCTTGCTCTGTACCTTTTTTCACCGGCCAAACCACTGAACGACGATATTCACCCGGTAAGGGTAGAAGTGCTAAAGGCCCCAGCGGACTAAAACGTTCAAACCCGACATGATGATGGGGTTTCGATGTTTGTACCGTCGTGACAATAGCGACCTGATCATAATCATGCTCATCTGCACCAATGCATAGAGCTTTACGGCAGAAAGAGTCACGACCATCAGCTGCAATGACCAGTTTGGATTGCACAGATAAGCTTTCTTCACCGCGTACAGCTTCAATCTTGGCGTGATCAGCATCTTGTGTAAGTGAAGTGACTTGTACCCCATCAATTAATTCAATCAATGGCTGCTTTCGGACTTCTGTGAGTAGCACACGACCTAACCAGGCATTTTCAATCACTTGGCCAAAGCTTTCGACTTTCTCTTGTTCTGCTTTAAGGCGTGCCTTACCAAAACTGCCCTGTTCCGTAATATGTACCTCAAGAATTGGTGTTGCATGTTCTTGCAAGGCATTCCAAAGCCCAAGTTCCTGATAAATTTGTACGCTACGGCGTGACAATGCACTATTTCGCGCATCAAAACTGGAGTGATACGGCGCAAGATTGGCATCGTCATAATTTGGGTATTTAATGGCTTCGAGCAGTTTAACTGCAATATTTGCTTTGGCTAACATCAAAGCGAGGCTCAGCCCCACCATACCACCACCAACAATGATCACCTCTTGTTGCATGTTTTGATCCTTCTATGCCGCATCTATAAGGTCTAGATACTTAAAATCTTGATTGATTTTATATTAGCTCAAAAATTTTTATTTTTATAATGAAATAGATGGTCTCTCGTAAGTGACGTTCAATTGTTAGTAACTTTGGACTACACAGATGTGAGTACATGGTTGCTCACCCAGAAATTTTCTACTCTTACTGATTTAAAATTGTAGAACAAGGATGGAAGAATATATGAAATACAAAAAATAAATAAAAATCACATTTTGTAAGAGATGGCTTCAATGGGTTAAAGTACTTTATTAAAGCGTTAAATTCCAACAGAAAAACACATAAGTTTCGATATGTTATTTTAAAAAAACGGAGCTTAAGCTCCATTTTTTGTCTAGTACAACTGGGTCACCAAATTAAGCCCATCCTAAATTACGGAAGAATCGACTTGAATTAGAATGCTCAAGTTAGTCTATGTATTTGATCATTGGTAGTTAACGCACAATATTCGCAGAATCAGTATGATGTACTGTTCTATTTAATTTCGTACCTGTATAAATCAGGTAAAGTGCCGACAAACCGACCAGAACATACACAATTCGAGATAATGTGCTCATTTCACCAAAGATTGCTGACACTAAATTGAAGTCAAATGCACCAATTAAGCCCCAATTGATGCCACCAATAATGGTTAAAGCATAAGCAATCCAGTCTATAGTATTTAATCTCATATTTTTTCTCCCGCTCTTGTTTAAGTTTCTTTGAGGATCAAAAAAAGTATGAGAAGGAAAGCAGATTTAATATGTAGCTTTGATGCAAAAAATAGATTTTCTGTGTTGAATTAGTGTCATTTTATAGATTTTAAATTTTAACTTGGTTGGTTTTATTTAAGTTATTCGCGATAAACGTAAGTGAAATAACTTTGCAATGGTTGCAAAGATCTAACAATCTTGCTTGAAATATAATAGGTCTGTAATAAAAAGCCGATCATCTGACCGGCTTTTATATTAAAAAATGACTTAAGCTACTTTAGCTTTAGCCATTAATGCTTCAATATCTTCTACAGATTTAACCACTGCAGCTGTTAAAACTCGCGGCCCCTTTTCAGTGGCGACAACATCATCTTCAATACGGATACCAATACCACGCCATTTCGCATCGACTGTTTCATCATCTGGTGCAATATACAGTCCCGGCTCAACGGTAACCACCATGCCTTCTTCATAGGCACGCCATTCACCGTCAATTTTATATGAACCGACATCATGTACATCCATACCTAGCCAATGACCAGTCCCATGCATATAGAACTGACGGAAGGTTTCTTTTTGAATAATGTCTTCAATATCGCCTTGCATCAAGCCAAGCTCGACCAGACCTTCAACCATAATACGAACAGCAACATTATGCGGTTCCTTGTATGAATTACCGATACGTACAGCATCAATCGCTGCAATTTGTGCTTTTAAGATCAGCTCATACAGTGCTTTCTGTTCAGGGCTAAACTTACCATTGACTGGAAAAGTACGGGTAATATCTGATGCATACAATTGATATTCACAGGCAGCATCAATCAGGACTAAATCACCATCTTTCAGCTCTTTGTCATTTTCCACATAATGCAGGATACAGCCATTAGCACCCCCACCGACAATGCTGTTATATGAAGGCACGCAACCGTTTTTACCAAAGATATAATTGATTTCTGCTTCAAGTGCATATTCCATCATGCCCGGACGCACAGTTTGCATGGCACGAGTATGTGCTTCACTACTGATGTTCGATGCAAGTTGCATCAATTCAATTTCTTGTTTCGATTTGTGCAACCGCATTTCATCTAAAATACGATCGAGCTGAATTACATGTGCTGGTGCAGAAGTACCTCGACGTGATTCACCATTTGCCTCAGTAATCCACTTTGCCACACGTGCATCAAAATCTGCTTGCTGCCCGATGCGATAGAACAGTTTTTGCTTGTTCAGTAATTTCTCGATAATTTCTTCATCAAGTAAATCAATTGCATAGGCTTCGTCAGCTTCATAATCATCGACTGCACCATCTACACCGGCACGGTAACCGTTCCATATTTCCATTTCACGGTCACGTTCACGGCAGAACAAGCTATAGGTATAACCTTCATCAATAGACTCAAAGGTCTCAATGACAGCCACTGCTTCAGGTTCTGCAAATCCCGTCAGATAAAAAAAGCTGCTGTCCGCACGAAATTTATAATCTGCATCACGGTTACGCATGGCAACCGGACTGGTGGCAATAATCGCAATACTGTGCGGACCCATTTCTTCTGCCAGGCGGTCGCGACGTTCCTGAAAATCTGCTTGAGTCAGTTTCATCATTGAGTTTACTTTTGTCTGTTATGAATGGAGTTTATAACTTTTTAAATAGCTTGTTTGTGAACCAAAATCGCCCGAATTAGCTCGGACGATGCGGTGTAAACATTTCTACCACACTGCTTACTTCTGTTGAAGCTGCGGGTTTTAATTGAGGTTGAAGCTTTTTCAGTAATGGGGTTTCTGCAATTTCGACTTTCTTACGGCCCAAGGACAGGCTAACAGGAATTAAACGCACAAATTCATAAAGTTCCTGATAGCTTGCTTCGCCCTCTTCATCATCGTCAGATTCTTCAAATTCGACTGCTGCAACATCTTGAAGATGTTCAATCCATTCGACTTCATCTTGACGGATATGACCTGAAGCCAAACCAAAACCGAGTACCACCCCTGCACACCAATCTGCCAACGCTTGAACACGATCAGCCAGAACATGTTCATCATCAGGAAGCAGTGGTAAATAGTCCAGTTCATCATCTGATAAAGCATGAGAAATATCTTCCGCTTCCTCTGCGAGCAAATTCAGAATGTGATCATCCAATGCTGGAATTTCAAGGGTTGCTAAAATTTGTTGCCATTCATCGCTTGTTGGGGCCTGAGTAACACAAACAATACCTGTAAGTAACCCATGTAACTCACTTGGGCTTGAAATCTCTTCGATTTTTGAAAAATTGTGGTGCCATTCCGACCAACCTGAAATATCGTCTTGCATTCGTTTATCCAATCTCTATACTTCGTATATATTACCTTTGTTTGCAATACTGTGCGACTACGATATGTTAGAAAAATTACAGCGTCTACAGGCGCATATTGGCGTTTTAAAAACGCGACTTACGCATTATGAAAGTGAAAATAGTGCACTCAACGCGGCAAAAGAAAATTCTGCCGAACATCATCATGCCCAAATTGTGCAAAAGAACGGCATCATTACCAAGAAACAAGAAGAAATAGACGATCTTAGCGAGCAATTAAGCGATGCACAGTCCCAATTCAAGCAATTGAATACGGATGCGACCTCTTTAGCTGATCGTTATAGCCGTTTAGAAAAAAGTTGTACTGATCTTAAAAATCGTTTTCAGGAAATTCTGGCTGAACGTAATGAATTACGCGTCATTAAAGAAAAAATGCAAAATGAACAACGTCTTGCTCAACAGGAAATTCAGGGTTTGCAGCAGGAACGAGAAAGATTGTTACAAAAAAATGAACATGCCAAGGCCAAGGTTGAAGCGATTATTCAACGCTTGTCTATTTTAGGCACTGCTCAAGATCAGCACGCGCAAGAAATTCAACAACTTGCTCATCCAACAGAAGCCAATGAGGACATTTAAGCATGAGTGAACAAATTGCTGTTGAATTGCGTGTATTGGGACATAATTTTCGTTTAGCCACCACTGAAACTGAAAAAGTGGATTTGGAACGTGCAGCTGAATTATTAAATGAAAAATATGATGATTTTCGTCGTAAAGCGCCGCGTCTAGAGCCAACTAAACTAATTATCATGGTGGCTTTGGAGCTGATGCAAGAAGTGCTGGCGATGAATAAATCGTTGCAAGAGTATGCCCACTGCGAACGCTTACTGGCGACCATTTTAGAAGATGTGAATGATTTGGCTTAATTTTGGTTAAAATTGGGCAAAGTATCGGCAGTTGAAATCTAAGTTTACAGTTCCTGCACATGGATGATTTGCCATTACGTGATTATTGGTTATACTTACTTCATCTCTGAGATGTTCGCCAGCGAGTCAGATTCCCCTGAGCCGATATCTACACCCCCGGATGCGTTCTGTATATTTAGAGTGTATGCCTGCCTTCGAGTAGGAAACCCAGCAAGTATGCGCCGCGTCCACCTTGAACTTCAGGGTTCAAGGGTAATGACATGCAGCGGCATCTTCGGAGTGTTTATTTAATTTAAAAATAAAAAATGATAGAAATTAAAATAATTTATAAAATATACTTATTATATTATCCAAAAAAATACACCCTTTTAATACACCGTAGACAGATAAGTAATATGTTGTAGTATGTTATTTGAAATTCTAATTTCTACCTAATACTCACTCCTTCCCAATAACAGCTAAGCAAAAATTTTACTGACTCAATTCAACCCTCCCCGATCAATAAAGTCTTTTATCTAGCCACACTGCCCTGTTTTTTATAAATATAGGGAAGATATTAAAATTATTTAATTGAAAAAAATATCAAATAAAAAACTTAAATGCAAAGTTATATCCATGCCCCGTATTTAGTTGAACCAGCTCGTCGTTTACTTATGCATATCAACAGCGATATTTAATAGTAAAATAACGCAAAATAAAGTAACTCATCAATGCTACAAATGATGAGTAACAGCGAATTCCTGCCTCTATCGTTAGCATTTAAAAGTTATATAAACAATAGGATCTTATCCACGGCATGCTGTAAATACTTATATCGATTGCCTGACTGAATATTTGTCTCACTGCTAATCATGCCAAGGAAGAATGGAACCATTTCATCCTCTATTTTAAAAATCGCATTAAATATATTTAAAAATATAGGCTCCAATCTCAATTAGAGCCTAGGCGATCTATAAAATTTATTTTTGCTCTCTGAGTGGGTTTTCAGGTTCTTGATTTGGTTTTTTCTGTGGATCAGCATGCTGGTTAGGATCTTTTTTACCTTTATCCTGATTCGATTCTTTTTGGGGATTTGATTGATTGGTTTGCTGATTAGTCATATGTACTCCATTGATCAATAATTATAAAATATTACTTTTAACCTCATCCAATGCAGCTCGGTGTTTAGGGCACACCGAGAACCAGACTCTTGGCTTGGTAACTTATTGGTACTCGACTGCTGTATTGGCTGAAATACTATAATATAAAAAAACCGCCATTATGATAATGACGGTTTGGTAAAATTTTGCTCAAAATATTGGGTAGCAATGAATTTACATAAACTACTGAGTTATATCATTATGCTTAATTACGACGCTAGATAAAATATCTTTAGCTGCTGCTGACATATGAGCAAAATTAATATTATTTCCTGCTCATTAACGGAGAATATATGAGCAGATTTTTTGTATTTCTACCAATCCCGAATCTGGCTTTTTATCATGCATGAGAAACAAGATAATTGCGTTAAACCAATCAGAGAATTTACCTTAGACATGCTTTTTTCAAGCAATAATATTTAATCTTGCAACAACCCAGTTTAGAAATAATGTTTTATTGTTGAAATCTGGCGCTGCCACAGCGTCCATGGATATCCATGATTTATTAAAATTAAATATAAATCTCCAGGGTTGATCCGATTCAAAATCGCCCATCTTATGATCATTCAGTTCGAAGAAAAAATCTTTCAACTTATCAAATTGGTTATTTATCTTGTAATTGGGTGTAACTTTTAAAAAATTATAAATTTGTTCTATCGCTATCAGTGAATTTGTATTATGCATTTTAACCTTTACGTATTTTTTCAGCTCGCAGTATCGCACAGATTTAATCAAAAGCCTGAACTTTCAATATAATATGTAAAAGTACCCAAGATTTTTATCTTGGGTACTCTGTATAAATAAATGCCTAGCTTTTCAGTCCTATTCAGACTTTTGCAAACGTAGCGCATTCATGACCACTGACAATGAACTAAGGGACATTGCTACCGCTGCAAGCATCGGGGTTAATAACAAACCGGTCAACGGGTAAAAAACACCTGCCGCAACAGGAACGCCCAAACCATTATAGACAAAGGAAAAAGCGAGGTTCTGCTTCATGTTTTTGACACCCCGCTTCGCCATATGAATGGCGTCAGCCACACCACGAACATCCCCTTTAACCAAGGTCACTTGTGCGGTTTGTTTGGCAATATCAGTCCCATTCCCCATCGCAATTCCGACATTGGCCTGCGCAAGTGCAGGTGCATCGTTAATGCCATCCCCTGCCATTGCCACCACTTTCCCTTGCGCTTGATATTGTTTCACAATATCTAACTTTTCACTTGGGGTGCAGTTGCCATAAACATGCTGAATACCCAACTCTGCCGCAACCAATCTGGCATTCTGTTCATGGTCACCTGTTGCCATCACCACATCTATACCATCGGCAATCAGTTGATCAATCACTTGGTGTGCATTATGTTTAATTGCATCATGAATCGAAATATAGGCCAAAACTTCTTGCTGATTGGTCAAGAAACTAATTACATTGCCCTTAGATCGTTGCTGATCAAGTCGCGCCTGAATAGTTTCATTTAATTTTAAACCCAGTTGATCAATCAGTTTTTGACTGCCTACATAAAGCATTTGATTTTCAATCTGCCCTTTGACCCCAAAGCCTGTGACATCTTCAAAATCATTAACTTTAATTAGTTGATTATTTGGAACAAGCTTTATCAAAGTCTGTGCGATCGGATGAGTAGAGTACTGTTCAATTGAGGCAATCCATTGTTCCACTTGCGCTTGCTGCACTTTATTTGAAAGCAATTTAATTTCTTTCAGACTCGGCTTACCTTGTGTCAAGGTTCCGGTTTTATCAATAATTAAAGTCGTGACCTTGCTTAAGGCTTCAATGGCCTCTGCATCTTTAAACAGTACGCCTTTTTGTGCCGCACGACCTGTCGTTGCCATCACCGACATCGGGGTTGCCAGACCTAAGGCACATGGACAGGCGATAATTAACACTGCCACCGCACACATGAGCGCCAAATCAAATTGCGCTTTGCCAAAGACCATCCAGGCAATAAAGGTCAACACACTAATTGCTAAAACAATCACCACAAAATATTTGGCAAATACATCGGCAAGACGTTGCAACGGTGCTTTGGAGCGCTGCGCTTCCGCTACAGTCTGAATCATTTTCGCCAAGGTGGTATTTGCACCGACTGCAGTGGTTTGAATACGTATACTGCCCTGCTGATTCACCGTACCGCCAATCACCCGGTCATCAGTTTCTTTTTTCACCGGAACAGGCTCACCCGTCATCATGGCTTCATCAACATAGGTTTTACCTTCCACGACTATACCATCGAGTGGAATCTGGTCACCGGAAGAAATCTGCAAGATATCGCCCTGCTTGACCATAGCGATATCCACTTCAACCACCTGATCATGCTGCACCAGTTTTGCGGTATGCGGTTGCAGTTTCAGCAATGATTTTAATGCATCAGCTGTCTTGGCACGCGCTTTTAACTCCATGATTTGCCCAAGCAAACTTAGCGACACAATCATGCAGGCCGCTTCATAATACACAGCGATCCCATGACCGGTTTTGGCCTGCATGGGAATCAGGGAGGGAAAAACGGTGGCAACCACACTATAAATAAAAGCTGCAAGTACCCCGACCCCAATCAAGCTCCACATATTCAGATTGCGCGTTTTATAAGAGATCCAACAACGCTCAATGAAAGGCTTACCCGCCCAGAGTACGACAGGAATGGACAACAGTAGTTCAATCCACGGCTGGATATGTTGCGGAATAAAAGCATGAATATGCGAACCCATCGCCAATATGAATACAATTAAAGTCAGCGGCAAAGTCATCCAGAAACGGTGACTAAAATCGACCAGTTCAGGATTCGGTGCATCATTTAAACTCGGTTGCATCGGCTCTAAAGCCATCCCACAGATTGGACAGGTTCCCGGTCCTTTTTGTACAATTTCAGGATCCATGGGACAGGTATAATCCATATCGGCCGCACCTTCGGGTACAGGTCGCTGATCTGCTGGAATCAAGTAAAATTCAGGATCATCCTTGAACTTGTCGAGGCAAGATGGATTGCAGAAATAATAAGTTTTAGCCTGATAATCGGTTTTTAAATCAGTTGCAATATCTACCGACATGCCACACACAGGATCGATCTCTGAAATCTGTGCAGATGAAGGAGGAGTTCCGTCACAACAGCCAGATTTCTTTTGTTCAATTGCTGCTTTTTCTTGTGAACCGCAACAGGAGGAAGCTGTTTGCTTAGTTTGCAGGTATTGTTCTGGCTGCTTATTAAATCTATTCAGACAGTGCTCAGAACAGAAATAATAGTCTTGGTCTTCAAATTGTGTATGACATTTAGAATCTGTTTTGACCTGCATACCACAGACTGGATCGGTCACTGTCGCTATACCTGAAAGCATATTTTTTTGATCTGTCCCGCAGCAATCTACAGTCTGGGCTACTACTTTAGATTTTGACATACAACCACAACCCGAAGTTTTCGCAGATTCTTTTGCCAAATATTGTTCCGGATGTTGTTGAAATTTATCCGAACAGCCCTGACAGCAAAAATAGTAAGTCTGGCCTAAATATTCAGTATGCGGCTTGGATAAATCCTTCACGGTCATGCCACAGACGGGGTCGATATATTGTTGTGTATCCGCTTTTTGACCACCACCACATAAGCTTGATGATACAGCCGCTTTTGCTTTGCTGGCACAACCACAGCCAGAAACAGATTTGCTTTGTTGTTGAAGATATTTTTCAGGAGAATCGATAAATTTCTGTTTGCAGCCCTCACAGCAGAATAAATATTTTTTTCCCTGATATGCAAAAGAATGCGCTGAACCTTCAGATACAGTCATCCCACACACAGGATCAGTTTTAACCCATTCAAGTGCTGAATCCTGTTTTTTACAGCAAGGAGATTCTTGTTGCTCATTCATCAGACTCACCTATTTTATTCTTCAATTGTGCTAGCATAAAGTCTGTACCTAGGTACAGAGTCAAGCCATATTGAGGATGTTTTATGCTCACCATAGGAAAACTGGCCAAACAGTGTCATGTCAATGTCGAAACCATTCGCTATTATCAACGGATCGGCTTAATGCGGGTGCCAGAAACCACGCAGAGCTATCGCTATTACAACGATAAAGACCTGGAAACTTTAAGCTTTATTCAAAAAGGTAAAGACGCAGGTTTGCAACTCAGTGAAATACACGAATTACTGCAACTTCAACTGGATGATCGCGAGCAAGTGCGACATGTCATTCAGCAACGATTAGAAAAAATCGATCAAAGAATTCAGGAATTACAGGCGCTAAAATCACGTTTAAGCGGTTGGGTCGATGAATGTAAAACCACAAATGAGAGTTGCTGTCCGATTTTGAAGCAACTTAAAAACAGTTAAACTGCAAAACAATGAATATTTTGATGTTTTTTAGGGGGACAAATAAGCGATGTCAGTAGATCTAAAAATTTTACGCCAACAACTTAGACATCAACGTAGAACCGTGTCCCCTTTTGCACAAAAGCAAGCCCAACAACAGGTGTTGAACCAGCTAATACGCCTTAAACAATTTCAGCACTCAAAAAAAATTGGCATTTACCTGCATGCCTTTGGTGAAGTCCAGACCAGAGACATCATTGAATACTGTTTTAAACAGCATAAAGATGTTTATCTGCCGATGATTTGCACGATGAATCAGCAATTACACTGGGTCAAAATTACCCGACAGCAATATCGAAACAATCAATTTTCACATCATCCCTTTGGCATGAAAGAACCAATGGCCAGTCGCGGCTTACATGTGTCTAAACTCGACCTGTTAATCATGCCTTTATTGGCCTGCGATATTTACGGTACACGCATTGGCATGGGTGGCGGATTTTACGACAAAACCTTAGCCAGTGCGGGGCAGCGCCCTTTTCGCTTGGGAATTGCACATGACTTTCAGTTGATTAACGCACGCTTGCATCGCGAAACTTGGGATCAACCCCTCGATGCCTTAATTACACCTTCAAAATATTTACATTTCAAACGTTAAACGGCTATTTTTGACACTTAGGAACACTTTAAAATCACACATTTACTCATTTTTTATACATTTTCATTGACCCTGCCCTTGTAATTTTTGAAATACACTTCACTATAAAAATATGGCAACACCGTTGTTACTCATTAGGAGTGCTCATGTCTGAAATTATTATGAATCAAGAAACCTTAGCTTCTGAGGTTCCCCATGTATTACCACTTTTAGCGCTACGAGATGTGGTGGTTTATCCACACATGCAAATTGCGTTATTTGTCGGTCGTGAAAAATCGATCAAAGCAGTTGACGTGGCTCGTAACAGTGACAACCTTGTATTTGTAGTTGCACAACAAGATTCTCTTACAGAAGAAATTGATCACGACAACTTATATCAATACGGTACTGTCGCGAAGATTGTGCAAGTTGTGAATCATGAAAATGATGAAAACTGTATCAAAGTACTCATTGAAGGTATACAGCGTTCTAAACTGGTAAAAATCATCGACAATGATGAATATTTATCGGCCGAACATGCAGTTAGCCCAATGACCGTTAATATTGAAGCGGATTCTCAAGAAACCCGTGTGCAAGAACTGCGCGCTTTATTTGCCCAATATGCAGAAGCAAAATTACGTAATGCACGTGAATTGATTACTGCTGCAAATAAAATCGATGATTTGTTGCAACTGTTGTTCTTCGTGGCCACTCGTGTGCCGTTGAACATCGATGTAAAACAAAAATTCTTGGAACATGATGACTTTGAAGCACATTTGACTGAACTCATGACTTATCTGTTACAACAATCTGAAGAACAACAGATTGAACAGACTTTGCATGATTCGGTAAAACGCCAAATGGAGAAAAACCAGCGCGAATATTTCCTGAATGAAAAAATGAAGGTGATTCAGCGCGAACTTTCTGACATGAATGGCGGTGCGGAAGATGACGTTGCAGAAATTGAACGTCGTCTTGAAGAAGCTGATTTACCCGAACACGTGCGTAAAAAAGCGGAATCTGAATTCCGTAAACTTAAAGCGATGCAACCTGCTTCAAGTGAAGCTGCTGTGGTGCGCAATTATATTGAGGCGATTTTAGATACGCCTTGGAATAAAGCCAGTAAAGTCAGCATTAACCTGAACAAGGCACAAGAGATCTTAGATGCCGATCATTACGGTCTAGATGAAGTTAAACAACGTATTGTTGAATACCTCGCTGTTCAATCACGCGTTAAAAAACTCAAAGGTCCTATTCTTTGCCTGGTTGGCCCTCCAGGGGTAGGTAAAACTTCACTCGGTGAATCGATTGCCAAAGCCACAGGCCGTGAATTTGTGCGTATGGCTTTAGGTGGCGTGCGTGACGAAGCGGAAATCCGTGGTCACCGTCGTACTTATATTGGTGCAATGCCAGGTAAAGTGGTGCAGTCTTTGACCAAAGTAGGCGTGAAGAACCCACTGTTCTTGCTCGACGAAATTGACAAGATGGCACAAGATTATCGTGGCGATCCTGCTTCTGCCCTGCTTGAAGTACTAGATCCATCACAAAACAATAAGTTCAATGATCACTACTTAGATCTTGATCTTGACCTGTCTGAAGTGATGTTCATCTGTACCGCAAACAGCATGAATATTCCTGAAGCTTTGCTTGACCGTATGGAAGTGATTCGTCTACCGGGTTATACCGAAGAGGAAAAAGTCAATATTGCTGAGCGTTACCTGGTTCCGAAAGCCATCAAAGATAACGGTTTACGTGGTAAAGAACTGACCATTCATGAAGAAGCAATTCGTGACATCGTGCGTCGTTATACTCGCGAAGCGGGTGTACGTAGCCTTGAACGTGAAGTGTCAAAAATTGCACGTAAAGTCGTGAAAGAAGCAGTTAGCAAAAAAGCTAAAAACTTGCATATTGATGTGACGGCTGAAAACTTGTCTGATTACCTGGGCGTTCATAAGTTCGACTTCGGTATGGCAGAAGAAGAACCGCAAGTGGGTCGTGTAAATGGCTTGGCGTGGACATCAGTGGGTGGTGAATTGCTTTCCATTGAAGTTGCAGCCGTAAAAGGTAAAGGCAAGTTCATTACCACCGGTTCCCTCGGTGATGTCATGAAAGAATCCATTACTGCGGCAATGACTGTGGTTCGTACCCGTGCAGATGAACTCGGTATTGAAGCTTCAAGATTTGAAGAAACCGATATCCATGTGCATTTACCGGAAGGTGCAACCCCGAAAGATGGTCCATCTGCAGGTTTGGCATTAACCACTGCCTTGATTTCTGCCCTCACTGGTATTCCTGTTCGCGCGGATATTGCCATGACAGGTGAAACCAATCTGAGTGGTCGTGCAATGCGTATTGGTGGCTTAAAAGAGAAACTTTTAGCAGCCCATCGCGGTGGCATTAAACTGGTGTTTATCCCTCAAGAAAACGTCCGTGACTTGGTAGAAATTCCAGACAATGTGAAAGCGGGTCTTGAAATTAAAGCAGTGAAAAGTATCGATGATATTTTGCCGCTTGCTTTAACTGACATGCCGAAACCTTTGCCTAAAAATCCGATTGTAAAACCGGTTGAAGAAAGCAAAGCTGCGCGTCATTAATCGCATTTGGATACAAAAAAGAGAGCTTCGGCTCTCTTTTTTTATGATGAAAAGTTTTACTATATTAGTGAAGCATAAACTTGAAAAATATACATCTGACCCTCATTTATTATTATAGAAACCCTAATGCGTTGTAAGTTTCTGATTAATAAGTTATGTGAATGGTCATCTACATCTCCAGGTGGATGACCTTTTGATCGCAGTTCCAGTACTCATTCAGGGACTGCGTTTTTTATGCGTTTTTATCAGTCAGATTGAACCATTAAATTATAAACCAACCCCTCTACTACATTGGCCATTTTTCCAATATTGAGTGTTTTTAAGGTATCTCCCTTGGTATGGTAATGCTTATTTCGAAAAGAAGCGGTATCGGTAATCATCATCGCGGGAATCCCGAACTTCCAATAATTCACATGATCAGAAAATTCCATTCCAGATACAAAAGAGGGTGCTACCAATCTTTGACACTCTAAACGGTTAAGAATTTGCATGGCTTGACAATACTTTGCTCCTAACTCATAAGACTGTAAATTACTCACAGCTGCAATAAAATTACCATGACTTGGATAAACCCACTTCAAACCGGCCGGATATTGCTGTACCAAATTTTCATCATAGTAGCCAATCATCTCTAAAATATAGACCCCACCAATCTGTTGCTTTTGCGCTTGTACCGATTTGGCATGCACATAACTTCCCATTTTCTCGGTTTTGAAAAATGGCGGTTCTTGCAAGGTATAAAATACAAATTCTACATTGTTTGCCAGTTGGGATTTTTGTTGTGCCAGAATGCGTGCCGTCTCAATCACTCCTGCAACACCCGAAGCATTGTCATCGGCGCCCTGTTGCTCCTCAAACACATCATAATGCGCACCGACAATCACTTTGTCAGAATGACCTGCCGTTAAAGTGCATACGACATTTCGATAGCCCAATCCATTCACCGAATAATTCTGATACTGGCACGGAATACCAAACAGACGCATCTGTTCTTTAATCCATGCAGAAACACGTTGTAATTCTGCTGTATTTTTATGATTACGATGGCCCTGCTGACCGACGATTTGTTCCAGATAAACCTTTAAATTATCGGTACTGGCAGGTGTAAGGCTAGGCAATGCCCAAATCGAGGTATTAAAAAAAAGAGTGCAAAGGAAGGTACTTAACAATAATCCTAACTGGTGATTCCTCTTTAATATCATTTATTGTTATTCCTCTCTTATTATTCATATTTAATCCATTGCTGAGGATTAAAGCAGCATCTCGCTCGAATTTTCAATTTCAATTTGTTGCACAAAATAATTAAACCCCGTTTTAGCGTTTATAATAACCATGACTTTCAAATCATCGAATCTTATGAAAATCCGTATTATTACCATCGGTCAAAAAATGCCAGCTTGGGTGCTCACTGGTTTTGAAGATTATTTCAAACGTATTCAGCCTTTTGTTCAGACTCAAATTATTGAATTACCCATGGCAAAACGCGGTAAAAATGATTCGGAAGCGGATATTTTAAAATATTGCCAAGTTGAAGGGGACAGCATTCTGAATGCACTTAAGCACAATGAGACCCTGATTGCACTTGAAGTCGGCGGCAAAGAGTTCAGTACGGAGAAACTGGCGGAAACTATGAAAGGCTGGATGCTTGAAGGTAATGATGTGGTTTTGGCCATTGGCGGGCCAGATGGTCACTCTGAGGCCGTGCGTAAAGCCGCAGCCTGGCACTGGTCATTGTCCAAGCTGACCTTGCCCCACCCGATGGTTCGAGTGATGCTGATCGAGCAGCTATACCGTGCAATGACTATTAACCATAATCATCCTTACCATCGTGCAGGGTAAATCAGCAGATTGAATGATTTATTTTGGTTTTTTACAAAGCTAAAATAAGCTCATTGTTAGCGATTTGTCTTGATGAGACGACGATTTAGCTGGTTTTCTCATCGTTGCATATATGCAACAACATGTTGAGATAAACTCTATTTATTCTATATGTTCTTTTTGGCATCATCATCTCAATCTAGATAATTTGAATTAGGCGCATTGTCATGAATTTACAAACTTTACCCGGTTTATTTATTTCACATGGATCACCCATGCTGGCGCTTAATCCAGAGCAAGTCGGTCCAGCACTAGAGCGTTTGAAGCTAAACCTGCCTAAACCAGAAGCGATTATTGTGATGTCGGCACACTGGGAAAGTAATGCACTGGAAGTGAGCAGCAGTATACGTCCTGAAACCTGGCACGACTTTCGTGGCTTTCCCGCAGAACTTTACGAAATGCGCTACCCTGCGCCGGGGCAACCAGAACTGGCTGAAGAAATTCTGCACCTTTTAGCAGATGCAGGCTTGGCTGCACATGCCAACAGCACTCGCCCTCGTGATCATGGGGTCTGGATGCCATTGCTGCATATGTATCCCGACGCGGATATTCCTGTAGTTGAAATTTCATTACCCATGAACTTGTCTGCTAAAGATATTTATAAAATTGGTCAAACCCTAGCTCCGCTGCGTGAAAAACAGGTGTTAATTATTGGTTCGGGCAGCATTACCCATAATCTGGCTGAGCTTGCTTGGCGTGGAGAACCTGCTGAAGTACCCGAATGGGCATCAACCTTTCGCAATTATGTTGTCAGCAAACTAAACCATAGCGATTATGAAAGCGTACTGGACTGGAAAAATATTCCCTATGTAGAACGCAATCATCCAAGCTTGGAACATTTCGCACCGCTATTCTTTGCAATGGGAACCGGTCAGCGATTTAGTATTGTACATAGCAGCTTTAGTATGGGTTCACTCGGTATGGATATTTATCGTTTTGACTGATGTCTACCCACTTATAATTTTTTATTAACAATCAACAAAAAAATAGTTATGGATACATATTGATACTTAACTCATCAGAATGTATCCATATTTTTTAAATAGTCCTACGTTATTCTATTAAAAATTCTTCTAAACCCAGTACTTTTAACATGAAATTTAAATTTTTAGCGATTGCCCTTTTTCCTCTTACCCTTGCAGCTTGCCAATCAGGTGATCTTCAAAAAGCTGGAGATGTTGCCGTGTCGGTGTTACAACAACAAAATGCAGACAAAACCTTGGCTTCTTATCAATGGAGCACCAGTACCGGCAGTGCACCTAAACCTCTGGTGCTTCATTTTGATGATAAAGGGCGTCTTGCCATTGCAACCAGCTGTAATGGTATGGGAGCGAGCTGGAAAGTAGAAAATAATCAAATAGTGACCGATAATTTAATGGGCACCCAAATGGCATGTGAAACTCAAGCCATGGAACAAGAAAAAGTAGCTAAAGATTTATTTAATAATCGAAAAGCACCTTTTGTATTAGATTTAAAAGATCCGCAAAATCCAACGTTAACGATCCTTTCTGCTACAGGTCAAAAATACGTTTTTACTGGAAAAATGACACCTGAAACTAAATATCAGAGCCAAGCTGAAACTATTTTCCTGGAAATTTCACCTGAAACTAAACCCTGTACAGGTGTAGCAGCACAAACCTGTTTACAAGTTCGTGAACTCAAATATAACAACAGTGGCGTAAAAACCCAGATCGATAAAAACTGGACTTTATTCTACGATCAGATTGAAGGTTTTGAGCATAATCCTGCTGAACGCCAAGTAATTCGGGTAAAGCGTTATGAAATTAAAAACCCGGCAGCCGATCAGTCTAAATATGCTTATGTACATGACATGACTATAGAGCGCGCAACTGTAAAATAATTCTGCTTATTTCAGATCCAAAAAAAACCGAGGCCATCACCTCGGTTTTTTATACTCAAGAAAATATATTCTTAGAATACGCCTTGAGCCAACATCGCATCGGCAACTTTTACGAAGCCCGCAATGTTTGCACCATCAACATAGTTTACAGAACCATCTTCTTTAGTACCGTATTTAACACAGTTGCGATGAATTTCTTTCATGATTGCATGTAGACGTTCGTCAACTTCTTCAAAAGTCCAGCCTAAACGAATCGCGTTTTGCGACATTTCAAGACCAGAAGTTGCTACACCACCGGCATTCGATGCTTTGCCTGGCGCATAAAGAATGTTCGCTTCAACGAATTTCTCAACAGCCTCTAAAGTAGACGGCATGTTTGCGCCTTCAGCAACAGAGATCACGCCATTTGCAATCAATTGAGCCGCATCATCAGCATCCAACTCGTTTTGAGTTGCACATGGAAGCGCGATATCACATTTGATGGACCAAGGACGCTTGCCTTCAAGGTATTCAAAACCATGTTTAGACGCGAATTCTGAAATACGACCACGTTTAATGTTTTTAAGTTCCATCACTTCAGCAAGAAGTTCTTCAGTAAAACCGTCTTTAACGTAAACAGTACCCGCAGAGTCAGAAAGTGAAACCACTTTCGCACCCAAATACATTGCCTTTTCAGCAGCATATTGCGCAACGTTACCAGAACCAGAAATCGCTACCACTTTATCTTTGAAGCTATCGCCACGAGTTTTCAGCATTTCCTCAGCAAAATAAACTGTACCGTAACCTGTTGCTTCTGGACGAGCCAATGAACCACCGAAAGTCAGACCTTTACCTGTGAATACGCAAGCAGTGTCATTACTCAATTTCTTCATCATGCCGGCCATGTAGCCAACTTCACGACCACCCACACCAATATCACCAGCAGGGATATCTGTATTTGAACCTAAGTGACGATAAAGCTCGATCATGAGTGCTTGGCAGAAACGCATGATTTCGCCTTCAGACTTACCTTTAGGATCGAAGTCTGAACCACCTTTACCACCGCCCATAGGGAGAGTAGTGAGCGCATTTTTAAACGTCTGTTCAAAACCTAAGAATTTAAGGATTGAAAGGTTCACTGATGGATGAAAACGCATTCCACCTTTGAATGGACCGATTGCTGAATTGTACTGTACACGAAATGCACGGTTAACATGAGTTTGGCCTTTGTCATCAACCCAAGAAACACGGAATTGAATCGCACGTTCTGGCTCAACTAAGCGTTCAAGTAGACCATGATCAGCATACTCTGGGTTCTTTTCAATGAACGGCCAAAGGCTAGTCATTACTTCTTCTACAGCTTGTAGAAATTCAGGTTGATGTGCATCACGTGATTTAACGTAATCTAGGAAGTCGTTAAGGCTGTTATATTTCAACACTTAATCCTCAGCAGAAAGATGGATCAAAATTGGTCAAATTTCAAAAAATGATAATTTTTGGCGCAAAATATTAAATAGCTTTTGTAACAATAGCACAATACTTTTTTTTAAAAAAATTAAATAATATTTAATAACATATATTTATTTCAATTATAACCATTTTTTATCTGACTACCAAAGCAATGCTGCCTCACTGTTTTTGTTAGCTTTTCGCCCAAAAAAAATGCGCTTATAGCGCCATTTTCGCGCATAAGATTAAAGTGGGAAATCATGCTAAAATCATCCAATTCGTTTTAATCTTCTTTCGGTATGCTGCTATTTCTTCAGCATTCGTGGTTTACACATGAATTCGCAAATTGCTCTCATCCAAAATATTGATGCCCTTCTCCCCCAAACCCAGTGTGGCTTATGTGGTCATCGGGATGGATGTTTACCTTATGCAAAAGCCATAAGCGAAGGTGAAGAAGCCAATAAATGTGTTCCGGGTGGTCAACCTGTTGCCGATGCCTTGGCCAACTTATTGGGTCGTGCCCCACTAAAAGCCGAAGAAAGTGTTTGGCCGATTCAAAGTGATGGTCGTCCACAACGTATGAAAGCGATTATCCGTGAAGATGAATGTATTGGTTGTACCAAATGTATTAGTGCCTGCCCTGTAGATGCCATTATCGGTTCGGGTAAACTCATGCACAGCATTTTGACTGACCTGTGTACCGGTTGTGAACTGTGTATCCCGCCCTGCCCGGTCGACTGTATTGATTTGATTGCAGATCATCATGAAGTGCCCAATGAGAATATGCGGGTTGCGGAACAAAATGACTTACGAAATCGTTACTATTCACATATTCAACGTGAGGAAAAACAACGTTTAAACCGTAAAGGTCCCGTAGTGCGTGCAAATATTGATACCGCATTATTTGCTCGTTTTTCAGCACAAAATGATAGCGTTCCTGACATTCTAATCACTCTAAACGAAGCCAAACCAACTGTCCAGGTAGATGCTAAATCAACCATTGAACTTGCAAAAATTCGCACACAAATCAAAAAATTAGAAAAACAGCTTAGTGTTCGTGATGATGAAAAAAAACGTCTACAACTCGATCAACTTAACCACCAACTCAATGCTGTGCAAGGAACATAAAGAATGCCTGTAAAGAATATGACTAAAAAACAAATTCAGGTATTTTTTGAGCGATTACGCGAGCAAAGGCCTCATCCGAAAACCGAACTGAATTACAGCAGTTCTTTTGAACTGTTAGTGGCGGTAACGCTTTCTGCGCAGGCAACCGATGTCAGTGTCAATAAAGCCACCGACAAGTTATTTCCTGTTGCCAATACACCGAAAGCCATTTATGCACTTGGCGTTGATGGCTTGAAGGAATATATTAAAACGATTGGCCTATATAACGCTAAAGCCGAAAATGTTATCAAAGCCTGTAAGCTACTGATCGACAAGCATAACAGTGTTGTTCCCAATAATCGTGCAGATCTAGAGGCATTGCCTGGTGTTGGACGTAAAACAGCAAATGTAGTGCTGAATACCGCCTTTGGTCAGCCAACCATGGCAGTCGATACCCATATTTTTCGCGTCGGTAACCGAACTGGACTGGCGACTGGAAAAAATGTGTTAGAAGTTGAACAGCGACTGGTTAAAGTCATTCCTAAAGAATTTATCATTGACTCTCATCATTGGCTGATTTTACATGGTCGTTATTGTTGTATTGCACGTAAGCCAAAATGTTATGAATGCGTGGTGTCTGATGTCTGCCAGTGGCCGGATCGGTTTGAATTTGGTGCAGCGAAAAGCATTCCCGTAAAAATGATTGAAGATAAAATCTAACTTCAGTTTTTATCTTTATTTTTTTGCTGCACTTTAGGATGTAGCTGACGCTCGGGCTGACTATTTTTCTTTTCTACCGCTTCCTGCTTTTCTACGCGGCGCAAGAATTTAAAACTTTGTACCATTAAAGCCAATACTACAATACCAAAAAAAATTACCAATACTACTAAGCCAATTTTTAGCAAGGCATCACCTTCAAAATAGTGCACAAATTAAAAGAGCCCTAATATGACTTAGGACTCTTTTAATGTCAAAACATTCACTGCACCAAGGGCAGGTGAATTATTTTGATTGATCTAAAATCGCGAACAAATCGGTTTGAACTTCTTCAATCGGACGCAGACCATTCAATTTGTCATAAGTCGGTGCATTTTCGCCAGAAGCTGCACGACCTTGATAGAAACCGACCAATTGTTCAGTTTCAGTATGATATGAACCCAAACGTTTACGAATCGTTGCTTCTAGGTCATCTGGACGCTGAACCAAATCTTCACCCGTTTCATCATCTTTACCTTCCACTTTAGGCGGATTGTAAACAAGATGATAAATACGACCAGAAGCTGCATGCTGACGACGACCTGAAAGGCGTTGCACGATTTCTTCATCAGGCACATCAATTTCGATCACGTGGTCGATATTAATGCCTTCACCTTCCAAAGCTTCTGCTTGAGGAATCGTGCGTGGGAAACCATCAAAAATGCAGCCGTTTACACAATCAGGTTGAGCAATACGTTCTTTAACCAGACCGATGATGAGTTCGTCAGATACGAGACCACCGCTTTCCATCACGCTTTTAGCTTTAAGACCTAATTCAGTACCTTCACGAATTGCAGCACGGAGCATATCACCGGTTGAAATTTGTGGGACATTGTAGCGCTTACAGATCAACTGAGCCTGTGTACCTTTACCTGCTCCAGGTGGTCCGAGTAATATAATGCGCATAAAAAAACATCCTCATTTAACAATGTATATGACACTTCGTTCAGGTCGAATCTAATTGATTCAACCCTCAGTCCAGCATCTAATTATAAGAAAGCCACAAACAAATGGATTGTACCCGCTATAAATCCAGTTACGCCACCCAGCAGAATCAAAATCCATTCATCTTCCTGAAAAGCAGGACGGAGTAAATTCTGAAACTCTCTTGGGGTCAGCTCTAGAATACGGTCTCTAAACATTTGATAGATTTTCTGTGCACGGCTCGCATTAAAAGCAGGGTCGCATACAGGCACCATCGTAATTTCAATTGAGCGATCGATCAAGTCTGTCTTGAGTTTTGCGTACTCTTTTGGACCTAATGAGAGCTGTAAAGATGTTCTAACCAGCGGTGTTTCCATAATTTGATTAATATGGCGCTTAACGATACGGCGAGTTTTATTTTTCTTCCCGCCATACATCATCTCAGTCATGATCGATTTTAACGTAATTAGGTCTTCTGTCACCACTCGCGCAAATACATCTGACACTTCTTCTTGGCGTTTCATAAATGCGCCCTGAATATTGTAGGTGCCAATACGTAGCATGACAGGTTTCACCCAAGGAAACTTACGGTTTTTGGTTAATTCAAAGAATTGCGGATAACGGACATAATGCGGTTCAAGCGGATTAAATACCATCCAGATCGCAATCCAGTTGGTCAGAAAACCCCATACCGCAGCCCAAAATGGCACAGTCCAGTGCCAAGGCACAACAAACCAGACTATCATCTGGAATATACCAAAGAACATCCCGATTAACGCGCTAATATGCCAAATAAAGTTGATTTCTTTCTGTCCAACCTTAAGAAACATATTCACCATTAAACGGCGATCACCTTCCATTTGGCGAACCACCATTTCACGCATATCCACAAGTGACTCGACGTTCATGGTCAGTTCGGTCACAAGTTCTCTTAAGATACCGGGTAACTGTTTATGTGCCTGAGCATAAATACGGCGCTTAATCGAATAAGGCAGGTTTTCCCAAAATACCGCATTACGTTCAAGCATCATCTCATCAATGATGTGTTCAAGTTCAAAGCCAACCTGTTCACCAATGATACGTGCCATGTCTTCAGGATCCATCGCATCCAGAAATTCGCGCAATGAACCCAGTTTTGACAGGGTATTATCGGTAATAATCCCTGAAATACGACCGGCTTTACGTGGCACAATTCCCTGCCAGCCGATGGGTAATGAACCTAAATGGAATCCCCAAAATGTAATGGGATAAAAGACCATTTTAAGCGCCATCCACACATGTGCCCAAGTGACAAAAGCAGTTACAGGAATAATGCTAAGTACTGCCCAGAAATCTGGGCGTTTCAAGAAGGTTTGCCACAATTCGTTGACGTACTCAAGCATGCATAATATCCATTTTAATTTTTAATCACAAAATACTAAATCGTATAAAACTGAACATTCTCACTATAAACCGATACTTAAAGTATAGGAGAATTGTATTCTCGGCTCTGTTTCAGCCACCACATTACCATTTCTATCTTCTAACTCTTCACCCGCACCAATACCGATACTAAAACTGCTAATGCGTTCCTTGCTTAACAAAACATAGGCCAGATCTACACCCGCCCCAAGTTGTGCTTTAAGTTCATTGTCTACACTTTTACTATCAATATGTCCTGCATATACCCCGAGATAATACCCATTTTTATCTTTCCCCGTCAGATGATATGGATATCGAAATCCAACCTGCCCCCCAGGAGTATAATCATCATCTATAAATACGCCGGCCTTGGCATAGGCGATTCCGTATGGATTAACCCATTCGGCATTTACATGAATCATTTCCTGGGTGAATCCTGCCCCAACATTCCAGGCTTTTGCACTTTCAGGTGTTAATTTCGCTTCTGGTAAATACGGATTGTCTTGTGCATGAGCTACATTTGCGAGCGCAAAAAATGCCAACAAAGAATATGCTTTTGTGATTATTTTCATCGTTGTCCTTAATTTTATTTTTAATACAGTCCTTTTTTCAATTTTGACTTTAGCAGAATTATCAGAACTCTTATATACTGCACCTTACAATTTTAATGTCTGTAAAGTCAAAGTTTAAGCTAAACACAGCTAACTGTTCGCCTGAACAAATATCAAAAAATGATGACATGCGTTAGAATACTCCACCGGTTTTTCCCACTCTCCTGTATGTAAGTCGATCGCGTATGAAGCAGCACTTTCCTTTAAAAAATGTTCAACAAGAAAAGCGCATTTATCGCAATCGAGTGTTTATCGCGGTCGGCATTGTTGCATTCTTTCTTCTAATACTGGTGGCTCGTTATGCCTATTTGCAAATTGCAAATTATGACGAGTTTTCAACCGCCTCTGATCAGAACCGCATTCGCCTGCAACCTTTAGCTCCTGCACGCGGTTATATTTACGACCGTAATGGTATTTTACTTGCAGACAATTATCCGGTGTTTTCAGCCACCATGTCACGTGCTGATGTTAAAGATATTGAGGATACTGTTGAGCGTTTAACCCCAATTTTAGCCTTAACCCAAGAAGATATAGACCGTTTTAGCAGTCGAATTAAAACCTCTAAAAAAACCGAACGCGTTTCGCTTAAATTGAATTTAACAGAAACAGATATCGCCAAATTTAGTGAAGTGAAGTTTCAATTCCCCGGGGTTAATATAGAAACCCAAATGACCCGCTATTATCCGCATGGTGAGCTTTTTGCGCATGTGGTTGGTTATGTGGGTCGAATTAATGACAAAGAATTAAAATCGATTGATAAAGATTTATATGCAGGAACCAACCTCATTGGGAAAATTGGGGTCGAAAAATCCTATGAAGATCTTTTACACGGCGTACCCGGCAATGAATCTGTGGAAGCCGATGCACACGGTAATGTGCTGCGTAATTTAGGTCGCAAAGATCCTGTTCGAGGCAATGACTTATACCTGTCTATTGATTATGGTTTACAGGTGATCGCAACTGAACAACTGGCAGGACGTCGTGGCGCAATTGTGGTATTGAATCCTAAAACTGGGGAAATTTTAGCCCTAGTTTCAAGTCCAAGTTTCAATCCGAATCTGTTTGTGACCGGAATTAACAATACCGACTATAGCGCCTTACGCGACAATCTTGATCAGCCACTTTACAATCGTGCTGTGCAAGGTGCCTATCCTCCTGGCTCAACCATTAAACCGATGTTTGGTCTGGGTGGACTGCATTACAATCTGCTGGATTGGAGTACTGCCATTTCTGACCCGGGTTATTTCTCCTTACCCGGAGATTCACATAAATTCCGTGACTGGCGAAAATCGGGGCATGGCGCTGTAAACCTGCATAAAGCTCAAGTGGTGTCTTGCGATACGTTCTATTATATCTTGGCCTACCGTATGGGCATTGAAAGAATGAATGTCTGGATGCGCCAGTTTGGTTTTGGTGAAAAAACCGGTGTGGACCTACCGAGTGAAAGTACAGGTTTATATCCAAGCCCGGACTGGAAAATGCGAACCCGTAAAAGCAAATGGCTTAAAGGTGAAACCATTTCTGTCAGTATTGGACAAGGGGCATTTACCGCAACCCCTTTACAATTGGCCATGGCCACTGCGATTACCGCCAATCAAGGCGCACACATTACCCCACATGTATTGCGTGAAAGTCATGGGGCAAAACCGCATGAAGCTCATAATGCACCGGATGGTGAAATTCAGTTTAATGGCAAACCGGAAGACTGGATCAAGATGCGCGATGCCATGGTAGATGTGGTCGAAACTGGTACCGGTCGTGGTATTCGCACCCCGATGTATCACATTGCAGGTAAAACCGGAACTGCACAGGTTAAAAGTATTGCCCAAGGCAAAAAATATAACGAAGCATTATTAACCGAGCGTCAACTGGATCATGGTTTATTTGTCGGTTTTGCTCCTGCAGAAAACCCTGAAATAGCGGTAGCTGTCGTTTGGGAAAATGGTAAACACGGTGGTTCAGCCGCACAACTGGCGCGACCTATTTTTGATTATTGGCTGCTCAAACGTAAAAAAAATCCCATTCAGCCAGCAGGTCATCAAATTAGTGGTGGTCTAATGACTGCGGGGATTAAACCTGGTGAATTGCCAAGTGGGACTACGCCAGTCGCCGATGATGTAAATAGCACAAATAAACCGCAATCAGCACAGCCTGCATCAGCTGCATTACCATCAACGAACTCACAACCGGTAGAGAGTGACTGATCAATGAAAAATCAACTCCGCATTATTGGTGGTGAATGGAAACGTCGCCAACTTGCTTTTTCCAGTATTGAAGGTTTACGTCCCACACCGGATCGTGTACGGGAAACCTTGTTCAACTGGTTGATGTGGGATATTCAAAATTCGAATGTCCTGGATCTGTGTGCGGGTTCGGGTGCCTTAAGTTTTGAAGCATTGTCACGTGGCGCGGCACAAGTGATCATGATTGAACCGAATCGTACTCAAGCGGCTTTTTTAACAGATAATTTGCAGTTGCTTAGAGTAAGCAGTCAACATGCAAAATTAAAAGTTGCGACCGCTCAACAAGTCTTGCCTACACTTAAAGAACAATTTGATCTGGTATTTTTAGATCCACCCTATAGTTTGGATTTATGGGAAGAACTTGCTCAACTCGCCGATCCATTAGTTAAAGATAAGGCTTTTATCTATGTTGAAGCAGATCGCGACTTGAATCAGCTGAAACTGCCCTCTTCATGGCAACAGATTAAACAGACTAAAGCCGGCACGGTTCGCGCAGGCTTATATCAAAAAAATCCCTTTTAATCAAAGGCCATAAAAAAGGATTCCTATATGGAATCCTTTTTTTGTCGAATGTAGGTTATAAATTTAAGATCTGGCCTAGAAACCTGTTAACGATTGTAGGGTCGGTCTCGATCATTTCTGTCATGGTTCCAGTCCGGACGGTCTTGGTTATTCCAATCTCGATCCCCATGTTGTCGATCATAATGTCCGTTGCGGTCTCGATGATCACGATCACCATCATAAGGATCTGCAACACAGCCACTTAAAGTCACTGCGAATACAGAAAGTAATATCATTTTTTTCATCATGTCCATCACCTTTTATTACTGCACTATGCCAGTATCAAACGATTTAATGGAGAAATGAACGGAGCGATTGTTGCACTCTTGTAGCCATTTATTCATTTTTTTATACATAGTGAACATATCTAACAAATATCCCCTCCTTTAAATCCTTTTATTAAAAGTTCTACTTAGATTTGCATAAATACAGATAAATATAAGCTTGGCTTTTTGGGTGATCTTTAGAATACTGCTGCCTTTCCTTATGAACTTATGCTTATGACTTGGCTGTTATTTATATTCGGTGCAATGGTCGCAGGTTTTGTACAAGGACTTACAGGTTTCGCTTTTGCCTTAATTGCCATGTCTTTCTGGGTATGGGTATTGCCTCCACAAATTGCAGCACCGTTGGTGGTGTTTGCCTCGGTATGGAGTCATATCATTTCATTATCGAATGAGCAAAAGCATCCTCATCTCAATAAATCACTGGTTATACCTTATCTAATTGCAGGTCTTATTGGCGTACCTTTAGGAACTTATTTACTGCAAATGATTCAGCCAGCGACATTTAAATTAGTTTTAGGCTTATTTTTAGTGTTGTGGTGTTCCATCATGTTCTTCAATCCACAATTTCCCCGACTGCAACAATCCGGAAAATTTGCAGATAGTCTGGTTGGATTTATCGGTGGAATACTGGGTGGCTTAGGCGGATTTTGTGCCTCAATGCCTTCTGCCTGGGTCATGTTGAAAAACCTGTCCAAACAAGAGCAACGTTATATTTTACGGCATTTCAATTTCGGCATTCAGCTTTTTACCTTGGTGGCCTATTTGCTCCAAGGCACCTTGGAAATAAAACTACTGCCTTATATGCTCATCTTGCTGATCAGTGTGAGTTTCCCTGCAATATGGGGCGCAAAATTATTCTATAAAATTTCAGAGCGACAATTTAAACATACTGTATTAAGTCTATTATTTGCATCGGGTGGTTTTTTAATTCTCAGCACCCTGCTCTAAATTTATTAATACGAAATATTTAAAACTCATATGCAGCAAGTTAAAATAATTTTCCCTGAAATATATTTTAAAGAAATCAGATAAATCTCATTTAATCAAAAAACATCCAATTGGCATTTCACATTCCATCAATGTAAGAGAAAACTTTATACAATAACTTATCCCCGCCACTAATTTTTCTAAAATGAAAACCTTGATTTTATTAGCAGGTATTATTGTTTTCACTGGCTGTAGCTTAGGCACCTCTCGCGAGGTCAAGCATGCAGAAAAAATGCTTTCAGATTTTCAGTGTAATAAAATTGAAAGTGCACAAATGACGCATAGTTCCATTACCTCATTTCACGAACAATCCTTGGCTGCTAGCCGGCAAAAAGCTGAATCGTATGTGCAAAGTTATAAAGAAGGTGAGGAGTTATTTGATGTTCCATTAACCGATGTCATTAAGGAACAATATGTCAGGTATCAGGAGGCTTGCCAGCATTTAGGTGGAATTACTTCAACAGCAAATAAATAAACATATTTCATCTCGTTAAGGGAATGCTCCACAGCTCTATTCATTACTAAAAATTGTCAGATCACATGCTGGCTGGCAAATGCTGAAACGTTGGGTCAAGTTTTTTCAATTTATAAATTTCACCCACGGTTTAAAGCAAGACAGGGATAAACTCCCTGTCCTTTTAAAAATTATGCTTCAGTGTAATAACGCTTATCAACACTAAAGTTTTCTGGAAATTTGCCATTGATTTGAGAATAAAAGTCCATAATCTCGGCCATGTCTTTTTCATAATCTCCAGTAGGATACACAATTTTTCCTACTCCGGTTTTCTTCTTGGCATAATCCATATAAGCCAAAGCAATCGGTACACCGGCAGCAGTGGCCACATGATAAAATCCGGTTTTCCATTGTTCCTGTTTTGCACGCGTAGCTTCAGGCGTTACCAACATTACCAGCTTGGGATTGTGATTGAATAAATCAGCCATGACCTCAACCATACTTAGTCGCGGCTCGCCTTGTTTTTTGGGTGTGCGGTCAATACCGATGCCACCCAAAGCTCGTACAAATGGTCTAAACGGAAACTTCATATAGCTGTCTTTAATGGTTATACGAACATTTACCCCTAAGGCTTTTAGGGCCAAACGGGCATATAAAGCATCCCAATTACTGGTATGTGGTGCAGCAATCATTACGCACTGATCTAAATCAAGCGGCCAATGATTATCAATTTCCCAGCCCATCATTTCCAAACTTTGTTCAGCTAATTTTTCGAACACAAAAACACCACACCCTTATAAAGTGCGCAGATTTTAACAAGGACACTGAAATAAGATAGCTCAACATGTATAATTAACAATCAATTAATATATAAATGTATAATTTAAAAGAAATGGATATTTTTTTTAATCTTTATATCTCGCAAAAACTTATTAGTTTTAGAAATCAAGAAAATTTACAGAGTGTATTTTAAATAAAGATATTCATATCTCATAAAAACTCATGCAGGAAATAACAAAGTACAAACAATAAAAATCTTTAATAAACCTTCTTTCCTACGTAGTTTTAAAAGTTACGTTGCCTTATAAAAGGAAAGAAATCGTGAAAAAAATAATATTAATTCTGCCTCTTATCACTATCGCTCTAACTGCCTGTAGCAAACCAAATACCGATACAAATCAAAACAATCAAGCACCTGAAAATACAATTACTCAAACTGAATCTATGCAACCTACCACGACTCAACCCGCAACCCCAATGGGTGATACTGCAGAAACTTCACTGGATTGGGCCGGTGAATATAAAGGTGTGTTTCCATGTGCCGATTGCCAAGGTATTGAAACAGAACTGGAGTTAAAAGCAGATAAAACCTATGAATTAGCACAAAAATATTTGGGTAAAGGAAAAAATAATGAATCTAAAGTCAAAGGCACCTTTAGCTTCGATCCTGATAATCCATCTGTCATTCGCTTGGATAAAGCAGGTGAAAATCGTAAATTTTTTGTAGGTGAGAATTTTGTTGAAGCTCGCGATATCAACACAGGCAAAGTGATTGATTCAAAGCTTAATTACAAATTACACAAAGATCTTAATTAATTCAGATTCGTTCTGATTTGCACAAAAAGCCTGAAATCGGGCTTTTTTAGTTCCTCTATTTCGGTATATTGGTCACGATTTGCTACAAATAAACCGTCTATTTAGTGAATGAATACTAGCGAGATCATTCAGTTATGCTTACTGTTAGAAAATATCTTTCTAATTAAATGATCATTATGAAACAAGCGATGATTACACTTAGTTTTTTTGCCCTATTACTTTCAAGTGGCTGCGATAATAAGAATAGTACATCCTCGGTGAATGAAAAATTTAATCTATCTGAACAGCCTTCACAACCGATACAGGTTCAAATTCCCAGCTGGGTTGGTCATTACCAAGCATTTATCCCCTGTAAGACTTGTGAAAAAAAACTCGTATCAATCAGACTTCATCAAAACAAGACTTATAGCCTAAAAGAAATTAGTTTCTTTAAGCATAAGACTATACAAAAAGAATCTTCGGGAACATTTACTTTCGACGAGAAAAATTCAAATTTATTGCAATTAATGGACGATAAAACCCAACAAAGGCGTTATTTTTCTTTGCATGCCCATTCAATCGAACCGCTTGACCAAGATAAAAATCAGTTCAAAGATTTTGAAAAATACCAAATCCCTCAAGTACAAACTATACAAGTCAATAATGCACTGAAATATGTAGATATTGAGGCAGATTTATTTAAATCAGAAAAAATAGAATCGAATGGTATTACAAGCACTCAATTGACGTATTTTTTTGAGATTAATAATCAGTCAGATCAACCCCTTAAATTACGCGACAGCGATATTATTTTAGTGGATAATAAAAATAATGAACATCTTGCTACGATTAAAAACAACCCAATCTCACCCATAAAATCCAATAGCACTCAACATGCGTTGGTGGTATTTATTTATCCAGATTCTTCTCAACCTGCTTATATCAAAATTAAATAATTGAATATAAGTAGGGTGGGTTGACACTTTTAGCTTAAAAAATATCGAATTAGTAAAATCAAATCGCCAAACCCAGTTTTACTATTCGCTATGCCTCGTACCCTGCTGAAAGATCAACACTGGCAAAAGTTGAAAGTTATTTTGCGTAATTTATTCAGTCACTACAACTCAAAGTCACCTCATTTTATTGAAGCTATTCTCTATAGAATTAGAACAGGCTGTGCATGGCGAGATATTCCTTCCTGTAGCAGTTTAGAGGAATAGCTCCTCGATATAAAGCTCAAAAGAAATTATGAAAGTTCTATTGCTTTGCCTGTATATTTTTATGGCGACCTTTATAGGTTTAATTATGAACAGTAAATATCAACAGCCCCTAATAAATATTAAAAAAATCAAAGTGGAACAATTTTTATATTTAAAAATCACTCTCGCTAAGTGTATTTAAAAATTAAATTCATTTCATTTTTTAAATCATTTGAATAACAACACAAAATATCTCTTTTAATTTTTACAACTTATTACATTGTTATAAAAAGTGACGAAAAATAATCCATTTATCCTAATTTGAGGATATTTTGCGCACATTCAGCTTGTTTATGCTCTATGCACAATAATCAAAGGTTATGATGGAGTAGAAAAATGAAAAAAGTGCTCTTGGCATTTGCCATTGCGGGCTTACTTACAGCATGTAATGACGATAACGATGACGATTTTAACCCACCCCCTACCACTACCACTCAACAGGGACAACTCGTTGATGGACCAGTATCGGGCGTTGAATATCAAACGAGTAGCGGTATAAAAGCTAAAACCAATGCTGACGGTTATTTTGACTATAAAGCGGGCGATACCATTAAATTTTTTATTGGTGGTGTACAGCTAGGTGATTCAATTCCAGCTTCTCCTCGAATCACTCCATTGCAATTATCTACTATAGAAAATGTTCGTCAAAATATTATCGTTTTCTTACAAACACTTGACACCGATACCAATTACGACAATGGCATCCAAATTAGTGCTGCTGACTTCACAGCACTAGCTGACAACACCATCAACTTTAACCAGACTTATGCTCAATTTATTACAGATCCTGTTTTTACCGAACTTAATAAAACTCCAGTTGCATTAGAAACTGCACTCACTAATTCGGAAAATGCCTTCTATAAAGATATTGCTGGAAGCTGGGAGTTGAGTCATACCGGTCAGGATGCTGTAGTTGTTCATATTTCTCCTTCTGGGCAATATATATTAGGCGAAGTAGATGGAACTGATCTAACGGGTAGCGGCGTAGAATCCGGTACATTGGACTGGAATCCAATTACTGGACAAATTAATCCAGCAATTGAGGCTGATACCAATGGCGAGCTAGGACTGTCTAATCCAAACGGAGGCGTACCGTTTACCTTAAATTATGATCGAACCAACCTAACACTGGTCGAATCTGGTGTAACGAATGGTGAAAATAAATTAAAACGGATTAGCACCACTGCAAACAATCTTCAGGACAACTGGTTCAGTGATACAAATGCAATCACATTCTTTAGTGACGGTTATTATATGTATATTGACAGTTTAGCAAATGATGACTGTGACACACCGACGCAGGGGGTTGAATACGGTAAATACAGCACGACCAATGGAACTGTGTTTGCCACTCAAAGTATAGTGGATACAACTGGCTGTTCAGGACTTGTAAACGGAACAACGCTTTATCCAGCGTTTACCTACACGGTTGTTACTGGATCTTTAACTCTTGTCAGCGGTGATATTTCATATACTTTCAATAAAGACTTCCTAACTACTGATACTACTGATACTACTGATACTCTTGTTGCTACCGAATAATAATCAAGATATATCTATCCAGAATCAGCTTCTGGATAGATTAACTTACATGTTCAAAATCTAGAGTAAGGCCAATTAATTTATATAAAAACTCTACCTGGCTATTACATTGCATTTTTGCATAAATATTTTTTAGATAAGTCCGTACTGAACTTAATGTCAAGTTGCAATGCACTGAAATTTGCTCAAGGTTATATCCATTAACAAATAATTCGCACAATTCACACTCCTTCTTCGACAACCCATAAACTTCCTTTAAGTAAGGTAGTGCAAGGTTATATTTTTTTTCTGTTTCAGTAATGAATAGAAGCACATACTCCTTTAAATGGTCTTTTAAATCTGCAAAATGCTGCGTACTGTTAAAAGGTGCAACAGTGAGCATAAACTTATGGCCAGCTTGATCAGTTAATGCCAATAACCCGCCGACCTGTTTTTTTGTATATTCAGATTCAACTCTAGCGCTCAATATTAATTGTTCTAAATCGGGTTGAGCTGTCTTACTCACATTAATTCGATTATTTTTATCCAGTTCAACTACGTTGGATTTTGCAAAAATAGATTGCGCTTTTTGATTGAGATATTGCACTTTTCTATCTATATCAATCAGTAAAATACCAGTTTTTGCTGCATTCAGTATTTGGTATAAATTATGATTTTCTAAACGAGCCAAACTTAATTGTTTATGAATTTGCAGGGCGCGTCGCAAATGCAAACCCATTCTTTTTAAAATATCTAGTTCAAATTGACTAAAAGGTTGATCTTGCTCGCTCCGATGAATTCCAAGTACAGACCATTGATGATCACCTTGATCCAACAACACCGCAGCAATAAAACAAATCCCGATAGGCTTTAAACATTTTTCATAAAAAATAAACTCATCCGTCCCAAACATTTGACTATAGTGCGATAAATTTTGACTTAAAGTATTTCCTATACCTAATTTTTGCCAGAGTGGAAAATGTAACTTCTTATCAATAATTCTTATTCTTTCTTGTTGACTGCTTTCTATACTTTGCTGCGGAAGATTATAGGTATAAACAAAATTATATGCGGGATTTAATTGATCTAGAGCAGTGAACATGGCAGCTTTGCTTTCAGTATATTGAACAATGTGTTGAATTACCTTAGGCCACAAACTGGCATCCAAAGCAGCTTCATAAATTTGCCCGATAATTAGATTCTCTAACTCATTATTCATTATTTTCACCAGTTACACACAGATAAAAAATTTATTAATTAGTTTTTCTTAAGAATAGAGAATTAAAGTAATTAGTCAAACTTAGCGTATGAATCATTTGAATATGATTCTTTAAAAAAAAATCCCCGCATTTTGCGGGGATTTTTTCAGATCGGATGATCAGTATGAATTACATCATACCGCCCATGCCACCCATACCGCCCATATCAGGCATAGCAGATTTATCTTCTGGAATATCAGTAATCATGCATTCAGTTGTAAGCATTAATGCAGCAACAGAAGCAGCATGCTCAAGTGCAGAACGTGTTACTTTTGCAGGGTCAAGAATACCCATTTCAAGCATGTCGCCATATTCGCCAGTCGCTGCGTTATAACCGAAGTTACCTTCGCCATTTTTCACAGCGTTGATCACAACTGAAGGCTCATCACCTGCATTTGCAACGATTTGACGAAGCGGTGCTTCAATCGCACGACGTAAAATGTTGATACCGACATTTTGATCATCGTTTGCACCAACAATACCATCAAGCACTTTAGCTGCACGTACTAGCGCAACACCACCACCTGCAACAACACCTTCTTCAACTGCAGCACGAGTCGCGTGAAGCGCATCGTCAACACGGTCTTTTTTCTCTTTCATTTCAACTTCAGTGGCAGCACCGATTTTGATGACTGCAACACCGCCTGCTAATTTAGCAACACGTTCTTGAAGTTTTTCTTTGTCGTATTCTGAAGTAGATTCTTCAATTTGTGCACGGATTTGTTGAACACGATCTGAAATTTGAGCTGCATTTCCTGCACCATCAACAAGAACAGTGTTTTCTTTAGAAACAGTTACTTTATGCGCTGTACCTAAGTGCTCTAGAGCCGCTTGTTCAAGTGACATGCCAATTTCTTCAGAAATTACAGTACCGCCCGTCAAAATCGCGATGTCTTGAAGCATTGCTTTACGACGGTCACCAAAACCAGGTGCTTTAACAGCACATACTTTAATGATACCGCGCATGTTGTTCACTACAAGAGTAGCCAACGCTTCGCCTTCAACATCTTCAGCAATAATAAGCAGTGGTTTACCTGTTTTAGCAACCGCTTCCAACACACTGATCAATTCACGAATGTTGCCAATTTTTTTGTCAACAAGAAGAATGAACGGATTTTCAAGTTCAGCGGTTAACGTGTCTTGTTTGTTTGCAAAGTACGGGCTGATATAACCACGGTCAAACTGCATACCTTCAACAACGTCAAGCGAATCTTCAAAGCCTGAACCTTCTTCAACAGTGATAACGCCTTCTTTACCAACACGTTCCATTGCTTGCGCAATAAGTTTACCTACAGTGGTGTCAGAGTTAGCAGAGATCGAACCAACTTGTTCAATCGCTTTGGTATCAGAAGCAGGTTTAGCAGTGGCTTTAATGTTTTCAACCACAGCGCGAACTGCAAGATCGATACCACGTTTCAAATCCATTGGATTCATACCCGCAGTAACTGATTTGATCCCTTCGTTCAAAATTGCTTGAGCCAATACAGTTGCAGTGGTTGTACCGTCACCTGCGATGTCATTGGTTTTTGAAGAGACTTCACGAACCAATTGCGCGCCCATGTTTTCAAACTTGTCTTTAAGCGTAATTTCTTTGGCAACCGTTACACCATCTTTAGTGATGTGTGGTGAACCGAAAGAACGGTCAATGACAACGTTACGACCTTTAGGACCTAAAGTTACTTTTACCGCATCTGCAAGTATATTCACGCCTGCAATCATTTTGCTGCGAGCTGAATCACCAAATTTTACGTCTTTAGCTGACATGCTTTACTCCAAATATTTTAATTTTCAATAATTTGATTAACTGAAACAGGTCTGAATTAGTCTTCTAAAACGGCTAAAATGTCAGACTCTTTCATAATAAGAAGTTCTTCGCCTTGAAATTTTACAGTGGTACCTGCATAAGTACCGAACAATACTTTGTCGCCTACTTTAACGTCTAAAGCACGTACACCATTGTCAGTAATCTGACCATTCCCTGCTGCAATGATTTCACCTTGAGCCGGTTTTTCAGCAGCAGAACCCGGAAGTAAAATACCACCAGCAGTTTTAGTTTCTTCTTCAACACGACGAATAACTACGCGATCATGTAATGGACGAATGTTGCTCATTGGAAACTCCATCAGACTAAGTCTTTTATAGTAAAGTAATGATGACTTTGTTATTCCATCGGTCATCATCAAAAAAATAATTTCGATGACACTTTGGTGGGGATGGAAAAAAACGCTTCAAGGGGGCAAGCAAAAAAAAGTACTGTTTTTTGTGTATTTTTTATTCGATCTCAGATATTTCTGTATTTATTCAACATTTTCTTCTTTTAATACAAATTTTTTTTGCTGTTCTTCAAAATAATAATGCTGCACATCTGCATTTGCATGAATGACATTAAAACTATTTGGCAAGCCATGATGTAGCCGATATGAAGTCGCCGTTCCGGCATGAATATCCAGTACTGGATGTGCTGCGCCTAAATGATAAATCCGGTTTAAATCATAAACTGCCGATTGATGCAGATGCCCATGCAATAAACCATTTAACCCACTTTGACTCCAGGACTCCAAAGCCATCCGTCCCAACATGGGACAATCTTTCACACCATGCGAATCATTCGGTGGGGTATAAAAAGGTTGATGCGCCACGATCAGTTTGATTTTATTCGCAGGAGCGATCATTAACGATTGGTCAACCTGCTGGATTTGCTGCAATGAGATATGGCCGCGGGTGTGATAACGCCGCCGAATGCTATTTACCCCAATAATATAAAAATGCTCAGTTTCCAAGCTGGTTTCCATATTGCCAAAGAACAATTTATAACGGGTAAATGGGCTAAAGATACGGCTCCACAGCTGATACAACGGAATATCATGATTACCTGGCACCACCAAATACGGCAGATTTAAACTTTCCAAGAATTTTTTGCAATCATAAAACTGTATGTAGCGTGCACGCTGGGTTAAGTCCCCACTCACTACAACCGCTTCAATTTGTTGCTCTTGGCAAAATAAGCGGATTGCCGCCAGACAGGCGAGTTTTTCCGTACCAAAATGCAGATCAGACAGATGCAGAATCATGGGGCACCATCATTTTTAAGGCATTTTTACGCACTGAAATTTTAAGTGGAGGCTGTATTTCAACAATTTCACCATCTAAAGCAACCGTTAATTTTTTCCGTTTTGAATAAATCTTGACTTCATCTGCTGAAAAACAATACACATCTGGTGCTTTTTCCAAGTTTCCCTTGATTAATTGCCATAGAATTTTAAATAAGGTGCGTTTATCACTTTTGGCAACGACTAAACCCGCGACCTTTCCTTTTTGAGCAGATTCAGCAATACCAAGGTTCATCTCTTCCAGTTGCAACTGATTATTGCCAAAGAAGATCAGGGGCGTTTTAACAGGATATTTTTTTCCATCAACTTCGACTTCAAGTTTTAGTTCTTTACGGTCACGAATTAACACATCCAGACCTGATGTATACGCATTTAAAGCAAAACGACCCAAGCGCTGGTTATATAATTCACGTTTTTGAATAAATAAGGGGTATAGCCCCAAACTGGCATTGTTTAAATAAATATGATCATTGATTTGTGCCACATGTACTTCACGCATCTTTCCTGTGGCGATCACATCCGCAGCTTTTAGTAGATCCAGTGGAATATTGAGTAATCGTGCCACATAATTGAATGTTCCTAGGGGCAAGATCCCCATGGGTATTTCAGTTTGCATAAGTTTCGCAGCAACTGCGTTTAAGGTTCCATCTCCCCCTGCTGCAACGATCACCCCAAGCTCATGGGCTTGTTGATGGCGTAATATGACTTTGTTCATCAAATGATCAAAACTCACCTCTGCACCAATTTCAAAAGCCTGAATTTCATAGCCATACGCAGTTAAATTTGTCATAAGCTGCTCAAAGACTTCATCTTTATTCGCTGCATGAAATCCAGACTTTTCATTATATATGAGTGATAAGGGCTTTAAAGGTTCTGACATTTTTTATATCTTTTTGAAGCAATTACTCTAATCTTGTCCAAATTATCAGCAATTAAAAGCCTCTTTATGTAAAATTCGAATGACAACCATTTATTTAATCAATAATAATTCTCATAAAAAAAATATCAATAACATACTGTTTTTAAAGTAAATAATTTAAATAAATAACCTTCATAACATAAAAAAATACTGTTTCAAATCTTATTTAAAAAATATAAGTTATTGTTTTAAATAAATTAAAAATATAATAAACCTTATCTCTTCGCCTATTTCACATACCTCTTTAGTCTTATTTTTTTTATGATTTTATGCTTTAATACAGCCACTTTTTTTTATATTTCCATCCAGGCGGTGTATCCCATTGCTTGGATTGTACTTTGTACATTCAAACTGTACACATATGAGATAGGCCTCACCATGACCCAAGTGAACGCACCAGAATTCGTTCGACACCCTAAGCTTATTGCATGGGTTGAAGAAATTGCAAAATTAACGAAGCCAGCGAAAATTGAATGGTGTGACGGTAGCGCAGAAGAATATCAACGTTATATCGACTTGATGATCGCTAACGGCACTATGCAAGAGCTTAACCAAGAAAAGCATCCTGGTTCTTACTTAGCTAATTCTGATCCTTCTGACGTTGCTCGTGTTGAAGGTCGTACATATATCTGCTCAGAAAAACAAGAAGATGCAGGCGCGACAAACAACTGGGAAGAGCCTGCTGAAATGCGTAAGCGTTTAAGCGGTTTATTTGATGGCTCAATGAAAGGTCGTACTTTATATGTCGTACCTTTCTCTATGGGTCCTTTAGGCAGTCATATTGCACACATTGGTATTGAACTCACTGATTCTCCTTACGTTGCTGTAAGCATGTCTAAAATGGCTCGCATGGGTAAAGCTGTTTATGACGTTCTTGGGACTGATGGCGAATACGTTCCTTGCGTACACACTGTAGGTGCTCCGCTAGAACAAGATCAAAAAGACGTTGCATGGCCTTGCAACCCTGAAAAATACATCGTGCACTACCCAGAAACTCGTGAAATCTGGTCTTACGGTTCGGGTTACGGCGGTAATGCATTGTTGGGTAAAAAATGCCTGGCTTTACGTATCGCATCTTCTATGGGTCGTCAACAAGGCTGGTTAGCTGAACATATGCTCATCCTTGGCGTGACTAATCCACAGGGTGAAAAACACTATATCGCAGCTGCATTCCCTTCTGCTTGTGGTAAAACCAACTTTGCAATGTTGATTCCACCAGCGGGCTATGAAGGCTGGAAAATTGAAACTGTAGGTGATGATATTGCCTGGATCAAACCAGGTGAAGATGGACGCTTATATGCAATCAATCCTGAAGCTGGTTTCTTCGGTGTAGCACCGGGTACAAATACCAAAACCAACCCGAACTGTATGGCCACATTGACTAAAGATGTAATCTATACCAACGTTGCTGTGACTGAAAACGGTGAAGTTTGGTGGGAAGGTCTGACTAAAGAAGCACCTGCGAACCTGACTAACTGGAAAGGCCAACCACACGTTGCTGGTGAAAAAGCTGCGCATCCAAATGCTCGCTTCACTGTTGCTGCAGGTCAATGCCCTTCTATTGATGCCGACTGGGAAAATCCAGCTGGTGTGCCAATCTCTGCGTTCATCTTCGGTGGTCGCCGTGCAGATACCGTGCCTTTGGTTTCTGAAGCATTCGACTGGGTTGATGGCGTTTATAAAGCTGCAACTATGGGTTCTGAAACCACTGCTGCTGCTGTTGGTCAACAAGGTATTGTTCGTCGCGATCCGTTTGCGATGCTTCCATTTGCTGGTTACAACATGGCTGACTACTTCTCTCACTGGTTAGAGTTGGGTGAACAAGTCGCTGTTAAAGCGGAAGCTGCGGGCAACAAACTTCCTAAAATCTTTAACGTAAACTGGTTCCGCCGTGATGCTGAAGGCAACTTCGTATGGCCTGGTTTCGGTCAAAACATGCGTGTTCTTGAGTGGATGATTGATCGTTGTGAAGGCCGCGCTGAAGCGACTGAAACACCAATCGGCTTGGTTCCTACTTATGAGCAATTGAACTGGACAGGGATCGACTTCTCTAAAGAGCAGTTCGAAACTGTTACAGCGCAAGACAAAGATCAATGGATCAAAGAATTGGAAAGTCACACTGAATTGTTCACTAAACTAGGTGAACGTTTACCTGCTGCGCTTAAAGCACGTCAAAACGAGCTTTTAGAAGCGGTAAAATCTGCTTAATCTCTTGAATTAATGAATAAAAGGTCACTTCGGTGGCCTTTTTTTTCTATTAATATAACCGCAAATAATTTCATAAAAACTATAAAGATAAAATTTCATATTAAAACATTGTCCTCTTTAACAGCTTGCCTGTTCGGTTGATCTAACCTAGCTATGGTTTAGAGCAGTCAGCTCTTTACACCTGTGCAATCAAAGGGGGGTATGACTCAAGCCAATTTTCAGATCAAAAAGTGAAGTACAGTTGGCAAAGGTATTTAGGGCAATGTAGATGAGCTATATTTGCGCTGAGTCGAGCGCACACACCAGGTCGGTTACAACGTGGTCATCAATTATAATACGCAAGCCAAAAATTGGGTTTCTGGCCTTGGGGTAGGATAAGGCCAGTGGTTTTTAGTACAGTAGTTCAATGGAATACCCCTGTGAACTGCACTGCATGACGGCATTGAAATTTAAACAGAAAGATAAATCAAAAGCTAAATTCAAAATTTGATTTAAGATTATTACTAGAATTTGCTTCAAATAAAAAGACCACTCAGTGGTCTTTATTGCATGTCTAACAACTTAAGCTGCAGTATCTTGCGATCTTTTAAGATGCAATTTCGCAAGATAGTGATCCAATAATTGAATCTCATGCTCTGTAAATTGGAAACCAAGTTTACTTCTGCGCCATAAAACATCTTGACTGGTTCTGGCCCACTCTTGATCTACAAGATAATCAACTTCTTTGGCGAATAAGCCGTGTCCAAAGTCTTCACCCAGTTCATCGGTCGTTGAAACATCCTTTAAAAACTGCCATACCCGTAAACCATAGGCATGCGCCCAACGCGAAGCCAACTGGAATGGCACATCTTCGACACTTTGCATAATCTGCTGCATTAAAAGCTCAATCGAAATCAGGTTTTCTGCACCAGGTAACAACGCTTTTTCAGTCCATGACTTTTTCATTGAAGGAAAGAAAGGTTGCAAATGTGCCATTGCAGATTCAGCCAGCTTTCGGTAGGTCGTCAGTTTCCCACCAAACACTGAAAGTAACGGCGTATCATTTTGTGGGTCTTGAGATATCGCCAAAGTATAGTCACGAGTGATTGCTGATGGATTATCAGACTCATCATCACATAAAGACCGTACCCCTGAATAGGTCCATAAAATATCTTCAGGACCGAGCTGATGCTTAAAATGATCATTATAAACATCCAGCAAATAATCAATTTCAGACTGGGTAATCTTGACCTGATCTAGATCGCCATCATATTCATGATCCGTGGTCCCAATCAAGGTGTATTGATCCAAGTACGGGATTGCAAAAACAATTCGCTGATCATCATTCTGAAGAATAAAAGCTTTCTCCCCTTCATAAATTCTTGGCACAATAATATGGCTACCTTGAATCAGTCGAAGCCCATACGGTGATTTTTGTTTTAAGTTCTGTTGAATAAATTGTGCAACCCACGGTCCAGCAGCATTCACCAATACTTTGGCTTGAACCTGATAAGTGCCTTGGGCATTTTCCAAATGAATCACCCACAGCCCATTTTCACGGTATGCAGATGTACATCGCGTTTTTGTGACAATATGCGCCCCCATCTCATGGGCTTGCATCGCATTTAAAACCACCAAACGTGCATCATCTACAGCACAGTCTGAATACTCAAAACCTTGGGTTATTTCTTGTTTTAAAGGGCTGGTTGCTGGATCAAAATGAATATGCTTTGAGCCTGCTAATTTTTCTCGTTTTCCCAAATGATCATATATAAATAGCCCCGTCCGAATGAGCCAGGCAGGGCGTAAATGTGGCTGATGAGGCATGATAAAACGCAAAGGACGGATAATATGCGGGGCTTTGGCCAATAAGACTTCACGTTCAATCAGTGCTTCATGAACCAAACGAAACTCTTTATGTTCAAGATAACGCAAACCACCGTGAATAAGCTTACTGCTCGCAGAGGAAGTGTGACTGGCTAAATCATCCTTTTCACATAAAAATACAGATAGCCCTCGCCCAACAGCGTCGACTGCAATGCCGACACCATTGATGCCTCCGCCCACCACTACCACATCATAGACCGGCTGACTCATTTGCATGCCCACCTCCTCTAATCTTGTCAAAACAGCTGACTTACTTAAATTGCTTGTTATTCTAGGAAACTTACCACCATTTAAGCTGAAATGACACTTGGAAATTACGGGTAAATGAAAGGAATATAAAATAACAATGGGGTTGTCATATCAGAAATAAACCATGCATATAGATCCTTCACCTTACTCTCCCCTTCAACTACTTCACTTTCAGAGACTTAAATTCGAACATTTTTCATACAGAACTAAAAACTCGTATGCTTATATCGTTAAAACAATAGGTTTAACATCTAAAAATAATAACAAAATGGATTTGGACAAATGATTGAAGATAACGTTGCTCAAGTAAATCTAGATACCAAAACACGGGTCAAATCCATTCTGGGTGGTTCAGCCGGTAACTTGGTCGAGTGGTATGACTGGTATGTTTATGCCGCATTTACCTTATATTTTGCGCATGCCTTCTTTCCCAAAGGCAGTCAAACAGCACAATTGCTTCAAGCTGCCGCCATTTTCGCAGTAGGCTTTTTAATGCGCCCAATTGGTGCCTGGATCATGGGGATTTATTCGGATAAAAAAGGACGTAAATCAGGGCTCACCCTTTCTGTAACCCTAATGTGCATTGGCTCCCTCATGATTGCGATCTCCCCAACACATGACCAAATCGGGGTGTTTTCGCCCATTATTCTTGTGGTTGCCCGCCTTATACAGGGCTTAAGTGTCGGTGGAGAATATGGTGCCAGTGCCACTTATTTAAGTGAAATGGCGGAACGAAACCGACGCGGTTTCTTTTCCAGTTTCCAGTATGTCACTCTCATTGCCGGTCAACTTACTGCACTCTGCGTTCTGCTTATTTTGCAGTTGGTACTGACTGAAGAACAACTGCATGACTGGGGTTGGCGAATTCCATTCTTTATCGGTGCTTGCTTGGCCATAGTCGTTTTCTATATTCGACGTGGACTCCTCGAGACCCAATCGTTTAAAAATGCACAAAAAGATAAGAATCAGCCTGAATCGAGTATGTTTGCACTGTTCAAACATTATCCTAGACAGGCATTTACTGTGTTGTTTTTAACTGCAGGTGGTACGGTGGCCTTCTATACCTACACCACTTATCTGCAAAAATATTTAGTCAACACCTCGGGATTTAGCAAACCTGAAGCCACGCAAATCACCACTCTGGCGCTGTTTATTTTCATGTGTTTACAACCTTTTGCCGGAGCCTTATCCGATAAAATCGGACGTAAGCCAATCATGATTGCCTTTGGGGTATTGGGCGTTCTATTTACCTATTTCTTATTTGACAGACTCGGACAGACTCAAGACTACTGGTCTGCATTCTGGATCTGTTTAGTCGGCCTGATCATTGTTACAGGTTACACTTCAATCAATGCTGTAGTAAAAGCTGAAATGTTCCCTGCACATATTCGTGCATTAGGCGTCGCATTTCCCTATGCACTTGCCAATACGCTCTTTGGCGGAACAGCAGAGTTTTTTGCACTGAGTTTCAAAGAAGCTGGACATGAATCTTGGTACTTTATTTATGTCACCATCTTAATTTTTATCTCATTGATTGTTTATATCTTTATGAAAGACACCAAACACCATTCAGAAATTAAAGAACACTAATTCCCCGTTATTTTTTAAAGCCTCTCTCAGAGGCTTTTTATTTACTGTTCTATTGAATAACAATAATCAGTTAGACTTACTAAACGGTCAAAATAAAAACAATGTCCAGACTACAGTTAAATGAAAAAGCGAAATATAAGGGTATAACGCACCTGTAAAAATTTACTTCCATCTCTTACAACAAAATATATGTTTTTAAATTTGTTGGTCTAGAAAAACTTAAAAGGATGTATTTTGCCAACATTTTTTGGAAAATTAATTGTTCTAACAGAATCATTTGCTCAGGTTGCCGCTCTGCAACTTGATAGAAAACTCGTTTCAAATCTATCCTTGGTAGCGCTGCAAGTCATTTAGTTGAATGGCATGGGATCTGCCACTCATCCAACCACCGCATTCATGCTTTGTATGAGTGGCATGCTCATTATAACGGGCTACCCTGCAATTAATGCGGTTATTAAAGCTGAACTCTTCCCTGCACACATTCATGCATTGAGTGTGACTTTAGCGTATGGCATTGCCAATACTTTATTTGGCGGTACAGCAGAACTTATTGCGCTTAACTTGAAAAATGCAGGTTATAAAAACCACTTCTTCTACTCTATTTTCTTCATGATTGGCTTGTCACTCATTACCTAGCTATTCATGAAAGATACCAAAAAACACAGCATGATTAGCGACGACTCAGTCCAGCGAATTTAGTTAAACAGTCATCTAAAAAAGCTTTCCACCTTGTCATAATTGGAAAGCTTTTTTATTGGATAAACACCTTGATTACATCGTTAAAAAAGCAGGCTTATGGCATACTCAATACAATAAAAACGCTTGGAACTTTTGAAGATGAACAATACCTATAAATTGCTTGGCTTAGCTTTTATGGCGCTTGGACTTGCTGCGTGTCAAAGCACACCGCTTCAATACAATGGTAATGTAGGTTATCAAGTTGAGAGCAAGTCATCTAACTCGGCAACTTTGGTCTATACTTTGGCAGGTCGCAAAAACCAGCAAGTAGATGAGATAAAATTACAACGTGCTTGTCAAAAAGTATTGGGCTTAAACAAACAATACAAAATAGATATTTTAAGCATAAATGAAATTGCCAATCCAGCAATACAGACTCCACAATATGGTCGTCAACTGGGTCAAAGTCGCACTAGTGTAAGCTTAAGCAATACGCCAGATTTGTATAACAGTGAAGACATGGCAACTCGCCAAGCTTTAGAGGCTCGTCCAAGTACATTAAGTGTGGTTCGTTATATCTGTTCTTAATCGACTTAAAGGCTGTGTTAAATAAAAAGACGCTGTTTACAGCGTCTTGTAAAAACTCACATTCCGAAATTCTTTAGATTCATCCAAATCAGGCCAAGTCGTGGCACTGCGTTCATCTAGTTTTTGATAGTTTGGATGACTGAAGTTTTTCACGCGGCTATCCGCCACCCAAACCTCGGGTGCAAATTTTAAAAACTCATCCAAGAAAAAACGGTTGCATTGATCATATAAAACATCAGCGGCTAATAGTACATCAACCTGCTCTGCCTTATACAAGTCATCCAGATATTTCAGCTCTATACCATTCAATTCTGCATTGGCACGACAAGCATCTAAACTGACCTTATCAATATCACAACAAATCACACGTTTAGCCCCTGCCATTTTCGCTGCAATCGCCACTACACCAGATCCTGCACCAAAGTCGAGTACAACCTTATCTTTGACATGATGCGGCTCTGCAAGCAGCCACTGCGCCATCGCAAGCCCGGATGCCCAACAAAAAATCCAATACGGTGTATTGTTCCAGATGCGACGAATCACCTCATCATCTAAACGATCAGTAGGAAATACCGGTGGAATCAGCCACAGTGAAATTGGCGTTTCAGGCAATTGCTGCGCCATCAGTTCACAACCGGGAATCACCTCATGCAAGGCATAGATAAGATTTTCAGGTGCTTTAGAAAATTGCAATGTACAGCTCATTAAAAATTTAACCTTTGTTAAAGCAGAATAAGTCTTTAACCCTTGATACCATACGTGCCGTCTTTATGTACAACTGTCCGAGACATGATGCTATATAAAAGATAATGTTTCTGCGATAAATAATTTTCTCATATTATTTGACGAGTTTTTTTGGATGACAATAGTTTTGCCTACTTTTGCCGAAACAAAAGTAGGTCGAACCGAAGGTGATTCCAAACAACTAAATTTATAATGAAAAGACATCATCATGTTGATGATTATTAACCTTCATATAAAATAAAAGCCATGCAAATTTCAAATTCACATAGCTTTTATTCAAATGTAATAAGGTATTAACCTAAAGCTTTTTCAGCAGCTTCAACCGTTTGACGAATCAAAGTGGTAATGGTCATTGGACCGACACCACCTGGAACAGGCGTGTACGCAGAAGCAATTTCTTCAATACCTGCAAGTTGGATATCACCGACACCACCGCCGTCACGTGGATGGAAACCTGCATCTACAACCACGGCACCTTGTTTAATCCAGTCTTTTTGGATCAATTCCGCTTTACCTACCGCACCCACAATGATATCTGCTTGTTTAACAAAGTCAGCTAAATTTTGTGTACGTGAATGGCAAATCGTCACGGTCGCATTGGCTTGAAGCAGCATTGCTGCCATCGGTTTACCCAAAATTGCAGAACGGCCAACAACGACTGCATGTTTACCTGCAATTTCAATGTTGTTTTCTTTCAAAATAGTCATGATGCCTGCGGGTGTTGCAGAACCATACGCTGCTTCGCCCATTGCCATACGGCCAAAGCCAAGGCAAGTGACACCGTCAACATCTTTTGCTAGAGAGATCGCATCGAAACATGCACGTTCATCAATTTGTTCTGGTACCGGGTGTTGCAACAAAATACCGTGAACATCCGGATTGGCATTGAGTTTTTCAATTTCAGCCAAAAGCTGTTCCGTCGTGGTTTCTGTGCCCAATTCAACTTTTAATGAATCCATACCCACACGGCGGCAAGCATTGCCTTTCATCCGTACATAAGTTGCAGATGCACCATCATCACCTACCAAAATAGTCGCAAGAATGGGGGTACGATTTGTTTTCGCTTTTAACGCTTCAACGCGAGTTAACAAGTCTGCTTCAATTTGCTTCGCCAATGCACGACCATCTAAAACTAATGCCACGGCACATCTCCAAGTGTTGATATGAATCAATTTTGCAAATAATACATGATTATTTAGCCAATTTTATTCTATATGCCGATTTTATGTGCATATACACTATTTATAGTATTGTTTTTTTTTCAAAGATTGCTAATATGTGCATCACCAAGAGATGGCGGGGTGGCAGAGTGGTCATGCAGCGGACTGCAACTCCGTGTACGCCGGTTCGATTCCGACCTCCGCCTCCAATCTTGTAAAATGCCCGAGTGGTGAAATCGGTAGACACAGGGGATTTAAAATCCCCCGCCCACAAAGCGTGCCAGTTCGAGTCTGGCCTCGGGCACCATTTTAATACTTCTTAAAATGGTGCAATAAAAAATCCAGCTTTATGCTGGTTTTTTTATGTCTGAAATTTATCCCAGAATTATGTCTATTAAATTTTTAGTTATTTTGCTTAAGCTCCTTTTAAATAACCTTGCAAGCTATTGTCCAGCTCTTGCTGTAAATGTTCAGGTTTAACAATTTTCAGATGAGGAATCCAGTAACGTACCAGTGGATTTAACTCTTTCTGATGCCGAATCTGACAGCTAATCAGTAACTCTCCTGTTGCCGATTCATCCAAAATTATCTGTTCCGGAAAAATTCTGCGTTGTTTAAAATAAATTGCTACTTCTGGATGGACAGATAAAATCACTTCCTGTTTTTCATGCTGAAACCAAATCCCATCTTCATCTTTTAATTGCTGCAGCACAGCCTGATCATGTTCGAATTGTACAAGCCGATGGCTAGAAAGAATTTTATCAATACGACCCAGACGGTAAACACGCAGCTCCTGCTTGCGTACAGCCGCCAAATACCAGTTACCCATGTGATGAATTAATCGATACGGTTTTACAACCCGCATTTGATCCCTGTAAAACAAGGCAATTTGCTGTCTTTTTTGAATACTTCCCGTCAGCACCTTAAAGTGTTCAGCATACTGCGTCGCATCTTCAAAGTTGTAGCCTTTGGCAGAGAAGACCAGATTGGCGCGATCAGCAAATAGCTCTCTTAGAAAGGAGATATCCAAAGACGGATAAAGCTCATTAATTCCAGACAACTGGGCAAAATTTTTAATATCCTGTAATTGGAAACGACCCAGATAAGAAGACTCTAGATAGAATTTTTTTGTTTTCGCATCCTGCATTAAAGGAAGATAGGAATTTAGCCGGTCAAAATCACGATCAATGGTCCGATTACTAACCTGAAACTCACGCGCCAGCTCCTGTACGCTTAACTGATGTCCTACATTTAATTTAGTTAAAATACATGCCAACCGTTCCGCAAGGCGCTCATGCGTTGAAGGATTAACCTTCATAAATCCCCTCTTTGTACTTTTACAGCACACTGCATAAAATGCTCAAAATTTTTAAATTATGAAAAAATTATACCGACTAATAAAAATAATATTTCAAATATTTAATTCTACTTAAGGCTAATAGAAGAGAGTGACTTTAACTCAGGATTTAACGTCAAGCGCTGGACGGTTTTTTATAACGTTTACGGTTTAGGCGTTCTACATAACGTTCCAAATGAAGCATGGCTTGATAAAGCTTATGCAGATCGGAATGTAATATCTGATTACGAATAATGGCTTTATGCAGGCGTTTTAAGGCACGGAAACTGTGAGCATGGGTATATGGAGCTGATAATATTTTCATCATATATTCCCTTTATTTCGTGAATATTCAATCAAAACCAAACAATTTGGTCAGATTTAACTTAAGTACCAATTTACTCCTCAGTTTTGACAGGTTGTGTCAAATGTTCGACACTTTTGCTTATTTTTAAAAATTATTTACTATTTTCAATAAATTAATTTAAATTACTTGTTTTATTTTACGCGAAAGAAAAGCCAACAAGTGTTGGCTTTTCTTTATTTAAAGGTGGAATAGTTAGATGATTTCCACCACAATCTTCCCTACATGCTCACCAGTATCCATAGCGGCATGCGCATCTTGAATCTGATCAAACTGAAATGTTTTATAGATCATGGGTAAACATTCACCTTTTGCCCATAATGGCGCAACGGTTTCTTGCAAGCCTTGCGTAATTTCCGCTTTTTCAGCAGTGCTACGCGCACGCATGGTTGAGCCGGTAATGGTCAAACGCTTCATCATGATTGGACCAAGATTGATCTCTTTGGCTTTGCGCCCACCCAAGAATGCGATATACACCAGACGTCCATCACGGCGTAACAAATTCAGATTACGTTCCAAGTATGGCGCACCGACCATATCTAAAATGACATCCACACCGCTATTGTCAGTTTGCTCATTAATCACTTGTTCAAAGTCTTGAGTCTTATAGTTAATACCTGTGGTCAAATGGGAAATTGCGTCAACTTTGTCATCCGAGCCGGCAGTTGCAAAAGTTTTGATACCGAGTGATTTACACAACATCAAGGCAGTCGTACCAATCCCGCTTGTACCGCCATGAATTAATACGGTTTCGCCGGCTTTTGCTTTACCCATTTCAAACACGTTGGCCCACACGGTAAAGAAGGTTTCAGGAATAGCAGCCGCTTGTGTAAAGCTTACGCCTGCCGGAATAGTCAAAGTTTGGCTTTCCGGAACCACACAATACTCTGCATAGCCACCACCATTGGTTAAACCACAAACCTTGTCTCCAACTTTGAATTTGGTAACATTGCTGCCTATAGCTTCGACAATACCTGCAACTTCCAGACCAAGAACTGGGGTTACACCTTTAGGCATTGGATACAAACCTTGACGTTGCAAGATGTCTGGGCGGTTAATACCGAAAGCATGGACTTTCACCAAAACTTCATCTGCTTTGGCTATTGGTAGTTCAACAGTTTCATAGGCAAGTTTATCCACCCCGCCCGGTTCCGTGATAATGACTTGCTGCATATTGGTTTGTGACATGATTATTCCCTTTCAATTTATTAACTATTTATCTATCTGCGATTTATTTCAACATAGTTCGTCTGCGCTTTGAAGCCAACTCCTGCTTATATCTGAGAGCCTAGCATCATCTGGAGAAATACCCCAAGATGCCGGTTTAATTTGGTTTAGCCATAAATAGCATAAGGAAACGACGAACCAAAGGCAGAACCATGAGAATCAGTGGAAATGCCATCAGCCACGATAAACTCCATGCATGCAGCCACAAGGCAAAGAATCCATCCCCAAAACCTTTATTTATAATCATGTTAAAACAAGAAATTGCGCCACTCATGATGCCAGATAAAAACAGAGGCATCAGCCATACCATATGTTTAGGGTGAAACTTGGCGAGATTTTTCATTTTATTGCCTATAGATTTAGAATTTTAATGTAGATTATAAACGTGCAATATTGACTGCTGCTTGATCAATCTTTTCTGCAATTTGTCTAATTTGTTCTGGATTAAGTCCACTATGCTGGATCTTAATTCGAAGCGCAGTTTTGAGATTTTCCATCGCCCGCTTGATATCTAAATACTGTTCATTGTTATGGATTTGCTTGCGCGTATCGAAACGGCACAGGATTTTCTCTACAGTGGCTTGTTCTGCTTCTAGATGCTCTATCCCTTCAGATGTAACACTATATTGCTTACGGTCAGACGCAGTGATTTCTGAGCCGATATATTGATGCTCTTCTAGATAGTTTAGTGTTGGATAGATTGTACCTGTGCTAGGTGTATATCCACAGCCGACAATATCACCCACTTCTTTGATAATATCGTAGCTAAACTTAGGTGCATGAGAAACAAGATGAAGCACCAACAGCTTCATATGCCGTGCTTCAAACAGACGTTTACGTGGTGTAGGTATGCTTTCGATGTCTGCAATCAGGTCTGATTTTGGCATAGCAAAGACACACCTTAAGATTAATTAAGATATATCTTAATATTTCTATTATTATTTTTAAAGTCAAATTTTGTATTTACGACAAATTATGTCGCTAAAAACCTATAACTCTTTAATCTTATAAGAAAAATTATATATACTTATCAAAAAATTACTGTGGTAATTCAAAATGATTGCCAAACTTCTGCTGATAATCAGCTCGCTTCTACTATCTATACTTATTTTTTTAATAAGCCACGAAGATCTATGGCTAAATTCAACTCATTTATGGTTTGCACTCAAAATTAATCACTTTTCTGATTTCTGCATAAGTTCAATGTACGACAATCAATTTTTTATGTCGATTTTGATTTATTTTTTTATCTTTTTCGTTTGCCTTTTCATCGGAAAAATCTCCATTTTACTTGGAAAAACTGGAGCAACTGATTCAATTTCTACAAATTCTATTACCAATATTGAACCTGCCAATGAGTATTTTTTACCAATTTATTTAAGCTATATATTAGTTGCTATAAGCATTAGTACATTCAAAGCATTTTTTATAATTTTTATTGTAATAGCGACTTTATTATATTTTTCTAGATCAGCTTTCTTTAACCCTATTCTTTTAGTCTTAGGCTATAAGTTCTATCACATCACAAACACTAAAGGTTTGAAAATACTACTAATTATAAAGTACGATATTAAAAATATTAATGATCTTAAAAAGCAAGATTTAACCAATTCAATTACTGTCAAAAAAATCAACGAATATACATATATTCAATTTTAAATAGGAGTTTATTTACACTAATGGATATATTACTTGGTAAAGTAGGAAAGTCGATTAAAAAAGTATTATATCAGCAAGAAATTTCCGTCTTTGCTGAGTATCGTAATCTAGACTTACAACATGCTCTCTCCTACTCCCCTAATTCTTCTTTAGAGGAAGATCAATGGTTCTTTTTAGATTCATTACTTTCCAAAAATATCAAAAATCCCATTACAGATTGCTTAAATGCAAATAGTAATGATTGGGTTCAAATTTCGTCCGACGAATATACTTCCATCCGTTTTCTATCATTAATTGATAAAGTAAATGGACGCACTTTTTATCAAAAAGTGCCTAATTCAATGCTTATTAAGAAACCGCGCTTAAATTGGACAGGTTTAAATGATCAACCCAATATTTCAGTTGATCCGATTATTTTGATTAATGAAATACCAGATGCGATTTATGATGAATCTGTAGAAAAATTATATTTTAGAGATATCTCCAAATTGACAGACATCTTCAGAGGAATCGATCAGCAATTTAAAGAAGCTACAGAAGTTGAAGTTAGCAACTTTGTAAATTCAACTATTTTTAACACAGCCACAGGATTTGATATCAAAAAAGTTTCAACTCCTGTAAGAAAAAAAATTAACGCTGTCCAAACGCGTTTTAATTCATTTTCTGCTATTGAACAAGCTCAATTTATTAATAATGTCCAACAATATCTCAGTCATATTAATTTCCAAAATGGAAAATTTATAATTAATAAGAATGAAGACGTACGTGATTTAGCGGATGCACTTGATCAAAGGTTTCATGAAACTCCCATTACACGAGAGAAAAGAAGAACACAATCATATCGTTCTTTATAATAAAAAACCCGCCTTTCAGCGGGTCTTCTTTCAAATCAGCTCAGTCTTATAGACGAACCAATTCCACAATTTTCTCAGCCAATTCTTCAACGGATTCTTGCGTGAAGCTTACATCTGTCGCTTCTGCAACAGTGGTAATGACCGCAATACCCGTTTCACGAAGAAGTGCAACTTGAGTAGCATCAAGGTCAGCTTTCGCAATCGCTACGATGCCTTGTTGAAGCAACAAGTTTTCAAGCACTTGAGCATTTTCCAATGCTTTAGCAGATACAGTAATTGACGCAGGTTTTTGACCTAAACGTGCCGCACGATCTTCCGCTGTTACAGGGTTGGTATGAGCAGACCATTCAACCGTGTCTTCCACCATCCCCGCACCAATCGTGACATTATTCAAACGATCAATGAAGATAAACGAACCGGTGTAACGGCTGTCCTGATAGCGGTCAAATACCACTGGCGCATCAAATTCAACCGTAACATTGGCAATCGCATTCAGCTCAAGGTGATCCACGTGCATCTGTTCAAGTGTGTTCACATTGGTACGGAAGTTAATGCCAGTCACTTTTGCAGGAACAGTTTGTGTACCAATTTTGATGTTATACAACTTGCCAAGTACAAGCGGCTGATCCGCCATCCAAACCACAGTTGCTTTAACAGAACGTGAAATGGCAGGAATACCCTGATCCGCACGAATCAACATATTGCCGCGTGATACGTCAATTTCATCGTTCAACGTTAATGTCACCGCTTGACCTGCAAATGCGTGTTCAAGGTTGCCATCAAAAGTAACGATTTCTTTAACCGTTGAAGATTTACCCGATGGCAACGCAACAACTTTATCGCCTACGCTGATTTCACCAAGCGCAATCGTGCCTGCGAAACCACGGAAGTTGAGGTTAGGACGGTTGACATACTGCACCGGGAAACGGAAATCACGTTTTGCGGTATCACGGTTAATCTGAACAGATTCAAGTGAACCCATCAAGGTTTGACCAGTATACCAAGGTGTATGTTCAGACTTGTTCACCACGTTATCGCCATTCAATGCAGAAATAGGGGTAAAGATGATGTTAGTTGGCTTACGGTCGCCCAATTGGCTTACGAAGTTTGCATAGTCGGCTTGGATTTCATTGAAGCGCGCTTCAGAGAATTCAACCAAGTCCATTTTATTGATCGCAACAATAATGTTCTTAATACCGAGCAAGCTTGCAATATAAGTATGACGGCGCGTTTGCGTTTGTACACCGTAACGCGCATCAATCAAAATAATCGCAAGGTCACAAGTTGAAGCACCTGTCGCCATGTTACGGGTGTATTGCTCATGTCCCGGAGTATCGGCAATGATGAACTTACGCTTTTCGGTAGAGAAATAACGATACGCTACATCAATGGTAATGCCCTGCTCACGTTCAGCTTGCAAACCATCTACAAGGAGTGCCAAGTCAGGTGCATCGCCAGTTGTACCGACTTTTTTAGAGTCGCGGGTTACGGCTTGCAATTGATCTTCATAGATCAATTTTGAATCATAAAGCAGACGACCAATTAAGGTACTTTTACCATCATCCACGTTACCGCAAGTCAGGAAACGTAGCAGATCTTTATTTTCATGCTGTTTTAAATATGCCAAGATATCCTGGCTAATCAATTCTGATTGATGAGACATCGCTCAAACTCCACAAATTCATTAGAAATCGGTTGTTTAGAATCTCTTTAATCTCCCTAAATTCCTCTTTATGAAAAAGGGAATTTCTTCCTTTCTTTATTAGAGAAAGGTCGGGAGAGATTCTAGATTCTTAGAAGTAACCTTCCTGCTTTTTCTTTTCCATCGAACCTGCTTCATCATGGTCAATCATACGACCTTGACGTTCAGAGCTTGTGGCTAAAAGCATTTCCTGGATAATTTCCGGCAAGGTGTTGGCAGTCGATTCAACCGCACCCGTTAATGGGTAACACCCTAAAGTACGGAAACGTACCGATTTCATTTGTGGAACTTCGCCCTCGAATAAAGGCATACGTTCATCATCAACCATAATCAGTGTGCCACTACGTTCAACTACAGGACGTTCTGCAGCCAAATAAAGCGGTACTAATGGAATGCTTTCCAAATAGATGTATTGCCAGATATCAAGCTCAGTCCAGTTTGATAAGGGGAATACACGAATACTTTCGCCTTTGTTCACTTTACCGTTGTAAAGGTTCCAAAGTTCAGGACGCTGGTTTTTAGGATCCCAACGGTGCTTGGTATCACGGAAAGAATATACACGCTCTTTGGCACGTGATTTTTCTTCGTCACGGCGCGCGCCACCAAAAGCAGCATCGAACTTGTATTTATCCAAAGCCTGTTTTAAGCCTTGGGTTTTCATGATGTCGGTATATTTAGAGCTACCGTGATCAAACGGGTTGATCCCAGCGTCTTTACCTTCTTTATTTTGATGCACGATCAAATCGAAACCATGGGTTTTGGCCATGTTGTCGCGGAATGTGATCATATCTTTGAACTTCCAGCCCGTGTCTACATGCAGTAGTGGGAATGGGAGTTTTGCGGGATAAAATGCCTTTAAGGCAAGATGCAGCATGACTGCAGAATCTTTACCAATGGAATACAACATGACCGGATTTTCAAATTCGGCAGCCACTTCACGGATAATGTGAATACTCTCAGCTTCAAGCTGTTTAAGATGAGTAAGTCTTTCCTCATTTATGGACATTGACAACACCAGCTCAGATCAACGTGTACTTATTTACACTTTTAAAAATATATATATTCATTATAAAGATTTAGTTATCCCAACTATTGCTTGTTTTATTATATTAATATGCATATTTATCATATAGAGCTTAACTAATAACGACTATAAGTTTTTATTAATAATTCACTTAACTGCTGTTCTATTATTTTATCCAGACATCACAGCTACAACAACCCAACCTTAAAATATATAAAATCTAAGCTAATCGCTATTTCATTTCAAACATATATTTTATTCGGCTTATAAATTTCATACAGTATCCAGACTCTCCCATCTCCTCTGTTCTTTTGAATTATGCCTACGCTAGACCTTACAATCGACACGATTAAATCCAACCTCGAACATGCACAACTCGCCGGCTATATCTATCAATACAATCCGCATTTACTGGTGCTTCAAGAAGACTTAAATGAGGATGGCTCCGTCTTGAATAATTTTGTTCAACATGGGCTTACTGCTGACCAAATCGGGCTACAGTTTGGTCTACGACTTTTGGATAATAAGTTTGATTTTTTGATTGGTGCCACCCACAGCAATCAGGACCGAAGTTATGAAATTGGTGCAAGAAATTTAAAGGCCGATCAAAAAGCGTTTAACTTGCTTTATGCCTTTTATAACTATCCTAAAGCCTTCTATTTGATCATTCTTCCACTTGCAGCCAATAGTGCACAATTTAAAGAAGCAATGGAAAGCCAACTGTTCAATCAGCCCAAGTTGGATTTTCTAAATACGGCACTAAAAACCAATCCAATGGGACAACAATTCAATTGGATGAAAAGCTTTATTGTACAACAAGCTTTAGACATGAAAGTACGTATGCAAACCTGCTTAAATTAAGCCAGAGTGATTAAAATCAGGCTGAAGTTTATAGCCATAAGCAAACTTATTCTGGCAAGTGCTCAAAATTAAAAAAATGCCTTCGTATAGGCTGCTTTTTTTAATTTTATTGAATAAATTTTATACAATTACACTGCATAAACTTACTTGAGTTATATGTGTAGAAAGCTACATTATTTGCTGATATTGATATATAGAGCACAATAATGACTCACTCTATTTACCCGCTGTATGCTTTAAAGAAAATACCAAAGCTGCCGTGGAATGGCATTGTTCCATTTTCCCAAATAGCCAGATCATGCAAGAACATGAACCGGCGGTAAAGGCCGAATCTCTCGGTGCAATTTTTTTAAGAATGAATGGCGATTCTTCTTTTATCACCAATCCGTCTATTTCTTTTCTGATGATTTGCGACAATCGCTCTGAAATTGGTGAATTTTGGAAGTGCTTGATTGATAAGTTTTGTGCATTGATGCAATTACCTCTATACCCATGGAGCAATTATTGCCGCTGGCTACAATACCAATATGGTTTTAGTTGGCAAATTGTCCAAGAAAACTTATGTGATATTTCGAGCAAGAGTTTCCATGCACGAGCTGCCATATTCAAAATAAAAAGTTTTCGCTTCAAGCTCAATATCTTTTATTTACCAACCTCTGATAACAATATAGTCACAACTAGTTTTCTAATTTAAAAAACAATAATGAACTATGCAGTGAACAGACCCCTTAAAACGAGTACAAATAAAAATGATAAATTTAAAAAAAAGATATAAAAATCGCTTTACCCAATGCCTTTATTTAAGTTTAGGCTGCCTGCCTTTATCTGCAAACTCTGCTCACTTAACTCAAATTAAACACCATCCTATTGATGAAATTGTTCAGCAGAATACTGTCAAAAAATCCACTCTATCTGCGGACAAAACCATTAAAATTGATCAGATGCGAATTATGCATATCGATATTGACTACGTATATGACAAAGATAAAAAACAGCAACAAAAAAATATTCAGAATTTAATAGAACGGATTCAACAGATTCAACCGAATACCATTTTTTTACAGGCTTTTGCCGATCCTGATGCCAATGGCTCGGTAGATCAGGTTTATTTCAAAAATCGTCATATCCCATTAAGAGAAAATCTTTTTCCACGCCTTGTAAAGCAAATTCGCAGCAAGACCCAAGTGCAGCATATATATGCTTGGCTGCCTTTAATGGCTTGGGAATTCCCCAAAAACTACAACATTGTCTATGTTTCCCATAGTAAAGGAGGCAAGCAAGGTTATATTCGGGTTTCTCCATTTGATCCACAAAACCTTAAATATGTTTCTGAAATTTATTTAGATTTTATAAAATCCAATGCAGTCGATGGTGTGCTTTATCATGATGATATCACGCTCAGCGATTATGAAGATTCTTCTAAAAAAGCCCAAAATATGTACCAATCTTGGGGGTTTAATTCTGAGCAATTATTAAAACAACCAAAACATTCAAAACAATCACAATTAGCCCAATTTAAAACAGCATACCTTGACCAATTTGCTGAAGGTATCAGCAAGATACTTAAACAGCAGCAACCGAACATTCTCACTGCACGGAATATGTATGCACCCGTAGTATTGAATCCTGTTAGTGAAAATTGGTTTAGTCAATCTATGCCTAGCACATATCAATACTATGATTACAATGCCATTATGGCGATGCCTTATATGGAAGAAGCAGATGATCATCAGCAATTCTATTTGGATTTAATTCAACAATCAAAAAAATACGACCCAGAATTGAATCGTACTATTTTTGAACTTCAAGCGGTAAATTGGAAAAACAATCAGAAACTTTCAACCCAAGAAATAATTGAAACTATCAAATTTTTAGAAAAAAATGGGGTAAAACACATTGGTTATTACCCCGATGATTTTGTCAATGAACATCCTCAGCCGTCTAGGCTGAAATCCGCTTTTTTAATTGATGATTAACCTCAAAAAACTCTAGCTTGCCTTCTACATCATAATAAAGGGTCATATTTTTAGCCTGTTGCATATTTAGAATGTCTAGGCTATTAACTTTAAAACTACTGGCTAGTTGCTTTTCATCAATTGCTAATGGAGCTTTACGACGGTCTTCACCATGAAAGCGAACCCAATTATAAGTGGCCCAAAGCAACAGCCCCCCAATAAAGATGGCGATCATGACGATGATATTCATTAGACTCAGTTGGCTATCCGGTGCAGCCTGGATCACCATTTGCTGATAAATTGTTTTACCTTCAACCCACCAAAAGAATAACGTTATCAGTGGCATAAACAGCCACATAAAAATAAACCACCCGGCAATTTGCAGACTGTACCCCATACTCTTATTGCGCACAAACTCCGGTCGATCAATATATTCAGGAATTTCTAGCTTTGACTCATCTTCAATAAGATAATATTTGTTTAAATCAGTCATTTTCGGTTTCTCCTCTAAATCCACGGTCTGGGCTAACCCATCGCGCACGTTTTTGAGTTTTGAAAATTGTTTTAGGTAATGCAACGACTGTGGTCAGCATGGTGAGAATCCAGAAGAACAAAGGATACCAAATGACCCAAAAATAGTTCCTGAAGATTCTGTCTTTATCGTAGGGTTTATCAATCCACAAACTAACAAAGAATTGAACAAGACAGGTCATTCCTAGAATAACCCCATACCATTGAGGAAAGAGTGACTGAATTGCCCACTCTCCAGGTAAAGAGAAAAACAGACCATATAAATATAAGACAATAATACCCGTCATCACATAGGCCCAGACCACACTGATAATTGATTCCAGCGCAATCGGCCACATTCGACGTAAATTCCATTTAAACAAGCTGAAGGAATAAGCAAACAAGACTTCAATGCCACCCTGTGCCCAACGTAAACGTTGTTTCCATAAGCCCTTCAATGTTTCTGGCATATAGATGTAACATAATGCTTTAGGTACATATTGCAAATCCCAATGATCAAACTGCAAACGCCATGACACATCAATATCCTCTGTTATCATGTCATCTCGCCAATAACCAATACGATCTAATGCAGTTTTACGAAAACCCGCAATTGCACCCGACACGGTAAAAATACGTCCATAGGTACGCTGTGCACGTTTGATCAAGCCAATAATAGATGAAAATTCACCGACCTGAATTTTACCGAGGATGCTAGACCGGTTCACAATACGTGGATTACCTGTGACTGCCCCGACACGAGGATAATTGGTCAAATTGTGCATCATCCATAACACAGCATGCGGATGTAATAAGGCATCACCATCTATACAAACCAAATATTCATTTTGACTCACCATCGCACCTGCACGAAGTGCATATGCTTTACCTTGGTTTTCAGCTAAATGAACTACCCTAAGTTTTGGATATTGTAGTAAAAGTTCATCTAAAATATCGGCAGTTTTATCTCGACTACCATCATTTACTGCAATGACTTCAAAATCAGGATACTGGCTTTGCATCGCAAATTTAATGGTGTCTCTAACCTGCGTCTCTTCATTAAAACAAGGAATAATAATACTGCAGGGATGTTTACTGGGCTCTGGTATTGCAGGTTGTTTACGTTCATGCTTTAAATAAAACCAAATGCCGCCTGCAATCCAAATCCAAGCCATAAATAAGGGATAGAAAAAAGCAAAGCCAAAATAAAAATCACTGAATCTAAGTTGATTAAACCATTCCATTATTTTGCTCCCTTGGCAAGGTTACGCTCGTAAGGATTTCGATAAGTTAATGGACTAGCATTGGTGCTTAATTCCTGATAAAGATTTTCCTGAATCTTCTGTCCTTCATTTAATTTGTAGTTATTAATACCAATTTTTTGCACAGATAAATTTTTTAAGGTTTGATAATCGTACTGATACTGTTTCCATTCACGCTTTGTAGCATTTGGAGTGACCGTAAAACTAAAAATCAAGCGCTGTATTTGTTGATTACTCAATTGTTCGAGCTGCTTTTTTACAGCTTTAAATATTTCAGGATGACGTACAGGATCAAATTCTATATAAAGAAAATCACTATAAGTTAAGCTATGCTCAATTAAGGATTTTAAACCCTCCATACGCTTATCCTTTAAGCTTATTTTTAAAGCCGTTTGATAATTACTGCTAATGTTTGCGTAATTTTTAGCCTGTTCTTTAGTTCTTTCTTTAATCTGAAAAACCTGATTTATTTTCTGGCTACATGCATTATCCCAATTTTTATTTTGTACAGCACATAGAAACTCATCCCCAGTTTCTATTACCAATCCCTCAAGATGCGTATTATTTTTAACCAAATCAGCAGTTAGCTTAGCAAGATTAAAACCTTGTTGTGTTTCCAGACTAATGGGCAGTTCTGCATATACATTATTACCAATACGTGTACGTGCCTGCCAAACTGTACGATTTAAAAGATCTTGACGCATCTCCAACTGACGATTTGGGAAATAGGCAACATCTATTTTGCCATCGCCATTCTCATCAGCAACTGATTTCAATAAAATAATATTGGTTTTTAATGCACTCACTTGATCTAAAAACTGTCCAAGCTTTTGATCAAAAATTTGATTATTTGGACTGGTCATTTCAGTTAAATCAAAACGGACAAAACTGTGACGTTGCTTATGGGGGGCACGTGCAAAAGTTAAAAAATCTTCCATCTGAGCGCGAAGTATTTCAGGTGTGGGATTATCCATCACCAGGGCACGTTGATATGTTTTGCCCGAGTCTGCAAGGGTAGACATACTTCCTAAGCTAAAAGACATGGGTAATCCTGCTTTTGTCGCAAGTTGTTCACTTTCTTTCGTCACCGCCCCATAAGGCCAGAAAATACCCAGCGTATTAATACCCAGTTCAAAATCTAAAATTCCTTTAGACTTTTTCAAGTCTCTCAACACTCGCTTCTGATAAGCCTGATCAGATTCATATTTCTGAAGTTTAGGGAAATATTCACGAGTAATTGCAGCAGGCTGCATATTTTTTTGTGGATTGGCAAGAATGCCTTTATGCATATTGTCTGAGTGCGAAACAAATTCAGTTAAACCTGATTGTTGCATTTCACGCATTTCATCCCATTTCATCAAACTATTCTCACCATATGCCTCATAGGCATCTTTGGTATTGCCATTAATCCAACTTGTAGGAATCGCAAATACGGCTGGAAAATTATATTGCTTCAATAAAGGAAAAACCCGCGTGTAACTACTTATTGCACCATCATCAAAGGTTAATAATACTGATTTAGGGGGCAAACTCTTTTTCTTTTGGCGAGCTTGCCATACATCTTGCAAGCGAATCGGATGCCAACCTTCTTGCTGAAGCCAGGCAAAAAATTGCGCTAAATTTTTAGTACTGATTGCATAAATATCTCGATCTCCTGTTTTGGCAACATCATCTCGCACATCATGGAAAGTCAGTGTAACAAACAGATTATCTGGTATTTCAATTGCATTTTTGATTTCATTTTCAGCCATCGCCAAGTTAGGAATAGCCAAAACTGCTATCGTCATGACTGCAAATATTTTTTTTACAATTGGCTTCATTAAAAACGCCCCTCAAAACCTACAACCCCATATGTTCTCTTTTCATCTTCACCATCATAAGGATGTGTTCCCCATCCAATGCCGTAGTTTAGACTCCATGTTCGATTAATTTTCCAGTCATGTTGATAGAACACGTTATAAATCGGTTTCGAAGAAAAATTATCTTGCCCAAAAGTTCCGATGGTGGCTTGAAAATGTTGCTTAAAATATTGGTCATAACGACGCCAAGTTATCCAGTCATGCTTTAAAGTCAGTTCTGCGCTATAGCTTTCTTCAGGATTGAAATAATCGACTTGAACTTTATCGTTTTGACTGTAATAACCCCCTAAAATCAAATTGGTAATATGGTGCGGTGACTGAAAAATCTGCTGTTTAAAATAAGTGGAAAATTCCTGACGAGTATTTCCATCATCGATATCCGTCAATTGATAGGTTGCTCCCGCTTCGCGAGATTCATTTTGCTGCCAGTTCATGCCAAGAGTATAAGACTGACCTTCATCACCATTCTTAATGGCTTGTAATGGAATATCAGCCTGACTATTGAAAGCTAAAACATACTGCCAATGGTCATTCAGCCATTGTGACCAATTCAATTGCACACCAAAACGATCGTCTTGATCACCTATGCTTTGAGAAAGCATAATATTTGCAACTTTACGACGAGATGCCCATTCAAGCCCCAGACCTAAGCGTTGATCATCAACATTACCGTCAGTGTAGTCAGCCGAACGAATATGATGATCTACATAAGTACGATAATTGTCGTAAAACCAGGGAGTGTTAATTCGTGTCCAGTTTTCTTGTTCTTGACTTCCCTTTAAACGATTCAGCAAGGCAGAATTATCAGATTCACTTTCTGAAAAAATACTCTGATGTTGAATAGAGGCATGATTTCGATCATCAAGTTCTTTCTTACTTTTTATGACTGCCGTATCTCCTGGCAGATTTTGCATGAGATAAGCATTCTGCTTACGCCATTGCTGAATATCACCCAATGCTTGCATGTTCTGTAAATGATTAACCCGAACACCCTGGTCAACAGGTTCAATACCATCCCACTGTGCCAATGTCCATTCGGAAGCCTGTGGCTTTTCACGCCATCGTTGCACCAGTGCTAGATGATTTTGATAAACTACATTATTGGGTGCTTTGGCAACCAGTTGCTCAAAATGTTGTTCTGCCTTGGCATCCTCATTACGATACGCATAATTGAGACCGACTAATCCTAAATATTCACTGCGGTCATCATGGGTGACTTTATCAACCCCTTTTGCATTACTGTATTGAAAAGTAGGCAGTAATTTATCCATATCTAAAAGTAACTGATTGGCTTCTTTAAACTTTTCTTGTTCAATTAAAGCGTAATAAATACCAGAATAGACTTTAAAGTTGGGATAGTTTTTTTCTTTCAGCAAACTCTTATATTGAGCTTCAGCCAGTTTAGGTTGCTGAGTCTTTAAATATGCATCTGCAATTGAATGACGTACATAGGCAGGCATTTGATCAATCGGCAATCCAATTTTTGGAATTTGCTCAAGAACTTTTTCAGACCAGTTTCTCTCATTCAACGCATAAATATATTCATAGTAAAATTTACGCTTGATATTTTCATCATTGGGCAACTGAGCTTCAAACTTTGTCATATCGGCAATAACCAGATCAAGTTGTTTATAAGCAACATTTCCTCGATCACGAGAAGTTGAAAGTTTGTAATACTCAATTGCGTTTTGAATACGTTGGGTAAATTCACCGATTTTTGCATTAGCTCTAAGTTGGGAATTTTTTGTTAATAATTCATTCTTTTGAATATAATTTTCAGCTTTAGCATAATCAGCGTTTCCCATAAGTGCCAATGCATACTGTTCTTGTGTACTGATATTTTGATTCTTTTCAATAGCTAGACTAGCTGCATTCAATTCCTCAATCGGCATATTTAATAATCTATATGCATAAGCGAGCTGTGCCAAATAATCAGCTTCGACATAATTGATATCAATCTGAGAAAATGTTTTTTTTGCTTGAAGCGTTTTACCCGCTTCTGCCTGTAATACCCCTATCAGAACTAACCATTTCTGATTAGGATCAGTTTGAGCGAATTTTTTTGCCCATTGTTCTGCCAATTCAAATTTTTTTAAATCACGCAGCGCTTTAACTACGCTAACCTTTCCATATTCTGGAAATAGGCCAGTTTGTATACCCGAAAGATATTTAATATCTGGCTCTGTAAATTTCTGATTGTTATAGGAAATTACAACAAAGTCAGCTATCAGTTTTTGATTATTGGGTTGAAGCACCAATAATTGCCGGAGTTTTTGCAAACCTGCATCTACTTGCCCTTGCTTAATCAAACCCACTGTTTCTTCACGTTGTGGATCAACAGAATCTCTAGATAATAATTCTGCATGCAAAAATGTAGAAAACAATAAAGTTCCACAAGATAAAGTAAGTATATTTAATTTAGAATTCATTTTATTCATATTTAAAGTATTCACAATTCATTGTTATTAATTGTTGCATTGTAATAAACAATACCCTCAAGCCTAATGACATTAATTGGCTTTTGTGTTTCATTTTGTGTTTTTATTTATTAATGTGATATATATCACTTTATTTTAATCATGAAAAATATTTATTTTATTCTTCTTGTTTATATTTATTCCTATGCGAGTAATTCTATTTATAATTAAAGCACAGTTTTTATTCGACTATAAATTTTTAAATTAAAATTTTTAAACTTCTACAAGATTTAATTTTTCAACTGATTATCATTTATTTTCTCCAATTTTATTACAACTGAATAAAAAAGCCCTCAAATGAGAGCTTTTAAATTTAACTAAAAATTAAGCTAAACCTTTATCTTTAAGTACCTGAAGCATGGTTGAACCCAATTCTGCTGGACTACGGGTATATGCCATGCCTGCTTTTTTAAAGGCAGCAAACTTTTCTTCTGCGGTCCCTTTACCACCAGAAATAATCGCACCCGCATGCCCCATGCGTTTGCCTTTCGGTGCAGTTACACCCGCGATATAACCCACGACAGGCTTGCTTACATTGGACTGAATATATTCTGCGGCTTCTTCTTCTGCCGTTCCACCAATCTCACCAATCATAATAATGGCTTCAGTTTGTGGATCTTCTTGGAAAAGTTTTAAGCAGTCAATTTGATTCATACCCGGAATTGGATCACCACCAATACCAATACAAGTCGACTGACCTAAACCGAGTTTAGTGGTTTGCGCTACAGCTTCATAAGTCAAAGTCCCTGAACGCGAGATGATGCCGATTTTACCTGGTTGATGAATATGACCTGGCATAATGCCAATTTTACATTCACCTGGTGTAATAATTCCGGGACAGTTTGGACCAATTAAACGTGCATTATTACCATAAGTTTCAAGATAACGTTTGGCTTTTAACATATCTAATGTGGGTACGCCTTCTGTAATCACTACAATTAGCTCAATACCTGCATCTACAGCTTCTATAATAGAATCTAAAACAAAAGGTGCCGGCACATAAATCACAGAAGCATCAGCATTGGTTTCTCTTACTGCTTCATTCATGGTATTAAAGACAGGAAGACTTAAATGCGATTGTCCGCCTTTTCCTGGAGTGACCCCGCCCACCACTTTTGTGCCATAAGCAATGGCTTGTTCTGAGTGAAATGTACCGTTTTTACCGGTAAAGCCTTGTACCAATACTTTGGTGTCTTTATTAACTAATACGCTCATGATTGATACTCCCTACGCTTTCACTGCAGCAACAATTTTTTCTGCGGCATCCGCCAGACCATTCGCAGAAATTAATTTCAAACTTGATTCATCAAGTAATTTAGCCCCTAACTCTGAATTGTTGCCTTCTAGGCGAACCACCACAGGTACAGTGACATGTACTTCCTGAACCGCTGCAATAATTGCTTCTGCAATCATGTCACAACGCACAATACCACCGAAGATATTGATCAATACACCTTGTACAGAAGAATCGGAAAGAATGATTTTAAATGCTTCAATAACTCGGTCTTTGGTTGCACCACCGCCAACATCAAGGAAATTTGCAGGCTGACCACCATATAGTTTGATGATGTCCATGGTTGCCATGGCAAGACCTGCACCATTCACCATACATCCAATGTTACCTTCAAGAGCAACATAGTTCAGATCAAATTCTGATGCTTTTAATTCACGTTCATTTTCCTGAGATTTATCACGCATTGCTGCAATTTCAGGTAAACGATAAAGTGCATTGGAATCGATTCCTATTTTGGCATCGACACAAAGAATGTCGCCATTTTCTCGAACTGAAAGTGGATTAATTTCGAATAATGCAAAATCATTTTCAATAAAGGCCTGATAAGCAGCCGTCATAATTTTGACAAATTGGTTGATTTGTCCATCTTTTAAATTAAGTGCAAATGCAACTTCACGGGCTTGAAAGGGTAAAAGCCCCACAAGAGGGTCGACTTCAACTTTAATAATTTTTTCAGGGGTTTCTTCTGCAACTTTTTCAATCTCGACACCGCCTTCTGTGGATGCCATAAAGGTGACACGACGACTAGAACGATCGACAACTGCACCCAGATATAATTCACGCTCAACAGGATAAACATCCTCGCAGACCAGAACACTATTTACCGGCTGACCATTGGCATCAGTTTGATAGGTTACAAGTCGTGTACCAATAATGCCATTTGCATATTCAGCAGCTTCCTCACTGGATTTTACGACTTTAACGCCACCTGCTTTACCACGTCCTCCAGCATGAACTTGAGCTTTCATCACGGCAAACTTGCCACCGAGTTGCTCAAATGCTGCGACAGCTTCTGCTGCATTGGTTGCCAGTACACCCTCTTGAACAGGCATACCATATTTTTTTAATAACGCTTTTGCTTGATACTCATGTAAATTCATCGAATAACCTTTTATTACTTCTTCGCTTTGTTATGACCCACCAACACCCAGACATCCATCAAAGCAGTATTGGCATTTTTTAAAATCTTTCTTATCTTTATTTTTAGATGATTGTTCCATTAAAAACAACCATCAAATGTAAAAAGAGCGACCTAAGTCGCTCTTTTACTCATCTTATTTACGCTTACGTTGAATTGCGTGAATCGCTCGCCCATCCACTGCCAGTGCAGCTTCATGAACCACTTCAGAGAAAGTTGGGTGACCGAAAGTCATCAACTGTAGATCTTCAACTGAAGATACAAACTCAAGTGCAATCATACCTTGGTGAACGATATCAGACGCAGCAGGTCCAATCACGTGCATACCGAGTAGACGATCCGTTTTTGCATCAGCAACAAACTTAACGAAACCAGCACCTTCACCCGCAGCGAGTGCTCGACCGTTGACTGCAAAACCAAATTGACCGGTTTTAACTTCGTGACCTTTTTCAGTCGCTTGCTGTTCTGTTAAACCAACCCACGCCGCTTCTGGGTGTGTGTAGATTACAGAAATGATCGTGTCATAGTTCACTTGAGCAGCATGACCGTGAATACGTTCAACTGCCATTACGCCTTCTTCCATTGCTTTATGCGCAAGCATTGGACCACGTACCAAGTCACCAATCGCGTATACACCTTCAACAGAAGTTGCGCACCAATCGTTTACTTCAACCAAACCGCGCTCAGTCAATTTAATGCCTGAATCATCAGCCAATAAACCTTCAGCATAAGCACGGCGACCTACACAAACGATCAATTTATCGAAAGTTTCAGTTTTGTCTTCGCCAGCTTGGTTATATTGAACCGTTACTTCACGACCGTTGATTTCAGTACCTGCAACTTTCGCACCGATACGGATATCCATACCTTGCTTGGTCAACAGTTTCTGGAAGTCTTTTGCCAAAGCTTTATCAGCCATTGGCAAGAATGCATCCATTGCTTCAAATACAACAACTTCTGCACCTAAACGACGCCATACTGAACCAAGCTCAAGGCCGATAACACCCGCACCAATCACACCTAAACGCTTAGGTACTTCCTGGAATTCAAGCGCGCCAGTAGAGTCAACGATTAGGTCTTGATCTACAGGAGCTGAAGGAATGTTAATTGGTACAGAACCCGTCGCAAGAATCACGTATTTAGGCTCTAAAACTTGAACTTCACCTTCAAATGGAGTGAATTCAACTTTTTTACCTGCAAGTAATTTACCGGTACCTTGTAACCATTCAATGCCATTGCCTTTAAGCAACTGAGCAATACCGCCAGTCAATTGATCTACAACTTTGTCTTTACGACCAAGCATTTTAGAAAGATCAAATTTAACTTCACCGGTAGTAATACCGTGGTCATCTAAATGCTGAACGGTATCTTCATAACGATGTGAAGAATCAAGTAAAGCTTTAGACGGTATACAACCCACATTTAGACATGTGCCGCCTAAAGATGGCTTGCCTTTATGAATACGTTTTTCGATACAAGCAACTTTATAACCAAGTTGAGCCGCACGAATCGCTGCTTCATAACCACCTGGTCCACCGCCAATTACAACTAAGTCAAACTGTTGAGACATTTTTATCTCCAAAAATGGGCTTAGAGGATCGCCCTAAGCCCATGAATTTATTCTTTAGAATTAAAGATCAAGGATAAGACGAGCTGGCTCTTCTAACAATTCTTTAATTGCCACAAGGAAACCTACAGCTTCTTTACCATCGATTAAACGGTGGTCATAAGAAAGCGCCAAGTACATCATTGGTAAAATTTCAACTTGACCATTTACAGCCATAGGACGTTCCTGGATTTTGTGCATACCCAAGATTGCAGTTTGTGGCGTGTTCAAGATTGGTGTAGATAACAATGAACCGAAAGTACCACCATTAGTAATGGTGAATGTACCGCCAGTCATGTCTTCAATACCCAGTTTACCGTCACGTGCTTTAGCAGCAAAACCGCGAATACCGTTTTCAACTTCAGCATAGTTCATGCGGTCTGTATCACGAAGTACAGGAACCACTAAACCACGTTCAGAAGATACTGCAACACCGATGTCATAGTAACCGTGATACACAATATCATCGCCATCAATTGAAGCATTTACCGCTGGGTAGCGTTTAAGTGCTTCAGTTGCCGCTTTAACGAAGAATGACATGAAGCCAAGACGTGCCCCATGACGTTTTTCGAACGCATCTTTGTATTGAGCACGCATTTCCATGATTGGTTTCATGTTGACTTCATTGAACGTCGTCAACATTGCAGTGTTTTGTGTAGCTGAAAGAAGACGTTCAGCAACACGTTTACGTAAACGAGTCATTGGAACACGTTTTTCAATACGTTCACCAACTGCAACGCTTAGTGGTGCAGCAGCGGGAGCTGCTGGTTTAGCTTGATGACTGGCAACATCTTCTTTAGTAATGCGACCACCGCGACCTGTACCCGCAACATCAGCAGCCGCAATACCTGTTTCAGTGAGTGCTTTACGTACTGCAGGCGCTTGATCAGCAACAGGTTGAGCACGCTCAACCACAGGTGCAGCACCCGCTTCAGTTTGAGAAGCAGCTTGTTCAACTTGTCCTTCAGACTGAACTGCTTGAGTTTGAGTAGCGCCAGAAACCGCACCTTCTTCAAACTGTGCAATTACTTCGCTAGAAAGAACAGTCTCGCCTTCACCTTTAAGGATGGTAGCGATGGTGCCGTCAGCAGGAGCAACAACTTCTAAAACAACTTTATCGGTTTCAATATCGCAGATCACTTCATCACGTGATACAGCTTCACCTGGTTGCTTGTGCCAAGTTGCGATCGTACCGTCTGCAACTGACTCTGGAAATACCGGTGCTTTAATTTCGGTTGCCATTATTTAGAATCTCCTGATTGTTCAGCTACGATCGCCAATGCGTCATTTACTAGCTGAGCTTGTTGTTTTGCATGCAAATATGGTGAACCACAAGCTGGCGCAGCAGAAGCTGGACGGCCTGCGTAACTGATACGGACTTGTTTAGCAGACTTCATTACATCGTCATATAGACGTGGTGCAATGAATAACCAAGCACCTTGGTTTTTCGGCTCTTCTTGAGTCCAAACCACTTCTTTTAGGTTTGGATAAGAAGCAAGTACTTCAGCAATACGTTGTTCTGGATATGGATACAATTGTTCAATACGAACGATTGCGGTGTTATCTAGATTTTCCGCACGACGTTTTTCAAGTAAGTCGTAGTAAACCTTACCGCCACAAAGGACTAAACGAGTCACGTCAGCGTGGTTGATTTGATCGACTTCATCAATCACGGTCTGGAATGTACCCGTTGCAAGCTCATCTAAAGTAGAGGTTGCAAGTTTGTGACGAAGCAATGACTTCGGTGAAGTCACGATCAATGGCTTACGGATTGGACGAACTGCTTGACGACGCAATGCATGGAAAATCTGTGCAGGTGTAGTCGGTGTAATCACTTGCATGTTGTCTTCAGCACATAACTGTAAGAAACGCTCTAAACGTGCAGATGAATGCTCTGGACCCTGACCTTCATAACCGTGTGGAAGCAACATGGTCAAACCACATACACGTTCCCATTTGGTTTCACCTGAAGCGATGAATTGGTCAATCACAACCTGTGCACAGTTCGCGAAGTCACCAAATTGTGCTTCCCAAACGATTAAACCATGCGGGATTGTAGTTGCATAACCATATTCAAACGCAAGCACCGCCATCTCTGACAACAATGAGTCATAAATTGCAGTACGTGGCTGGTTCTCTTTGATATGACAAAGCGGAATATAAGTCGCACCATCCACCTGATTGTGCAATTTTGCATGGCGATGCGAGAACGTACCACGACCCACGTCTTCACCGGTAATACGAACCATGTAGCTTTCATCAAGCAAGGTTGCATAGGCTAAAGTTTCGGCCGCACCCCAGTTCAATGGCATTTCACCCGTTTGCATTTTCAAGCGTTCATCAATCACTTTCGAGACTTGACGTTGCATGACGAAACCTTCAGGAAGCTCGCGCATTTTTGCGCCAAGTTCTTTCAAGCGTTCGATTGGGAAAGTGGTATCCCAAATATCTGTGTATTCGTGACCTAAATAAGGTTTCCAGTCCACAAACATTTTTGTATTTGGTTCGAGTACCAATGCATTGGCAACATGTTTACCGGCTTCAAGATCTGAACGGTAATTTTCAATCATTTGATCCGCAGCTGCACGGTCAACCACACCTTCTTTAACCAGTTGATCTGCATAAAGTGCACGTGTAGTCACTTTTTTGTTGATCACTTGATACATCATTGGCTGGGTTGCTGCTGGCTCATCCGCTTCGTTATGACCACGACGACGGTAGCAGAACAAGTCAATCACAACGTCTTTACGGAAGGTATGACGGAAGTCATGTGCCAATTGAGTAACGAAAATCACCGCTTCAGGATCATCGCCATTCACATGGAATACTGGTGCCTGAATCATCTTCGCGATATCAGTACAGTATTCTGTAGAACGCGCATCACGTGGATCAGATGTGGTAAAACCCACTTGGTTATTCACCACAATGTGGACTGTACCACCTACTGTATAACCACGAGTTTGTGACATCTGGAAGGTTTCTTGGTTTACACCTTGACCTGCAAATGCTGCATCACCATGAACAATGATTGGCAATACGTCATCGCCACCAATGTCTTTACGACGCACCTGACGAGCACGTACAGAACCTTCAACTACAGGTCCAACGATTTCCAAGTGTGATGGGTTAAACGCCAATGCCAAGTGAACTTCGCCGCCTGGTGTCATCACGTTAGATGAGAAACCTTGGTGGTATTTAACGTCACCCGAACCTTTTTTATGAATCGATTTTCCTTCAAATTCACCAAAAAGATCTGCCGGGTTTTTACCCATGATATTAACAAGAAGATTGAGGCGACCACGGTGTGGCATCCCAATCACAACTTCTTTACAACCTACAGCACCTGCACGTTGAATGATTTCATTTACCATTGGGATAAATGATTCACCGCCTTCAACACCGAAGCGTTTAGCACCAACGTATTTGTTACCCAGGAATTTTTCCAAGCCTTCAGCAGCAGTTAAACGTTCAAGAACGTGTTTTTTCTGTTCTGCATTAAAGTTAAATTGACCTTTCGCACCTTCAAGACGCTGTTGAATCCAACGTTTCTCTTTGGTGTCAACAATGTGCATGTACTCAGTACCAACAGAACCGCAATAAACGGCTTCCATTGCTTCAACCATTTCACCAAGCGTCGCTTGTGTTTTACCCAGTGCAAGGTTGCCTGTATTAAATACTGTATCGAAATCAGATTTAGTCAAACCGTGCGTAGCAAGATCAAGATCAGGCACATCTTCACGTTTTGCCAGACCTAATGGATCTAATTTTGCTTTTTGATGACCACGATTACGATAAGCAGCAATCAGTTGTAAAACGCCAATTTGACGACGTTCATGCTCAGAACTTACAGAACTTTGAACAACAGGCTGTACGCGGCTTGAATTGCGACCTAATAAAAGGAATTGCTCACGTACATTGCTATGTGGTTGATCACCTTTAGGGAATTTATCGAAATATTCACGCCAGTCAGCTCCAACCGAGTCTGGTGACGTCAAATAATGTTCATAAAGTTCTTCAATATACGCTGCACTGTCAGCGCTTAGTTCAGTGTCAAGACGCAGTGCGTCAGCAACTTCTTGCATTTGTGGACCCATTTCCTATTGCAAAAACATTTTCAGGATGCTTTTTAAGCGAACCCATGATTAGTAATGTCAAATTGGTAATATGACATTAGTCCCCAGCAGGCATAAGCCATGAGGCGTTATCACTACACCAGGAATAACCTAATGTGAATAATGAATCATAACGCCCTCATTGGCATCATCACTCATAAATACTCGACCGAAACCGAGCAATTTTTTTTGCAAATCGACTTAGAAAAAATAACTACGCGACCTAGTTTTTCTAAAACGATTCATCTCTACTTATAAACCTTCTACATCCTCTAAAATGTTGAAAAAATGTACGTAAACAAGGTGCTTTTTTTAAATATAGCGATGTATCAAATCCTAACATGATATCTGGTTACAATTGATTTTTTTGACACATACCTCTCATAAATTAGCGAAATACATAATGACTATTTTCAGCTAACATATGGTGCTTTATTTAACAATTGGATTCAATGTAGACCATAGTCCCAAGCCAATCATTCCAATACAACAAAAGAGAGCGCAATCTTTAAACTGGCCCTCTTTGCTTATGTTATAGGATAACATTTTAAGAGCAAATTTGCAGACTGAAGCTGGAGATTGGTGCTTTAATTGTCAATTCGAACAACTTAACTACAATTCAATTTAGCTTTCATGTCATTTAGGCTTAATTTTAAACAATTCCAGTCATTTGACTTTTTACCAATAGCAACCATCCATTCCCATTGCATACATTTTTTGCATAAATCTATAAATCATTATGTTATTTAAAATATAAAAAAGCACACCTTTAGGTGTGCTTTTTTAACAGGTACGGATTAGCCTGCTTGGTCTAACAACATGCTACGGATGTGACCGATCGCTTTAGTTGGATTTAGACCTTTAGGACAAACTGATACACAGTTCATGATGCCTTTACAACGGAACAAGCTGAATGGGTCGTCAAGACGAGCCAAACGATCTTGCGTTGCAGAATCACGAGAGTCAATAATGAAGCGGTATGCATTCAACAATGCTGAAGGACCCAAGAATTTATCCGGGTTCCACCAGAATGATGGGCATGCTGTTGAACAACATGCACAAAGAATACATTCATAAAGACCATTCAAGTGGTCACGCTCTTCAGGAGACTGTAAACGCTCTTTCGCTGGTGCAGGCTGATTGTTAATCAGGAATGGCTGGATTTTATGGAATTGATCGTAGAACTGATTCATGTCTACAACCAAGTCTTTAATCACAGGTAAACCAGGTAAAGGACGGATGGTGATTTCGTTTGGTAAATCGTTAAGATTCCACAAACAAGCCAAACCGTTTTTACCGTTGATGTTTACCCCATCAGAACCACAAATACCTTCACGACATGAACGACGGAACGTTAAAGATTCGTCTTGTATTTTCAACGCAAGAAGAGCGTCAAGCAACATACGATGCTTGTCAGTCAACTCAAGTTTAAACGTTTGCATGTACGGTGCTTTATCCTTGTCAGGATCATAGCGGTAGATATGGAATGTACGGATACCTCTACTCATCTTTATTCTCCTGATTAGAATGTACGTGGTGCTGGTGGAATCGCATCAACCGATACTGGCTTGTAACGGACTGGTTTGTACTCAAGACGATTGTCTGAAGAGAACCATAAAGTATGCTTCATCCATTCATCATCACGACGGCCGTAAGAATAAATTGGGTGATCTGCTGGCAATTCATAATCAACAACAGTATGTGCACCACGACATTCTTTACGAGCAGCAGCCGAAATTAAGGTTGCTTTAGCAACTTCATACAAGTTTTCAACTTCCAAAGCCTCAACACGTGCAGTGTTAAATACTTTAGATTTGTCTTTTAAATGAATGTTGCGAACACGCGGCTCAATCGCAAGAATTTGCTTCACGCCTTCATCAAGTAATGCTTGAGTACGGAATACACCTGCATGGTCTTGAACGATATCACGAATTGCATCAGCAACTTCTTGAGCATTTTCACCCGCAGTTGATTCATCCAAGTGACGCATACGCTTTCTTGTATTTTCAAATACAGTGGTCGGAAGCGGTTGATACTCATCACCATGATGTTTAGTCACGTAATCAATGATGTGTTCGCCGGCAGCCTTACCAAATACAACCAAGTCAAGCAGTGAGTTGGTACCTAAACGGTTTGCACCATGTACAGACACACAAGAACATTCACCAATTGCATAGAAGCCTTTAACAGGTTTTGTATAGTTACGCTCACCACCATTGCTTGAGTAAACGTCACCACTTTTATCATAACCTGCTTCAAAGTTAGTATCCGCAGCACCTTCAGGAACAACAACTTGTCCATGAATATTGGTTGGAATACCACCCATTTGATAATGGATTGTCGGCACTACAGGAATTGGCTCTTTGGTGATGTCGACGTTTGCAAACTTCTTGCCAATCTCAAAGACAGACGGAAGACGCTTCATGATCGTATCAGCACCCAAATGCGTCATATCCAATAAGATATAATCACCTTTAGGACCACAGCCACGACCTTCTTTGATTTCCTGGTCCATAGAACGTGATACGAAGTCACGTGGTGCCAAGTCTTTCAAAGTCGGAGCATAACGTTCCATGAACGGTTCGCCGTCTTTATTACGAAGGATTGCACCTTCACCACGACAACCTTCAGTCAACAATACGCCTGCGCCTGCAACACCCGTTGGGTGGAACTGCCAGAATTCCATATCTTGTAGTGGAATACCAGAACGCGCCGCCATACCAAGACCGTCACCAGTGTTGATATACGCATTGGTAGATGCACGGTAAACACGACCCGCACCACCAGTTGCAAACAATGTCGCTTTTGCTTGGAATACCGCAATATTACCGGTTTCCTGATCAATTGCAGTTACACCGAGTACATCGCCAGCTTCGTTACGAATCAGATCAAGCGCGATCCATTCTACGAAGAATTGTGTACCCATTTTCACGTTGCTTTGATAAAGCGTATGAAGAAGCGCATGACCTGTACGGTCAGCCGCAGCACATGCACGTGGAACCGGTTTTTCACCGTAGTTTGCAGAGTGACCGCCGAATGGACGCTGGTAAATCGTACCGTCTGCGTTACGGTCAAACGGCATACCCATGTGTTCAAGTTCGTAAACAACTTTAGGTGCTTCACGACACATAAATTCAATTGCGTCTTGATCACCTAACCAGTCCGAACCTTTTACCGTGTCATAGAAATGGTAGTGCCAGTTATCTTCCTGCATATTGCCAAGAGATGCACCGATACCACCCTGCGCTGCAACAGTATGCGAACGTGTCGGGAATACTTTGGTCAGGACTGCAACGTTCAAACCTGCTTGAGCAAGCTGATATGAAGCACGCATACCTGAACCACCCCCACCAACGATGACTGCATCAAAAGTGAGGTGTTGAATGTTTGTATAATCTTCTTTAGGGGTTATTGCGCCCATGATATTTTCCTATCAATTCGCCCAAAAAATCTGGATCGCCCAGATTGCATATGCAAATACAGCAATAATGACTGCTGACGTCAACACTAGGCGTAAACCTGAAGCTGAAGGACCCATTTGACGAGTAGTCACATAATCTGTGAATACCTGCCACATGCCGATCCAAGCGTGTGCGACAAGAGATAAGACTGCCAACAAAGATAAAATCTTCATTGGTAATGTCATCATAAAGCCAAACCATTGTTCGTAGTTAAATCCGCCATTGCAGAGAATCCAACCAAATACCACAACAGTATAAACAGCTAATACAACAGCACTAACACGCTGGATAAACCAGTCGCGTGAACCTGAACCCGTAAAACCTGTAGCACTTTTCATTAGAGAACAATCCATACAAATGCTGCGATGATACCAATCGCAGACAAGATCAATGAAATAGTAGCTGCTATACGACCACTTTGCAGTTCCTCGGCAATACCGTTATCTGCAAGTAAATGCTTAACACCCGCAATAAAGTGGAATATTAAACCGGCTACAAATACCCATACGATGAAACGCACAATGAAGCTACCGAAGATTTCTTGCACTTGAGCAAAACCTTCAGCCGAAGACAGGGATTTGTCTAAAAGCCACAAAAGTACCGGTACGAGTAAAAATACGATGACACCAGAAAGACGGTGTAGAATTGATGCAATAGCCACAGGGGATTTTAAGTTTACTTCTAAAACTTGACCCATGGACAAATTGACAGGTCTGTTGCTTTTCACAGCGGGCATCCTGTAAGTAAAAACTCCATCTGGAGTTTGTTGGAATTAATTCGAAGGAAAGCTAGCTTTGTTAGGTATTTGCAATTTGCAGCAATACCTAAACTTAAAACGACAGGGAATTATAAAACGTCAACTATTAAAATACAAACGATCGCATTTACCTTTTCCTCAAAAAAGCAATAAATAAGAATCATTAACATGAATTACCCCCTTAAAGCAGACAAAATAGATCTAACAAAACATAGCTATATAGTTGGTTTTTATTAATTAAAATACTATTCGATTGATCGTTTTTTGTTTGGATAATTAAATAAATATATTTAGACTAAAGATAAACAAATCATCGCGAAAACTTATTATCCCCTTAAATAATGACAATTATCAGAATTACACCCTATATTCACAAAATAAATATATGGTATTTATTTATAAATACATGATAGCAACATCATGAAACGAAATAACCACTTAGTCTGTGTATAACTCCACATTTCACTCTTGTTACGTTTAACTTTTATGCAAAAAGGTGGATTATTTTTATGCAATTGATGAATAAGTGAGCATTCACACCCGATTAAACAAGTTATTTTTTATACAAACGAACGGTTTTTTGCGAAGGATTAATCGCTTTTTATTATGAATAAGAAAGCGACACTTCCCTTTAAAGCAATCTAGGTAAGTTATGGGAATTAGACTAGTTTAGGTATATAAAAAAATTTAAAACCCCAAGACAGCTAGAGTTTTTAGCAACTAAAAATTGCTTAAAATTCCAACAGCATGCATATTTTTTTCTGCAACTTATCTTTATATGACTTATTATACTGCGTCGATACTGATATTTTCCTCATGACTACTGGATTATTTTTTGACCAGCTCCCTGTGAGGGCGTCTCTTTTTATCCATAAGTATAATTGACAAAATTTCAGTACACACTAATCTTATAGCAAATTTTTGATCCATCTGATTCGCGCATTAAAAGATGAGTACTACGAGTCGGATAAAACATTCACCGGGACAGGAGATCTATTGAATGTCTGAAGCAACTGGCAAAAAAGCCGTTTTACAGCTTGATGGCAAAGAAATTGAATTACCAATTTACAGCGGCACATTGGGCCCAGATGTAATCGACGTTAAAGATGTGTTGACTGCAGGTCACTTTACTTTTGATCCTGGTTTTATGGCAACAGCTGCATGTGAATCTAAAATCACATTTATCGATGGCGGTAAAGGTGTTCTTTTACACCGTGGTTACCCGATCGACCAGTTAGCAACTAAAGCAGACTATCTAGAAACTTGCTACTTATTGTTAAACGGCGAACTTCCAACAGCTGAACAGAAAGTAGAATTTGACGCTAAAGTTCGCAACCATACAATGGTTCACGACCAAGTTAGCCGCTTCTTTAATGGTTTCCGTCGTGATGCTCACCCGATGGCAATCATGGTTGGTGTAGTGGGTGCGCTTTCTGCGTTCTATCACAACAACCTAGACATCGAAAATGTTGATCACCGTGAAATTACCGCAATCCGCTTGATTGCTAAAGTTCCTACGCTTGCAGCTTGGAGCTACAAATACACAGTTGGTCAACCGTTTGTTTATCCACGTAACGACTTAAGCTACGCTGAAAACTTCCTGTACATGATGTTTGCTACTCCTGCAGATCGTGATTACAAAGTTGACCCAATTCTTGCGAAAGCAATGGACCGTATCTTCACGCTTCATGCTGATCACGAACAAAATGCCTCTACGTCTACTGTACGTCTAGCGGGTTCTACGGGTGCCAATCCTTACGCGTGTATCGCTGCGGGTATTTCTGCACTTTGGGGTCCTGCTCACGGCGGCGCGAACGAAGCTGTTCTTAAGATGCTTGATGAAATCGGCTCTGTAGAAAACGTTGCTGACTTCATGGAAAAAGTGAAAACTAAAGAAGTTAAACTTATGGGCTTCGGTCACCGAGTTTATAAAAACTTCGATCCACGTGCGAAAGTAATGAAAGAAACTTGTGATGAAGTTCTTGCTGCTCTTGGCATCAAAGATCCACAACTTGCGCTTGCAATGGAACTTGAACGTATTGCGTTGTCTGACGAATACTTCATCAAACGCAACCTATACCCTAACGTAGACTTCTACTCAGGTATCATCCTTAAAGCGATTGGTATCCCGACGTCCATGTTTACTGTAATCTTTGCTCTTGCACGTACAGTGGGCTGGATCAGCCACTGGTTAGAAATGCACAGCGGCCCTTACAAAATCGGTCGTCCACGTCAACTTTACACTGGTGAAGTTCAACGTGACATCCAAGGTCGTTAATTCTTTAAGAATTTAATGATTTAAAAAAACCGCCTCTTTGGGCGGTTTTTTTATGACTCAAAAATACTTTTATTATTCAGAATGTCCTAACGAATCACATCGTTATTTTAAGCTCAGGACAGAATCATGCTTTTTGAGACAGAAACGGAATACAGTCCTCATAGGCCGAACACTCTTGACCCTGTGATTTTTTAATAAAATAGTCTTGCACCATCTGTGCCTGCTGTTCAATACCATACTGCAAAAACAGCTTACCCTGCTCTAAAACATACTGATATTTACGGTCAAATATTGCTTTACGCACTACAGCCAAACCTTGCTGAATTTGCCAGACATGGGTCAGCTCATGAATTAACCATGACTGCTTGGCTAAAGACAGTTTCGAGAAATCTTCGCACCAGTTTTGAGGGTGGAAGTAAATATTGCCGTTGGGACTAATCGCATAATTTTTAATGACCCCGCGATGTGCCACAATTCTAATGGCATTCAGCTGCAAATGCGCACCAAAAACAGACTGCGCAAGTTGTTTTTCACCTTGGGTTAATTTTCGATTCTCAACCTCAAATAACTGATTCAAAGCATGCAGTAGAGGCTTCATAAATAATGTCATTTTATCTGGCAATAATCACATGTTTTTAGTGTTTTTATTCTCTCATTAACGCTGTAGTTTTTTTGTCTAAATTCGGATTTTTTTTTGTTTTTATCTCAATAAATGCTGCAATTCGTATATAGTATCGAATTGCTAATTACTGATTAAACATCTATTTGTTTGTCGTCGCGTACACAGCGTTGAACCAATAGCCATAATAAATCATAACTCTGTGTATATATCCCTATAGGTATAGGATTAAGTTGGAATGAAAAGTTTTAAAATTGCCCTTGCACAATTCTCTCCACATACTGGCAATATCGAAGCAAATGCTCAAAAAATGCTTGACCAGGTAAATGAAGCCAAAAAAGAAAAAGCTGATTTAATTATCTTCCCAGAGCTTTCAACCGTTGGCTATCCTGCGGAAGACTTATTACTTCGCCCTAGCCTCGCTAAACGCACTCAAAAAGCATTTGAGAAACTGAACCAAGTGAAAGACATTGTAATGGTCTTTGGTTTTGTCAATCAAACTGAAGACGGTCACCGCTATAATTCGGCAGCGGTCATGAAAGATGGTCAAGTGCTGGGAATTTATAACAAACAGAACTTGCCAAATTATAGCGTATTTGATGAAAATCGTTATTTCAGCGCAGGACATCAACATCTTGTTTTTGAATATCTCGGACACAAATTCGGTGTTTTGATTTGTGAAGACATTTGGTCACTCAGTACGGTACATCAATTATCTCAGCTGAATGTTGAAACCGCTTTAGTCTTAAATGCTTCACCTTATGAAGTCGGCAAACCGCAACATCGCCTGACCACCATGCGCGAGCTGGCTAAGCAGTTAAATATTAATCTGGTTTATACCAACCAAGTCGGCGGTCAAGATGACCTTATTTTTGATGGCACCAGTTTTGTCATCAATAAAGACGGCAACATTGCTTTACAGGCACCAAGCTTTAAAGAAGATCTTTATTACGCTGAATATGAAGCCGAACAACACGCTTATAAAGTTGGAACACTGACTCCTGCTTTAGATACCATGGCTGAAATTTATCAAGGCCTGGTTTTAGCAACGCGTGATTATATTCAACGTTCCGGTTTTCCGGGTGTGATTCTTGGTTTATCTGGCGGGATTGACTCGGCATTAACCCTTGCAATCGCGGTTGATGCGATCGGTGCAGATAAAGTCCAAGCCGTGATGATGCCGTACACCTACACCGCGCAAATCAGTGTTGAAGATGCTGCCGCACAAGCAAAAAATATGGGCGTGACTTTTGGTATTGCCGAAATCAATCCGATTGTAAACAGCTTCATGCAAACCCTGTACCCTTTCTTTGGTAACAGCCCTGCTGATACGACTGAAGAAAATTTACAGGCACGTGCACGCGGTACCCTGCTAATGGGTCTGTCGAATAAATTTGGCAACCTTGTATTGGCAACCGGTAACAAATCAGAACTTTCTGTAGGTTACTGCACCTTGTATGGCGATATGGTCGGTGGCTATGCGGTTCTTAAAGACGTATATAAAACCATTGTTTTTGAACTGGCCAAATACCGTAACAGCATTTCTGAAACACCTGTGATTCCTGAGCGTGTGATTACCCGTCCACCTTCGGCTGAACTTCGTCCTGATCAAAAAGATCAAGACTCTCTACCTCCTTATGACGTACTTGATGCGATTCTTTATGCTTATATTGAAGAAGATATGAGTCAAGATGACATCATTGCCAAAGGCTTTAAGAAAGAAGTGGTGGAAAAAGTAATTCGTCTGGTCGATCGTAACGAATACAAACGCCGTCAAGCCGCGATTGGTCCACGCATTAGTCCACGCTCATTTGGCCGCGAACGTCGCTATCCGATCGTTAATGGATGGATACCGGGTGCCTAAGCAGGACTTTGCTCAACAGTTTGCTCAAGCGCTTATGCTTGAGCAAACTCGCTTTATCAAAAAACAATTATTAGCAGAACAAAATAATTTATACATCGAACAATTTGTTCATCATCTTTATACCCATTCAGATCAAGTTTCATTAAAACAGTGTATTCAACTTGAATCCTTACAAGATGTGGTTCAAAAATATGCATTTGAATTAAATTTAGGTGCGGAAATTTTAGAGTTTATTGGGATGGTTGCACAAAGAATCCATCATGTTTCCAGCAATAGCCAGACTCAAATTAACCAGCTGCTGTCAGATGAATCTTTTGAATTGTGGCTGTACAAAATACTTGAATTAGACCAGTTGCGTCATTACATCCACAGCAATTTACTGCATGACCCACAAGTAAAGCATGTCAGTTTGCAGTTGGCTAATCAGATTCTGGAAAGCAACACGCCTTGGCTTGATCACCTGCGTAGACTCAATACCCATCAACACGGTCTAGGCTCTAAAATACTCAATTTTATTCAAGACCAGCAACAAAATATTGAACTTAAACTTGAACAGCAACTGGCACAAGCTCTGGTCAAACAACTGGGCAACATCATTTTATTGCCCAATGAAGAACTGGCCGATATTAGCCTGCATTTATGGGATGATATTAAGCAAAGAACGCTTAAAGAAACTTTCTCTCAATTTCAAGCCATCGACTTTGAAGAGTTTTTCATTCTGGTTTATGAAACATGGCGACAGTTGCGACAAGGCGAACATTTACAACAGATGATTTTGGATGTTGTGACCGTTTTTTATAATTATTTCGCCGACTATAACTTACAAGAATTATTGCAGTCTGTTGGACTAGATGAAGATGATTTACATCAGGAAGCGCTGCGTTTCTTGCCGCATACCATTCAGACACTAGAACAGCAAGGTTTATTACACGGGATTCTGGAGCAACTGATCTCGCCTTTTTTTCTAAGCGAAACTACACAGCAATTTATTGAGCAATATATTCAAGATAAATTGTAATTCTTTACTGATATTATATAAGCGTATATTTTCTTGAGCCACAAAAAAAGAGACCACGCTGAGAGCGTGGTCTATAAAAATGGTGGCTATGACGGGACTTGAACCTGTGACCCCCGCATTATGAGTGCGGTGCTCTAACCAACTGAGCTACATAGCCATAAACTGTGTGCGCATTATCTAAATTTCAATGAGTAGCGTCAACCCCTTTATTTTGCAAGTGTTCAGACTTTAAGCAGTTTAAAAAACTTCAGTTAAAATTTATACAAAACCTGCATTTATTCATATTATTTTTCTTATTATCCCAAAAATAAAAATCTTAACAGAGCGAGAAAAATATGAATCACTTTAAATTAATAGCTATAAATCTAATTGCTGTGGTGAGTACAGGCTGTCAACTGATCTCTCCTTTATTTGTGGACTACAATGGCGTACGTGGTGATGTGGCAAGCTGGATCAACAATCAACAACTGCTGAGCATGCAACAAAAGCGCAGTCTTGCACAACTGAGTAAAGCCCAGCAAAAATTGTATCAAATTGAACAAATTCCAGAAGATCAAAAACTGGCAATTGCCAAACAAAACCAGATCGCATTGCATTGTGCCTATCAACAGCTAACTGAACATAAAATTAAACAGTTACAAGCAATGGTATTCGGTCAAGATAAAAAAGACGCTATTTTAAAAAAATATGCCCAAGAATTTCCACAAATTAAACTAGCAGCCAGCGCTATTCAATGTGAATAAATAATTTTATATATAAATTTTAAGCATAAAAAAAGGTCACGCTTATAGAAGCGTGACCTATGAAAATGGTGGCTATGACGGGATTTGAACCTGTGACCCCCGCATTATGAGTGCGATGCTCTAACCAACTGAGCTACATAGCCAAAACTGTGCGCGTATTATCTATTTCCATATGCTATATGTCAAGAAATATCACACAATAATTGTAATATATTTGGTGAAGTGAGCCGATAAGCCGGGTTCTGTCGTGAACGATCATTCCTCTAGGCGCACAATCACTCGTACGCTCAAGCGACCTACCCGAATCCAGCACGGGCCGTGCCTCAGGATTCCTATTTGGTCTTGCTTCTGGTGGGGTTTACCTTGCCGTGAACTGTTACCAGACACGCGGTGCGCTCTTACCGCACCCTTTCACCCTTACCATCTCTCTCGGTCTTCCCGAAGGAAAATTGCAAAGATGGCGGTCTACTCTCTGCTGCACTTGCCGTCGGCTTTCACCGCCCAGGCGTTACCTGGCACCCTGCCCTATGAAGCCCGGACTTTCCTCCCCTGTTTCAATCACGAAGATCTACACAGCAGCGATCGTCTAGCTCACTTCGGGGCGCATCTTATCAAACTTCTGCACTAATTGCTTGTGCTTTTTTGAGCAATCAGTTTTTTATATTTATCCATCAATTGATCTTGGGATTCCACATGCTGTGGGTCTAGCGGAATACAATCGACTGGACAGAATAATTGACACTGTGGTTCATCAAAATGTCCGACACATTCGGTACATAAATCCGGGTGAATTTCATATATGATTTCACCCATAAAAATGGCCTCATTCGGACACACCGGCTCACACACATCACAATTGATGCATTCATCTGTAATATATAAAGACACGCTACCAACCTTGCTGCTGTTTCCGTTTAAAGGCTTCAACCACACCATGCGGTACAAACTGGTTTACATCACCATTTAAACGCGCTATTTCACGTACTAAGGTAGATGAAATAAAAGAATATTGCTCTGAAGGGGTTAAAAACACCGCTTCAAAATTTGAATCAAGTCGACGATTCATATTGGCCAACTGAAATTCGTACTCGAAGTCAGATACTGCACGTAAACCACGCAGCACTGCTGTAGCTTTTTGTTCGCGGAAAAAATTGACCAACAAACCGTCAAAACCGACAAATTCAACATTGGGCAAGTGACTTAAGGATTTCTGCGCCAAATCTACTCGCTCTTCTAAACTAAAGACTGGATTCTTATGATGACCAATGGCAATGGCGACCACCACTTCATCAAACATTTTCGCTGCACGGGACACCAAATCGATGTGGCCATTGGTGATAGGATCGAATGTGCCCGGATAAATGACGCGAGTTTTAGACATCCATTTGTACTCAGTTTATTGTGTAGATGCTTATTTTAACAAAAACTTGTTTTTTTAGTGAAGAATCTCCTTAATTTTGAAAAAACTTCACCTTGCGGCCAGTTTGAGGCAAAATATAGTTAACTTGGGAATATTCGTATTATGTCGAAATCAATCGTAGTTAAAAAAAATACTGGTGGCACTATTGCGCAGAATAAACGCGCGCGTCACGATTATTTTGTTGAAGAGAAGTTTGAAGCTGGTCTTTCATTACAAGGCTGGGAAGTAAAGTCTTTGCGTGCTGGACGTATGACCATTACTGAAAGCTATATTCTTTTTAGAGACAACGAAGCATTCTTGTTTGGCGCACAGATCCAACCGCTGTTGTCGGCTTCTACGCATGTCTCTCCTGAAGCGACCCGTACCCGAAAATTGCTGCTTTCACGTCGTGAACTTGAAAAGTTGATGGGTGCAGTCAATCAAAAAGGCTATTCATGTGTTCCGCTTGCTTGTTACTGGAAAGGTCGGTTAGCCAAAATTGAAATTGCCTTGGTTCGCGGTAAGCAATTACATGATAAGCGTGCTACAGAAAAAGATCGTGACTGGCAACGTGATAAAGCCCGCATCTTCCATAAATAATTTTCTAGAAGTAAAGTTTCTATCCATAAAACAAAAAACCTCCAGCTGGAGGTTTTTTAATATTCACATCAATGTGGGTTTATTTTAGCTTACCCAATAATAAGCCAATATATTCCCCAAACCAGATGGCTGTATCCAAATCGCCCTGTGGCGGAGTGATTTCAACCGGCGCATTATCGGACTGTGTCATTAAACCTAAAAAACTCGACATCCGGTTCAAATCCTGTGTGCTACGTCCGGTAGGCATCATCGGCAAGCCTGTCCACAACATGCCATGCTGCATGGCAAACAAATTGATCTGTTGCAATACAGCCAGCTTATCTCCGCTTAAACCGCCACCATTGGTGAAACCCGCTGCAATTTTGCCTTGCCATGTGCGTGCCAACCAGCGCTTGGAAGACTGCTCCATAAACAACTTCAACGCAGCAGTTAGACTTCCCATATAGGTCGGACAACCGAAAACAATTGCATCCGCCTGATCCAATATATCCCAATCTACATGTTCGATGTCCATGCAGTGCACATAAATGCCTGTTTGCTCAGCACCTTGAGCAATAAAAGAGGCTACTTTTGCAGTATGTCCATAGGGGCTGTGATAAACGATGACAAGTGATTTCGAAGATAAAGGCATATCAATAAAGGCAGTAAATTTTAAGCAAGTTTAACATTTTCACGCCATAAACACGAATGTGGCCATGCGTCCTGTTTTTGCTTCACGGCGATAAGAAAAATATTCTTCCGCTTGCAGGTAACTGCACTGATCCCCACCCAGCACAAGGTCAACACCTTGTTGCTGCAAAATAAATCGTGCAATAGCATATAAATCGGCATAAAACTTGGCGGTTTTTTCACTGTCTTTAAAAGCACTGTCGAGTTCAGGATATTTTGAACAAAAAGCAGATTTAACTTCTTCACCAATTTCAAAACATGGTTGACTAATTGCAGCCCCTAACCATGCCCAAGTCGGCTGACTTTGCATAGTCGCAATAGTATTTTCAACAATACCACCCGCCAACCCTCGCCACCCGGCATGTAGGTTCGCTATTTCCATACCATCCGCATTACCGAGTACGATAGGCAGGCAATCCGCAGTCATCATCATTAACGCATGCTTTTTACGCTGTGTGACTAGCCCATCACCTTCCAGCGCTGTAAAACAAATTTCTTCATTGATGCTATGGCAAATGGTGCTGTGAGTTTGCGTCATCCAGGTGATTTTATCGACCCCGAATTCCGCAAACTCTTGCAGTAATGCCATACGATGCTGTTGTACACGCTTTGCATCATCATGAACATGAAGTGCCAAGTTAAATCCTGCAAGTTCAGGTTGAGCAGAAGGTTGAGTTTTTTGATGCTGCACTCGTGTCTGCCCAACAAATATGCCTTTGGGAAGCCCTTGAACAAATTGCATGTCTCTTTCCTTATGATTCATAGCGCGCGATAAAACAACTTAGTAGGCTTTGTTTTCGCTACGTAACACTTCAACCAGTTGAGTGAAGTCATCTGCCCATGGTGCTTCAAACATCATTTCTTCACCTGAACGTGGATGAACCAGGCCAAGTTTAGATGCATGTAAGGCCTGGCGTTTAAAGCCACGCAAAGTGTCACTCAGCAATTCTGATGCGCCTGCTGGAACACGGATACGGCTCATATACACCGGATCCCCGACCAAACCAAAGCCCAAATAACTAAAATGAACACGAATTTGATGGGTACGACCGGTTTCCAAACGCGCTTGAACACGGGTGAAATGCTGGAAACGCTCTTTCACGTTGTAATGGGTGACCGCATCTTTCCCGCCCGGCAAAATGGCCATTTTCACGCGATCCACCGGATGACGTTTAATCGGCTCATCAATGGTGCCACCGGCAATAATTTTGCCGTACACCACCAGATCGTAAACACGATAGACGCTTTTCTTCGCCAACTGCTTGCTTAGGGAAAATTGAGATTCCAGATTTTTCGCAACCACCAGCAAACCGCTGGTGTCTTTATCAATACGGTGTACCAGACCGGCACGGGTTAACTCAGCCGATTTGGGATAGTGATGCAACAAGGCATTTACCAAGGTACCCGAGCTGTTACCCGCACCTGGATGAACGACCATGCCTACCGGTTTATTAATGACAATAATATCGTCATCTTCATACACAATATTTAATGGAATATCTTCAGGCAAGCTTTTGGTTTGAACTTCCAGCTCAACATTGAGGGTTAAAAGCTCATCACCTTCACATTTATACTTGGGTTTAACAGTGTTACCATTTACCAACAAATGGCCATCTTTCAGCCACTGCTTCAGTTTTTCACGGGAAAAATCGTTCCAGACTACCGCTGCAACCTGGTCGATACGCTGCCCTAAATAGCTTTCATCCAATTGAAATTGCAACGATAAACGTGTTGCAGTTGAGTCTGAAGTATGTTTATCTGCATCCTCAGAATCTTCAAGTAAATTGAAATCAGTTTCAGGGAAATTAGAATTAGAAGATTGTGCTTGACTCATTTGCTCATTCAGACAAAAGTGGTTTAATAGTGCAATTGTAGCTCATTGCCCGTATTAACAGAGGAATTTTTATGTCGTTACCACGTTATAAAATGACAATGCTTGCTTTATCTTTAGGCGTTGCGTCGGCAATAGCGGGCTGTAGCAGTAATCCAAAGAAAGATGTTGTGGACACAGGACCACAATCTAGCGAGCAAGTTTATATTCAAAAAGCTGAAAAAGCTCTTGAACGTGGTCAATATACTGACGCAGCTAAGCATCTTGAAGCCTTAGATACCTATTATCCTACAGGTGACTATGCGCAACAGGCACAATTAGAATTGTTGTACGTTAAATTTCAACAAAAAGATTATGAAGGTGCAATTGCCCTTGCCGAACGTTTTATTCGTTTGAATCCACAGCATCCAAATGTGGATTATGCCTACTATGTTCGTGGCGTAGCAAATATGGAACAAAACTATGATGGTCTATTACGCTATACCTCATTAAAGCAGGCCCATCGTGATGTCAGCTATTTAAAAGTGGCTTATCAGAACTTTGTCGATTTCATTCGTCGCTTCCCATCTAGCAGCTATGCCGTCGATGCAGCACAACGTATGAAGTTTATTGGTACCGAGTTGGCTGAAGCCGAGATGAATGCAGCGCGTTTTAATATCAAACGTAAGGCATGGTTAGCTGCTGTTGAACGTTCTCAATGGGTGGTGGAACACTATCCACAAACCCCTCAAGTGCCTGAAGCCTTGGCGACGATTGCCTATGGATATGACAAATTAGGTGACAAGCAAACTTCACAACAATATATTGAAGTGTTAAAGCTGAATTATCCAAACCTCGTTAAAGCCGATGGCAGTGTGAATCTGCGTGCTGCACGCAGTGAAGGTAGCTGGATTAACCGCGCAACTTTAGGTGTATTTGGACGTGAAGCGCAGAATTCAACAGAAGTAGAGCAACAACAAAACTCTGAAGATGGCGAAAAACGCAGTATGACCAATCGTTTAAGTTTTGGTTTGTTAGATCGACCAAAAACTGAAAGCACTATTCCTGCACCGACACAGGAAATGATTAAAGAGCCGACTACAGAAGAAGCGCCAGCAACCAAATAAGCTGAGCTTATTAGTCGCATTTTCATGAAGGGCAAGTTATCATACTTGCCCTTTTGTTATTTTAACCGATCATATTGATCATTGTGCGCAAAAGGTATACAAATTAACTTTTAATAACTGCTGCACTTTTAACTTAGCTAACTTCTGACAGCCTATTTGTCAGCCATTTTTAATAGATAGATCACAACCCGATTGCATACGTATGGCTATTCCTCAACACACGATTGATCAAATACTAGATCGCACAGATATTGTCGATCTGATTGGTCAACGCGTGAAACTTAAGAAAACTGGTCGCACCTATTCAGGCTGCTGCCCTTTTCATCAGGAAAAATCGCCATCGTTCCATGTGTATCGGGATAAACAGTATTTTCATTGTTTTGGTTGTCAGGCTAACGGTAATGCCATTCGCTTTTTAATGGATATCGACGGTCGTAATTTTGTCGATGTAATGAAGGATCTGTCGAGCCGAAGTGGCATAGAGCTGCCCAAGGACAATCAAGATTCAAATAAAATCAAATACAAACGTGAAGCAGCCAAGCCGCAGCCTGTGGCAAAAAAAATTGAACAGCATACTCAAAAGGCTTCGGCAAATTTACAACAGAATTCTAATAATCCGACACCGGTCACGCTTGATCATGACCCTTTTGCAGAATTTCAAATGCAAGAGGACACATTCTATGGCAATGATCCGTTTGCAGCGTTTGAGCAAACTACCGCACAATTTGAAGATATTACTGAAGACGGTAACTTATACGATTTATTGGAAAATATTGCGCTGTATTATGAACAACAATTACCGCATAGCCAGACTGCACAGCAATATTTCAAACAACGAGGTTTAAGCGCTGAAACCATTGCCTATTGGCGTTTAGGTTATGCACCCGAAGACTGGCAGCATCTGGAAAAAGCCTTCCCTTATGATATTGAAGGTTTAAGACAACTGGGCTTAATCCGTACCAGTGACAAAGGGCGAGATTTTGACCTGCTGCGTGATCGGGTCATTTTTCCGATTCGTGATTCCAAAGGTCGTGTGGTTGGTTTTGGCGGTCGTGCTTTAAATGACGAAATCAAACCCAAGTACATCAACTCCCCCGACTCTGAAGTGTTTCATAAAAACCAGTTGCTATATGGCTTATATGAAGGCCGCAAGCAAAAAGCCCAAGACTGGCTGATGGTTGAAGGCTACATGGACGTTATTGCCTTACAGCAATATGGTGTTTTTGGTGCTGTAGCGACGCTAGGTACGGCCAGCAATACCGACCACCTGAATATTCTCTTTAAGCAAAATAATCGCATTACGGTAGCTTTTGATGGCGATGCTGCTGGTCAAAAAGCGGCGCGTCGTACTTTAGAAATTGCTTTACCATTACTGAATGACGGTCGTGAACTCAAGTTCTTCGTACTGCCGAATGACCACGATCCGGATTCACTCATTCGCCGTGAAGGCTTAGAAAACTTTCAACGCATGTTGCAAGCCGCGCCTTTATTATCCGAGTTTATTTTTGCCCATTTAACTCAAAACTATAACAGCACATCGCCTGAAGGTAAAAGTCAGGTCATGGGGGAACTCAAACAGCTCACTGAACTGTTACCAAAACATGGTTCTTACCGTTATTTATTACAGCAATATTTCCGTGAAAAGCTCGGTTATAGCCGTAAATGGCAACCGCAAGTTAACAATGATGCGTCCTTAAGCTTTAGTACCAAAATTGATGCGAAAGAATATGTGCTTGCAATTTTGATGAATCACCCCTATTTGTATATTCATTTTGAACCGCTGAGTGCTTTAATTTCACAAGAGCAATTGCTGTCTAAAATTTTGAATATCTTTAATGTGATTTTTGATGATTTGCCGGATGATCCTGAATTATCGCAATATTATGTCTTGGGTGCCTGTGCAGCGTACCACCATGAATTACAGCATATTTTACAAAATGCGAATGTCAGCGATTACACTTCATCACCAGAGCAAGCAGATAAGCTTGCAGCGGATTTATCAACAAAATTACAGTATGAATATCTAACGAAAAAGATGAAATCAAAAAAATTTAGCAGCATTGCAGAAATGAAGAATCTAAAACTGCGCATTTCTGAGATTGCAAAAAAAAGAGCACTGACCTTAATTGACGAATAATCAAACGCTAAAAAAATCCCTTATTTTTCTTGTTTTGTTTTACGACGCTTCGCAAAAATCTCATTCAAATCATCACGCATCCATTCAAAACAACTTGGATCTTCAGACTTCGCTGCTTGACGCAACAATATAGAGGTCGGATGGAGTAATTTCTGAGTTAAGCGATGTGAAAATTCTTGCAGCACCTGCTCGGCATTTTCACCCGCTGCAATTCGGCTCATTGCTAGAGCCAACTCTTCTTGTCTTAAGATTTCGCCTTGTTCACGATAGGCATGAATCGTACTGCCCGCTTTGTTGATTTTTTGCTGGGTGAGCAACTCTGTGGCCAACTGAGTGACCATGACTTCTGCTTCAACAGCCGCTTGGCGACGTTGGGCCAGATTATCATCAATGACACTTTGCAAATCATCGACGCCATATAAATACACGCCATCCAATGATTCAACTTTGGGGTCGATATCACGCGGAACCGCTAAATCCACCAACAGCATTTGTTGATAGCGACGTTTTTTTAATGCAGTTTTAACATCCTGATACGCGATGACCTGATGCAAACTTCCGGTACAGCTTGAAATGACATCTGCGCGATATAAATTTGCAGCCAACTCGGAAAAATCGATAATTTCCACATCCACACGATGGGCAATTTCTTGCGCCAAAGTTTCAGCGCGGGCACGAGTCCGATTACAAATCAGCACTTTCCCCACGCCCATTTCAGCTAAATGTTTCGCCACCAAGCTATTCATTTCACCTGCAGCAACCACCATTACAGTCAGTTTTTCAGGTTTGCTAAAGACTTGAAGTGCCAACTGGGCAACCGCATAACCCATGGAAACCGCATGGCTACCGACCGCAGTTTCCGAGCGAACACGCTTGGCTGCGTAAAAAGCATATTCAAAAATTCGGTTTAAATTTGGAGAAACGGTATGGGCATCTTTCGCCAGAGAAAGCGCGGACTTCACTTGTCCCAAAATTTGCGGTTCACCCAGCATCAAGGAGTCAAGACCACTGGCAACCCGCATCAGATGCGTTACAGCCTGCGCATTTTCATAACGATAAATATGATTTAATAATTGTTTAGGATCTAGGCCATTTGTCTGGGCGAGCCAATTCATTACCATATCTGCATTTTCAGACATGGCATAAACTTCAGTTCGGTTACATGTAGAAACCACAACCATATCATTCAAGTCATGGTTTTGGCTTTGCTCGGCAAGCAATTGCGTTAACTTTTCCGGGTTAAAGGCAATCTGTTCACGCAGTTCTACAGAAGCGGTTTGATGATTGACACCCAGTGCAAAGAAAGACATATCAGATCATCATTTCGCTAAATTTATGCTATTGTGCAATATTGGTGTCATAAAAAGCATTACTTGGATCAAGAAAAATTGCGTCAAACAAATAGCCGAATAAACGGCGCGACAATTAAGCAATATTCTACCACATTCTTACTTGTGGGTAGCATGGCTTCGAGTGTTCATATTAGAGCATCCGGAGAAATTTATCATGCCAATTCAAACTATAATGCCATAAAACAAAGCATGATTGCTGAATTTGCACTGGCCTATCATGACATTCCAACAGCATTGCATAACTACACCGTGCTTGCAATTAAAAGCAGTTCGACCACGGTTAAACAGCGCGCTTTAAATGTTGCACTGGAACAAAATGACCTTAAAGCCGCACTCGATATTGCAACGCATTGGGTGGTTCAGGAACCTACAGATGTTCCGGCTTTATTTTATCTTTCACATATTGCCCTGAAATCGCATGAGTATGAACTGGCATCTGAAACACTAGATAAAATTTTAAATATTGATCCCGATGCCGACCTGGAAAAAATCCTGGTTGGCATTGTGCCAGAAGAACCGGAAGATCGAGAAGTTCTACTGGAGGCGTTAAGCAAAAGTAAAGAACGCAACAACCCCTCTGTCCTGGTATTAATTTCAGGCTTGGAAGCGCAAAATGGACAGTTAGAGCAAGCGCTTATTACAGTTAATCGTGCGCTTAAAAAACGCCCTAAAGTGACTGGCTTTATTTTAATGAAAGCTAATCTACTCAGTGCCTTAGGTGATGAAGAAGTAACCCTAAAATGGTATGACAGATCCAGTCGTAAACATAAATCCAATTTAGAAGTTCGCTTGGCTGAAATTAAATATTTGATTAAAATTAATAAATCTGCACAAGCACTGGATAAACTCGAAACCATTCTTAAGAAATGGCCGCATGAGGAAGAAGCCCTTTTCATTGCCGGCTTAACCAGTATCGATTTAGAAGAATATGAAAAGGCGGAAAAGTTTTTAGTTGAGCTTCGATATTCCAATCAATATCAAAATGAAGCCTATTATTATCTGGCGGTAAATGCAGAAAGAAAACAACATTTTGAAACTGCAAAAGCCTATTACCGTTTGGTGGATGGCAGTCTTTATACCGTTTCACGCCGCAACATGATTAATATTTTTTCAGAGCAAAAACAGCTTACTGACGCGCTACGGTTTTTAACCCAAGAACGCGTCAACTACCCTCAACATGCCAGTTTCCTCTATCAGGCTCAGGCCGATATTCTAAAACGTATGGACAATAAAAAAGCAGCCATGCGACTGCTCGATGAAGCTATCAAAAATATACCGGATGACCCTGAACTGATCTATTCAGAAGTGCTACTGCTTGACGCGTATCAAGAGCAAGATAAGCTTGATAAATTATTGAAAAAATTACTGGAAATTGAGCCAAACAGCCCAACCTATCTGAATGCTTATGCCTACACATTAGCGCTGCAAAACAGACGTTTGGATGAAGCCAGACAATATGTTGAACATGCCTTGGAGTTTGCACCAGAACAAGCGTCTATTTTGGATACGCTCGGCTATATCACTTTTTTACAGAATGACTTTAAAACCTCTGCGCTGGTTTTAGAAAAAGCGTATGAGATGAGTCAAAATGCCAAAATTGGAGTGCGCTATGCAAAAGCTTTGTATATGCAAGGCGATCTGACAAAATTTAATCTTGTGTTACAACAATTACAAAAAAAACACCCCAATGATCCTCAATTAGAACAACTGAAATCGTTATTGTTACCGCCAAACCTGAAAAAGAGTTAATGATCTTTATGCGTATTTTTTCCAAATTCAGCTTAACCCTGATCGCCACAAGCACCCTAGTCCTGACAGGTTGCCAACAATATACGCAGCCTCAAGCTCCGAACGTCTCGCAAATACCCGAAGCAACAAATAATTTCAGCCTGCAAGGTAAAATTGGGGTAAAAACACCGGCACAATCTGGTAGTGCATTTTTCACCTGGGTACAACAGCAGAATGAATTTGACATCGAGTTAAGCGGAATTTTAGGTGTAGGCAAAACCCAGATTTCAGGCACCCCAGGTCAAGTCACCTTAAACAGTGCCAAAACTGGGCTGATTAAAGCTGCAACAGCAGAAGAATTACTGCAACGCGCAACCGGTTGGCAAGCACCGATTACCCATTTAGTCGACTGGGTTCAAGCCAAACCTGCAACTACGCAAGCAAAAATCAGTAAGGATGAAAGCAATCGTCCCATCCAGTTTCTGGAAGATGGCTGGACTGTTGATTTAAGTTATAATGATCAGGCGCAATTGCCGAATAAATTAATTTTAAAGCAAGCACTTGAATCGGGTCAGGAAAACCGTATTACAATGGTCATTCAAAATCGTTAAATCTGCAAAAGTTAAAAATTCTATGATTCGTGTGCCCTCTCCTGCCAAGCTCAATCTTTTTTTGCATATCACCGGTCGTCGTAACAATGGCTATCATGAATTGCAAACTATTTTCCAGCTGATTGATTTAGCCGACTGGTTGGAATTCACCCCAACAGATGATCTAACCATTTCAATTAATGGTTTGAGTAGTGTGGATTTAGAGCAAAACCTGATCTATAAAGCCACTCAAATTTTAAACCCTTATGCTAAACAGCCCACAGGTTTAAAAATCGCTATTGAGAAAAATATTCCGATGGGTGCAGGACTCGGAGGGGGCTCTTCCAATGCTGCCACCACCCTGATTGTGCTAAACCAATTGTGGCAGTGTGGTCTAAATATTACACAATTGGCTGAACTCGGGCTAAAACTCGGTGCAGACGTTCCTATTTTTGTACATGGTCGCAATGCATGGGCAGAAGGCATTGGTGAACACTTAACATTCATAGACTTAGATCAAAAACAATACATTGTGTTAAAACCTGACTGTTTTATCAGCACTCAACTGCTTTTTTCACAAAAAACGTTGACAAGAGACACGAAGCCTACTAAATTTTGCGCCTATCAGTTAACGCCATTTAACTTTGGAAATAACTTTGAGCCTTTGGCCAGAAGCCTATATCCTGAAGTGAATGAAGCAATGCAGTATTTAGACCAGTTCGGTATTGCAAAACTTACAGGTACAGGTGCTTGTGTTTTTACTGAAGTAACTCCTGATATGAATATTGATGAGATTTTGGCTCATTCACCTGGTAAAGCTTACTTGGTCAATAGTTTAAATGAATCACCATTACGTCATTTCAAGGTTATATGATAGGGGTATCGCCAAGTGGTAAGGCACCGGGTTTTGATCTCGGCATCCGTTGGTTCGAATCCAGCTACCCCTGCCATTTATTTCATCTGTAGATTGCTGTATTAGGGGCGTCGCCAAGTGGTAAGGCACCGGGTTTTGATCTCGGCATCCGTTGGTTCGAATCCAGCCGCCCCTACCATTTAAACCCAGCGTTTAAATCAAAATTACAGTAATCAAATTTAGGGGTATCGCCAAGTGGTAAGGCACCGGGTTTTGATCTCGGCATCCGTTGGTTCGAATCCAGCTACCCCTGCCATTTTCTCAAAAAAGATAGAATAGAGTTTGCAAGTTCATTTGTTAATTTACCTTGACATAGACCCGCAAAAATATTAAAGTTCTGCCGCATTAGGGGTATCGCCAAGTGGTAAGGCACCGGGTTTTGATCTCGGCATCCGTTGGTTCGAATCCAGCTACCCCTGCCATCTATTCTCAAACATTCCAACCGCCAAGGGTGCTTCATGCCCAATCTTGTCGTTTTTAGTGGAACTGCACATCCACAATTCGCCCAAAAAGTCGTAAGCCACCTGCACATTCCTTTAGGTGCAGCATCTGTAGGTCATTTTTCTGACGGTGAAATTGCTGTCGAAATTACTGAAAATGTTCGTGGTAAAGACGTATTTCTCGTACAGCCTACTTGTGCCCCAACGAATGACAACCTTATGGAAGTCCTCGTGATGGCCGATGCTTTACGCCGTGCAAGCGCAGGTCGTATTACTGCTGTCATCCCTTACTTCGGATATGCTCGTCAAGACCGTCGTCCTCGTTCAAGCCGTGTGCCAATCACTGCAAAAGTTGTAGCAGATATGCTGACAACTGTAGGTATTGACCGCGTTGTAATGATCGACCTTCATGCTGACCAGATTCAAGGTTTCTTCGACATCCCTGTAGACAATATCTACGGTACTCCTGCATTACTTGCTGATCTTCGTCAACAGCAACACCATAATCTTATGGTTGTTTCTCCAGACGTTGGCGGTGTAGTTCGTGCTCGTGCTGTAGCTAAACAAATGGGTGATATCGATCTTGCAATCATTGATAAACGTCGTCAAAAAGCAAATGAATCACAAGTGATGCATTTGATTGGTGATGTAAGAGATCGTGATTGCGTAATCGTGGATGACATGGTCGATACTGCCGGTACTTTGTGTAAAGCTGCTGAAGCATTGAAACAATTCGGTGCTCGCCGTGTCGTTGCTTATGCAACACACCCTGTACTTTCTGGTAAAGCGCTTGAGAATTTGAAGAATTCTGTACTCGACGAACTTGTCGTCACAGATACGATTCCTTTATCTCAAGAAGCATTAGAAATTGGCAAGATTCGCCAAGTTTCAGTCGCTGGTATGGTTGCTGAGACAATTCGTCGTATTAACAACGAAGAATCTATTAGCGCAATGTTCGATAGTTATCTATAATACAGCGCTAAATTTTAAAAGCCCTGCCCTATGGCAGGGCTTTCTATCACTGAACTGGTCGAAGGTTCAGTCCATTAAAATCAATGAGGAAATGTCATCATGGCAAACTTCGTATTAAATGCAGTAGCTCGTGACGAATCAGTACAAGGGAAAGGTTCGAGCCGCCGCCTTCGTCTAGAACACAAAGTTCCAGCAATCATTTACGGTGGCGAAGCTGCTCCTGTAACTGTTACTTTAGAACTTCGTCAACTGGTTAAATTCCTTGAAGACAATTCTTTCTTTGAAGAAGTGATTGAAATTCAAGTGGGCGACAAAGTTGAAAGCGTTAAAATCCAAGCTTTACAACGTCATCCAGCTAAAAACACGCCTATGCACGCTGACTTTAAACGCGCATAAGTGTTAACGGTATAATTAGTGTCAAAACTTTCGCTAATTGTCGGTTTGGGCAATCCTGGTAAGGAATACGCCCAAACCCGCCATAATGCAGGCGCTTGGTTCGTTGAACGGCTTGCAGAACAATATGGCATTTCCCTCAAAACCGATCCTAAATTCTACGGAATCAGCGGTCGCGGTAATATTGAAGGTCAGGACGTTCGTCTGCTTTTACCCACAACCTTTATGAATGCCTCTGGCAAAAGTGTTGTGCCCTTCGCAAAATTCTATCAAGTTGCCCCAGAAGCGATGCTAATTGCACATGATGAGCTGGATATGAATCCCGGTGTAATTCGCCTAAAAACAGGCGGTGGTCACGGTGGTCATAACGGTTTACGCGATATCGTTCCCCATACAGGTCCTAATTTCCATCGTCTACGTATTGGTATTGGTCATCCTGGTTCAAAAGAACGTGTATCTGGACATGTACTCAGTAAAGCGCCGAGCAGCGAACAAAATTTAATGGATGATGCCATTGCTCATGCTTTATCTCGCATTAAATTGATGGTAAGCGGTGACATACAGCAAGCAATGAATCAAATCAATGCTTATAAACCGAACTGATCATTCCATAAATTGTTGAAAAATCCTGCTTGCCATGTTGCTTATTTCGGAGCAAAATGCGTTTTCTGCGGATTACTGATCCAGTAAGAAGTGATTTGATTTAACCATAAGATAAAATCTTAGGCCCACTAAGGAGACGCTAGCCATGCTATCTCGTTTATTAAAAGCTAAAATTCACCGTTGTGTCGTTACACAAGCAGAATTACATTATGAAGGTTCTTGTGCAATTGACGGCGTGTTATTGGATTTAGCCGGTATCCGCGAATATGAAGAAATTCATATGTGGAACGTGACTAATGGTAAGCGTTTTACCACTTATGCAATTCGTGGTGAAGAAAACTCAGGCATTATTTCAGTCAATGGCGGTGCCGCCCTTCAAGCTGACGTTGGCGATTTGATGATTATCGCAACATTTGGTGATTTCACTGAAGCCGAAGCCAATGCCCATAAACCACGTCTTGTTTATGCCAATCCAAACAATACCGTAAATCACACTGCGAACTGTATTCCTGTTCAAGTGGCTTAAATTTAAAGATACTAAAAGCTCGCAATATGCGGGCTTTTTTATTACCTAACGATTTTTATTTTATTATTCACATAATTACTATCAATATGACTGATTGATCTATAGAAAGCAGCGCTCTTAATTTAAAACAGGTCTATAATCATTGCACATCGCTTCAGGGCGGGGCGAAATTCCCCACCGGTGGTAAAATTTAGCTTGCATGCGCAATGACTAAATCAGCCCACGAGCCTGTCAATTGTTATAAATAGATTGACTCGCAGATTTGGTGAAAAACCAAAGCCGACGGTATAGTCCGGATGAAAGAAGACGACGTAACGGATATTTATATTTGATATATCGCTGCGACCCCATTTCTGCATCAGTCCTGAAATGTTCAACCGTATTTTTATTTTACGAGAGCGTTTCAATGTCTAGTTTAATTCAACCCGAAATTTTCTTTTCAGCCCTTCCTCCAGCTGAGCAACGTATTGAAAAAGCATTAGAAGATATCCGCCAAGGCAAACCAGTTTTGGTGATGGATGACTTTGACCGTGAAAATGAAGCTGATCTCATTGTTGCTGCAGAGACACTAAACGTTGAAACCATGGCACGGATGATTCGTGATGGTTCAGGTATTGTCTGCTTATGCTTAACGGATGAACTGGCCAATCATTTGCAACTTCCACCAATGGTGGCGGATAACTCCAGCCAGTTTAAAACTGCATTTACCGTAACGATTGAAGCGGCACAAGGCGTAACTACAGGTGTTTCGGCAAAAGACCGTACCACCACAATTAAAGCTGCAATCAAGGATGGTGCTGTAGCCAGCGACCTGAATCGTCCAGGTCATGTTTTCCCTTTACGCGCCCGTAATGGTGGTGTGTTAACCCGTCGTGGGCATACTGAAGGCACCATTGATTTAGCACGTTTAGCCGGTCTAAAACCAGCTGGTGTTTTGTGTGAATTGACCAACCCTGATGGCACGATGGCGTCGGGCATTCAAGTTCTGTCGTATGCACAAACTCATTATCTAACCGTGATTACCATTGAAGAAATTGTGCAGTATCGTTTAGCACATAATCTTTAAGATTAAATAATAAAAAGCCCCCACTTTAGGGGCTTTTTATTATTCAGAATATTTACAACAATATGGAATACAAACCATATATAGCAATTAAGATTAGAAATGCACCACTAACTACTAACAATTTACTGTAAATTTTAGATTTAGATAAACGATTAAAGCTCAAATAAACGACAGATAACGTGGCAAAGTCTAAAATAATCCAGCTCAAAGTCAGAATCCCAAGACTAATATCCAAATAAGGTGTGATGTGTATAAACTGTGGGAAAAATGAAGCAAAGAAAATAATATCTTTAGGATTGGAAATACCGACCCAGAATCCCTGTTTAAAACCACCATTCATTGACTGAGATTTAAATGGTGACGCTGACTCATCTTCATCTACTTTTGAGAAACAAACTTCCTTTAAAATTTGAAGGCCCAAATAGGCAATATAGAAACAGCCTAGAATTTTAATACTGTTAAACCACAGTTTATTAATATCCAGTAAGCCTTTGAGCATCAAAATGGAAATTATAATTAAAATGAGTGATGCAAAATTGGTTCCAAATATTGTTTGCAGGGCTTTGCGATAACCGCCTTTGAGTCCTGCACTTGCAACCAACAGCATGACGGGTCCAGGTATCGCAATCATGAGAATGACAGCCATGCAATACAACAGGTATTCTACGATATTCACATTTTCCACTCTTGAATAATCAAATTTAATTTTTTAAAATTTTAAATAAAAATAATGGGTTTAATCTTCTTGCATCATCTGTAATAAATTATGGCTAATCCCATCGGCACGTAAAAAAGCAAAATCATAACTTGCTGTAGCCAAAGCCAGTACCCGACGTTCAAATTCCTGCCACAATGGTTTTACCTGTTTATCGTGAATCCCCAAACCGCTTTCTTCAGCTAAATTTTTATTCTTCTCACAAATTTTAAGTGCATGATAAAGCTTGCGTCCCTTGGATGCATCATCACGTAAACGTACCCGTTTAGAGAGAACAAAGCCTTCCACATGACGCAAATCGGCATGTGGCAACATGGGTACTAAAAGTTGATCCAGCTGCGCATCCAGACGCTTCCACACCGCAGTGTGCTGTTCAGGCGTGTAAGTATTCCACTGAATCACTTCATGGTTAAAGCGACGACAGCCACGGCATACTGAATCGCCAAATACCGTAGAACAACGCCCTGCACATGGGGTCAAAGAAGTAATTCGCCGGTCAGTACTCAAAACACACTCCTACACACTTTAGAAATCAATAAAATTATTTATCAAATTCATTTAATCCAGATCGATTTGATCAATAACAGCCTATATCTGCATCTTTCGCTTAATAACCATATTTTAGTTATGGTTTTCTCGCTTATTCATACAATTCACGTTAAAATACGCGCCTTGAATTTTGTCCTATCATAATACATTTGGAGTATTCCATGAACGCTACTGTAGAACAGCTTGCACCTGTAGAACAGCAAGCGACCACAAGTTGGGTTGTTGCAGCACTATATCAATTTAAAGAAGTTCAAGATCCAACCGATCTTCAGCAACGTCTTTTAGACTTAGTCAACAGCATTAACTTGTGTGGAACTCTAATTGTAGCCGGTGAAGGGATTAACGGTACTGTGGCTGGCAATCGTGAAGCGATTGACCAAATTCATGCCTTTCTTCTGAATGAAGGCTTTAACGCTATGGAGTACAAAGAGTCTCATAGCGATGAAAAACCTTTCCGTAAAATGAAAATCAAGCTTAAAAAAGAGATTGTAACCTTAGGTGTGGAAGTTAAACCCCGTGATCTTGTAGGTCATTATCTTGATCCTAAACAATGGAATGAACTGATTGCACGTGATGACGTAATACTGGTCGATACACGTAATGACTACGAATATAAAGCCGGTACATTTAAAGGTGCGGTTGACCCTAAAACAGAAACTTTCCGTGAATTTCCAGACTATGTAAAACAAAACCTTGCACAGCATAAAGACAAGAAAATTGCGATGTTCTGTACCGGTGGAATTCGTTGTGAAAAATCGACATCGTTATTGCTTCAAGAAGGCTTTAATGAGGTGTATCACCTGAAAGGCGGTATTTTAAAATACCTGGAAGAAACGCCTGTTGAAGAAAGTATGTGGGAAGGTGAATGTTTCGTATTTGATGGTCGTACTGCGGTTACCCATGGCGTAGAAGAAGGTCAGAACACTAAATGTCATGCTTGCGGTTGGCCTTTACTCCCTGCAGAAGCTGAACTTCCAAGTTACGAACATGGGGTATCGTGCAAATACTGCATCGAAAAAACCACAGAACAGCAGAAAGCCGGTTTCCGTATGCGACAGTCTCAAATTGCAGCAGCTAAACGCAAACGTCTGTAATCTCTGATTTGTAAAGTTATATAAAAAGCCCTCATTTGAGGGTTTTTTATTTACCTAAAATAAACAATAGATAAGAAAACATCACTAATTTTCACCATTAATGCTTATTAAGTCACTAAATATTTGATAATCTGAAACTTAAAACACAATAAATAGTTAACTTATTCATTTATAACGTGAAAAGGAATTAAATTATGCCAAGATCAATTTGCCGTTCAGCCAACTATACGCGACGTTTTCACATCATTCGTGAAAAAAACCATCAAAAACCAGAAGAAATAAAAAGAGTTTTAGAACAAGAATCACATCTTTTTATTGTGATCTTAGGCGCTGTCATTGGCACTATTTTATCTATATTTATTGCATACCACTTAAAACCCAATCTCCTGGAATATGCAATGCTCAGTGTGATTCCTTTTGCATTGTCGTATAGTTTAAGAAAGGTCTACATTCACACACTGGTATATAGCCAAGAATAAGCAACTTTGATTACTTGGCTATACTTTACCCTGCAATCAATAAACTTTAGGATAGTTCAGATATTATTATTTTTATAAACTTATGAATCTGACTGAATGGATTATTTCCATTATGGAACAATTGGGCTACTTCGGTATTGCCCTACTCATGTTTCTCGACAATATTTTTCCGCCCATTCCCTCTGAATTCATTATGCCATCCGCTGGCTATTCTGCATCACAAGGTCAACTCTTTTTAGTGGGTGTGATTATTGCAGGTTGTATAGGCTCTCTCATCGCTGCCGCTATACTGTATTGGGTGGGTTATAAGTTTAAGCACGACAGTATTTTTCGTTTTGTAGATCGCTACGGCAAATATATTTTTATAAAATCCCTTGATGTCAAAAAATCACTCGACTGGTTTGAGCAATATGGAGATCGTATTGTGTTTTTTGGTCGTATGATTCCAGCTGTTCGTTCGTTAATTAGCATCCCTGCGGGTATGAGTCACATGTCCTTCTGGAAATTCATGTTCTACAGTAGTTTAGGTACGATTATCTGGACTACATTTTTGGCTTGTGTGGGTTTTTATTTTGGCGAAAACCAAGCCTTGATGCAGAGTATTTTTAGCCAAATCAGCCATTTTATTATTATCCTCGTAACCGCCATTATTATCTGGATTCTATACCGTAGACATCAGCGTAAAAATCATTCATCCTGATCACAGACTCTTGTCAGGAGCCTAAGACGATGTCGCATTATCTTAAATATTTTGCAATCGTTTATAGTATTGCCTTGATCCTTTTGGTCAGTATATTGATATATGCTCTGAAGCTCGGTGCCATTACCTTGCTACCCGCTCTGATCGCTTGTGCTTTTCTAAGTGCCAGACATTTTGTTAAAAAAGAACAGCGCTTACCCAACAACAACGAAAAAAACAAACTGGTTTGGGGATCAACGGTCATCGCCATGAGCATGGGCTTTATCTTGATATTTCTGCTGATATTTCTACATCCGCGTGCTGAAGAAATTCTGATTACCATAGGCTATGCTGGTAGAGCCGGCAATTCATTTCTGGTCGCGATTGCCATTGCTTTACATGGACTGATCTTTCATATCGCCTATCATGGTTATGCCCGATATAGCTTAAATAAATTTTGCTGATGAATTCCTCTCAGCATAAATAAAAAAAATGCCCATAAAAAAGCACCTCAAAAGGTGCTTTTTTAAAACTTCTCTGAATTATTTTGGTGTGTGATACATCAAATAAATTTCATTTAAGTTTTCTGGAATTTCTTCAGCAATTTCGTCCATAAGCTGACCATTGCGACGGAAAGATTCCATTTGCGGATCTTCGTCATCCACACCGCTGAATACCATCATTGGTAAAGTTAAATCGACCACCTGTTCTTCATGTTCAGGTGTGAACCAAGCATCTTCATTTAAGAACATGGCATCGACGAAACCAACGCTCCAGTCACCCAAGCTTGATTCAGTATCTGCTTCTTCAATTTCAAATGGGAATGTAATCCCTTCTTCATTGGCCAAGTTTTGACGAATTGCTTCTAACCATGCTTTTACCTGGGCAATCATTTCAGCAGGAACTTTCTTTTGATTGTTATCGAAAAGTTCATCGAGCCACTTATCAAAAGTTGGTCCAACAGCAGTTGCACATAAAAAACCATGAGTGGCCGCAAAATCTAGACCATGCTCATTTTGGTCACCATCTAGATATTCGCTCAATAGGTCTAAATCTAAAGCACTCATTTAAAATCCAAGTTCAGTAAAATAACTGCGGATAGCATAGCATTTTAGCCGGCTATGCTAAATCACAATTTAGTCTTCTTCATCGTCAAAGTCGTCGTCATCATCCAGATCATAATCAAAATCTTTCAGTTCACGCTCCAAACGACGTTGTGCGAGCAGGTCATCAATCAGACGACGTTTTTCCAAAGACTCTTTAGCACTAATTTTGCTTGAGGCTTCATCAAAGCTAACGTCATCCTCACTGAAGCTATCATCTAGTTCAAAATCTGTAGAAGACACTAAAACTACCTCATGGTGAAAAAAAGTGAATGGGTCTAGGCGCTATTTATCTTTGTTCCGAATTATTGTCAAGTTTTTTTTAATTTTTTATATAACAAACTCAATTTAGTCTTGTTTTTTGACCCTAAAATTGTGTATTCATAAAGATGTAGAATTTTATTCAGGACATATGCAGAAACGCATTATATTTTGAATACATTCCAGCAAACAGACTTGAAAAATAAAATTCCAACCCAATATTGAAAACAATTGTTAAATCAAAGTCATCTTTCCGAATGAGACTTGAGCAATCAATTCAGAACTATTTTAAGCGAATTGTGCTATCATGCACGGTTTTTCACCGCCACAGATTCAATGAAGAGTAAGCAAAGATGAGCGATATAACTTCCCCTACTTCGCAAGTAGCGGCTCTGATTAAGCGAGGCAAAGAGCAAGGTTACTTAACTTACGCTGAAGTTAACGATCATCTCCCAGCCTCGATTACTGAAAGCGAACAGATTGAAGACATTATTCAAATGCTTCAAGACGTTGGTATTCCTGTGCATGAACGTGCTCCTGAATCTGATGACACCATGTTCGACGGTAACAATGCAGAAGCAACCGATGAAGTCGCTGAAGAAGAAGCGGCAGCTGTTCTTGCTTCAGTTGAAAGCGAACCTGGTCGTACCACGGATCCAGTACGTATGTACATGCGTGAAATGGGAACGGTTGAACTTTTAACCCGTGAAGGCGAAATTAGCATTGCTAAACGTATTGAAGAAGGTATTCGTGACGTTCTTCACTCTATTGCGTACTGGCCAAATGCGGTTGAAGTTGTATTAAAAGAATATAGCGATGTTGCCGAAGGCGAACGTCGTCTTGCTGATATTTTATCTGGTTATTTAGACCCAGAATCTAATGAAGAAATTCCAGAAGTTATAGAAGAAGCTGAAATTGTTGTTGCAGAACCTGAAGCTGCAACTAAAACAACCAAAGATGTAAAACTGGATGATGACGAGGATGAAGAAGCTGAAAGTGATGATGATTCTGAAGTTGAGTCAGGTCCAGATCCAGAAATTGCCCGCATTCGTTTCACCGAATTGGAAGATGCCTGGAAATTAACCAAAATCGCGATTGAAAAGTATGGTCGTGGCAGCAAACAGGCTGAAGAAGCACAGCAAGTACTTGCAACTGTGTTTATGATGTTTAAATTTACCCCACGTTTATTTGACATCATTTCAGAAATGATTCGGGGTACGCATGAACAAATTCGTACTTCTGAACGTGAAGTTATGCGTTACGCAGTACGTCGTGGTCGTATGGACCGCGACCACTTCCGTACGTCTTTCCCGGGTCAGGAGTCAAATCCAGCCTGGTTAGATGAACAAATTGCCAAAGCGCCTGCTGATCAAAAAGCTTATTTAGAAAAAGTACGTCCAGATGTGCTTGCATTCCAACAAAAGATTGCAGACATTGAAAAAGAACTGGGTCTTGATGTTAAAGGCATTAAAGACATTTCTAAACGCATGTCGATTGGTGAAGCCAAAGCACGTCGCGCGAAAAAAGAAATGGTTGAAGCAAACTTGCGTCTGGTAATTTCGATTGCGAAAAAATACACCAACCGTGGTTTGCAATTCCTTGACTTGATTCAAGAAGGTAACATTGGCTTGATGAAAGCCGTAGACAAGTTTGAATACCGTCGTGGTTATAAATTCTCGACTTATGCAACTTGGTGGATTCGTCAGGCGATTACCCGTTCTATTGCCGATCAGGCACGTACCATTCGTATTCCAGTACACATGATCGAAACCATTAACAAGATCAACCGTGTATCACGTCAACTTCTTCAGGAAATGGGCCGTGAACCGACTCCTGAAGAATTGGGCGAACGTCTGGAAATGGACGAAGTTAAAGTGCGTAAAGTACTCAAAATTGCCAAAGAGCCGATTTCTATGGAAACGCCGATTGGTGATGATGAAGATTCGCATTTAGGTGACTTCATTGAAGATGGCAATATTACATCTCCAATTGATGCCGCAACTTCTGAAGGCCTAAAAGAAGCGACTCGTGAAGTACTTGAAAACTTGACCGAACGTGAAGCCAAAGTCTTGAAAATGCGTTTTGGTATTGATATGCCAACTGACCACACTTTGGAAGAAGTCGGCAAACAGTTTGACGTAACACGTGAGCGTATTCGTCAGATTGAAGCCAAAGCATTACGCAAATTACGTCATCCATCTCGTTCTGAACACTTACGTTCATTCCTAGAAAATGACTAATCCTTGATGATACCGATGGGGACTTGAAAACGATTCAGGTATCCCCATTTAGTATTCAGAAGACATATAACGCCTGCATTCATGCAGGCGTTTGATATAAAGGGGTCCACTATGACCATGTTAGACCGTACGCCATCTCGCGAACTTCAAGAAGATCTATGGGTTTTCCCTATGGATTATCCAATCAAACTAATTGGTGAAGCAAGTGATGATTTACATATCGCTGTTGTAGACATTTTAGTGAAACACTTCCCTGACTTTGATAGCACGAGTATTAAAATTCAAGTATCTCGCACAGGTAAATATCACTCTTTAACTGCACAACTGCTTTTCTTAGAGCTTGAACAAGTTCATGCGCTTTATGCCGATTTAGCCGCATGTCCATTGATTAAAACAGCCCTTTAAGACAAATAAAAAAACACGCTTCGAGGCGTGTTTTTTTATATCTACAGAAAATCATGGAATTCCTTTTCAATAAAGATGGCAAATCATGCTGGGATTACCCCTATCCCAGCATGATTTCATTATAATCATTCACAATATTAAACTTCTTTAAGGACGCACTTTACGTGACTGCTGCTGTTCTAAAACCAACCCTGATTATTCGTCAATTTAACCAGCTCACTCCCTATCTCGATCGTTTTCAGGACATGAAAAACCTGACGGAGAGCCGGGATGAAAACACTCCCGATGAACTGTGGATTTTGCAGCATCATCAGGTTTTAACGCAAGGTCAAGCCGGAAAACCTGAACATATTCTGATGCCCAGCAACATTCCAGTAGTGCAAACTGATCGTGGTGGACAAGTCACCTGGCATGGCCCGGGTCAGTTGGTTGCCTACTTTATGTTTGACCTCAACCGTTTAGGCTGGAATGTGCGTACCTTAGTGTCCTATGCCGAAAACCTCATGATTGAACTGCTCAAAAAATACGGGATAGAAGCCTACGCCAAAGCGGATGCACCCGGCGTATATGTCGCGGAACGTAAAATTGGCTCTCTAGGTTTTAAAATCCGTAAAGGACGCAGCTATCATGGGCTGGCACTGAATATTGATTGCGACCTGTCCGGCTTCCACACAATTAACCCATGCGGTTATGCAGGACTGGAAATGATCCGTGTCATGGACTTGGTTCCAAACTATCCCAAATTCGAGAACTTGTGCGTCGACATCATTGAAACTTTAAACAACAGCGGTTACTTTAATCAAATTCAAGTCATGCAACAATAACTTTGCTTTTGACATAAAAATAAATTAGAGTATTTACTCTAAATCAATAAAATACTTTTAGATAAGGGATGCGCGAGTGATTTCAACCAAATCCGTAAAGCCCGCTTTACAACTGACCTATGTCAAACTCATGATGGATGTGATTGGCAGAGGTCTGGTAATGGCGAGTCAAGTCGATGATGAAGTAAAACAGGAAGTCGCAAACTTCCCTGTCGGTTTTGTTCTATCGATGAAAGTATTTCCCAATGGCCCAGCTTTTATTGCGAAAGTCACGGAAGACCATCAATTAAAATTACTAAAATCTGTAGACATAAAGCCTGATTTAACCATTACTTTTAAGCATTTAACCCATGCTTTTTTAGTCTTTTCTTTTCAGGAAAGTACTGCACAAGCCTTTGCGCACGACCGCATGATTGCCGATGGTGATGTGTCAAACGCCATTCGTCTGGTCCGTTGCTTGAATAAAATGGAATCGCTGATTTTACCTAAACTCCTGGCCGAGCTTGCGGTAAAACAATATCCAACGGAATTGAGCCTAAAACAAAAACTTAGCGGAGCTGCAAATATTTATTTGAAACTAGCTCAATCATATTTTAAACGGAGTGCATAACATGGCTAAACCTTATTACGAATTTTTCTGCCCAGTAAAAGTTATCGCAGGTCATGCCGCGTTAGAACACATTCCATTTGAACTTGCGACTTTGGGTGCCAAACGCCCACTGATCATTACCGATAAAGGCGTACGCGCAAATAATTTACTAATACCGATCGAAGCTGCATTTGAATCTACCGATGCCGTGATTGGTTATATTTTTGATGATGTACCACCCGATTCGAGCGTACAAACCGTTCGTAATGCGGCAAAAGCCTATCGCGACAACAACTGTGATGCGATTATTGCGGTGGGTGGCGGCTCAGTCATTGATACGTCTAAGGCCACCAATATTTTGGTGACTGAAGGGGGTGATGACCTGCTAAAATTCTCAGGTGCGCATAATCTTCCAAAACCGTTAAAACCATTTTTCGTTATTCCAACGACTTCGGGCACCGGTTCAGAAGTGACCATGGTGGCTGTAGTTTCTGACCTTGAAAAAAATGTCAAAATGCCATTTGCATCTTATTATTTGATGCCCCATGCAGCCATTCTTGATCCGCGCATGACCCAAACCTTGCCACCACACCTCACTGCAATGACTGCAATGGATGCATTGACCCATGCAGTTGAAGCTTATACCTGTATGGCTGCAAATCCGATTAGTGATGCCTATGCCACTGCTGCGATCAAGAAAGTCAGCAACAGTTTGTTCAATGTACTCAACAATCCAACAGATGAGTTTGGTCGCCTTGAATTGGCTCAAGCTTCTACCATGGCAGGTATCGCCTTCTCTAACTCAATGGTGGGCTTGGTGCATTCATTAGGACATGCCTTGGGTGCTGTGGCGCATCTACCGCATGGTTTATGCATGAACCTGTTCCTGCCTTATGTACTGGAATACAATAAAGAAGTGAATGGCGACAAAATAGCGGAATTATTGCTTCCTTTAGCCGGTGCAGATATTTACGCCCAGACCCCTGCGCACTTACGGGCAGACAAGGCCATTGCAACAATTCTCACCATGCGTGATCGCTTAAATACCCTGACCAAATTACCACGTACATTACGTGAAACAGGTAAGGTATCTGAAGCACAGTTAGATGAAGTGGCAGAAAAAGCTTTAAATGATGGTTCTATTATTTATAACCCTAAAGAAGCGACCTTAAGTGATTTAAAAGCGATTCTAAAAAAAGCTTGGTAAATATTGAAAAATAAGCCAATATAGCAAAATATTAGCCTGATGTTTTTTTAAGCATCGGGCTTTTCCTTTGTGGAAAGATAAAGCTAATTATTTATATCGAATGGCATATTTTCTGCATTAACATTTTACAAAGATACTGGCAAAAGATACCAAACTAGAGTAGATTGGCGCACTTTTGTTTTATTCGTATAGGGGGGATCGTTCGTCTCAAACGATCCTTATAAACATGACTGATCCTTGATCAACGATTAAGAGGATAACGCCGTTGACAAATATCTCTGGGACTCCATCGGCAGCTAAACTGCAAAAAACGCTGGGACTCTGGCACATCATTATTATCGGTTTAGCTTATATACAGCCCATGACGTTATTTGACACTTTCGGCCTAGTATCGGAAGAAAGTCATTTTCACGTACCGACATCCTACATATTTGCACTCGTTGCAATTTTATTAACATCCCTGAGTTATGGCCATATGATTCGTCGCTACCCTTCTTCGGGTTCGGCGTATACCTATGCCCAAAAATCGATTCATCCCAATGTCGGCTTTATGGTGGGCTGGTCATCTTGGCTAGATTACTTGCTATCGCCCATGGTCAACATCATTCTTGCGGTGATTTACCTTGAAGCGCTCTTCCCGGATGTAAACCACTGGGTTTGGGTGGTTGTACTCACAGCATTCATGACTGGTGTTAACTTAAAGGGTGCGCGCTTTGTTGCGAACTTCAACAGCTTGATTGTGTTGGTACAGTTGGTGGTAATTGGTGTATTTACCTATTTGGTGTACACCAAGCTACAAGCGGGATTTAATGCAGATGGTCCAATCTCTGTAGAACAGCGCTATCAGCTATGGAGCCTTGAGCCATTCTGGAACGAGCTGACTTCAGTCGGTGCATTGATTACTGGTGCAACTTTACTGTGCTTCTCATTCACCGGTTTTGACTCCTTAAGTTCACTTGCTGAAGAAACCAAAGATACTGAAAAGACTTTGCCTAAAGCCATTTTCTTGACTGCTTTGATTGCCGGTGTGATTTTTATTGTCAGCACCTACTTCATGCAAATTTACTTCCCGAACGATCCAAAAACATATTTTGAGGATATTGCAGCGACTCAGCCCGATATTTTAATGTTGGTGGGGGGTTCACTATTCCAATCCTATGTGCTTGGTTTTGCGATTGTGACGGTGTTGGCATCAGGTATTTCAGCACATGCTGGCGTATCACGCTTAATGTTTGCCATGGGTCGTGATGGCGTCATTAACAAGAAAATCTTTGGCCATATCAGTCCTAGAAGCCTGACACCTTCATACAATATTTTAATTGTCGGTGCGGTTGCTTTAACTGCTGGCTTTATGAATCTTGATACGGTGATCTCACTGATCAGTTTCGGTGCATTAACTGCATTTACCTTTGTTAACCTGTCAGTCATTTCACGTTATGCACTGCGTGATGGACGCACCAAAAACTTTAAAGATATTTTAAACTTTGTGATTGTGCCATTACTGGGTTTCATTAGTGTGTTTGCACTGTGGTTAGAAATTGAAGAAACATCGTTGAAATATGGCTTATGGTGGGCAATGTTCGGTATTTTATATCTTGGTTATAAAACCAAAGGTTTTAAACACCCGGCTCCCCAACATAACGAGTTTGATGATTCTCATTAATAGCTTCATTCACTCCATAAAAAAGACGCTTAATGCGTCTTTTTTATTTAGAGCTGTTATTTAATCCGGCAGTTAAAATCCATCTGGGTATCTACAATATTGTCCTTATACCCCAGACGCTTAATAAAGGCATTTCGATCCTGCAACAGTTTTTGATCTTGCTCCGCTAAACGTGCCTTATTTTCAACCGCCATCCGGTAGATATCATTAATGATGTTTTGATAAATTCCACACACTTCCTGACGCTTGGATTTTTTCAACTTGCGTCCAGTCCAGCTTCGTTCAAAATCTTCCGCTTTTAATGTCTTCCCCCAAGCTTCAATCTGCTGGTTCATACGTATCTGCATATCTTTTAAGCCTTGTTGGATTTCTGCTTGTGTAAGTGGCTCTACTTTTTCAGACACAAGCTCTGCTGTCGGATTAGCAAAAATAGATATAGAAGCAGTAAGTGCTACAATCTTAATTAAACCACCCCAGCTACTTTGAAATTTTACGGTTCTTATAAAGTTCAACATCTTAATTATCTTATTTCGCTGTTTTAGTTTTTATAACTAAAATTGATCATTTTTTGAAGATAATTCAATGAAACTTACATAAAAAAACCACCCGAAAGTGGTTTTTATAAAACTTGAAGAAATCATTTTAATTCTTGAAAGCCTTGCTGACGCCATGCTTCATAAAGAATCACAGCAGTTGCATTGGATAAATTCAAACTGCGCGAATTTTCTGCCATCGGCAACCGAATCCAGTGTTCTTTCGGGAACATCATGCGAACATTTTCAGGCAAACCCCGTGTTTCAGGCCCCATCAGCAATGCTACCGGACGGTTTAAATTTGAAGTATGTGGAGTTTCAACACCTTTGGTGGTTAAAGGATAAATTGCATCATTTTCAATGCCCTGCTCTTTTAAATGAGCAACACATTCTGCAAAGTTTTCCCAAACTTTCATATGTGCCCATTCATGATAATCCAAACCTGCACGTCTGAGCTTTTTATCATCCAGCTCAAAACCAAGCGGTTTTACCAAATGAAGTTGCGCACCGGTATTGGCACATAAACGAATAATATTCCCTGTATTTGCAGGAATTTCTGGCTCATACAATACAACATGGATCACGGGATTTCTCTACTTTAAATAAAATGACAAGCTTGAATTAGCCTTGCCACTGTAACTGTTCGCGCAAACTTACCACTTCACCAATAATGGTCAGGGTGGGCGCCTTAATTTGATGTTCTGTCACTTTTGATGCAATGTCTGCCAAAGTTCCCACCACCACTTTCTGGTCTGGTGTTGTACCTTTAGAAATAAGGGCTACTGGCATATTAGAACGCTGGCCATATGCAATCAGTTGGGCACAGATTTTTTCCAATCCGACCAAGCCCATATACAACACCAGGGTCTGGTTTTCATAAACCAGTTCATGCCATGGCAATTCGGGCGAACCTTCTTTCAAATGTCCAGTCAGGAAGCGGACACTTTGCGCATAATCACGATGCGTTAAAGGAATACCGGCATAAGCAGAACAACCCGATGCTGCGGTAATTCCCGGCACCACCTGAAAAGCCACACCCGCAGCAAAGAGTTCTTGAATCTCTTCACCACCACGACCAAAGATAAAGGGATCACCGCCTTTTAAACGGCAGACGCGCTTACCTTGCGCTGCATATTCCACCAATAAAGCATTAATCCCATCTTGAGGAACACTATGATTGGAACGGGCCTTGCCGACATAGATTTTTTCTGCATCACGGCGACACAAATCCAAAATCGGCGGCGATACCAAACGGTCATAAATAACCACGTCAGCTTGTTGCATCAAGCGTAAAGCTTTTAAGGTCAAGAGTTCCGGATCACCCGGACCTGCGCCCACTAGATAAACTTCACCTTTTGGGGTTTGCCACTCCATTAAAGTTTGTTCAATTAAACGATCCGCTTCTGCAATATTGCCATTAAATACCTGTTCCTTGAGTGGACTTGCATACAAGTCTTCCCAAAAAATACGGCGTTCATCTGGATTTTCAATTTTAGCTTTAACGGCAGCACGCCATTTCCCGGAAAAATCAGCCAGTTTTCCCATGCCATATGGAATGCTTGCTTCTAACTGGGTACGGATTTGACGGGATAAAACCGGTGATGTGCCATTGGTAGCAATCGAAACCACTAAAGGTGAACGGTCAATAATGGCGGGAACCATAAAACGGCAATGCGGTGGATCATCTACACTATTTACCAATATTTTTTCAGCTTCACAGGCTTCAAAAACTTGAATATTGGTCGCTTTATCATTGGTTGCGGCAATCACCAAACGGTAATTACGTAACGAAATATCTGGACTAAAAGGCGCTTGGACATATTGCCCGTGGCACGCTTTCACAATCTCAAAAAGATTGGCTTCAATTTCAGGTGCTATCACGTGAATGACTGCACCTGCTTTTGCCAAAAGTACCGCTTTGCGGTAAGCAATACGTCCACCACCGACAATCAGACAAGGTTGCTGTTGCAACTTTAAAGAGATTGGAAAGATATCCACGAATTACCTCAGTATTTTTAAATCTGATTGTCTTAAACAATTTTCATGCACAAAACTGTGCCATTTATAGATTTATTGATCAATCCGGAGATTAATCAATAAATTCTGCACCACCCATATATGGACGAAGCACTTCAGGAACTTCAATAGAACCGTCTGCACGTTGATAATTTTCCATCACCGCAAGCAAGGTACGACCCACGGCCAAACCCGAACCATTCAAGGTATGCACAAATTCGGTTTTCTTTTGATCGGCACGGTAACGTGCTTTCATACGGCGTGCCTGAAAGTCGCCCATGCATGAACAGCTGGAAATTTCACGATAAGTATTTTGGCTTGGAACCCAGACTTCCAAATCATAAGTCTTGATTGCGCCAAAGCCCATATCACCACCACACAGGATGATTTTACGATATGGAAGACCAAGCGACTGCAAAATACCTTCCGCATGACCCGTCAGCTGTTCTAAAGCCTGCATAGAATCTTCAGGTTTAACAATCTGTACCATCTCAACTTTGTCGAACTGGTGTTGACGGATCAGACCACGGGTATCACGACCATACGAACCGGCTTCGCTACGGAAACATGGGGTATGCGCTGCATATTTCAAAGGTAAACGATCTGGATCGACAATTTCATCACGCACGAAATTGGTTACCGGCACTTCCGCAGTCGGAATGAGATAAAGTTCTTTTTCGCCTTGAAGTTTGAACAAATCTTCTTCAAATTTAGGCAACTGACCGGTACCACGTAAAGATTCTGCATTGACCAAATACGGGACATAGGCTTCTGTATAACCATTTTTTAAGGTATGGGTATCGAGCATGAATTGGGTAAGCGCACGTTGTAAACGCGCCAATGGTCCTTTAAGAACACTGAAACGCGTACCGGTCAATTTGGTTGCAGTTTCAAACTCCAAACCGCCCATCCATTCACCTAAGTCAGTATGATCTTTGATTTCAAAATCAAATTGACGCGGTGTGCCCCATTTTAAAATTTCAACGTTATCGTCTTCATCTTTACCTTCAGGTACAGATTCGTGCGGCATGTTTGGAATGCTGAGAGACTTGGTTTCAATTTCATTTTGCAATTCAGCAAGCGCAACTTCAGCTGCTTTAATTTCATCACCAATAGCAGTCATACGTGCCATGATTTCAGATGCATCGCCACCAGATTTTTTAATTTGGCCAACTTGTTTAGCACCCGAATTACGCTCTGCCTGTAAAGCTTCAGTTTTCGATTGAAGCTCTTTACGGCGCGCTTCTAGTGAAGCCCACTCTTCTACATTCAGCTGTACGCCACGTTTTGCTAAGGCTAAATTTACAGCCTCAATATTATTTCTGATTAATTTCGGGTCGATCATAGCCAATCTTTTGCAAAGAAAAAAACTGGCTATAGTGTAAGCGCTAAACGCTAAAAAAGACAGTGACCGAGCTTACAGCTGCGCCTTATTAAAGCAAATTTAACCGAATTAACTAAAAATCAAGGGGTCGAATAGTGCGGCAAACTTGGCAGATATTCTGCTTTGATCAATTTGGTCAATGCAACATAAGGCAAGGTCAGTTCGGTCATCCCTTCCGCATAGGAAGCCAATTCATATAGAGGATAGACAAATACAATGCCATTCGCCCCATAGTAAAAATTATCACTTAATTTTAGCTTTTCTCTTTCTATACTGTGCTGATCCAGCCAAAGGGAGTTTGAATCATAAAGCGCATCCAGTACTTGCTGTTCTGCACCCTTCACCACAATATCCTGTAGCGCCAGACGTTTCTGGTTTTTCAAATCAAAATTCACAAATTCCTGGTGATACATGCCATGTGCGGCACCTGATGAATAATTGTAAGTCTGAATAGCAAAGGTCGCGCGGTCATATTGCTGCCCAATAAAACGTACATAGGTCGAACTTTGACTTAGATTAGGATTAGCACCCTCAGCAGTATTGATTTTTTGATTCGGTGCGGTTGAAAAAGCAATAGGATCGGCTTTTTTAATTCGCTCGATAAAATAATCGTCAATCCAATTAAGATTGGTCTTTACCGTCTGAATGTCGTACTGCATACAGCCATCTGCATCGCAAGCTTCAGGTTTGCTCAGTTTCACAGGAACAACTTTGGCTTGAATTAATGCAATGGATTCTGCCTTTTCCTGCTTTGTTGTTACTGCCTGTTCAGCTTGTGGGGCAGCTCGCTCCTGACATCCGGTCATCACCAGTGCAGCAAAAGAAACAGAAACAGCCCAGAGCCATTGTTGATTCATGCGTATTTTCATCTTATTTTAACAACCTAGTGCCTTTTATCATGCGGCTTCACTATACAAAGCTCAGTAACTAAATGAAATTTTAAATTGTATCTTTAAAAATATTTAATCTAATCGTGATGAATAAAATAAACATTCCCTAATTTTATGATAAATCGACCCAATTTCCGTGAAAGCCCAATGGCACATGTACGGCAAGCAAAATTTCTGCTTGAGGTTGAATATTTAAACCTTGGGCTTTTAAAATAACAACTTTCGAAGCCTCTCTGTTTACATGATGAACATAGGATAACAAGTAACCCTCTCCCTCAGCCGCATTAGATGACTCGGGAATAAAAACGACTTCTCCGGTCACCCAGTGATCACCAAACTTATATGTGGCTTTTTCATTCATTTCTAGGTCGTGACAAATCAAGTGATTGGCTTTGATTATTGTCATAGGATCAAAACTGATACTATAAATATAACGATACTGTTCACTGGTATAGCGCTCGTCAATTCTCGGAAATTCTTGCGCCTGTGCATCCAATACCTGTCGGTCGACAGTATTTTGCTTTAGATCAATCGTCCAGCGCTGCAATTGAGTATTCTGCTGCTCAAATGGACCTTGATGGGATTTTTTAAACATGTAGCGATGAACCACGACATCCAGAATGATTTGCTGTTGATCATTCCGATAAGCATTTGCAGCATGGAAAATAAAACAGGGCTCTATAGAAATCCACTGTACTTCATCTGCACGACCATATTTAGGCAAAATACCAATGCGTGCAGCATGCTTTTCATTCCACGCATAAGGCAAGGGATTGCCTTTGATAAGTTGCTTGAAAGAGAATGTTACCGGCAAATCAAAAATTAAAATATCCTGCTCGGTAATGGCACAATCATGAATCATGGGACCATGTTGCACAGGAATTTTAGCCCAATGCAGCAACATTCCTTGCTGATCAATGACTTCATAATAGGCATGCTTAATATCCAGCGCATCATAGCAAATGGCATGTAAATGGCCGGTTTTATTGTCTTTATGCGGATGTGCAGTAAAAGGCAGGTCTGCATCGGTATTAAAAAAACAGTGTTCTTCTGTGTTCAGGTCTAGATCTATGCGAGCTGGCAAAGTACCCGCTTCCACACTCGCCCAAATTTTATTGGCATGATAAAAAACATTGGTATTTACCACATCACCAGGACCACGGCGAAATCCAGCTTTAACAGGCTTGTTCTTTTGCTTTTGCACGGCATCCGTTTCAATATAATGGCTTTTAAACCACACTGCTTGACCCTGTTCAATTTTTAAAGCATGCAGCATTCCATCGCCTGTAAACCAGTGATAGGCATCTTGATTTTCTACATGAATCGGATTTGGCCCTATTCTTAACAATAGCCCAGTTAATTGCTTTGGAATTTCACCCATAATATTGAACTCCCTCTTTTCAACTTCACCTACGGGAGCAAATATCCCATGAAGATAAGGATTTTCCGTTTTATTTTTGGATGAAGCTCTAGATCGTTTTTGTAGCCAAGTCACCCCCAGTCCCATGACTTTTTGACGATAAGTATTAAATTTTGATTTTAAATCTGTGAAACGCGGATAATCCACAGCTCGGGTCAGTACATTTTTATTTTTCACTTTTTAAATTCTCCTGAGCTTTTTTCTTTGCTGCTTTCATTTTTCATTTTTTGTTTATTTTAAGGAACCATTAATCTTGGTTATTTTCCCCTGCGCTTATTAGCTTTATATCTGAGCAATTGGAACATTGATTCTGCAGCTTAGATTTATTTTTGCATAAGTTTATTTTGTCTATAAAAGCATCGCTATATTTTTAGCGCAATATAAACTAAAAAAGCAGTCACGGATGACTGCTTTTAAATAATAATTACTTAATTAACTCATTATAAATTAATTGATTACTGATCAATAATATCTGTGCCTTTAGGCGGTGTAAAATTAAAGGTGGATGCTGGAATTGAAGGATTCACTTTCACATTGTTAAATCGAACATAGGTGGTTTGACCCAGTGAATCTTCCAAAATCATTAAACTTGGTGCTTTGTTGACACCAAAACTAATGGTCAAGCTTTGGAATGCACCATCACGGTCCTTAGGCAGCAAGGTGTAATAAGTCTTGCCTTTATCCGGCTGTGTCACCCGGTAAGATTGCATAATCTGGCTGGTATTGCCCGACAATAATAAAGCTGGTGTATTCGCAACTTGATCATCCAGACTTTGACGAACTGCTTGTTGCAAGTCAGGATCATAAATCCAGACGGTTTTACCTGAAGTCACAATAGTCTGTTTTGACGGACTGGTGGTTTCCCAGAAAAACTTACCAGGACGGGCAACCTTCATTACACCTTTAAAGGTCTGATTCATATGCTGTCCGGTTAAGCCTTTTTTCTGAGCTACTTTACTCCCCGAAGTGGCTTTGGTCGTTTGTTCAAAATTTGCTGACAAACTACGGATATTAGTTAACTGTTTGACCAAGTTGTTGGTTGCTTGCTGCTCCGACGCTGCAACAGGCGCAGCAAAAACAGCAGTACTCATGATCGGTGCAAGCGTTGCTGTACCTAATGTCATAGCACATAGGGTTTTACGAAGCATTTTCATCTCATCACCTTTTTATTTGCTGTATTACAATTTCTTCAATGTGCCATCTTAAACCAATTTTTCTTTCTAATAATTGAGAAAATAAGAAGTTTTGTATTGTTATTAATGTTCAATGTCGTTTTTTCTACATCATTATGAAGACGCTGATTATTTTCAACCAATTTACAGACATAAAAAAACCCACATCAAATGTGGGTTTTTTTCTATTTAAGCTTACGCTTCAACAGATACGTAGCGACGACCGAACTGGCCTTTCACTTCGAATTTGATCACGCCATCAGCGGTAGCAAATAAAGTATGGTCACGGCCCATACCTACGTTTGTACCAGCATGGAATTCTGTACCACGTTGACGAACGATAATGTTACCAGCAGTCACAGATTGACCGCCATACATTTTAACACCTAACATTTTAGGGTTCGAGTCACGACCGTTACGTGTCGATCCACCAGCTTTTTTAGTAGCCATGTTTCATAATCCTCGTAATTAGCCTGAAATAGCAGTAATTTTCAACTCGGTAAACCATTGACGGTGACCTTGTTGTTTACGGTAATGTTTACGACGACGCATTTTAACAATACGGATTTTGTCGTGACGACCGTGGCTAACTACTTCAGCAGTTACTGTAGCACCAGCAACAACTGGAGCACCAATTTGAATGCTTTCGCCGTTTACAAGCATTAATACGTCATCAAACGTAATAGTTGTACCAGTTTCAGCTTTCAACAATTCTACTTTAAGGGTTTCACCCTCAATAACACGGTGCTGTTTACCACCGCTTTGGATTACTGCGTACATAATGTACTCCAAACATGCCCGTGTCGTCGTGTCGATAAAGGAATATACCGATCTTAATACGAGCGCCACTGGGGTATATATTAGGGCAAACATAGTAAGTGATAATAAATCAAACAACAAGCCATTTTAAGGTTTTTTTGCGCGGATTGGATGTTTATTTTATAAACGATCTAAATCTCGAAAATAAATGACTTTTAGGTCGAAATTTTACATTTTATAAAATGAAATAGATTTTTGAAATCAATCCGCTACTATAGACTACGCAATACCGGCTCAGTCACAGATGAGATGAAGTATTAGAACGGGCACTCGCTTAAAACCATTTGCCTAGTCAGGATTTAAGCAACTATCTTAAGATCTTAGCTATATCATCAGATATAGTTGTTACACTATAGAATAAGCAATTCAATTTTTAGAGGTTTCTCTTCACATGGCCATCGACTTTAAGCAAGATATTCTCGCTCCTGTTGCTTCAGACTTTGCTGCGATGGACACGTTTATTAATGAAGGGATTACTTCGAAAGTTGCCTTGGTGATGGCAGTAAGTAAGCACGTAGTGGAAGCAGGCGGTAAACGTATGCGCCCGATTATGTGCTTATTGGCGGCAAAAGCCTGCGGTGCGACCGACATAGAACGTCAGCGTAAACTGGCGGCGATTATTGAAATGCTACACACTGCAACGCTGGTCCATGATGATGTGGTCGATGAATCAGGCTTGCGTCGTGGTCGTCCAACTGCCAATGCCACCTGGAATAATCAAACTGCAGTTTTGGTCGGTGACTTCCTGATTTCGCGTGCTTTCGATTTGTTGGTCGATTTAAACGATATGACCTTGCTCAAAGATTTCTCGACCGGAACCTGTGAAATTGCTGAAGGGGAAGTGCTACAATTACAAGCACAGCATCAGCCTGAAACCTCAGAACAGACTTATCTTGATATTATTCACGGTAAAACTTCACGTTTATTTGAACTGGCGACAGAAGGTGCGGCCATTTTAGCCGGCACACCGCAATACCGTGAACCGCTACGAATTTTTGCCGGTCACTTTGGTAATGCCTTTCAAATTATTGACGATATTTTGGACTACACCTCAGATGCTGAAACATTAGGTAAAAATATTGGTGATGATTTAATGGAAGGTAAACCCACTTTGCCCTTAATCTCTGCACTGCAAAAAACCACCGATGAAGAACATGAAATTGTTCGCAGCAGCATTGCCACCGGTGGCACAGCCCAATTAGAACGTGTTATTGACATTGTACAAAATTGTGGCGCGCTTGATTACTGCCGCCAACGTGCAACAGAAGAAACTGAATCTGCACTGCAAGCTTTAGATGCGCTTCCGCATAGCGAATATCGCCAAGCACTGATTAACCTGACCCAACTTGCCTTAAACCGAATTCAATGATGGATGTTGAAAAAATAGACTTAACCCTCGCCTATGCATATAAATTTTAATGATCTATTTTTAAAAATGCAGGAGCAGCTTGAATCTCATCAAGCTGTTCTTGATGACTCACTGTTAATTGAGCTGGTTAACCGAATTCGACCAAGCGACTCAACCAATACTGAAGAAATTAACTGCAAATTTCGTGCACTGGTACAAGCACTACTGATTACCCCTGATGCCGTTTCTACCTTACAAAATTTTGTCATAAAACTGATTAGCCAGTACAAACAGACCAGTTTGTATGCCGATACCGGTATTTTATCTCTGGATGGTTTTTGGAATCAGCTCGCACAACGCGTAGGCGCGCATTTTTTACCGCTAATTAATGACGAAAGCCAATTGCAAGATTTAGTCCGTCGCGTTTTTTATCAACGTAGTGATAAATATTGGTTGGACAGCATTTCCAGTGAGGATTGGCAAAAGTTATTTGCATTACTGGGTCAAGGTCATGGCAATCAGGCTGAAAAGCTTAAAATTAACAGTGAGCTGATTAAAGCCATTACCGTTTTATCTTACCGGATTAGCGGAATTGGACTGTATCCTGAATTTATCAATGCACAACCCAATTTAACTGAATACGAATCACCTTTTCTGGTTCAAAATCGTGAAATTATTGAATTCATTCAGCATTATAAAAAGCTGCATCAAAATACCGATCCTCTGGCCGTCATTATTCCCCCGGATGCATCACAAGCGTTGGTGATGATTGAGCAATGTCGCGATGTGGTTTTAAAAATTCGTCGTGCCATCAAACGGATTGGTGTAAGTATCAGTCTGACTTACTTATTATCACTGCTGGAACAGTGTCTAGATCGAATCGAACTGTTAATTAACTTAATTGTTGAAGAAGATGACGTTCGTTATGAATCATTGAGTGCCCTTTTGGTCGATATTACTTCCGCCATTTATAGTGAACGAAGTGTGCGTTCTTTACTGGCAAATAACAGTGAATTAATTGCATTACAAGTCACCGAAAATGCCAGTAAAACCGGTGAACACTATGTAAGTACCGACAAAAAAGGTTTTTGGTCGATGTACAAGGCAGCCGCAGGTGCAGGCGTCATTATTGCCGCTATGGCGACCTTAAAAATATTGGCGGCAAGACTGGTCATGGCACCATTGATGCAGGCGTTTATTTTCAGCATGAATTATTCACTCGGTTTCATGCTAATTCACGTGCTGCATTTTACCGTTGCAACCAAACAGCCGGCGATGACAGCAGCGGCGCTTGCCGCAACTGTACAGCATCGAAAAGGCTCTAAAACTGCACAAATTGCTGAACTTGCTGCACTGATCATTAATATTATTCGAACCCAGTTTATTGCCATTCTCGGAAATATTTCGATTGCCATTCCAACGGCTGCAGTCATTAGCCTGCTCTGGCAATATGGAATGAATGAACCACTGCTCTCTCATGCCAAGGCGACTGCAACCTTACATTCACTCAATCCCTTTACCTCACTGGCCATTCCACATGCTGCCATTGCTGGAGTTTGTCTGTTTTTCTCGGGCTTGATTGCCGGTTATTTCGACAATATGGCGGTATACCGTAAAGTCGGTCCGCGTTTGCAGGCACATGCACGATTAAAACAATGGATGGGAGAAGAACGCCTGAATCGTTTCGCGCTTTATATTGAACTAAATTTAGGCGCGCTGGCGGGGAACTTCTTATTCGGGATTATGCTTGGAAGTATGGGAACCATTGGTTTTATTTTGGGTCTTCCGCTTGATATTCGACATATTGCCTTTGCTTCCGCCAACTTTATTCAGGGTTTGATCGATATTAATGGCAGCCCTGAAATTGGTCTGATTTTTGTATCATTTTTAGGGGTGCTGCTGATTGGACTGACGAACTTATTTGTGAGTTTTAGCCTGACCATTATTGTGGCCTTACGCGCACGAAGAGTTCGATTTGAACAATGGAAGCCTTTAGCCAAACTGGTGCTTACTCATTTCTTGACCCGCCCCAGTGACTTCTTTTGGCCTCCCAAGATTCCGTTAGAAGTAGATGAATCATTACCTTCACAAAAAATGACACATAAATAATGGGTTATTTTTTGTTTTAATTCAGCTTTAAAATCAGCAAAAAAGAAATTAGCATAATTTACACACACTTGAAATAAAGTGTACTGATGAGTACACTTTAACCATTAAATTAGTCTTGCTCCAATTGACCAAGATAACAAAGGTTCCTTACATGCCGTACCTATTGCTCGGTGTAGGTTTTTTCTTATTTATTTTCAGTGTATTAATGCTTTTTATTCCCTCACTTCATCAGTATGATTTAGCGATGGTTGAATGGATAAGTCAGCATCGCACAGTGCAATTAAATACGATTACTATCACACTTTCTATTATAGGTGGCATGCCATTTGTGCTATTTTTAACCACAATCTGGTGTTTACACCAAGTATGGTATAAAAAATACACAAATGTTATTTTTATAAGTTTAGGGCTTATTGGAAGCATTGCCACGGTTTGGCTGCTTAAATATATAATTTCAAGACCTCGTCCACCCGAAATGTATCATCTGGTCAACAGCTATGGTGCTTCATTTCCCAGTGCTCATAGTATTTATGCCGCTGCCTTGGGCTGTCTTGCAATTTATCTGAGTCAAAAACATCCACAGCACACACTGATTTGTATTTGTGCTTTTATATGGTTGTTAATTATGGGAATTTCAAGGGTTTACCTTGGGGTACATTTCCCCTCTGATGTCTTGGCTGGTTGGAGCATAAGTTTTATTTGGATCACACTACTTTATATGCTGTACGTTAAATTCAGTAGAGCGAAAACAAATTAATTTTTAGATAAAAATCTAATCGAGGTGGAACAATGATGTCTGCAAAGCTATGGGCGCCCGCCCTTACCGCTTGCGCATTAGCAACAAGTATTGCACTTGTTGGTTGTAGCAAAGATCCAAAGGATGCGCAGCAAGCTGCAGCAGCCCAAAAAATGCCACCGACTGAAGTTGGTGTCATTGTTGCTCAACCCCAAAGCGTTGAACAATCGGTGGAACTTTCAGGTCGGACCACGGCATTTGAAATTTCTGAAGTGCGCCCACAAACCAGTGGCGTCATTCAAAAACGACTTTTCACTGAAGGCAGTTATGTTCGTGAAGGGCAAGCCTTGTATGAAATTGACTCGCGCACCAATCGTGCTGGCGTCGATAGTGCCCGTGCCGCACTGAATCGTCAACAAGCCAACTTGAATGTATTACGCGTTAAAGAAGGACGTTATCGTCAACTTGTCGGCAGCAATGCCATTTCAAAACAAGAATATGATGATATTGCTGCACAAGTAAAATTGGCTGAAGCTGATCTTGCGGCAACACAGGCAGAACTTAAAAATGCTGAAATCAACCTCGGTTATTCAACTGTGCGTGCACCAATTTCAGGTCAAACCAATCGTTCAACTGTTACCGTAGGTGCTTTAGTCACGGCGAGCCAGGCAGATCCTTTGGTCACTGTGCAACGTTTAGATCCAATCTATATCGACATTAACCAGTCAAGTGCTGAATTATTGCGTTTACGCCAACAATTGAGCAAAGGCAGTTTAGACAGCAGCAACAATACCAAAGTTAAACTTAAGCTTGAAGATGGTAGCGACTACCCGGTTGAAGGCCGTCTTGCCTTCTCTGATGCCAGTGTGAATCCGGAAACAGGCACCGTGACTTTACGTGCTGTATTTCCGAACCCGAACCATTTGTTGCTTCCGGGCATGTATGCCACTGCTAAAATTGTACAAGGTGTGATTCCAAATGCCATGTTGATTCCACAAGCAGCGATTACCCGTACTCCGACTGGTCAAGCGATTGCCATGATTGTGAATGCTGAAGGTAAAGTTGAAACACGTCCTGTGGAAACTGTGGGTGTACAAGGTAAAGACTGGATCGTGACTTCTGGTTTAAAAACCGGTGAAAAAGTGATTGTTGATGGTATTGCCAAGGTTAAAGAAGGTGCAACTGTGGTTGCCAAGCCTTATCAACCGGCCGCTGCCCCTCAAGGTGCAGGTCAACCTGCAGCAGAAGCCAATAAAGCCGCTCAACCTGCGCAGCAAGCACAACCTAAAACTGAACAAAAATCTACTTCAAATACATAAGGGGTAGACGATAATGGCTCACTTTTTTATTCATCGCCCGATCTTTGCATGGGTGATTGCATTGGTGATTATGCTGGCGGGTATTTTAACCATCAGCAAAATGCCGATTGCACAATATCCGACTATTGCTCCGCCAACGGTTAGTATTTCTGCGACTTATCCAGGTGCATCTGCGGAAACTGTAGAAAATACAGTGACCCAGATCATCGAACAACAAATGAATGGCCTGGATGGCTTGCGCTATATTTCTTCAAATAGTGCGGGTAATGGTCAAGCTTCTATCGCCTTGAACTTTGAACAAGGGGTCGATCCGGATATTGCCCAAGTTCAAGTACAGAACAAATTACAGTCTGCAACTGCACTTTTACCTGAAGATGTACAACGTCAAGGACTTCGAGTAACCAAGTCAGGTGCAAGCTTCTTGCAGGTATTGGCTTTCTATTCACCGAATGGTGAATTGAGCGATGCTGACATTAAAGACTATGTGAACTCGAATATTTCTGAACCGCTCAGCCGGGTTGCCGGTGTCGGTGAAGTTCAGGTGTTTGGTGGTTCATATGCAATGCGTATTTGGCTCGATCCTGCCAAACTAGCCAGCTACCAGCTTTCTCCAAGTGATGTGGTAGCCGCCCTGCGCACCCAAAATGCACAGGTTGCGGTGGGTCAATTGGGCGGTGCTCCTGCTGTTGAAGGTCAGGTTTTAAATGCGACCGTAAATGCGCAAAGCCTGCTACAAACAGTAGATCAGTTCCGTAATATTTATCTAAAAAGTGCCGGTACTGGAGCAAAAGTAACTCTGGGTGATGTTGCCAAAGTTGAATTAGGCTCGGACAACTATCAGTTTACCTCTAAATTTAATGGTAAGCCTGCGGGCGGTGTAGCGATTAAACTCGCAACTGGTGCCAATGCACTAGATACAGCAACTGCGGTAGAAGAACGTTTAGTACAGTTACGTAAAAATTATCCCACTGGTTTAAAAGATCAGCTGGCGTTTGATACAACACCCTTTATCAAACTTTCAATTGAAAGTGTAGTTCACACTTTAATTGAGGCAATTATCCTTGTGTTCCTGGTGATGTTCCTGTTCTTGCAGAACTGGCGCGCAACCATTATTCCAACCATGGCAGTGCCTGTGGTGGTATTGGGTACCTTTGCGATTATTAACTTATTCGGCTTTTCGATTAACACGCTGACGATGTTTGCCATGGTTCTTGCCATTGGTCTACTGGTCGATGATGCGATTGTGGTGGTCGAAAACGTTGAACGTATTATGGTGGAAGAACACCTCGAGCCTGTTGAAGCGACTGAAAAGTCGATGAGTCAGATCTCGGGTGCACTGATTGGTATTACCACGGTATTGTCCGCGGTATTCGTGCCAATGGCGTTCTTTAGTGGAACCACGGGGGTGATTTACCGTCAGTTCTCGATTACTCTGGTTACCGCAATGGTTCTGTCACTGATTGTGGCATTAACATTCACCCCCGCACTGTGTGCAACCTTATTAAAGCAGCATGATAAAGACAAAGAACAGAGCAATGGTTACTCTGCCCGTTTCTTCCGTGGGTTTAATAGTCGTTTCGACCGTATGGCGCAAGGCTACCAAAACTGGGTTGGAAAACTGCTGATTCATAAAATCATTGCCGGCGCGATTTATGCGGTAGTGATTGTCGGTCTGCTGTTCTTGTTCAAAAGCCTGCCAAGCTCATTCTTACCGGATGAAGACCAAGGTGTGGTCATGACGCTGGTTCAGCTGCCTCCAAATGCTACGCTGAATCGTACTGAAAAAGTCATTGACCAGATGACGAATTTCTTTCTGGAAGGTGAAAAGGCCAATGTCGACTCTGTGTTTAGTGTTGCCGGTTTCTCTTTCACCGGTGTTGGTCAAAATGCCGGTCTTGCCTTTATTAAGCTGAAAGACTGGGAAGAACGGACCAGTAAAGAATCTACTGTGGGTGCCATTATTCAACGTGGTATGGCGCTTAACGTGATTGCCAAAGATGCATCTTATGTGATGCCTTTACAGCTTCCAGCAATGCCTGAACTGGGTGTTTCTGCAGGCTTTAACTTGATGTTGAAAGATGCTGCGGGTAATGGGCATGAAAAAATGCTGGCCGCACGTAATATGATCTTAGGAATGGCCGCTCAGGACAAACGTTTGGCCGGTGTCCGTCCAAATGGTCAAGAAGATACGCCACAGTACAAGATTTATGTCGATAATGAAAAAGCCAGCGCTATGGGCGTCAGTATTGCAGAAATCAACAGTACCATGAGTATTGCGTGGGGTGGTTCATACATTAATGACTTTATCGACCGTGGTCGTGTGAAGAAGGTGTATGTACAGGCCATTCCTGATGCACGAATGATGCCGGAAGATCTCAACAAGTGGTATGTACGCAGCGCCACAGGTCAAATGGTTCCGTTTTCATCATTTGCCACCGGTGAATGGACCTATGGCTCACCACGTTTAGAGCGTTATAACGGTATTTCATCAGTCAACATTCAGGGTACGCCTGCTCCAGGTGTCAGCTCGGGTGATGCCATGGCAGCCATGGAAGAAATCATTGCCAAATTACCTGAAATGGGTATGAACGGTTTTGACTATGAATGGACAGGTTTATCTTTGGAAGAGCGCGAATCTGGCTCACAAACGCTTGGCTTGTATGCACTTTCAATGCTGATTGTATTCCTGTGTCTTGCAGCACTGTATGAGAGCTGGTCAATTCCATTCTCGGTTATGCTGGTGATTCCACTGGGTATTGTCGGTGCAGTGGGTCTGACTTTCTTGGGCATGGTTCTGCTGAAAGATCCAAACCTGACCAATAACATTTACTTCCAGGTCGCGATTATTGCCGTCATTGGTTTGGCTGCAAAAAATGCGATCCTGATTGTAGAATTCGCCAAGGAACTGCAAGAAGATAAAGGCGAGCCTTTACTTGAAGCAACCTTGCATGCAGCAAAAATGCGTTTACGTCCAATTATCATGACGACCCTAGCCTTCGGTTTTGGTGTACTTCCTCTTGCCCTTTCTTCGGGTGCAGGTGCAGGTAGCCAGCATTCTGTCGGTTATGGTGTACTGGGTGGCGTAATCAGTTCGACTCTATTGGGTATTTTCTTTATTCCTGTGTTCTATGTCTGGATTCGAAGTATCTTTAAATTTAAACCTAAAAAGCCAAATAATCAGGAGCAAACATCGTGATGCAAAAGGTATGGTCTGTTACAGGTCGTAGCATTGCGGTATCTGCACTTGCGCTTGCTTTGACAGCGTGTCAAAGCATGCGTGGGCCAGAGCCCGTCGCTCAAGCCAATATTCCAGAACAAGGTTATCTAACCACTAACTCTGGTCCTTCTATTGCTGAACAGGGTTATAAGGACTTTTTTGCCGATCAGCGCCTATTACAGGTGCTCGATCTGGCATTAGCTAATAACCGTGATTTACGTACTTCGACCTTGAATATTCAACGTGCGCAGCAACAGTATCAAATTACCCAGAACAATCAGCTGCCAACAATTGGTGCCAGCGGTAGTGTGCTCCGTCAAGACACGCTCAATACCAATGGTGCAATGACCAGTTACAATGTTGGTCTGGGCGTAACTGCCTATGAGCTGGATTTTTGGGGTCGTGTGCGCAGCTTAAAAGACAATGCTTTAGATCTTTATCTGGCAACGTCGAGTGCACGTGATGCTACTCAAATTGCACTTATAGGTCAGGTGGCTCAAGCCTGGTTGAACTATTCGTTTGCAAATGCAAATTTAAAACTTGCAGACCAAACCTTAAAAGCTCAACTTGAATCTTATAACCTCAATAAAAAACGTTTCGATGTGGGAATCGACAGTGAAGTTCCTGTTCGTCAGGCACAGATTTCTGTAGAAACTGCACGTAATGATGTTGCCAATTACAAGACTCAAATTGCGCAAGCACAGAATTTGCTTAACTTGCTTGTAGGTGAACCGGTTCCTGCAAACTTGTTACCGACTCAACGTGTAACACGTATTAGCAAAAGCAATGCCTTTAGTGCAGGTTTACCAAGTGACTTGCTGAACAACCGTCCTGATGTCCGTGCTGCCGAATACCAACTTTCTGCAGCGGGTGCCAATATTGCTGCGGCTAAAGCACGTTTGTTCCCGACCATTAGTTTGACGGGTAATGCAGGCTATGCTTCCACCAGCTTAAGTGACTTGTTTAAATCTGGCGGATTTGTCTGGTCAATTGGTCCAAGTATTGATCTTCCAATCTTCGATTGGGGCACACGTAAAGCCAATATCAAAATTTCAGAAACAGATCAGCAAATTGCATTATCTGACTATGAAAAATCGATTCAGTCCGCTTTCCGCGAAGTGAATGATGCTTTGGCCGTTCGCCAAAATATCGGTGACCGCTTGGCAGCACAACGTCGTTTGGTTGATGCCACCAATACCACCTACCGACTGTCTAATGCCCGCTTCCGCGCGGGTATTGACAGTTACTTGACGGTACTGGATGCGCAACGTGCATCTTATGCAGCGGAACAAGGTCTATTGTTGCTTGAACAAGCCAACATGAATAACCAGGTTGAAGTGTATAAAACCCTCGGTGGAGGGATTAAAGCCAACACCGGTGATGTCGTTCAGCAAGCACCTTCTACGGCTGAACGTAAAGCTGAAAACAGCACTCAATAATATTTAAGCCTTGTAAAAAAGCCTGCACTCTGCAGGCTTTTTTATTGCTTTTTAAAGCCTGATTTCCTATCTTCATTACAAGCTCCCTTATTTGAATATTAAAAAATGCTTTTAAGTAATCTAGAATCTGTTCCGGGACATACCATTCTCCGCCAAATTGATGTGGTCTATGGCAGTACGGTGCGTAGCAAACACGTTGGACGTGACCTGCTGGCTGGCTTAAAAAATATAGTCGGTGGTGAGCTGACGGCGTATACCGAATTGCTTGAAGAATCACGCCAGGAAGCCATGAGCCGCATGATTGAGAAAGCAAAATCCATCGGGGCAAACGCAGTGGTGGGTATCCGCTTTTCGACTTCAAATATTGCCCAAGGTGCTTCTGAACTGTTTGTATATGGCACTGCGGTGGTGGTTGAAGCAAATGCACAAAATCTGCCTGATCCCTTCCCGACTCAAGGCTAAGCTATGGATGCCTTGATATTAAAAATTGTCATTTTTGTGATTTTATTTGCCATAGGCTGGGGCTTCGGTCGCCATGTAGAAAGAAAGCATTTAAATGAACTGGATGAACAAGAACAGCGGCTCGCCTATATCACGCTGGATAATAGCCGCTTTAAGACTTCAGCTCATGAGGGACAGTTGGTGAGTAGCAATGTCGTCATTTCACATGATTACTTCAAATATGTGATTGCCAATATTCAGAACTTTTTGGGTGGCCGTTTAACCAGTTATGAAAGCGTAGTTGAGCGTGCTCGACGCGAAGCTATTGTGCGTTTAAAACTGGAAGCTGAAAAAATGGGTGCATCGCATATTCTGGGCTTGCGATTGAGTACCACTGAACTGGGCATGCAAGGCGGAGTAGTAGAAGTATTTGCTTATGGAACGGCAATTAAACCTTAAATTTATAAAAATCTTCCTTTGCTCAAATCAAGAAGTACAACTGCATAAGAGAGGTTTTTAATAGCTCCTCCCTTTATTCAAGCTGAGCAACAATGTTGCCTAAGGGAGGGAGTATCCCTTGTGAGTTCAACTTCCACTCGATATACAAATATTTCCGCACTTTAAAAAGTGAGGAAGCTTTGCTTACTTCACCTTCATTTTGCGAATCATTTTATACAGTGTAGTTGGTGATAAACGCGAAACCAAAACGCCCAGTTTTTCTTTAGTTCCCCCAACCACAATATATTCTTCATCATTCAGGAGGGATTTAACGACAGTTTTCGCAAACTCTTCTGGTTGCAAGCCATTTTCAATCGCTTCATCTTGATGGCCCTGGGCTTTGCCTTCGCCATTTAAGGCATTAAATGAAACATTGGTTTTAACAAAACCGGGGAAAATAACAGAAACGCCCACGCCTTCATCCGCCACTTCTGCTCTTAAGCTGTTTGCCCACATATGAATCGCAGCTTTGGCTGCTGAATAGCTTGCGCGGTATTGAGTTCCCAATAAACCTGCGACACTGGAAACAAAAGCAATTCGACCTGATTTTTGCTTTAAGAACGTCGGCAAAACGGTTTTGGTAAGGAACACTTGAGAGAAATAATCCACTTCCATAATCGCACGTTCAGTTTGCATGGTGGTATCGGCAATTAAGGCACGCTGACTCAGTCCGGCGTTATTAATTAACCAGTCAATACGCCCTTTCTCATTTAAAACCTGTTCATATGCATGGCGAACTTGCGTTTCATCGGTAATATCGGCACTGATACAAATATGCTGATCCGGATTGACTAAACTTTGACGCACATTTTCCAGTTCATCCTTACGGCGGGCAGTAAGTACAATCTGTGCACCCTGTAAAGCACACTGTTGTGCAAGTGCCTTACCCAAACCTGAAGATGCACCGGTAATCCATACCACTTTATTGTCTAAACTGTTCTGCTGCGCCATCTTGTTGTTCCTCATTCCACTTATAGATTGATAATGTGTTGATACCTTAATGCATTGATACTTTATTAATGTTTTTGCTCGTGATTTAAAAACATCAGAAAATGATCAAAATAACGGTGGGTCATTTGTGAATCGTACTGTGTACCCAGCTTTTCCAAACGCTTATAGCCCATCTGGGTGGTCAAATGAATTACCCCATTTAAGGTTTTATCGACCACCAAATTGAATTTCAATATGTTTTTAGGCTCACGAACCAGACTGGTCACCCCTTGATCGACCAACTGGGTAAATGCTTTTAAGCCTGGCGAAATATAATGCGTATTGCCCTGTTTCATTTGCTCTACACATTCCAGCAATTCCACCACCAAGACATGATCGACGCTATAAGAAATATAATTTTGACCATTTTTTTCATAGGCCTTATCTTTTAAATAATTCACCATCGGGACCAAGCGATCATTACCAAAGAATGAAACCGACCATGGCATATATTTGCGTAAGGTATCTAAAATGTGCTGCACCATCTTTTCCGATTCTCGGTCAGCCGAAGTCGATAACCGCGCAATTTCGCCAAATACCTGATCGACAATTTCACAGGAAATATCCGCCAAAACCTCACCTAAAGGTTTGGCTAAACTCTGACTTTCACCCTGATTCAATTGCTGATGAATCTGCTGAAAACGCTGATGGGTTTCCCGGGTTAATTTTAAAGAAATAAAATAGCTCATACCGATAATGTCCTTTTTAGAATTGTTATGCGACCATTCGCGCTGTTTTTATTCAACTCTTATCATAAGATCTTATTTAGTCTATGCCAATTGCATAAAGTTTGCATTTGGTGAAGCTGCCTCATTCGGTAATTTTTTTGCTACAATAGTCCTAATTTTTCATTCACTTTTGATCTGTTCTGACTATGACTGATTCTGCGCAAAATATTGCTACGACATACGATCCTACCGAGATCGAGAAAAAATGGTACAAGACTTGGGAAGAAAACGGCTACTTTAAGCCGTCTGAAAAAGGCGACTCTTTCTGTATCATGATTCCGCCACCAAACGTCACTGGTAACTTGCACATGGGTCATGGTTTTAACAATGCCATTATGGATGCCTTGACCCGTTATAACCGCATGTCAGGTAAAAATACCCTGTGGCAACCGGGAACTGACCATGCCGGTATCGCAACCCAAATGGTGGTAGAACGTCAACTGGCTGCACAAGACATCAGCCGTCATGACTTGGGCCGTGAAAAGTTCATTGAAAAAGTCTGGGAATGGAAAGAACAGTCTGGCGGCAACATTACCAACCAGATTCGCCGCTTAGGTTCATCGGTAGACTGGTCACGTGAACGCTTCACCATGGATGATGGTTTATCGAACGCGGTGAAAGAAGTCTTCGTACGTTTACATAAAGAAGGCTTGATTTACCGCGGTAAACGCCTGGTGAACTGGGATCCAAAACTGCAAACTGCCCTGTCTGACCTTGAAGTTGAATCAGTAGAAGAAAAAGGTTCACTTTGGCACTTTAAGTATTTCTTTGAAGATAAAGACCTTCGTACCAAAGATGGCAAAGACTTCCTGGTTGTCGCAACGACTCGTCCTGAAACTTTGCTCGGTGACTCGGCTGTTGCGGTACACCCTGAAGATGAACGTTATGCACATCTTGTCGGCAAGAATATTGTTCTGCCAATTTCAGGTCGTTTAGTTCCTGTAGTTGCGGATGAATATGTCGAAAAAGACTTCGGTACAGGCTGTGTAAAAATCACCCCTGCACATGACTTCAACGACTATGAAGTGGGTAAACGTTGCAACTTGCCAATCATCAACATCTTCAACAAAAATGCTGAAGTGCTGGCGGAGTTTGAATACATTGCCAAAGCCGGTGAACAGATTTCTAAAACCATTGCTGCACCTGCGGACTATATTGGTTTAGAGCGTTTTGCTGCACGTAAAAAACTGGTTGAACAAGCGGAAAGCGAAGGCTGGCTCGATCAAATCCAGCCCTATGACTTGAAAGCCCCTCGCGGTGACCGTTCAGGCGTGATCGTTGAACCGTTATTGACGGATCAGTGGTATGTGAAAATTGCACCACTTGCTGAACCTGCCATTAAAGCGGTGAAAGATGGCGACATTAAATTTGTGCCAGAACAGTACAGCAACATGTACATGGCCTGGATGAACAACATTCAAGACTGGTGTATCTCACGTCAACTCTGGTGGGGTCACCGTATTCCGGCTTGGTACGATGTAGATGGCAACATCTATGTAGGTCGTTCGGAAGCTGAAGTTCGTGAAGAAAACGGCATTGCCGCTGATGTTGAACTGAAACAAGACGAAGACGTTTTGGATACTTGGTTCTCGTCTGGTTTGTGGACATTCTCAACACTCGGCTGGACTGGCGATGCGAAGAAAGATGCGGAAAACTATTTCCTCAATACTTTCCACCCAACCGATGTGTTGGTGACCGGTTTTGACATCATCTTCTTCTGGGTTGCCCGCATGATCATGATGACCATGCACTTCATGAAAAATGAAGATGGCACACCGCAAGTGCCGTTTAAAACGGTGTATGTACATGGTTTGGTACGTGATGGCGAAGGTCAGAAGATGTCTAAATCTAAGGGTAACGTGCTTGATCCTTTAGACTTGATTGACGGTGTAGATTTAGAAACTCTGGTACAAAAACGTACCACTGGTTTGATGAACCCGAAACAGGCGGCGAAGATTGAAAAATCGACCCGTAAAGAATTCCCGGAAGGCATTCAGTCTTACGGTACGGATGCGGTTCGTTTCACCTTCTGTGCACTTGCCAATACCGGCCGTGACATCAAGTTCGACATGAAACGTGTTGAAGGCTATCGTAACTTCTGTAATAAAATCTGGAACGGTACCCGTTTCGTTCTGATGAATGTGGAAGGTCAAACAGTCGGTCAAACTGCACGTCCTGATCTTTGGGAATTGCCTGAACAATGGATTGTGAGCCGTCTGCAAAAAGCGGAACTTGCTGTTCAACAAGCATTTGCAACCTATCGTTTAGACTTGGCTGCTCAAGCAATTTATGAGTTCATCTGGAATGAATACTGTGACTGGTATGTCGAGTTAACCAAGCCAGTTCTAAATGATGACAATGTGGCTGAGGAACGTAAAGCGGAAGTTCGTCGTGTTCTTCTTGCAGTGATGGAAGCATCTTTACGTCTTGCCCATCCAATCATGCCGTACTTGACTGAAGAAATTTGGCAAACCCTTGCACCAATGATTGGTGTGGGCGGTGAAACCATTATGACTGCGGCTTACCCAGTTGCAGATCAAGCACTCATTAACGACCAAGCTGAAGCAGATATGCACTGGCTACAAGGTTTGATTGGTGCGGTACGTAACATCCGTGGTGAAATGGGCTTAGGTAATGCACGTTTACTTCCAGTATTGATGCAAAACATCACTGATGCTGAAGTGGCGCAAATTTCACGTATCGAACCGTTGTTTAAAGCATTGGCGAAAGTGGAAAGCATCACTTACTTGGCAAATGGCGAACAACCACCATTGTCATCTTCATCTGTAGTCGGTCATGCTTCAGTATTCGTTCCAATGAAGGGTTTAATTGACCCGAAAGCAGAATTGGGCCGTTTGCAAAAAGACTTCGACAAAGTGCAAAAACAGCATGACCAAATTGCAGGAAAACTTTCAAATGAAGGTTTTGTAGCAAAAGCACCTGCTGCCGTGGTTGAAGGTGAGAAAGTTAAATTGGCTGAGCTTGCTGACCAGTTAGTGAAGATTAAAGCGAATATGGATCAGATTGCAGCGCTTTAATGTGTTGGTAATTTAATCTCTATTACTGTATAAAGGGCTGATTATTCAGTCCTTTATTTTTATAAGAAGATAATTATGAATTCTAAAAATATAGAAGAATACGATTTTGATAATCCTAATCGAATTTCAATTTCTGCATCATTTGGAATTTCTTCGAATCAAGCTAAAACTATATCAACAACAGTTAGCGTGCCAATAAAGCAAACTAAGAGTTTAAGCAAAGCTGTTGCCATACCATTTAAAAAAGCTAAACCTATCACCTCTCTAAATACAATCATTTCTAATTTAGAAAAGTTAGCAGTAGATTTTGGTATTAACATTCAACACAATAAAAATATCGTCTCATTAGAAGACATTAATTTGGAAGATATAGAAAAACTACTTGAATTTGCAAATGATTCCATCTTTACAATGCAAGGTACTAATTTAAAAGAAGCTTATTTTAAGTTTCAAAATTCTGATGGAACCTATACGCATAAGTCATTTATTGTAGATACGGTCAAAATCAGTGATGAAGCTATCGTAGCTCCTCATTCTAACTCCCCTACAATTTCCACTACGTATTTACAAAAATTATTGCCTGCAGTTTTTGCCTTATTAACATTATTTAGTACCTCTGAGTTCGGAAAAATAGCGAAAGATATTAGCCTAGATATTATTATTTCGATTTTATATGACTATGGATTAAAGCCGTACATTGAAGAGAAAAAGTATGAGACCGATAATATAATTGATCTATCTAAAAAAGAAACTCTTGATAAATTCTTTATAAATAAAAGAGTTGTTAAAAACCCTACAGACTTATTTGAACACCCTAAGTTAAAAAGCTCAATTATTGAAAACTTGCCATCAAGTACTTTACTAACTGTTTTACCTGATAAAACCATTCCTAAATCTTGGTTAAAAGTAAAAATAACCCTCAATCAAAACGAGGTTGAAGGTTATGTTTTAAGACGTAATACATCAACTGTCAGATAACCCTCACCCCAGCCCTCTCCCAAAGGGAGAGGGAGCGTCAATTGATTTAGTGCCTGTATAAATTTCACAATAGAGTTCCCTCCTGAGCAGGTTTTAAAGCACTGCTTTAAAACGAAGCGCAAGTGAGGGTTAGGGAGAGGTGCTTTTTAATTCAGAACATATTTGCCAAAAGTGCTCTAAAACCATTTCTGTCTGACTTAATACATCATGATTCCAATACCGCACCACCATTAAACCTAAAGCCTCTAAAAACTTGGTGCGTTCAGCATCATATTCAACCGGACCATCGACTCCATGCTGACTACCGTCTAGCTCAATGACTAAACCAATTTCATGACAGTAAAAATCGACAATATAAGGTGAAATCACATGCTGACGACGAAATTTAAGATTCATAAAACGCTTGGCACGTAATAATTGCCATATGAGGTTTTCTGCATCTGTGGCATTCGTTCGCATTGATTTAGCGAAGATTAAAAGTTGGGAATCTAGCTTTTTGTTCATAGGATTTCGTTTTTATTATTTTTCAAAAATAGCAAAAAATGCTCCATATCTTCAATCATTCTCTAATGAAGTTCCCTCTCCTTTCAGGAGAGGGTTAGGGAGAGGTGCTTTTGATTTTCTTTCTTTATAACTTCTCCCCCTCACCCCTTGCGCACTCAGAATATATTCTGAGGATGCTCATCCCATAGGGAAAGGGAGAAAAGCATTAAATCGCCCCATTCTCCAACAACATCCCCAATCCTTTTACCCGACTCATATATTTAAGCCGTTCTTTTTCCCATTTCAGTTGCTGTTTAATTGCTGCTGTATCTGCATCAATCTGCTTATACAGGTCATTAATCTGAAGCTTCCCTTTGGACTTTTGCACTGCAATTTTGGCATTTTCTGTCCAGACCAATGAATCAATAATCTCATCTATTTGACTGTCTAACTGCTGACTTTGTGCATCCAAGGCCAGCTGATAAAACTTCACTTGATCTGCAGTTAAACCTTTTTGCGTTGTCCCTCTATTCTGCTCAATCTGAATTTTCAATTTCAGTAAATAGAATAAATCCTGCTTCTCGTAAGCGGCATTGGCATGTTGCAGCATTTCTGTTTTTTCAATTTTCTTGCTTTCATCTTGTTCACGGTCAGGGTGAATGGTCGCTGCAATTTTCAAATAAACAGTTTTTAAAGATTGCTCTGCCATTTTCTCTGCTTGCTCGCGCTTCTCTTGTTGCCGTTTGAACTTGGCTTGTTGCCGTTTGAACTTGGCTTGTTCTCGTTGCTGTTCGTGCTGTGTACTGTCCCAATCCTCAAAGAGATCAAATACTGTTTCCTCTTGATCTGATTCAGCACTTTCAAATCTAAAATCTGTTTCAACGAAAGGCTTTTTCTTGGTTTTCTTTGCGTTGGTATGCTCTGCATATTGCTGATAAAAAGTATCAATTTCTTCAACTGTACTGGCTTGTTGCGCTGACAAGGCATTTGAGTCTTTTAGGTATGCTGCAAGGTGCTGGATTTTTTCATCGAGCTGCACCATTTCTGCTTTTGAAAATTCACCGCCATGTAAGTGTTTCCATAGCTGTTCAAGCTGCTGAAATAATACAGTATGTAATTCGTTATAAGCAGGTATCAAGGTTTGACGTGCATATTGCTGAATGTTGTTTTGAGCTTTTTCCCAAGCTGCCAAGTCTATTTTTTGCTGTTCGATTTTTTCAATCAGGCGGTTGAGCTTTTTCTGTTGTGGCGAAAGCTCTGTATCTGGCTGAACTGTGGTTTTTAAATCGAAAGACATGGCGAGGAAAAAATCAAAAGAAAAACTATAACAATATTCCTGACTCAATGACAGATAACAGCAAACACTGTACAGCTAGGCAAAAGTTAAAAATGCACATTGAGTTATTGGATTATTCATTTTTTTATTGCGTAATACTGGTGATTTTAAGTTCAGTAAGTTACTAAAATACTGGTAGTTCTTTACCTAAATATAAACATACACCCTGCTCTACTGGGGCATAGTATAAAGAGAATGATGAACCAATAATAAAAAGGAACGACATTGATGGATTGGGCAACTATCTTTATTCATGACACCACTTGGACCTTTGCCGCAGAAATCAGCATACGCGTAGTGCTGATGTTTAGCATGATCATGATCTTTCTGCGCCTAACCGGTAAACGCGGTATCCGGCAACTGTCCATTTTTGAGCTGGCAATTATTTTATCCCTCGGTTCCATTGCCGGTGACCCGATGTTCACTGAAGACCTGCCGCTGATTCAAGCCCTGCTGATTATGAGTATTGTGATCATCCTTTACCGCCTGACCACTTGGCTGATGATGAAATACCAACCTTTTGAAGACTTAATTGAAGGAACCTCGCTGTATATTGTGGAAGATGGCATGCTGGTTCTAGACAAGATTAAACGCGGAAAAATGTCGCATGATGAATTCTTTGCTGAAATGCGTCAGCAAGGCATCGAACATTTGGGTCAGGTGCGTGCCGGCCTGCTGGAAACCGACGGTGAATTTAGTATTTTATTGTTCAAACCTGAGGAAGTGCGTTACGGCCTGCCGCTCTTCCCCAAACAGTATCAGCAAACCGCGCAAGTAAAACCGGAAACCTGCTATGCCTGCATGTACTGCGGTTATGTCGATTATATTTCCAAGCCGGATCAGCAGTGTTCACGTTGCAAATGCTGCCGCTGGGCCAAAGCCATGAATGAACAGATGCTCAGATAAAATAGTATAAAAACTAAATAATTTTATCTTTTGTTCAAATGAAGCCTTGTTAAACTTTAGTCGTGAGTCTGAAAATCAGACTCAATCTGGCATGTTTTCTGCTGCAGTTAAAGTCACGTGCTATACCGCTTTTGTCATAAAAACTGGTTATTTCCTCAATATTTATCATTAACAAATTCTGCCAAAATTTTGCTTGAGCAATTGTTCGAAACTCGCTTAAGATGAAATCTGATGTATTTATATATACATAGAAAAAAAACATCTTATGCATAAAAACTGGTGGCGTTCCACCAACAACTTAGCACTTGATGATAATGAAATAAAAAAGGAGTTTTATAGATGACCCATAAACGCAGCGTAACATCCATACTTTGTGCAAGTGCACTCATGCTTGGCCTAAGTGCTTGTAGTGACAATAAGGCTCCAGCAGCGGGCGAAAAGGCAGCGGGAACCAGTACCGATGCTACTACTTCAGGTACCCTCGATAAAATCAAAAAATCCGGCACTATTGTGCTGGGCTATCGCGACTCTTCCATTCCTTTTTCTTACATCGCAGACAACCCGAATCAGCCGGTCGGTTATGCACATGACCTGCAATTAAAAGTGGTGGACGCGGTAAAACAAAAACTGAATATGCCGGACCTAAAAATTCGCTATAACCTGGTCACCAGTCAAAACCGTATTCCGCTGGTTTCAAATGGCACGGTCGATCTGGAATGTGGCTCAACCACCAACAACAAGGAACGCCAGCAACAAGTCGATTTCTCTGTCGGTTTCTTTGAAGTCGGTTCCCGTCTGCTTACCGCTAAAGATTCTGGAGTGAAAGATTTTACAGACCTGAAAGGTAAAAAACTGGTGACTACAGCCGGAACAACATCCGAGCGTTATATCCGCCAGCATCAGCAAGAGCTTGGCATTGGTGAAATTATTTCTGCCAAAGACCATGCTGAATCATTCTTGATGCTGCAAAACGGTCGTGCCGCTGCCTTTATGATGGATGACATCTTGCTAGCAGGTGAAAAATCCAAAGCCTCCGATCCGGATAAATGGGTCATTGTCGGTACTGCACCAATTCATGAAATTTACGGCTGTATGATGCGTAAAGGTGACACCGGCTTTAAACAAGTGGTCGATGATGCGATTAAGACTGCCTATAGTTCGGGTGAAATCAACAAAATGTACGAAAAATGGTTCCAGCAGCCGATCCCACCAAAAAATATCAATCTAAACTTCAAAATGTCAGATCAGCTTAAAGCGTTAATTGCTAAACCGCACGATCGCGATCAATAAACTTTAAAACAACATACTTTCAAGATCAGGTAAACATGGATTTTTACCTGATTCTTCGGTGGAGTCACTATGAATTATAGTTGGAATTGGAGTGTTTTGTGGCAATCCACAGGGGTCGGTGATAGTACCTATTTGCAATGGGTTTTAGTGGGTCTGGGCTGGTTGTTGGTGATTGCCCTTGTAGCATGGACTATTGCCATGGTTTTGGGCAGTATTCTGGGCATCATGCGAACCTTGCCGAATAAGACTGCACGTGCCATTGGTACAGGCTATGTCACCATTTTCCGAAATATACCCTTGCTGATTCAATTATTTATCTGGTTTTATGTGGTTCCCAATTTTTTACCAGCAGTCATTCGCGACTGGTGGATCAATGACCTAGGCGCCAACACCACCGCACTAATCTCAGCCAGTGTCGGTTTGGGTTTATTTACCGCTGCACGTGTGTGTGAACAGGTACGCACAGGCATTGAAGCCTTGCCGGTCGGACAGGTTAATGCCGGTTATGCCATGGGTTTTAGTACTGCTCAGCTCTATCGCTACGTGATTTTACCGCAGTCCTTTCGCACCATTTTACCGCCGCTCAGTTCAGAGCTGACCAACTGTGTCAAAAATACTTCGGTGGCGTCATTGGTGGGTGTTGCGGAAATTATTTCCCAAATGAAAACCATCAGTGAATATACGCAAAATACCATCGAGATTTACACCATCGTAACCGTGATTTTCATTGTGATTAATGTTTGTTTAATCTCGGCAATGACTCTGGTGGAAAAGCGCTTATATGTGCCCGGTTTAATTGCAGGAGGTAAATAATGGAATGGCTCTCTGCATTTTTAAATGACTTGCAACTCTCTGCTCCTGCTTTATGGCATGGCTTTAGTATCACTTTAAAAGTGGTCTGTATTGCAACCGTCGGTGGAATTTTAATTGGCACCATACTGGCTTTAATGCGCTTGTCTTCGGTTAAAGTTTTCAACTTTATTGCACAAGGGTATGTAAACCTGTTCCGCTCCATTCCTTTGCTGTTGGTGCTGATGTGGTTCTACTTTGCGGTGCCTTTTATTTATACCGCAGTCACGGGGAATTATCTGACCATTGATACCGCGTTGGTCTCCAGTATTGTGGCCTTTATGCTGTTTGAAGCCGCCTACTTTTCTGAAATTGTGCGTGCCGGTATTCAGTCGATTTCGCGTGGACAATCCGCTGCAGCTTCGGCTTTAGGCATGAGTTATGGGCAATCGATGCGTCTCATTATCTTGCCACAAGCCTTTCGTAAAATGACCCCTTTGCTGCTGCAACAAACCATTATTTTATTTCAGGATTCAACCATGGTCTATGCCATTGGTTTACTGGACTTTTTCAGAACCAATTATGTCCGTGGTGACCTGATGTCACTGCTGACCCAGTACATTTTATTTGCAGGGTTGGTGTATTTCACCATTAGTCTTTTGGCCACTTATACTGTTAAAAAATTACAAAGAAGGTTACACGTATGAATGATAACAAAGTGATGATCGACATTCAGAACGTGAGTAAATGGTACGACAAATTTCAGGTACTCACAGATTGCACAACACAAATTCGTCAAGGTGAAGTGGTGGTGGTCTGTGGCCCTTCGGGTTCAGGGAAATCTACATTAATTAAAACGGTAAATGGTCTGGAAGCCTTTCAGCAAGGCAATATCACGGTCGATGGTATTTCCATTAAAGACCCGAAAACCAATTTAAACCTGTTGCGCAGCCGTGTGGGGATGGTATTTCAGCATTTTGAACTGTTTCCCCATTTGACCATTACTGAAAACTTGACCATTGCCCAGATTAAAGTTTTGGGACGTTCGGAAACGGAGGCCAAGAAAAAAGGCTTGGCTTACCTGGACCGTGTTGGACTCAGTGCTCAGGCAGATAAATTCCCTGCACAGCTTTCTGGCGGACAGCAACAACGTGTTGCCATTGCCCGCGCCTTAAGCATGGACCCGATTGCCATGCTGTTTGATGAACCGACCTCCGCGCTTGATCCTGAAATGATTACCGAAGTATTAGATGTGATGGTGGGTCTAGCTAAAGAAGGCATGACCATGATGTGTGTCACGCATGAAATGGGCTTTGCGCGTCAGGTGGCCAACCGCGTGATTTTCATGGATCAAGGCAAAATTGTAGAAGACTGTACCAAGGATGAATTCTTTAATAGCCAGCGTGGTGAACGCGCTCAGCAATTCCTGAATAAAATTTTGCACTAAACATATCAGCATTTAAAAAAGCAGATCAAATGATCTGCTTTTTTATTGGAAGGTAATTATTCAAGCACTAAGCGTGCATTGGTCGGTTGTACAGGACGGTTATTCGGATGTTCCATCAAGCTTGAAAATGCCTGAATCTGTTGTTTTGATGCCTGTTGAATCTCTTTGAGTACAATCCAGCGTACCCCTTCTGAACACGGCGGCGTAGTCAAAGAACCATTAAAACGATAGTAATCTAATTTTTCAGGTAAGAATGCTGTAGCTAAATCTTGATGTTTCAGCTGTACGGTATTGCCTGATTTTTTCGGTAATTCTTTCCACAGTTGTTTCAACTTTTTATTTTCCTGACCTTCTTCAAACATTACTGCGACCACGGCTAACTCGCCTTGTTCAGTGACGTGCACAAAATGCATTTCCATGGCAAAGCTTTTTGCTTGAATGGTATGTTCGCTCGGACTATGTAAATGGAATTGTTTGAGATCAAAGACTTTATGATCTAATTCGAGGTTACTGCCCGCAGCAAAATTGATTTGTACGGTCCGTTGATTATTGATAATCGTGTCTGCTTTTGAACTGTAATTCAATTTTAAAGCCGGTAGTTGTGCGGATACGGTTTGATCAATATTAATCGGTGCTTGATTCAGCCCTTCGCAGGTTTGGTACTCAGGTTTGATTTTGCTCCATTGTTCAGGTGCAGTCTCTTTAGAATAACCCCAATCAAATTGAGTTCCTTCTGCTGCAAATGAATTAAAACCAACCAATGCCAGTAATGCGAGCAAACTCCGTTTCATCTTTAAACCTTAAAATACAATATAAAATGAGCACTTATCTTCTAAGGATAAGACTGTAATATCAAAACTAAAGCTACCAATTCATTATAGGTTTTGTATCCCATATTGTTTAATTATTCACCTTATCTACTTTAAATATACTGAGTTTAGCTTGAGTGTATGAGCATCTATACCCTCTTCGATTTAGCTTGAGAATGAGCAATAATTTTCCAAACGCAGCATCATTGATTATAAAAGCAGCTCGAATTGCTTTATCAAAATGCATTTATGCCTTTATCTTTAAATTATTTTTAATATTTAGAATTAATTACATTGCCACTATTCAGTGCTCTGCAAAAAAACTGAAAAAATAGGCAAAATTATAAACTCTAAATTTAATCTAATAATCATATATTTATTTATACTTTAATTTAACCGTTTTGCCTCATTTTAGTGCGTCCAATGCATCTACCAATCATGCTTTGCTTTATATCGAGTCTTGAGCATTTTTTTGAATGAATGATCAATATTTCCCTTTTTCAAAGTTCTTCCTCAAATCCTATGCCTCGATATACTGATCTTCTTTTTGTGAAAAACAGCACTAAAATGGGGCTAAAATATGCAAAATATGCAAAATATGCAAAATATAGATTTACTCTTTCTCCTTCTTGGTGCGGTTTTAGTTTTAGCCATGCATGCAGGTTTTGCATTTTTGGAGCTGGGCACAGTCCGACATAAAAATCAGGTCAATGCGCTGAGTAAAATTCTGACTGATTTTTCCATTTCAGCCATCGCCTACTTTTTTGTGGGCTATTACATTGCGTATGGACAACATTTTTTTCATATGGGTACGACTTTAGCTGCGGATCATGGCTATAACCTGATGCGCTGTTTTTTCTTGCTGACCTTTGCAGCCGCTATTCCTGCCATTATTTCTGGCGGTATTGCCGAACGTGCCAAAATGCGTTCCCAAGCCATTGCCACCTTGTTATTGGTCGCCTTGATCTACCCTTTCTTTGAAGGCATTGCCTGGAATGGTAATTTAGGATTACAAAAATGGTTAGCAAGCACATTTGGGGCGAGTTTTCATGACTTTGCCGGTTCTGTAGTCGTGCATGCCATGGGTGGATGGATCGCTTTAGTCGCTGTCCTCTTGCTCGGTGCGCGTCAAGGCCGTTATAAAAAAGATGGCCGAGTAAGTGCACATCCACCTTCTTCAATTCCTTTTCTGGCTTTGGGTTCATGGATCTTAATCGTGGGCTGGTTTGGTTTTAACGTGATGAGCGCGCAACGTTTGGATGCTATTTCAGGACTGGTGGCAATTAATTCGCTCATGGCCATGGTCGGTGGAACCATTGCTGCCAACTTCATCGGTAAAAATGACCCCGGCTTTTTACACAATGGTCCTTTGGCGGGTTTAGTGGCCATTTGTGCCGGTTCTGATGTGGTGCATCCGGTTGGAGCGCTTATAATTGGAGCCGTTGCAGGGGTGATCTTCGTGAAACTCTTCACCTATACCCAAAATAAACTTAAAGTCGATGACGTTTTGGGGGTTTGGCCATTACACGGTGTATGCGGTACATTTGGTGGCTTAGTCGTGGGGATTTTCGGACAACACTGGTTAGGTGGTCTGGGGAATGTTTCCATGATTTCGCAAATTATTGGTACATTGCTGGCTATCTCGATTGCACTTACGGGCGGCTTTCTGGTTTACGGTGCACTCAAGATCACTATGGGCATTCGTTTATCGCAAGAAGATGAATTTCGTGGTGCGGACTTATCTATTCACAAAATTTCAGCCAATTCAGAAGACGCCCTATTTTAAGGCTTAAATTATAAACCTTATCTTTAAACCCGGCTTTTAAAACTTGATTACAATTTTCAGCGCGACTCGAAAGAGTCGCTTTTTTTATCTGTATCCATATCATTTCTATTTCTATTTCTATTTCTATTTCTAAAAATAGCTAAGGGACAATGAGCATTATAAATATTGCTGAATGTCAGCTAAATTTTGAATTGTATTGATGGGTTTATGCGCTTCGATCTCATGAAAACCTTGCAGCCATAAGGCCTTCATGCCGGCTTGGGTCGCGCCTTGTATATCATTGACTGGATGATCGCCAATAAATAGACAATGTTGCGGCTCGACCTGCAACTGACGGCTGGTATGCAGAAAAATTTCAGGATTCGGTTTACTCATCCCGACCAGTTCAGAACTGACAATTTCGTCAAAATAATGGCTAAAACCCAAGCCTTGCAGAATGGTTAAACGGGTGGCATGTCCGCCATTGGAAACGACTGCCAGTTTATAACCTTGCTGTTTTAAATCGGACAGCAGACTATTGGCACCTGGCATGGCAACCGCAGATAATCCAAATTGCTGAAACCAGAATTGAGTCAGTTCGTCCAGTTCAGGAACACTGTTCCAATTCAATTCTTGCAGTAGCGCATCAGCTACAGAAGCAGCAATACTCGGATGGGTGAGTAACTCTTTTTTAGGGTAACCGCCATTATCAATACGGCGAATAATCGACTGAATTTGACTGAACTGATCATGCGCTAATTGATGCTGATATGTACGAGCCAAATGTTGACTATAGGCCAAAATACTTTGATTACGATGGGTCAAGGTATTATCCAGATCAAATAAAACAGCACGAATGGTCATTTTAATAGCTCACAACTCTTGTCGACTAATGTAGCACCGAAGCCAGGCATGCTTAAGCAGTTTGCTTTATATGTTTATTACCATTCAGCACAACGCTATTGTCCATCTATATACAACTTTCGAGGTGTTTAGACTGCCTCGAGCATGACTTAAGTCTAGATTAAGTTTTTGTTGTTGTAATAGCGCAAATAAAATCAATCGATCTTCTCTTTATGCACGACAAGCAACGCTTCATTCTCTATCAAGGCTGTTTCCTGGTCATTAGTTTTTGCATGCTTTGGGTATTTTTTCCTATCGGTGGATCAATCGACCTTGCATTGATTCATCCTTGGGTAAGTGAATCTGGACAATTTTTGTTGCGTGATAACTGGTATTTAGCCGAACTGAATCACCGTTATGTCAAAGATCTGATCATTTTGGTCTATGTCATTTTTTTTATACTCTGGCTCGCTTCCTTTAAAATTGAAAAGTTAAGACCGTTACGCTGGAGCTATGGTTATTTTTTCGGCATGGTCATTCTATCGACCTCAATCATTGGACTGTTAAAGTCCCAATCGGCACACGCCTGCCCTTGGAATATCACCATCCCTACACCTCAAGGCTTCTTTTGGGATTTTTCAACCACTAAAGGGCATTGTTTCCCGGGTGGGCATGCGGCTACCGGTTTTGCGCTCATGGCAGGTTACGCAGTGTTTCGCCTATCGAATAAAAAGCGTGCCTACTTTTTTCTGATCGCGGGATGTATTTTAGGTTTTGCCATGGGCTGGGCCCAGATGATGCGTGGAGCGCATTTTCTCAGTCATAACCTGTGGACAGCTTGGGTTATCTGGCTGGTCAATGTGGTTTTTTACTTTTTCAATTACAAGCATTTTATCACGGCTCCCTCATCTCAAGAATAAGGGTTGTTTAAATCTGCTTGACCAGCGGCAATTGTACATTCACTTGTAATCCCCCCAGACTGGCACTCGTTGAGAAAGAAATACGGCCCCCTAATCGTTCCGTGGCTTTATCGACAATAGAAAGTCCTAAACCGCTCCCCATTTCTAAATGATGATGAATCCGATAGAACCGCTTAACAATCTGCTGGTGTAACTCGGGGGCTATCCCCGGGCCACTATCTTCGACTTGAACCATGGCGAAACCCGCTTGTTCAAACACAGAAACATTAATCACCCCGTGGTTCGGCGTGTATTTAATTGCGTTATCAATCAAGTTGAAAATAATCGAATGCACCGCAGATTCCTGGCTATTTAGCAGTATCTCTTCCTGGCGCTCCATCCCCAAATCAATTTCTTTTTGCATCGCTAAATGAATTAACTGTTCTACACAATTGACTGCCACCTGATTGAGTAAAAACTGCTGCTTGCTTTCAACTTCCAGAATTGAAGCATCTTGTTTTGCCAGATTGAGTAACTGGCTAACCAAATGTTGAATACGGATTAATCCTTTACTTAAATTTTGTAAATCATGATCTTCTGGAAATTGTTTTAACAGAATTTGCATTTGCAAATTTAATGCAGTGATGGGCGTGCGTAACTCATGTGCAGCATCGGCAATAAACTGTCGCTGTTCCTGTTGCGAATGTAGAATACGCTCAAACAAATGATTCATTTCGGTAATGGTAGGAACAATTTCCACAGGATAATTATTCAGTTGTATTGCACTTAGCTCATCTAAATCACGCTGTGCCAATTCCGCTTTAAAATCATCAATTGGCTGTAAACTGCGGCTAATAATCCAGCTTAAACCCCAAATCACAAAAGGCATAAACAGCAGATAAGGAATAAACATACTGCCGGCAAGCTCGAGTGCTAAACGCTGCCGTGTCGATTGCTGCTGACTGACCTGAATCTGATCATGCTCTAAAGGCAAAACATAAGTATGCCAAATGTCTTGTGGGGTTTTGTGGGTATAAAATCCTGCTTTATGAACCGGATGAATCAATAAATTTAAAGCATGGCTTTTATGTTCTTCACGTGCATAAGACCACACATCAACAAACAAATCTTCTTCATGATAATGCTTGGATGGATCAAACTGGCTTTTAACCGGCACAGGATCATGAGCCGCGACGCGTTCTGCTAAATTTTTCATCTGCGCATCTAAAACTTCATTAATTTCTTGTAGTGCAATCCGATACGCAGAAAAAATCAGCAGACAACCCAAGGCAATACTAAAAACAGAAATATAAATAATCAGGCGTTTTCTTAATGAATACTGTGACTGCACCAAATGCTAACCTTATAGTTGTCCGAGTCGATAGCCTAAACCACGAATGGTGCGAATGAAATCTTTTCCAAGTTTGGCACGCAAATGATGCACATAGACCTCAATGGTATTACTGCTTACTTCGCTATCCAGATCATATAACTTATCTTCTAAATTGGCCTTAGAAAAAATCTTGTTCGGATGACTCACCAAAGGCGTTAAAATTGCCCATTCACGATTAGACAGATCAATATATTGACCTTTGAACTTGGCAATATGCTGTTCGACATCCAGAACTAAATCCCCATAACTTAAAATTTTCAGACTGTCTTGCAGTGCCGATTCTGCGCCACTACGGCGTAACAAAGCATGAATGCGCGCCAACAATTCATCAAACTCATAGGGCTTGATCAAATAGTCATCTGCCCCATGGTTTAATCCGTCTACACGGTTTTGTAATTGATCACGTGCAGAAATAATCAGTACCGGCAAAGCCGGCCACTGCTGACGAATCTGTTTTAACACCTGCATACCATCCATCATCGGTAAGCCCAGGTCGAGCAAAACAATATCAAACTTTGCTTGGGTCAGTTTTTTTAAACCATCAATCCCATTGTTGACCCACTCCACCTCAAATTGCTGATATTTCAACAAAGTCATGCTGGATTCAGCAATCATAAAATCATCTTCAATTATTAATATTTTAGTCATGCCTTAAACTCACGCTTTCTTTTTTGATTCACATTGCTGCAACATATTATGCTGTTCATCAATCACTTGGGTTTTAACATCCAACAAACTGAGCAGACTTGGGAATAAGTTATCTTGGCTCAATTCTTTGCTTTTTTGCTTGGCTAAGCAAGCAATTTGTGCAGAATTGTGTTGAGTCCATTCAGGTGAAAACCACATCAACATTGGAATATGGGTTTGTTGCGTGGGTGCAATGGCATACGGTGAGCCATGTAAATATAAACCATGCTCTCCTGTCGACTCACCATGATCGGACAAATACCAGAAGCCTGCTTGATGGGTGGAATTGCCTTTTAACACCTGAATGAGCGAGCTTAAAACATGGTCGGTATATACAATCGAATTATCATAACTGTTCAATAATTCTGTGCTGCTACAGCCTTGAATCGCATTGGTATCACAGCTGGGTTTAAACGGTTGGAATTTATCTGTGGAACGCTGGTAATAAGCAGGTCCATGACTTCCCATTTGGTGAAGTACAATTAAACGCGGTGTCTGGTCATTTTCAGGAATCGCTGCAAGATAAGTCTTTAAGCTATCCACCAGAATTTCATCATAACAATCCCCGTCTTTAGCACACCATTTGTCTTTTAACTGTTGTGGAATTTGATACTGCTCCACCCGGTTACAGGTGCCTTTACAGCCTGAATTATTGTCAATCCATGTCACTTTGTAGCCTGCTCGCTGTGCAATATCGAGCAATCCTTCACGGTGACTGGCCAGCTGTTCGTCATAATCTTTACGCGACATACCGGAGAACATGCAAGGTACTGAAACTGCGGTTGCCGTACCACATGAGCTGACCTGATTAAAATTAATAATATCTAGTTTAGAAAGTTCAGGGTTGGTATTTTTCGCATAACCATTTAAAGAAAAACTTTCTGCTCGTGCCGTTTCACCTACCACCAAAACCATCAGTTTAGGTTTAGGATGCTGAGTTACAGGCGCAAGCAAATGTGCATCCTCACCATAAGTCACTAAAGGCAAATTCTGCGCAGGTTTAGATTTATGATAATAAGACAGTGTCGATGAGATGGTATTTTGCGGAGAAATCATGCCTTTTAAATCGCGATGTTCCCGAAAAATCGCGGCGTAATCGACATAGAAGAGAAATAACAATCCACCCACCAATAACAATGAAACGATGCTATTGATGAATTTTTTAGTCACTTTAGATAACAAAACTTCAGGCTTGATACGAACCAGCGCCACTACAATGAGCGGACAGATCACCAAGAACACTGTCCATAATACAAAGCGTAAAGACAATAAGCCCCGGACTTCACGTGCATCGGTTTGCATCATATTCTGAACTTGTTCAGGTGAAATCACCACACCCAGACTGTTCACAAAATATGCAGTAAAACCGCCAATGAAAAGCAACAGATAAGCAAATATTTTTGCATTCCATTTCCATTGGATCAGTTGAAAAATGAAGTTATAAGCTGCAACAATCACCAATACGGTTGCCATTAAAAATAAGTAGGCTTTAGGACCTTGATAAGGCGTTAAATTTTGTATTTTTTGAAAAAAAGCAAAGTTTAGAATCACACCCAACCAAATGGCGAGCAATAAATTAAATTGGCTTAAAGAAATTGGCTTAATTTTATTCCGTAGTCGAGTAATCGTATTTAGCATCATTTTGTAGCGAGTCTTTTTACTGATGCTTTAATCTAGAATACTAAACTTAAAAATCACTTAAATAAAAAAAGGCGATGTAAACATCGCCTTTTGATCACCTAAAAGGAATAGTTGATTAGAACTTATATTCCAAACCTGTACCCACAACAGGTTGTTTGGTTTCATTAGAACCTTGTTCAAGGGTTAAATAACCTGCATAACCATATGCCTTAACTTGTTTGTTAAAGGCATAATCTGCACCTGCAAAAATTTGTTTTGCTTCAAAGTCTGCCGTTGCATTTTTAAAACTGGTTGTATTTTGGCTATATTGAGCTTTTATAGTCCAAGCTTTAGCGGTCGGAATGTTATATTCAGCGCCTACTAACCAGCCTTGTGAATCATCAATACCTGCTGCTGCTGGCTCATTTCCTACAGCATCTTCTACTTCAGAAGTTTGATATAAAGCTTTTAATGCTAAAGCGTTATCTAACAAATTCACACGACCAATCGCACGAATAGTATTTGCCGCAGCAAAAGCAGTTCCTGCAGCAGCAGCAGTCACTTCTGGCGAGGATGCATTGACAAAACCACGTCCTGCGAAGTTACTTGGAATCGCTTTATCATACGCAATACCGGCCACAACCACTGGACTATCATAAACAACAGATGCAGACCAGGCATCGCCTAAGCCACGACCAGCAGTCTTAGATGATCCATTACCTTTGGCAATGCCTGAATCTTCACCAGATGCCAACAGTGCATTCAGTTTGATTGCACCTGTAGGTAATTTAATAGCTGGAGACTCATAAATGACGGCATTAGATATACGGGCTTCACCAGTAAAAATACCGTTCACGTCAGCTTTATTGGCAACAAAGTTATTGAATGAATCAACAGAACTAGAAAGTTGTTTCAATGGAGTGTCATGCGCACCCACTTTTAAAGTCCCTAATTGAACATCTTTTAAACCCACAAAACGGTTACGCGTGGTCCAGTCTGTACTATCCCCATCTGCACTTAGGCCCCACTCAATAGCATAAACTGCGCTTAATCGATCAGTCAGCTTTTCATCACCTTTAACCCCAATGAAAGAACTATTCGAACTGACTTCAACAACGTCACGATCAGCAACGGGTGATGCGTTATCTTCTGGTAAATAATCGATAGAAGCATCGATTTCCCCATAGAATGTTGGCGCGGCAAAAGTAGAGCCTGCAAGTAGCGTTAAAGTAATTACTGCTGCAATTTTGCTTTTCATTTTTAAATACCCCTAAGTTATTTTGTAACAGATGTTACTGTTTAGAAATATTTAAAAAAATGATTTAGATTTTATTAAGTTATCTTTTTTACTGCTTAGATTTTAAATAGATATTGAATTGAATTAAAACGCTTTTATGCATTATTTCAGGGTGGTTTTCCATCTAACAACAGGCCATAAACAGATGGCAGCAAGCAAGGTGATAAAGGCTAAATAAGCTGCATAACCCAAAAAATCACCTAATATTCCACTTAGGCTATATAGACCCCCACTGACCGTTGCCATCAGCGCCACCTGAAAAGTAAAATCGGTGCCTGCCAAATGTTTACGACTATATTGCATGACCAAAGTCAGCATCACCACCAGCAACATCGCTGAAATCATATCTTCAGCGGCATTAATTAAATAAATAAGCCATGGTTTAATTGACTGTTGTGCCTCATATTGAAATGCCAGCCAGGTGTATGCAGCCAAACTGAAAATTTTCAAAATAGAAAAACTAAGCAAGGCATTGGCACGAGAAATATACTTCAAACTTAGGCCGGCCAATCCCGCGCCCATAAGTGCAGCCAATGCCCCCAGCATGGTCACATAAATACCAATCTGGGAAAAAGTCAGTCCTAAATCAACCATTAAAGGTTTTAGCAAAGGACCGGCTAAACCATCAGCAATTTTAAAAGTGATCAGCACCCCTAACCATAAAACCAGACTGCGGTCGTAATGAAAATAAGCCAGATAACTTTTTACTTTGCTCCAGCTAAATGTCTCTTTTTCAGAAACTTGCTGAATATGCTGGAATCGAGCAGGTTCTTTAAAGCATAAAACCGGTAGCGTGTTTAAAAGCACCAGTCCTGCCAAAATTAAAAACGTAATTTGCCAATCCAGCCAATCCAGTGCCCATAAAATCGCGCCACCTCCGACAATAAAGCCCAGCCGTGAACCAATCACCTGAAAAGTATTGCCCCAATGCTGCTGCTCATTTTTCAGAATATTAACGGCCAAGCCATCGGTTGCAATATCTTGGGTCGCACCGACCAGATTCATGCTTAGTAAAGCCACAAAAAATGCCAGTAAATATTCAGGTTGATTTAAAGCCTGAATCGGAAGAAAGGATAGGCCGATGAGTACCACCACACTCAATAACTGAGTCGGAACAATCCAGCTACGGTAATGTCCAACAGCGGAAGAACCAAAACGATCGACCCACGGTGCCCAAAAAATTTTAATCGACCATGGCAACATTAATAATCCAAAGCCACCAATATGTGCCAGTGACACCCCTTGTGCACGTAAAATCACCGGTAAGGCATGGGTCATAAAACCGACCGGTAAACCTTGTGCCCAATATAAAGAGAACAACACGATATAAATGTTAGGTGTACTCGGCATAGCATCCCTTATGATGAAAAAGCAGACTGATTATTTATATCAAACCAGCTGAATTGTAGTTTACTTTTTGCCAATGAATCTTATTTTACAAAAGCTTAACATCATTAAAACGCGATATTTTTTTATCAGGGAGGCCGATAAAACCATGTCAGCCCATTTCCCAACATTGCCCGATCAAGTGCCTGCTCGCGGTAGCAGCTTGAGCCGAACCATGTTCAAAAAATTATTTCTGGCCCAAGGCTGGCGTTTTGAAGGCGAATTTCCAAACCTGTCTAAAGCCGTCGCCATTATTTCCCCGCACACATCCAATCTAGATGCCTGGCATGGTTTTACTGCCCTGCTCGGACTGGGCATTAAAATTACCATTTTTGGTAAACACACCTTATTTAACACACCGCTGAAACCCTTACTGCAATGGATTGGGGTGATTCCGGTCAATCGCAGTATTCAGCAAGGTATAACTCAGCAAATTATCGACTTTATTGATGCCCAAGATCGGATCTGGGTCGGTATGGCACCTGAAGGAACGCGCAAACAGGCAGAATCGTTTAGAAGTGGTTTTTACCGTATTGCCGTGGGTGCCCATATTCCGATTGTGATGTTTTCTTTTGATTACCAGCATAAGACCCTTCACTGCTTAGGTGTGTTTCACCCAACGGGAAATTATCAACAAGATGTAGAGCAAATTTTAGATCACTATGTAGGGAAATTTTCTCCCAAAAATCCGAAATGGTTAGCCAGACCGTTACAAAATCGTATAAAAAATAGCTAGCCATAATGACAACAATCTGCTGTCATGTGCGCAACTTTTTGTCTATTTAGCGTTCAATTTTAATTATGAAGTTTGTGCAATACTCTTTAATCGGTCTCCTTGCGTTTAGCCTGATCGGCTGTGATAAAGCCACAAAAACCTCCCCACAAACCACAACGATACAAGCGCGTGAACCGGTAATTGCCATTGCTTTAGGGGGTGGCGGAGCCAAAGGTTTTGCCCATATTGGGGTGCTGAAAGTTTTAGAGTCACATGGTATTAAACCGAAAATTGTTACAGGCACCAGTGCCGGCAGTTTTGTCGGCAGTATCTATGCCAGTGGTAAAACGCCTTACCAACTACAGCAAATTGCACTCACTCTAAAAGAATCTGACATTCGCGATTTAACCTTCAACAGTCAAGGCGTGGTGCAAGGCCAAAAATTGCAGAACTATGTCAACAAGCACATTGCCAACAAACCGATTGAACAGTTTCCGATTCGTTTTGCCGCAGTTGCAACGCGCCTCGACACCGGACGTAAAGCCGAATTTATTAAAGGCAATGCAGGTCAGGCGGTTCGTGCCTCGTGCAGTATTCCAAATGTCTTTGTGCCTGCGACCATTGCTGGCAAACAATATGTTGATGGCGGTTTGGTCAGTCCGATTCCGGTGAAGACCGCGAAAGATATGGGTGCTGATATTGTGATTGCGGTAGATATTTCGGCACGTCCAGTCGGTGCTAAGTCGCTCAACATGTGGGGCTTGCTTGATCAAACCATAAACATTATGGGACAGCAAAGTATTAATGAAGAACTCAGCCAAGCGACTGTGATCATTCAGCCTAAAGTGGGACACTTGGGCACACTGGATTTGAAAGCCAGTAACCAGTCGATTCTGGAAGGTGAAAAAGCGGCTCAACTGAAAATCATCGCAATTGAGAAAGCCATTACCGATTTCAAAAAGTCTCCAGCCGCCTTCAAACCTGCACTAAAAGCCAAAATCTAAAAAAGATGCTTTTTTAATATTCAAAGACTTACTCATCTGCTAGATTGATATAGAGGCTTGGTTATCTATATTAATTTTAACAATACACGAGTAGATGTATGGAATTTGCTTTCGAACCTTGGCATTGGTTTGTATTGGGTGTTTTACTTATTCTGTCAGAATTGGTACTCCCCGCTTTTGCTGCACTATGGTTTGGCATCGCAGCCATCATGGTGGGTGTTTTATTTTGGTTGTTTCCGATGATGGGCTTCACCACCCAACTCGTCACCTGGATTATCCTGTCCGTCCTATGCACCTTACTCTGGTTTAAATTTATTAAACCGCTTTCAACCGATAAGACCAAAGCCGGTTTATCCCGTGAAGCGACCATTGGTCAGGTGGGTATGGTCATTCAAATCCATATGGAACATGACCTGATTACAGTACGTTTCCCCATGCCGGTTTTGGGTTCTGATGAATGGAACTGCCGTAGCTTAGAACCTGTACGTGTTGGAGATCGCGTGCGCGTAGTCGATATTCTCGGCAATGATCTGGTGGTAAAACCCCACAATTCACATAATGAAAATATATAAAGCGAGGAAATAACATGTCTGGCGGATTTATTATTGTTTTAGCCATCCTAGTATTTGCAGGCGTCACCATTTTTAAAGGTGTACGCATTGTCCCACAGGGTTATAAATGGATTGTACAACGTCTGGGTAAATACCATACCACCCTGACACCGGGTCTAAACTTTGTGATTCCTTATGTCGATGAAGTCGCTTATAAAGTCACCACCAAAGACATTGTGATGGATATTCCTTCTCAGGAAGTGATTACCCGTGATAATGCAGTTTTACTGATGAATGCCATGGCGTATATCAATATTACCACTCCAGAAAAAGCGGTGTATGGTATTGAAAACTATACCTGGGCCATTCAAAACCTGGTACAGACTTCTCTACGTTCTATTGTGGGTGAAATGGATCTGGATGATGCGTTATCATCACGTGATCATATTAAAGCCAAACTGAAAGCCGCCATTTCTGATGATATTTCTGATTGGGGTATTACCCTAAAAACCGTTGAAATTCAGGATATTCAACCCTCAAGCACCATGCAATCCGCAATGGAAGCGCAAGCTGCGGCCGAACGTCAGCGCCGTGCCACCGTGACCAAAGCAGATGGTGAAAAACAAGCCGCTATTTTAGAAGCAGATGGTCGTTTGGAAGCTTCACGTCGTGATGCTGAAGCACAAGTGGTCTTGGCTGAATCATCACAACGTGCGATTGAGATGATTACTTCTGCGGTCGGTGATAAAGAAGTTCCGGTTGCCTACTTGCTCGGTGAACAGTATGTCAAAGCCATGCAAGAGATGGCGAAATCGAATAATGCCAAAACTGTGGTGTTGCCTGCAGATATCATGAACACCATTCGTGGCGTGATGGGTCGTAATCCATAAGCTCTAAATTTTTCTGTAAAATAGACAGCATTGGCTGTCTATTTTTATTTCAGTTGCGAAAAACTCTGCAATCATTGTGAAATTATGATTAAATTTCGCGTTATTTTTTGAAATTATTTGTGCTTTTTTATAAGCCTTTGTTTCGATCTACTGTCCACCTTGTAAATGGATACCGTATGAGCTCCCTGAATCCGACCTTAATTACCTTTCTTTTTTATATTGTCGCCATGATTGCGATTGGCCTGATGGCTTATCGTGCAACAGCCAATTTCTCTGATTATATTTTGGGGGGTCGTCGTTTAGGTAGTTTCGTAACGGCGCTTTCTGCGGGTGCTTCAGATATGAGTGGCTGGTTGCTGATGGGTCTGCCTGGTGCAATTTATCTTTCAGGTTTGTCTGAAATGTGGATTGCCATTGGCCTGATTATTGGCGCATGGCTGAACTGGCGACTGGTGGCCGGACGTCTTCGCGTGCACACCGAAGTTCAGCACAATGCCTTGACCTTGCCAGACTATTTCTCCAACCGTTTTAACGATCAAAAGAAAATTCTGCGTATAGCATCTGCTTTCATCATTTTGATTTTCTTTGCGATTTATTGTGCTTCAGGCATGGTGGCTGGCGCACGTCTGTTTGAAAACATGTTTGACTTGTCTTACAACACGGCGCTTTGGATCAGTGCGATTGCGACCATCAGTTATGTATTTATTGGTGGCTTCTTGGCAGTCAGCTGGACCGATACCATTCAAGCCAGCCTGATGATTTTTGCCCTGTTGCTGACGCCTGTGGTGGTCGTGTTAAGTTTTTCCGATATCAATCAGCTGACTTTGGCTCTTGAAGCAGCTCGTCCACAAGCCACTGACGTGATTGGCAATTTAAGCTTCGTAGCGATTCTTTCATTATTGGCTTGGGGTTTGGGCTACTTTGGTCAACCGCATATTCTGGTGCGTTTTATGGCTGCCGACTCAGTCAAATCCATTCCCAATGCGCGCCGTATTGGCATGACCTGGATGATTCTTTGCTTAGGCGGTGCGGTTGCTGCCGGTTTCTTTGGGATTGCCTACTTCCAGCAACACCCTGAACTTGCCGGTGCGGTAAATGCCAATCCAGAAACGGTGTTTATGGAACTGACCAAAATTCTGTTTAATCCATGGATTGCCGGAATTGTGCTGGCTGCCATTTTAGCCGCGGTGATGAGTACCTTAAGCTGCCAGTTACTGGTGTGCTCAAGTACCTTGACTGAAGACTTTTACAAATCATTCTTACGCAAAAATGCAACGCAAAAAGAACTGGTGTGGATTGGTCGCTTGATGGTCCTACTGATTGCCCTACTTGCAATCTGGATGGCGGAAAATCCTGAATCTAAAGTTCTTGGCTTAGTGGCATATGCTTGGGCTGGCTTCGGGGCGGCTTTTGGCCCCCTAATTATTCTGTCCTTGTTCTGGCGCCGTATGACTTTAAATGGTGCACTTGCCGGCATGTTGATTGGTGCGGTTGTGGTGATTCTCTGGAAAAATATGTTCAGTGCGACCGGGCTGTATGAAATTATTCCCGGTTTTATTTGCTCATTGATCGCCATTATCGTGGTCAGCTTAATGGGTAAAGCACCTACTGAAGAAATCACCACACGTTTCGATGAAGGTGACCGTTTATATCAAGACTCTAAATAATCTTGAGTGCATCAAAAAGAGGACTTATAAGTCCTCTTTTTTTGATTCAATTTTTCTAGATCATACTTTCTAATCCAGTATTTAGCTTTTACGCGACAACAAAAACTGTGAAATCTGATTCAGTTCAGCTGCACTGTCACCAAAAACTGCTAAAGCGTTCAAGGCCTGATCATGCAACTCTTGAGCATAAGCCTGAGCTTTGTCCAATCCCATCAATGCAGGATACGTCGATTTATCTACTTGCTGGTCTTTGCCCGCAGTTTTTCCTAGAACTTCTGTTTCTGAAATAATATCCAGAATGTCATCTTGCACTTGAAAAGCCAGTCCAATCGCTTGCGCATATTCACGTAATTTAGGAATCGCTTGATCGGTGCCTTCAAACACACATACCGCAGCCATCATCACTGCAGCAGAAATAAGTGCACCAGTTTTATTACGGTGAATATTTTCCAAAGCTTGCTGATTGACATGCTTGCCTTCGGCTTGTAAATCCAGTACCTGACCACAGACCATTTTTGAACTGGCAGTCGCCAAAATTTGCATCTGTTTTAACACAATGGATGGAGCAACCGCGGGACCTTGATCAAACAGACGGCTGCCTAATATTTCAAAGGCCATCGACTGTAAAAGATCGCCGGCAAGTAAGGCAGTATCTTCACCAAAAGCCACATGGCAGGTTGGCTGACCGCGACGCAGTAAATCATTGTCCATACACGGCAAATCATCATGTGCCAGTGAATAACAATGAATCATTTCAATGGCTACTGCCGCACGGCGTACTGCCGCAAAATTTGCATTCGGTTTGATGGCCGCTGTGGCATAACAAAGCGCTGGACGTACACGTTTTCCACCGAGCATCACCGCATGATGCACAGCGCCTTTCAGCGGTTCTGGAATGGAAAATGCGTCTAATGCCGTCAATAAATCTTGTTGAATACGTTGCTGTGCTGGGGTTAATACATTTGCATGTACGTCAGTTAAAGATGACACATTCGCCTCGAATACTTTGCTTTGGTGAGTAAATCTAAATCCACAGGAATACTGCCAGATCTAGCTTAATCTAATCTACAACGCTCTTGTCATCATCGACAGAGAACTTGCGACTCATCATACTGCTTTCTCGCAAGATTCTCTATCTGGTTTGTTATTTCAAGCTATCTTCTGGAATTCGAATCCAGCCTTCCATCAACACGCGTGCACTACGGCTCATCACCGCCTTCTTCACCTGCCATTGTCCATTTTCCTGCACGGCTTGCGCACCGACACGTAAAGTGCCTGAGGGATGCCCAAAACGCACGGCTTCACGTGCCCCACCGCCTGCTGCCGAATTCACCAAGGTTCCGGGAATTGCAGCAGCAGTGCCAATGGCAACAGCAGCGGTTCCCATCATGGCATGATGCAGTTTGCCCATCGACAAGGCACGTACCAGTAAATCGACATCCGTGGTTTGAATGTGCTTGCCGCTAGAAGATGTATAGGCTTTAGGTTTCGAGACAAAGGCAATTTTTGGGGTGTGCTGACGTTTTTCAGCTTCGGAAATATCCTGAATCAAGCCCATCTGTTTTGCACCATAAGCACGAATGGTTTCAAAACGTGCCAATGCTTGCGCATCGCCATTAATGGCTTCTTGTAATTCAGTTCCTGTATAGCCAATCTCTTCTGCATTTAAGAAGATGGTCGGAATACCGGCATTAATAAAAGTCGCCTGAAAAGTGCCGATATTGGGAACTTCAAAAGTATCGACCACATTGCCAGTCGGAAACATGGCACCGCCATCTTCGCCATCATCTGCCGGATCTAGAAATTCAATCTGAACTTCTGCGGCGGGGAAAGTCACGCCATCGAGTTCAAAATCCCCGGTTTCCTGCACTTGTCCGTTGGTCATAGGCACATGTGCAATAATGGTTTTCCGAATATTCACTTGCCAGATTCGTACCGTACACACGCCATTTTCAGGAATTCGCTCTGGACTGACCAAACCATTGGAAATCGCAAATGATCCCACGGCAGCAGTCAAGTTGCCGCAGTTCCCACTCCAGTCAACAAAAGGCTGATCAATTGCGACTTGTCCAAATAAATAATCTACATCATGATCGGGCTGTGAACTTTTGGCCAAGATCACGGTTTTACTGGTACTTGAACTTGCTCCCCCCATACCATCAATTTGCTTGCCGTATGGATCGGGACTGCCAATCACACGTAATAACAATTGATCGCGAATTGTTCCAGCCTGCTGTGCGGCTTCCGGCAAGTCATCGAGTTTAAAGAACACACCTTTACTGGTACCGCCACGCATATAGGTTGCTGGAATTTTGATTTGTGGAGCAAAACTCATTTCATTGATCCTTGATATTTATCATTGTTTTACACAATATATGGGGAATGTTGATCACTTTTATCATAATGCTTTTTTCAGCAAAAGCATTTACCACAGGACTTAAGTATAAAAAAGAAACGCTCAATCTTATTGATAAAAAGCATTTATAACTTACAAGTCATTGTATTAATAAAATTAATCTGTTGATTCATTTATTAATTCTATGCAAATCATATTTTGCACTTATTCACATAATCCTGACCCTACTAGGGTTGTACTAGGCTAATACAAATCAATCCATTACAATCACTTCACTTATCCATTGTCGGGCTGATTACTTTGAATAGCGAGTCTTCTACACTTCAGCGTGGCTTAAAGAACCGTCATATCCAACTCATCGCCATGGGCGGAGCAATTGGTACAGGCTTATTCTTAGGTTCCGCACAGGTGATTCAATCTGCAGGTCCTTCCATCATTTTGGGTTATGCCATTGGTGGTTTGATTGCATTTTTAATCATGCGTCAACTGGGTGAAATGATTGTACATGAGCCTGTAGCAGGATCATTCAGCCATTTTGCCTTTAAATATTGGGGGAAATTTCCCGGCTTTTTAGCGGGCTGGAATTACTGGATTTTATATATTTTAGTCGCCATGACAGAGCTGACTGCTGTCGCCAAATATATTAATTACTGGTGGCCTTTTATTCCTCCATGGGCATCGGTACTGTTCTTTTTCGTTGTCATCACCTTGGTCAATCTCGGCAATGTGAAATTTTATGGTGAATCGGAATTCTGGCTTTCCATCATCAAAGTAACCGCTGTTATTTCCATGATTGTCTTTGGTGTGTATTTGCTGCTCACCGCAGATGCAGGCTCAACTTCTTCGTTTAGCAATCTTTGGACACATGGTGGTTTCTTCCCCAATGGTTTTGAAGGTCTGTTCTATATGCTTGCCTTCCTTATGTTTGCCTTTGGTGGGATTGAGCTGATTGGGATGGCTGCAGCAGAAGCTAAAGATCCTGAAAAAACTATTCCTAAAGCCATTAACCAGGTGGTGTTCCGAATTTTGCTGTTCTACATCGGTTCATTGACAATTCTTTTATCGTTGGTGCCATGGAATCAGCTGGAATTAGGTGGTCTGGATAAAAGTCCATTTGTAATGATTTTCAGTCAACTCGGTATTGGCTGGGCAGCTCACTTACTAAATTTCATTATCTTGACTGCTGCGCTGTCTGTTTATAACAGCGGTATGTATGCCAATAGCCGTATGCTTTACGGTTTAGCACAACAAGGCAATGCACCTAAAGTATTTAATAAAGTAAATAAACAAGGGGTGCCTATCCCTGCTGTTTTATTCTCAGCACTGTTAATTTTTGGTTGTGTACTTTTAAACTACTTTGTGCCAGAAAATGCCTTAAGCCATCTAATATATGTGGTGGTGGGTGCATTAGTACTCAACTGGGCCATGATTACATTGACGCACTTGAAGTTTAGACATGCGATTAAACAAGCTTCCATCCAAACCAAGTTCCCTGCACTTTGGTCTCCAATCAGTAATTATTTAGTACTCATCTTTATTGTGACCGTACTTTATATTATGTGGATGCAAGGTTTTAAAGAATCTGTACTGATGATTCCGATCTGGATTGTGATCATGTTGGGTCTATTTAAAGTCCTCAAGATGAATAAATCTTAAGCAGACGCTATAAAGATGAGTCTTTGAAAAAGTTATTGTTTCGACAATAACTTTTTTTTTATCCTTTTTTGCGCTAAATTAGCTGCGCATTGTGCCCTTAGCTTAACTGGATAGAGCAGTTGCCTCCTAAGTGACCGACGCGGGTTCGACTCCCGCAGGGCGCACCACCCCAATAGCAGAATATAAAACAATTTAGTTAAAAGACATTTATATTCAAATAGATAAACCATCTATATAGAAGAATACAGTTAAGTATACAAGGATATAGTTGCAAAATATAAGGATATGATTGAGGATACATGCAGTTCTATTTAATATGTATCCTTATTTCATTATGGCCAAAAAGACTATTCCGCTATCTGACTCCAAGTGCACGGGGGCAAAACCACAGGAAAAAGACTACTCTTTGTATGATGGTCATGGACTTATTTTGTTCATCCGAAAGAGCAGCTCAAAGGTATGGCGATTTAAATACAAAAGAGCCAACGGTAAAGATGGTTTAATGACTTTAGGCAACTTTCCCGCTTTAAGCTTAAAAGCTGCTCGAGACAAGCGCCGTGAATTAGAAAAACTATTAGCCAATGGCATAGATCCAATTGAACATGGCGAAATACAAAAGGCTAAATTAGATAATGCATACAGTTTTGAGGTTATAGCTCGGGACTGGCATAAGGAATATAGCAACACAGGTCGCTGGATTGCGCACACAGCTGAAAGAGCATTAAAGAACTTAGAAGACTATGTTTTCCCTATCATTGGGCAACAGTCGATAGATGCAGTAAAGCCTAGAGATCTTGTTAAGGTTTTACGCTCCATTGAAGAATCTGGATATGCAGAAGTATTAAAGAAAACTCGTCAAAGATTTAGCAGCATATTTTCTTATGCGATATCACGTGGCCTCATAGAAGAAAATCCCGCTTACTTTCTAAAAGATGTTTTTGTAAAAACGAAGAAGTCTAAGCATCACCCTCAATTACCTTTAGAGCAACTGCCTGAGCTCTTGCAAAGATTAGAAAATGATAAGGGTTACCCTATAACCAAGTTATGTACAGCATTTGCACTTCATACGTTTGTACGTTCCAGTGAATTTCGTTTTGCACGTTGGACTGAGTTTGATCTTCAAAAAGGCATATGGACCATACCGGGAGAACGGGAATTAATTCCTGGACAGAAGTTTTCTAATCGCGGTGCCAAAATGAAAATGGATCATTTGATTCCATTATCACCTCAGGTTATTGATATCTTAAAAGATATCCATCCTTATAGTGGTATGACTAAAAATGTTTTTCCAAAGAATGGCGACCCTCAAGGTTTTATTAGTGAATCTACTATTAATAAGACACTACGCCGTATTGGCTATGACACTAACAAAGATATATGCGGACATGGTTTTAGGGGCATGGCTTGTTCTGCCTTGGTACAGAGTACCCTATTCCAAAAAGAAGCTGTAGAGAAGCAAATGAGTCACCAAGAGCGTGATCAGGTACGCCTTGCTTATACTCACCAAGCCGAATATTTAGAAGAACGTAAAGCCATGCTCAGCTGGTGGAGCGACTACCTGGAAGCCAACCGAGTGAAATACATCAGTCCATACGACTTCACTCAGCAATTGCTCAGTGAGGATGTAATCAATTTCAAATATGCAAAGTTAGTAAAATAAGAACTTACTAAGCCTTATTTTGCCAGTTTGCTAAGCCTAGCTCGACGGAGCGAAAGTCGGATGCCCAATCCGATTGGCTTAGCTCCTATTTTGGGCGCCCTGGGAGGCATCATATGAAGCAAATTTTTAAATCCAAATGGAACACGAAACTACTTCCGTTATTAACCAAACATAAGGAAGTATCACTTTATGATATTGTTAAGCTAGCTTCAGATGAATACATATCAGGAACTAAATATCTTGGTGATTTTTTAGATTACTTTATCTATCAGCCTGATAATAATTTATCTCAAGAACAAAATAATCAAATATTAAAATTTATTGAAACATTAATAAATCCAAATAATTATAAAGAAAATAGCTCTGAATCGATCAAAGCTTTCCACAATTTTAATATCAAAGAAAATTTAAGTCCTGAAAACTACATAGCACTACATGATGTTTATTGGTCTCAAGCAACTCTAAGTGAATTATTTATTAAACAGGATTCCTTAATATACCAATTTGAGAGTTGCTTTATTTTTGGAAAAAATCCAACAATTACCACGTACACTCCTACTTATTATTTCCAAGATCAATTTTCTTATTTCGAAGCCGCTTGTCTTATGATTGGATGCCTTGATGCAATTGATGCTAAAGATCTATATGAAGAAAATTCCGATGAATTTCATAACATAAATCCTCAATTTAGAAGTTGTTTTAACTTTCTAAAGAAAGCTAAAGAAGCAGCTATCTTACCGGCAGAAATTATTCCATCAAAGTTACTTCACGAGTATTTGGAGCCCAAATTTCATATTCCTGGATTTACTGATCGTGCAATAAATGAAGCGCCAAAATCTTATTCTTCTAGAAATATACACCCATCTATTGACCCTTCTCATCCTCATTATGCACCTGAACTTGAGCTTGCAATTAAAGTATGGCAGAAAAAGTATGTAGATGGTTACCCAACAAAATATGAGGATCACTCACCAGCAATCCAGCAGATTTTAAAAGAAATGGAAATTAAAAATAAACGACTCATTGAAAGAATCACAGTCATAACCAATAACAAAAAATTAAAAATTTCATAATGTTAATAGAGGTGCCACCTAAGGTGACAGTAAATATTCCATTCTTGTCACTTGCATGGCACCTCTACTCATTTGCTTAGATACAACCATGTTCTTACAAATATTTGGTTGTAATCATGCTTCAAGTAACTCCAATTCGAATTCAATTCAGTACGACATGTCAGCTACTTGATGTCACGCGCGAATCTCTTCGTCACACTATCCGCAAAGACCCTTCATTTCCTCGCCCGTTGAAGATGGGTACATCAAAACAATCGCCTGTTTTTTTTGATTATCAAGAAATTATTGAATGGCATAACAGCAAAAAAGCTTCTGCTGAAATGGAGGCCTAATAATGAATATGCCAACCCAATTTGCTTCAAATCAAAAAAAAACCATGTCCACACGCGTAATTGCGGATCTTTGCGAGAAGAAACCACAACACGTTAAGCGTGACTGTGAAAACATGTTTATCTCACTTGGTTTAGATGCGTCCAGATTTGGACACATCTATTTTGACTCAATGAATCGCCAACAAACCGAATATTTGTTAGATGAAGAATTAACAATGACTTTGGTTACGGGATACAACATTGTTTTGCGCAATCGCGTGATTAAACGCTGGAAGGAACTAGAGAACTACACAAAAAGTGTAATAACGCAATTTCAAATACCAACATCACTATCTGAAGCACTCCAGTTAGCAGCGGATCAGGCACGAAAAATCGAGCAAGACAAACCTAAAGTGAATTACTACGAAAAAATTGTAGTCCGTGACACCTTGCTTAATGCTACCCAAGTTGCTCAAAAACTCAGTATCTCAGCTATATCTCTTAATAAACATCTTGAAGAGTTAGATGTATATAACAGATCTATAAAACGTTGTCGCGCCTTCCAACAATGGTTTGTAGATCAGGAATTGGGTCTACTTAAACAGACAGAACTTGGTTACTCACAACCAATGTTTACTTTGAAAGGTGAAGCCTGGGTAATTGAAAAACTAGTAAGTGAAGGAGCTATTTCATGAAATTTAAAATTATTTTTTTAATAGCTCTTCTCAAACTAAAGCGATTCGGCTATATTGATTCTGTTCGGTGCAAAATCATCGAATTAGTCTTGGCAGACTATCAATCATTGGCGCATACAGTCCGCTTCGGGCTTTTTTTATGCGTAAAATCTCTATGCTTCCGCATCTCTATGGTGAAGCTGGAGAGGGACACTTTCGAGTGTGCTGGTAACCTAATGAACCAGTCTGCCAACCCTTTTCAGCTTTGCCACCCTTACTTGGCAGTAAACGGCAGAGCTTCTAAATTATCATTAGGAGCGCATTCGTCATGAACGCTAAAGTTAAATTTCCAGAACAATTACTTCCCTTCTACAGTGCTGTTAATCTGTTTGATGCATACTCACTTGCATTCGAAACCACTTCTCAGATTCAAGTACTTATAAATCGAATCAGCAAAGAAACAGCTCGAATTAAAAAAGTCGCACAAGAAAACAATGTTTTCACTGAACTTGAAAGTCTTATTTCAGTTGCAGAATACTTAGCTGACAATCACAGCAATACATTAGATGTTGAGCGCGAAAAATATCAAAATGCATTAAAAAATTCAAGCGTTCAATATGATGCTGGTGATCTTTTGGAAGCTTATTCTCTTGCGCACGAAGCAAGCTCTTGGCTTAGCACAATACTTTATCAAATCAAAGATGAATTATTTACTGTCAAAGAAAAGTCTACTGCTCTTTGCAATGCAATATTCGCCAGTCTTGAGCGTCTAATTTATATTGCAGAATACTTAGCTGACAATCACAGCAACACTTTCGATGTTGAATGCAAAAAGTACGAAGCTGAATGGGAGACTGTCAAAAATGAATAAGTCTTCTAAAACTATCAGCTCTACGACTCTGAAAAATGAGCCTACACCACCAGCTAAATCTGTCCTTCCTACCTATGCAGACTCAGTACGTATGACTGGAAGCAGACTTGCTAATGCTGTAATTAAAATCCAGCAAGGAGGAGTTAAGGGTGTTCGAGATGAGTAAAATGTTTAGCACTGGAAATCCTGCTGTTGATGCAATTGGCACATTTAATTTTGAAGGAAATATCATTCCTGCGAACTGGTTCAGCGTGTTCAAGCTGGCAAATGGAAAGCCTGATGTAAATGCCATTATTATTCTTTCTGAGATTGTCTACTGGCATCGCCCCTCTATTGTCCGTAATGAAGAAACAGGTCAAATAACTGGCATCAAAAAGAAATTTAAGGCTGATCTTTTACAACGTTCTTACCAAAGTTTTTCAGATCAATTCGGCTTTTCTAAACAACAAGTCAGAGAGGCTTTAGACCGTCTTGAGAAATTTGGAGTGATCAAACGTCACTTTCGTACAGTTGCAGCTAACAATCAGAAATACAACAATGTTTTGTTTATTGAGTTAATTACCCCTGTCCTCTTTAAAGTAACTACCCTATCACTATCAAAATGGGGAGGCTCTCCATCTGAAAAGGTAGACCCTCCCCATTTCAAAGAGGAGACAAATACAGAGACTACTACAAAGATTACTACAGAAAAGAAAAAGGGTAGTTCTGAACAACCTAAGGCTGAAAAGCAAAACGAATACCCAGAGAGTTTTGAGAAGTTCTGGAAAGCCTATCCGATCTGCAAGCGTAAAACTAAAAAATCTGAATCATTCAAAACTTTCAAAAAATATGAACCAGATTTCAATCTTGATCTCTTGCTAACCATTCTTGAAAAACTGAAAAATTCCAAAGATTGGATTAAAGATGATGGTGATTACATTCCGGCACCACAAGCATGGCTAAATCAGCGTCAGTGGGAGAATGATTATTGGGTGAGTCAGATCAATCAGAATCACGGGAGGCCGTCAACAGCTCCAGTACCACAATCACCAACTCAATCATTGATCAATCTACCTTTAAAACCTAAAAGTTTACTGGGGAGCATGCAATGAATTCTAATACCCTTCCCCCTATTCATAACCTACAAATTGAACAGGCTGTACTTGCAGCATTGATGACGGTTGCAAACTCATACGCTCAAGTTGAGAATCTGCTCACTGAAGATGATTTTCACGCTACACGCCATAAATTGATTTTTAAGGCTGTGCTGGATCTGGATTCTAAGAACTCACCTTATGACGCCGTACTTGTTCACCAGTGGTTAGAAACGCATGGTTTTAGCGAAGCTTCAGGCGGTGAAAAATACCTCATGCAATTGATGAGTGATGCCCCTTCCAGTTTTTACAATCTGCAATCGTACGCAGAGAAATTGAAGGATTTTACTGCATGCCGTCAAGTTGAAGCTGAGGCGCTGAAGGTAATCCAACAAGCCCGGCATTTAACTATCAGTCGTGGTGAGCTGGTACATAATGCTCAAGCAGCTTTTGCCGACCTGAATACTGAGTCAGGAAGTGAATCTTTATTTCACATTCATGATGCTGCATCAAATACGTTTCTTGAAATCAGCCGCAAGATGGAAGCAATGATTGCTGGCGAAACAATGATTAAAGGTATCCAGACCGGTATATATGATCTTGATAAAAAATTAGGTGATATTGAACCAGGCTGTCTGATGGTTGTAGCAGCACGACCTGCAATGGGTAAAACCACAATGATGCAGCTAATCGCCAACCACGTAGCAATCATTCAGAAAAAATCAGTCTTGATTATGTCGGGTGAAATGCCAAAGGAACAGATTGCTATGCGCCTCTGTTGTGCCATGGCACCTGCTGATATTGGGTTAGTGCGTAATTCCCCACACTTACTCCCAAAAGATGAATTTACGGCTTATACGAACGCCGTGGTGATGCTTAAAAATGTACCGATGCAGATCAACGATACTTCACGTCCATCAATTGCCAATATCCGTGAATCCATTCGTAAGATACAGCACCAATATGGTTCCGTAGGTGCTGTACTGGTTGATTATCTACAGATCATGAAAACGACTAAGCCATTTGCCCGAGAAGACTTGAAGATTGCTTATTTCACCGGTGAACTCAAAGCGATGGCCAAAGAGTTTAATTGTGTCATCGTACTTTTATCACAGCTTAACCGTGAGTTAGAAAAACGACCAAATAAGCGCCCCGTGTTATCAGATCTACGCGAGTCTGGTGCAATCGAACAGGATGCTGATCAAATTGTTTTCTTATATCGTGATGAAATTTATAACAAGGAGTCTCAATATAGAGGTATAGCTGAAGCTATTGTTGGAAAGAACCGCCACGGCGAAGCTGGCACCGCATTCATGCATGCTCAGTTGAAGTACTGTCAATTTACTAACTTAGACCATGATGCACTTAATCAAATTCAGGGGATTGAATAACTATGTTTATAAGTAATTTCGGCATGGACGGCACCGTTTTTAAAAAATCCCAAGCTGAACGCTTTATCAACCTTAAGCAGCAAAAGAGAGTTAAAGAGTTTCTTGTTAAACAGCGTGGTTATAAGCGTCCAGATTTCAATAGGATGATTTTGGATTTAAGTAAGCTTAAATGGACACACGAAAAGATAGCCTTTGTTCTCCCAGTAGCAGGCGCATCTACTGTTTCAGAATGGGCACGTGGTGGGATCCCAAACTTTGAACACGGCGAAGCCTTCATAGAACTATGGAAAGCTGAAACACGTGTTGAGCGAGTACCGCGTGAAGGCGAATGGCAGATATATAAATATGAAGTTGGGCAGTTAGAGTTACTTTAATATCAAATTGTCCGCCATTTCCATCATCTAAATGGCGGACTCAAATCGAGGAATAATATAATTAACTTGGAGATATATTAATTTTTCTTATGTGACATTTGTAATAAGCCATACCTTCATCATCTTCAGATCGATCATTAAGCCCAATATGGTAGAGTTCTGAGTGTTCTAATCCCAGCATATCCAAATAAGACAATATAAACTGAAGTTCAAAATTAGAATTCTTATGCAAATTATCTTGTTCTTCATCTGTCAAATAAATAACGATAAATTCTTTTGCACCTTTTTCCAGCAAAGTAATACTTTCAATTAAACTTTCATTCCTAAAAATTTTTATTTTCTTAATAGGTGATCCTAAATTTTTTAAATGAAAGCTTATATCCTGCTGTTTATGCTCATAACCTTGCTCTCCAGTAAAAGGATTGGCCTCTACCATCACTATTTGTTCAGGATCAAAATGCAAACCTTCAAATTCTAATATTGGTTTAGCTTGTTCATGCCGAACTTTTTGATCATCCTCATGAATTTTTATTAATTTTTTCTGTTCCTCAACGCTATTTTTCAATTCAGTGGCTTGAAGACGTAATGATTTAGTATTTTGCTTTAATTCGCGCCCTTGTTGGAGATATCCATAAACCAACCATAAAAAAGCTAAAGGCGAAAAAACACCAGCTAAAAAATCTCCTTTCTCATTTAACTTCAATGAATTAAATTCATCTAAATTAATTATAAAATTACAGCTTAAATATAAATATGAAATGGAGATGATGGTGATTAGAACCATCCCAAAATTATCTTTTATTATTTGCATGAACATACCCATAAATCACGAATATTGTTAATTAATTTTGATTTCCATTGGTTGAAAATCATCAATATGCACCTGTTTGGCTTTCAATAAATCCTGACGTTTACCATCTACAATCAAGACGGCGCGCTTAACCAGAACTATCCAAGTGCGATCTGCTCCACACATAGTTTCTGATTCTATAAATACATTAGTTGTCGCTTTGCCTGATAGGTTTTGGACATCGCCGTAGGTATTACATTCTCAGAAGTGCCTTGAACCCCACCGGCTTTATCCTTTGCTATAAGATCCAAATATAACTTGTCATTGGTACCCAGAAAATCATGAATGGTTACGTCCACCACGGCGGAACAAATACCAGAATTCACATAGCTAGTTCTGGAATGTTGCAAAGTGATAGGCGTGGCTAAAGCTATTGAACTCACAAAAGTTAATAATGAGAAGATTGATATTTTTTTCATAATGAAAGGCTACCTTGTATCAAAGCCATAAGTGAATCTAAGTTATCCCAACCAACATCTACAATTTTTGTTGTTAGATGCTTTAGACCTTCTGCTGGTAGCTCTTTAATTGCATCAATCATTGTAGTTTTGCGCTCAGGGCTAAGATCAGAACTCATGATTTTTGTAGCCAGAATAGCCTTTAGCTGCTCAGTTTCAAACTTGATAGTCACGGTACCTAATATTGCAGATAGGCCACCGTCATTTGCTAAAAAGTCCATACCTGTATGAGTGATTTCCGACAAACCAAATTGTACTCGCCCTCTTCCACCCCCAATTGATTTAGAAACAAAAATACTTTTTTCAGTAATCAGTCCATGTGATTGTAAATAATAAAGATTAGCTACAGCTTTATCACAATCATCAGATCCATCCTGAAAATCTTTTGAGAAGTCATATGTGAAAGGATACATATCGCTGAGTACAGTGAGTAGTTTGAGTTGTAGCTCTCTATCTAAAATCATTGAAATCGTTTCCCCCAGGGCTTTAATGAATATAGTTCTCTAAAATTATCCAGCTTTTCTTCTTACCATCATAAATAGGCTGTAACTTTGCAACAGTTACATAGTACCAAAATCCATGACGTTCATTATGGATCGGAAGCACAACAACAAAATCCCCCTTATTAAATTCAGCTTTTATATTTCCACACGGCGCACTCACCTCTTGGAAGCCATCTTGAGTGACAAGGTTGACTTGAACATCTACAGCAGATCGCCCCATATCTCCCATAACAGATTCTTGAAGCGTTTTTTGTATTGATGCATCCTCAAGAACAAATCCATGGATAGGCTGATTATGCTTGATCTGAGAGCTATATTTTTTACGAAGAAACGCCGTTAGATCCTCTGAAGTATCAAAAATCAAAGCTTGGTTACTCTTAGCCTTCTGAAACATCAATATTGCTATTATTAAAACTAGAATGATTACGGCGATTATGACGTATAGCATTTAGATTCTCTTTATTTTGTTATCTATGAATAAGTTATTTTTCTACTCTAACTGAAAAATCAAAAGGAGCCGAAGCTCCTTTTTTTATTGTCCAAATGCTTTTCCTGTATCTGGAGCACGGGCCTCATCAAAACCCTCACTCCAATCGAAATCACCAAGCCATTGAGTACGATCCTGCTCACGCTCGGCTTTACGCATTAATTTTTCACGATAGCCAGGTGCAATTGTGTCTTGAATACCATCAAATATCATTCGATTAGTAACTGCTTTGGTATACCAAAGGTTTTGAGCAGGTATTTTATTCTTAACGAATCGGTATGCTTCATTGCCTGCATTGGTATCTTTACCCTCATACCATTGATTTAGGTTACCAAAAGTCAAACCTAATATGGCTTTTGCATCACTACCGAATGGACCAGTCATAAAATCAGTCGTATCACGCCCACTTGGATCCATACCTGCTACTAGGATGTCACCTACTATTGGCATTCCACCGCCAGCCACGAAAGCACGTGTGAAAAACTTTGCTTCTGTTTTTAAATCGCCGTCATCATCAAACATTGTGGCAGGATCATTACCTAATGCTAATTCTTTAAGTTGAACAACTAAACCACCCAAAAGTGAAGTCATGCCTAACAATGATCCTGCATACCATGCACGACTAGCCCATCCATTTTTTGCCATAGCACGACTTCCATGTCTCATAAGGAATGCCATTGGAAAAGACTTAAATTGAGCCACACAGCGCCAAATCTCCCCCATTTCAGTACCAGATCTACCAAATTGAAACTTAGTACGTTCACGTAATCCAGACTCAATAACTGCCATGCCTTGTTCATCTAAGATATGTGTATGTAGACGTGTTGCTACAGCATCTTTGATTTGTTTTGGATTATCACCAAAGCCTTTTAATAAATCATCTGGAATATCATAAATAGATTTTGCAGCAAGTAGTTGGTTGCCACTTAGATCCTCTACTGGTCTGGCCAACTTCCATACATTCCAATCTAATTCAGACAGACCTGCACCCTGGAGTAACTCCCGATCTACGGCGCTTAAGTCTACCCAGTTTTTATTTCTGCTTAGATCGGCATACTTATTCATCATCATCTTAGAGAATGCGATTTTACTTGCTGCTGTTAGAGCATTTAGACCGGATACTCGTAAAACTTGTGTAGCCAGACCATTTGAAGCTTGAGCTAACTTTTCAGCTGTACCATGTACAGATGTTAAACCATCATCAGACCAGCGATTAATAGAGCCTAACATCTCTTGAGTGGCTAAACCTAAACTATGCGCTAACTCTCTATCCTGCTGGTTCAGGGGATTTAAAGTCTTGATTAATTCACCAAAAGTTTTCCAATATGATACGCCATGTACATGAGCTGTTTTAGCAATCATTGCTTGATCTGTAGCTGAAGAAAGGACTGTTCCACCAAGCATTGAGGCTACATTCATCGAACGATAAGTTAGACCTGCATTCGCCAAAACTTTACTTTCCGCTTGGTTAGCCCCCATAAATTCATCAAACATATCTTGTGCACGTATTAAGCTCTTTTCAGCTTTATCTACTGGAATACCTTTTTCTTTAGTGTCGATCTGCTTGGCATGCTTAGTTAAAATTTCAAAATTCTTTTTAGGACTACTACCAAAGGTTTCAACTAAAGTAATATCACGTGACATGCTATAAATATGCTGACCAACAATATCAACAAATTGCATTCCGCCATATTGAGACTGATAATCTAACCAGGCATCAGCATCTTTAAAATTAAGCACACGTCCTTCTTGATGCTTATTCGTAGTCTTACTGCTGACATTGGCACCTGCCTTCCCTGCTTCAAACTTATCTGCGCCGTTAGTAACAATAGTAGTGTAGATACCGGACAGGACATCTTTCATTTCTGCACTACTTAACGGATATCCATCCTTATCCAAAAAGTTATCTGATTTCAACAGAGGTTTTATGTCATTAAACCAATTATCAAATCCAGCCTCAGCGACTTTTTGAGGGCTATGATGTTGGGGCAATGCATAATCCTTACGCTTTTTAATATCACCTCCAGCACGGTTAAATCGCTCAAGAACATCATTAAAAGTTTTCGTTATACCTTGAGAAGCCTTAACTGCAATTGTGTCCCCGGTTGCTTCTCCGTGTAACTCTTTAACAATATTTCGCACCAAATTTTGATCTGTATATATTCCTAAAGCTCCTTTAATATTCGTATAGGTATCCACCAATTGTCCTTGATAAATATCAGATATCGCTCTGGTCTTTGAGTCTACGGACTGAATACCTGACATATCTCCATATGCCGCAACCATACGATCAATACGCTCACTGGCAGAAATACGACTATGAGTATCCTTTAATATCTCTAAATTTTTAGAATGAATTAAAATATCCTGTACGGCGATACGCTTCTTTCTAGCCAAATCACTTTGAATATCTATAGCAACCTGCTTACTGGCCTCGGAAAGCTTCTCAATATCCGATAGTCCTCGCCAACGTTGAATATCTTGTCTGGCAAGATTAACCATTGTTTGATTTATTCGTACTTCTATATTTATTGCTTCTTGAGCAGTGAGGCTTTGCTTACCCAATGCTGTTGCTACTGCCTGCTTACACTTGTCTTTCATCTTCATATTCTAATTCCTGTAATTCAGAACAATGCCAGCACTGCCCATTTAATACAGTTAATTTAGAACAGTGATAGCATTCAAAAAATGGGTGTGTCAGAAAGCAATGAAGGAGCCGAAGCTCCTTAGTTTATTGATCAAGAATTAATAGCTCTGATTATTTCCAGCCTTTAGCACCGGCAGCTATGGTATTGGCAGCGCCAGCCGCCAAAGCCGTACTGGCATTACTCTTATACTGACTTGCTTCGGCCTTTAATCGTTGTGATGAGTTATAACCGGTAATTTCAGTCATATTTGCATCATAGTTTCCGGCACGTTCAATTTCATCATTAATCACAATTGACGTACCCTCATTCACATCTAAGCCATTTTCAGCCAGTGATGCTCGTGCTGTAGATTGTGCTTTCTCCTTTTCTTTACGAATACGTGCTGCTTCAACCCGACCTTGGGCGGCTGTAGCTTTTGCATCCGCTTCAGCTTGTTCTTGCATTCCCTTGTTATTTTGGTAGCTTGAATACCCTGTAATCGCAGCACTTGCTGCTGCTGCCACTGCTGCTGCTGCCACCCATGACATTATTTAATCTCCTTGCATTTGCTCGGAAGTGATGCAAGAAATTGATCAATCTCATGATCCGGTACAATTACTTGCTGTTCAATTAGCTCAAGATCGGTTTCATTGGTTGGATGCACAGTGATCCAAGAACTATCTTCATGAAAATAACCAATACGCTTTGTACCTGGCATGGATTTCAAAACAACTGGTGCGGTTAGAAGCTTAATGCCCTTTTCAGTAGCAACGGTTAATGAGCCAGTCAGCAAGATATTTATGTGCTCATTACGATTCATTTTACCGACCACCAAAGTTCCAGCCTTTGCATTCATCTGACGCATGTAAACACCTGGTGCAAAGTAATCCACAACATTGATTTCTGCAGATTGCATATCTCCTGCTTCAATTCCTTTTTCTAATTGATTTTGTAGCCCTAATGCTGCTTCAATATAAGACTCTTGCTGCAAGTCACCCAGTATATGTGCCAATAATTCCGTATTTTCTGGTGAGATGATTTCGCTCATATTTACTTCTACAACTTCATTAATAAAGTTTTAGTCTATAGCGGAGTATGTGCAAAAAAATGGGTATATCAGCCATTAAAAAAGAGCCTGTTATGGCTCCTTTTTTAATCCGTAATATTTAGGAGAATTCATATAATTAGCAATATTCCCACGAGTAATTGTTTTTCGACCTTTCCATAATTGTTGAAGCACTGGTCTCGTAAAGCTAACCTTTTTAAGAATTAGATTCAGCTCATAATCAAAGGTATTTTTATTCAACAATCTTTTGAATGGACGCTGAGGAGCCAAATGGTATGCAGTAATAATCAATACATTCGGTGCAGAACTTAAGCTTTTTATAATTCCATGCAAGTTACAGAAAAAATAATGCTTATAATTTTTGCCAGCCAAATAAGTGAGCCGATAAATTAACTCCTCTAGATGATCCGCAATTTGTAATAACTGTGCTTGATAAGCTACTTCGAACAATTCACCTGATTCTTTACAATTAATATCCCTCTTAAATTCATCGATTAAAAACTCAACCCCCTTACACAATTGAATTGCTCTATCCATATCATCACAATTTAGGGGCTTGTATGTCATATTATTGATCGCCATTTATTACATGCTCCAGTGCTTAATTCTTGGGACATCTTGATCTTCTTTACCAGTGAATATTTTCCAGAGTTCAATAAATGCCTCACCTGCCTCGTAATTAGGCTTGCTACCACGGCACCATTCTTCAATAGTTGATGGACCTGATATTGGTAAGATGTATGCAATTTTCTCCCCTGTCATTTCATGGTGCTTTTTTAATTCATTAATCATTTCTTTATAATTTGGTGCGCCGTAATGGATAGTATTTTTAACGAATATTAGCCTTTTAGATACTTCGAAATTATTAAGTTCAATATAAACCCCCATAGACCCCTCCATAATTTTCAACTTATTAAGAAGTAATCTAAGCGCCTAAAAATTGGGTATATTTTCCAATAAAACGCGCGCGCGCGCGAGGCAGGGAGCAAAACACTATATTTCTAGCTATTTTCACCCTATAGCACTGCCGTTATAACAGCCTTCTTATCCTGGATAACTACGGCGACAATGAGTGAGCAAATAAGATTTATAGTAGGTACTTTCATATCATTCTAATTTGCTCTACAAGCCCACTAAAAATATTGACGTACCATTTATCATTTTTTTAATTCAAATCACTCACAGCTCAAACCAGTGCAAAATTGGTGCATATATCAAGTTAGTTTTAAAGTTTACTCTTGGGTATGGAAGAAAATTTAACCTTGAATTAGGACGGCGCTCTCTTAAAAGAGAGATGATAGATTCTATGGTAGATTCATTGATAGGTTCTGCATCCCAAAAACGGGTACATTCAAAACCCCAAAAACGGGTACATTCAAAATCCCATATTTGGGAATATTACCGTTTTCAGAATCATACCAAAAACGGGCAAATTAAATAGCTACTACTAAAGCGAACTACAAATAGATAGTTTTTACTCATAAACATTTTCAACTCCCTGACTTGTATTTAATATGATCAACCAATAATCTTAATTTTTATATTATAGAAACAGGTTACGATGTCCATTCAATCCATATCCTCAACTATTTCGAGACTTAATAAAGATCTAGCTGATGTAACTCATAGGATGAGTTTAGAGCAAAAGAAAGCAAGTGATGTCACAGCCAAGGCTATTCAAATCCAAACATCAATCACTAAGACCACTACAGCTAATACACTAAAATCCAAGCTTTCTGAAATCAGTAGAAAAGAGCAAGAAAATGCACAGGTCCAGAAAAAAATTTCAGACCTCCAAAAAAAGAAAACAGACATTCAAAACAAGTTATTAAAAGAAAATCAGAACTTAGCAAAAGCTGAAGCGACAGAACGCAAAAAATTAGATGCTTTAGCTAAGAAGCAACAAAAGGAAGAAATTGAACATCAGAAAAAACTGAAACGTGAAATTGAAAGTATTAAAGCTTCCACCCAACATATCACTGATGCCACTGCATCGCCTTATCTCGATGTCATAGCAGAATCTGAGCCTGAATATGATTTATTCATCTCACATGCTTCAGAAGACAAAGAGGACTTTGTACGACCTCTAGCCGAGACATTACAAGGGCTAGGTTTAAAGGTTTGGTATGATGAATTTTCTATGAGAGTTGGAGATAGCCTGCGTCGAAAAATTGATAGTGGTCTAAGGAATTCACGATATGGAACTGTAGTTCTGTCAGCAGATTTCATAAAGAAAGAATGGACCAACTATGAATTAGATGCATTAGTGGCTAGAGAAATGAATGGTCATAAGATGATATTGCCAATTTGGCATAAGATAACCAAAACCGATGTGATGAACTATAGTCCAAATCTTGCGGATAAAATTGCTTTGAATACTTCTGTTAGCACTATCGAAGAGATTGCTTATAAGTTGGCTGATGTTATTTTAGAAAAATAGCCTGAGATTTATAATTCAATAACGTTATTCTGAACATGGGGAGTAGTAAAAACTATTCCTCAAGTAATTATGTTTTAGACATTTTAATATCAGGTTTTGATGCAGTAACATAGTCGACATTTATAAAATAATCAAAAGTACGGACATTTAGCATATATCTATAATTCTATGATTTATCCGTAAAAACTATAAAACTCTAATGCTTAGTGTATAAGGCTTTGATAGGGTTTTTCATGTCCTTTGTGATGTCAGAATTTATCATGATCTAATAAAATTTTTATCAAGTGGACTTAGATTTCGTAACATTATTAAAAGCATTTTTATTGCTCCCTCTCTATTAAAAAGGTAAATCTATTTAGAATAAAAACTAAGTTCCAAATACCTATGAATATTGATAGACGAATTCGAGCAAAGTATCAGTAAGTAAGACTATGCACGGCGCAAAATTGCGTTGTCATCAACCAAGCATTTTAATAGTGATTGTTTTTTATTCATGTCTACCGTTACTCAGCCTTAAAACCGATGTTACATGCAAAATAACCCTGTTTTTTAGGTTCGTTACATACGGAAAAACTGACCGTTTCATACATAACTACAGTTCATTACTCAGCCCGAAAAAGCACCGTTACATACTCAATGCTATTGGTTTTAATTCACGCCTTTATCTTATTTTTAATTTCAATTTTTAAGCCATGCTTTATGAGCTTAACCAGTACTTTTAATGTTTGGCGGCATCACAATAAACGCCCCTATAAAACAGCATCAAAGCCACAATATACATGACTATAGCTATTTGCTGGTTATTGGATTTCGTCCTGCTAAATCACTCAAAATCTACTTGGACAAGGTGCGCCGTAAATATTCTATAAAGCTACCTATAAGCCTTATCAATCATAGAACACAGCTCCTTTATATGTTTTTCATAAAACTGCATTCTGTCTAAGTACGTCTAAGAAGAATTCATATTTGTGTAGGATAAGACTTATTAAATATTTCCTTGATGAAGCTCGACCAAGACACCATTAAAAACAGCCTAACGTCCTTGTATTTCGGGAAGTACAGATAGTTTAGATGCATGCTTTCTCACCAAGAATCATCAAGGGAAATTCTTTATTTTGTCCTGCTATACCCTGCAAAAAATGCCGTATATTTTAGTTATATAGGCACTGTTTATTTTTGTTCTCCACTAAACTCTTTAAAGTCTGCTTTACGTATTTTGGCATGAATTCCTTTTGTTTTATCCACAACCTGTGAAACTTCAAAATCTGTAGCAGCACTTAAATAAGCATAGGCAATTGCCTCATCAATACCGTATTCCTGATTTAAAAAACGGATTGCTTCACGAGTGGATTTTTTCATTGCCTCATCTAAATCTACATCTAAACCCGGTGTAATCCAAAATTCAGCATTCTCTGCTAAAGGTTGCACAATTTTCTTACCAGGAATTTTATCTTTTCCTGCTTTTAGTAAAGTAAATTTAAGTGTTGCACGAGCGGAAGCCTCAAGTGCTGTCAAAGCTACTTCACCATCGCCTTGTGCAAAATGACTATCACCTGTGTAGAACAGAGCACCTTTGACTTGCACGGGATAGTACGCAGTTGATCCAGCGCCTAATTCATTGATATCAATATTACCGCCATACATTGCTGGCGGAACAGAATGAACAGGCTCGGAGGTATTCGCAGCTACCCCCATAATGCCCATAAATGGATAAAGTGGGAAACGAATGGACTTACCTGATTCTGTTTTTAGGACACCTTCATACTCACCTTTGGAATTTTTTTCTATAGGGGTGAATACTGAAACATTGCCATATCGTTCAGGATGGGCAGCGGAGGCATTTTCTTGTTTTGGCTTTTTCGGAAATTCACCAACTAGAGCACCTTTACCATGACGGCTGGAGATGACGCCATAAGGAACACGCGGCTCAACCTTAATCACTTCTACTTTTAAGACATCACCCGGTTGAGCACCTTGAATTTCAACAGGACCAGTTACAATGTGCGGACCATCTTTATGAAAATCATGATTCAATTTAGATTGAGTAATTTTTTTTGCTTCATCTAAAATGTATTCGGCTTTAACACCTTTTGATTTAAAAAACTTTTCTGCATCGCGTCCTTGATCTTCAAGTAAACCTTCATGCGAAACTGTATCAAAAGTCACTACACTGCCAGATGGAACAGAAATGACAGGCTTAGCATCTTTATTTGGTAAATATCCCCAAGTAATCGTATTTAAAGTCGAAGGTACATAATAGTTACCTTTGTATTCACCATCTTTTAGCTGAACAGGTTTGTTTGATATTTGCTTAAGAACATTAAAATTTTCAGCATAGGCTGCTGAAGTACCAAGAGCACTGAAAACAAACAGTGGAATGAGCGTGTGCTTAAACATAGAACATACCTTTAATAATTGAAAAATAAAAATATTGTAAATACGTCTACAGCAAATTCCATGCCACGGTAAAATTGAGTTTATTGAATAATTTAAATGAAAAATGCACTATTTTCTTACAGCCATCCGATTTAATCAGGTGCATAAGTGAGTAAGTGACAGCAAAGACCGCTATTTTTTCACTCAAAATTGAAAATGCTATTTTGTGTCGCTACGTGTCGCAAGAAATGTGAAAAATTACTTATTTGATCTAAGTACATCCAAGTAATTTTTGTTATACAGTGCATTTATATACAAAAATAAAAGAGAATTATTCCATAGAGCAATACCCCTCCTAACATATGTTTGAGAGATAAAATACACGGCCCTACAGTAGTTTCCTTAGAAACAGAGCAATATCCTGATCTGGTAGATCTAACCTGGCTTACTAAACGCTTTCCGATGTCAAGAGATACCCTTTCTAGGCAATTAGAACTATTCAATATTGGCAGTACTGGGAAGAAACTTTATGATCCGAATATTGGAGTGCCTTTTTTAAAAAATAAAATTGAACATAAACCTGGGCGGTAAAGGAAAAACTAACAAATGAATAGACAGGAACCGAAGCTTAATACTTATACAATGTTATGTATGCAATATGTCTCCCCCGTAGTACATCTAGATACTATTGTTCAAGACTTCTTTACCCATATCGATGTGAAAACCGCACGTAAGAAAGCTAATTTTCATGAACTACCTTTTCCAGCGTTTAAAATTGAACAATCAGCAAAAGCTCCATGGATGGTACGACTCGAAGATTTTGCAATCTATCTTGATCAACAATATGCCCTGCATCGTCATGACTATGATGCTATGAATAAATAATCCTCTGTTAAGCCAACAATCAAAATTTCAAAGTTTAAATAATTTATCTCCGAATATAGCAAAATATAGTTGTTGGAAAAGCACCCAATAAAAGTTATAACTCTCATGATTTATAAATTTTTTATTTTATTATTTTTTGGGGTTCTTATGTCATACATCATCAAATTGATATCAGAAAATTCCTACATCATTCCTGATGATGACGGTTGGCTTACTACTACAAAGTCACAGCAAGAAGCGATTGATATAGGACTCTTTGATGATATGGAATCCGCAGATGAAACAGCACAAAGTTTCAGTGGGGGGATGACCAGAGGCATTGATTACATAATCCAGCCAGTTTCTAAAGACCCATACCATGTTGTGGAAATTATTATTCCTGAAGAAATTTCCCCGAAACTAAAAGATATCAATAGCTTCATTAAGAATGGTAAGGCACATATATTCCTTACTAATGTGACGACTGCAAATGATGCTATGGATGGCTTTACTCGTTATGGGGTATCTACCGGTAAAAATGCTGTGCTGTATAAAGATACTCAATATGAAGCTCGTAAAGAGGCTATTTCACAATACCTAAATGAGCGTTTTGGCGATCAATGGAAAATAAATTTAGTACCAGTTCAAATATAAGTTATATCCAACACTAGCCATAAATATTTGGCAAGCTAATCTCTCTTTAGAATAAATCGTACTTATTACGAAGCGAAGGTTTTTTAAAATAAGTTTTAATTTTTACAGGGGCCACAATGAATAAACCGGTTGCATTTTCCGTTCATGAATTTGATCTTGAACCAAAAAAGTTAAAAGACTTACACAAACCCAAGGAACATGTTGAGATTTGGGACTACTTCGCAGCAATTGAGTCCTATAAAAATTTTGAAAAATACATTTATTCATTACATAAAGGTCAATTACGAGTACATTTGCGAAAAATTTCATTAGATAAATCTAAAAAACAAGCTAAGTTATTGATCGTAATATCTGATAAAGATGCAAGAAATAGAAGTTTTACTGATACTGAAACCGGAGATACACGCCTCACTGATAAAAAAGAGACCGAGGGTGATGATTGCCGTATCCATTTAGTATTCTATGTAGTTTCAAAATATAAGGCTATTTTAGGTATTGAACGTGAAAGAGGATCTGGAATAAACTCGAACTTAGTAAGGGTCTTTTTCAACAACTTGATAGAAGACATCCGAGAAAACAAACCTGACCTTCCATTATTTCACGAAGATCACCCGTCAGGATTCAGGGAGAAAGATGGTTCATATGTGCAGCTCCATCGCACAGTAGCCTGCAATGTTGATAATAGGTTCAGTAATGAAATCCTAAATGCCTTTAAAATGGGTAAGATTAATAATTTACAATTAATTTATAAAGAAACTCATAATCAAAATGATAATTTACCATTTATTCGGAGAAAAAAGTCTCAATTACATTTTGATATTGACTCTCAATTTATCCCCAATCAAATCACAGATCAAAAAGCAATTCAGAATACAATTAAGCAAAGATTAAATAAAATCTCAGACTGGTTTAAGACAGAAGAACATATTCCAATCAGTGAGCAAGTATATCGCATTGAATACTCGGATGATCAAGGTTACCCCCATAATGTGACATACTCTCCTAGTGAAGGGCTGGATCTATTATTTGCAAAAACCTTTAAATTAGATCCCAAAGTCTTTAAATTTCAAGCTTGGGAAAAAGAGCCTAAAATTAATGATAGTCTTTGTGATAGAGCTTTGATTGAGCTAAAACGAAGTTGAGGATATTCAACTATGATCAAAAATATATTTAGGCCATGTGATTATCTAGATATATCCTGGGCGCAAAGTGAAGATGATGAAATTAATAAGCAAAACAAGGAAAATGCAGCTGATAAAGATAAAGTAGACTGGGTTTATCCAGTTATTATTGCAATTTTCTCTACACTCATAGCCTTATTGATTTCTCATTTTATTCAAGTTTGTACAGAATCATGTAAGACAAATTTTTTCCAAAATGATGCTTTTGGAATTGTTTTAGGTTTTTTACAAACACTACCGGGATTCTATATAGCTGCATTAGCAGCTATATCCACTTTTAATAATCCAGATATGGATAATCCAATGTCTGGTAGTCCCCCTTTGGATAAAAATTTCAATGAAATGAGTAGACGTAGATTCTTAGCTCAAGCCTTCTCTTACCTAACTTTCTTGAGTATATGTTTATTTTTATTTTGTACAGTTATTAAATTCTTTTTCAGTATTGGAATTTTAATTCTAAATTATTATTTAAATTTAGTTCTTTATGGAATATCAATATTCTTTCTAACACTATTCTTTTCACAGATGATCTTAATTACCTTTTATTGTCTATATTACTTGGGTAATAGAATTCATATTCCTAATGACCATTAATCCCACTCCGGTGGGTTTTCTTTTTCTTACCCTATTTTATAATTCAAACCCTAATAACGAAGTGAAAGTTTTAGGGATTAAAAAAAGCACCGTGAAGTGCTTTTTATTAAATATTTAGATAGAATTAAAATTTTCTCTGACTAGGTTTTGAAAACCAATTGGATCATTTTCAGGATACATGAACCATGGGTAATTAAACGAAGATACTAAGGTTTTTGAATTTTTATAAAATTTTAATTCCCCCGTTGTACTATCTTGATAAACCTGAACTATTCTAGGATGGTCGAATAAATCCATTGAAATTTTATTTTCAGCATTGGGATTATGTAAAATGAATAGCCCATCAATTAAATCATATGGTTCAACTTTATTTTCTGTATTCTTTAATAATTCATCCCTAAAATTTGATACATTTTCAGGATTACAATCTACCTCAGAAAGAATAGAACTATAATGCCTTACTAAATTTTCATCAATAAATTTATCTTCAATATACTTTGTAACTGGGCGTAAATCTATTTTACCATTTTTCAAATCTTCATAAACATGAAAAATATAATTAATATTTTTTTTATATTTTATATCAAGCTGTTCAGCTAACGAAGTTACTTTTCCTAAAGTTATTTTACTAGAAAAAATAACAGCAGAAATATATTTATATTTATAAACTCCATTATTTTTTAAATTAAATAAATTTATACGCTTTTCACCTTTTTCAGTCATTATAGATTCAATTTGAGTAAAACCATATGATTCATCCATTTTTGACAAATACTTACCATAAAAAGTAGCTACTGCACCATAGTGATTTTCTCTCCCATAATCTAATTGAGCATATGATGTTAGTGCTAGTAAAAATGGTTTATTTTTAACAAAGTCTTTCTTAGAGTAGATTTTTGAATATTTTTTATGTTTACTTAATATAGAGTGAGTATATCTTATGATTGCTACATCTATAATTTCTTTAATTAAGCTTTCATCTTCTTTCCATAATGGTTTCTTTAAACTAAAGTTATTTTTTTTTAGGCTTCTATCCTTATCTTGTACAATTGGACGATTATTTATTTCAGCAACATTAGAACTACATGCCTCAATGCACATTTCAACAGGGCTTGTAACAATAAAATCAGGATTAGGAGACTTATCAAAATCAATAATAAAATTATTTTCCTTTAAAATTGCATACAAATATATTTCCCAAAAAGGCCCATGAAATACTTTTTGAAACTTATAAATAATATCATTATCTCTATCTACAAAACCATCAAACCAATTTCTAATAATAACCTTATGACCTGGGTATTGACTATTATTTAAATCAATAAATTTATTATGTATATTTTTTAAAAAAATTTCTTGAAAAGAAGGCTCCATATTTTTAAAAATAAAATCATCACTACTAAAATTACTTATATATTCTTCTAGCTTACTAAGATCCAAATTATTTTCTTTGGCATCTTTTCTGAGAGCTTCAACAATTTTTTCATGTAGCTTAAAAATATGCATCTAACACCTAATCAACTTCAGTAATTTCCACTGTAAAATAACTTTCTATTTGAATAATACTAAATCTTCGGAATAAATTTCTCATGCGCTTTTTTTAAATACTTTTGAGAACTCTCTTGAGTTACTTCATATTGAAGATGTTGATTAATAAACTGCAACTTGGCACGGGCATTAGCAATAACTTCTGACCATGTTTTAGCCCATACTGTAATATTATGCTGTGCTGAATCATGAATTAAACCTTTAGGTTTATTTCTTTGGTTAGCTTCATCTTGAGCATAGTCGTCTAACTCATTGGAAATAGCTAAAAAGGTCCACTTAGCCGGAATATTATGAAATCGCTCATCTGCGGCAACAGCCGTGGCATATTTTTTGATTTGAACAATAACTTCAGCATCAACTTTTTTGGATGGTCTTTTTAGCTCAACAACCAAATAGTCAAACTCACCGTGCCGTGTTTGATTGACCTTTTTTAGCATCAGATCAATACGTCCAGTTCTGCCATCAGACAGTAGTACGGGATCAATACTTTCAACCGGATCTTCACGATTTCCAAGGATTGATAAATGCTTTTTCAATACTGTCTCTAACCGTTCTTCAGATTGAGATAACGTAAAGTTTTCATCAAAAATCCATGCTTCATTTTCTAGTATTTTGTGTAGCTGGTCTCTTTCAGTGAATACCTTTTTAGTACGCTCACCGAATAGAAGATTTTCTAATTCATCAAGAAAATTTAGTCTATTTGCCACAATTGTGGCAGAAGAAATAATTGAAGACAGTGTTGTATTATCTAATAGCTCAGCCAACTTATCTTGATCCTCTTTCTTTAAATCCAAAACTTCAGTAATAATTTTTTGAACAGATTCTGGATTTTCAGTAATAGCTTGAGCGATTAGTTTAAACATAAATTTCTTAGAAGTCTTTTCAGTTTTTTCAAAATTAGGTAAGAATGTTTGTACATTGGCAGCAAGAATATCAAACACTTCTTGTTCTGCTTTCTCTACAGAGGTAAAACTGTTTTTATCTTGGTAAGGGTAGATATTTTGGTCTTTCCACTCTTGGACAATTCCACTATATTTTTCAGCCATCCTCTTTCTGAAATGTTCTTGAATTGTAGCAACAGCTACATTGATAATCTTTCCTACTGTGGGTTCAAGCTCTCTTAGTGAAAGCACACCTTCATTTTCTAATTCCTGAAAATATTCACTTTTCAGATAAGCAGTAAAGTTAAAGCCTTTCGCTTTTATTCTATGTTTAGGTTCATATTCTTCTAATGAAATCCCTTTAGCAGAACATAAGTTTATGACGCGCTCTGTTTCAATATTCCATTCTATAATAGTTAATTTAACAGGATGCGTTGTGATTTTTCTGCAATCTTCTGTTAAATCATAATCTCTCGAACAAACTTGAACACTTTTAGGATCAATTTTAATACCGTTAAAATTTAGCTGAAGATGCGGAAACTCCGTAAGGAAAACTGCAAAACTCTTTGTTAGCTCGCTTTGTGTTTTTTCTTTTAATAACTCATCAGCTTTCTTGTACAAGTTAGAAATAATAACTTTAGTACCCTTTTGACCTTCATTATTACTTTCTAATGCACTAGTTTTAAATTCTTCAATTTGATTATGGTTGCCAACTATTGAATAAGTACTATAAGAATTCTGATCTACAAATGTAGTATTCCATTCGATATCGGCACCTAAACAAAAAGCTTTAAATCTTCCTCTGCCATTTTGGCCATGCAACGGATGGTGATAAGTTTCTTTTTTAATTTTTTTCCAAGAATCACCAATTTCTCCAAAGTATGTCTTAGCATCTTTAAACGGAATTCCGTTCCCCTGATCTTCAACGACAATCGTATCTAGACCACCTAGGGCGGTTGGGTTAAGTTTTACTGATACAGTTTTAGAAGAAGCATCGAAGCCATTCCAAATTAGCTCACTTAAAGCTTTCGTTGCTGAAGCTTCCGTTAGGGTTTTAATATGTCCTGGTGTAGCGACTATTTTTAAAGGTTTAAAATCTTTAATTTTATTATTCATAACCCTCTACCCAAATACCGTCTAATACAGTACTTACCCAAACAAAAAGATGGCTCATATTGAACCATCTTTAGCTAATCCGTCAATGATTAAAGTTAATAAGAACAGTTATATAAGTATAAATTAATGACTTGTCAACCAAACTTAATACTTAAACTAAAACATACTCAATAACCCCATACCGACTATGCAACGCAGCCAATCCGCACTTCACCTAACTACCTGCGTTCATCTGTCGCTCTCAAACCAAGAACAGCTATAAAAGTAACGGCTAATGATCGCATCTACCTAATCATCCAGTACTTAAGCAAATAAGGATACAAATAGGGATACAAATCAAAAATAGAAATCATTAAACCCAATATTATAAAGACATATGGATCATAGTTCTATTCGCGCAGGGCGCACAAGCGTATCAATAAAAATGAAATTTCGTATCAAGAATCTCTTAGATGCAGCCTCTCCATGAATAAATATTAAATTAATTCACTATCCCTAACTTCGCATTAAGTATTTAAAATTTATTCTTGCAATGAGTAAGAGTATGATTTTTTAAGAATTAAAAATAAATATTAAAGAATTAAAGCTAAAAATAATAATTTACCCTATTACGATTTATTCATTCCAGATCTTATATTTCTGGCGTAACTTTTATGTAAAAAAATAATGTGATCTAGATAACAAATAATTACTACACTTTTCACGATAAATGATTATTTTTTAACCAAATAAGATTTTAAGTCTAAATTAAATATATGATTATTTATCAAAAACTTAAAATCCAAAAATAATCAAATTCAAATTAAAAACTCTAATAAGTGGTATTTTTATTCTAATTAGTTTTTCTAGAGCATTTACTCTTTTTTTTATTGTGTTATTTTTGTCACATGGAGTAACAAATGATATCTGGTTGAAAGGCCGATGTTACCAAAAATTAATACTGAGCATAAATAATACTAATCTGCAGTAAAAAAATTTGTACCTCAAGGAAAGACACACAATGAAATTAAAAACACTTAGTACAGCGATTCTTCTAGCAACTGTGCCAATGACAGGTGCATTCGCAGCAGCTTTAGACCGTTCAGGTCAATCTATTGCCGCTTTCTTACAACCAGGCAACTACTTTGAAGCTGGTATTTCTGTTTTAGATCCTACTGTAGAAGGACAAGAAGCAGGTGCCAGTGCTACACAACGCAATATTTCAGATATGGCTGGTGATTATTATTTTCCAAGTGCCGCCCTAAAATTTCAGCCTACTAATAAGTTCTCATTTGGTATTTTGTACGACCAACCTTTTGGTGCAGATGCTGAATATACAGGTAATAATGTTTTTGTTTCAGATTCAACCAACACAATTTTAGGTCAATCAACTTTAAATAGTCTTGCTAATCAGACTGTTCAAAATACACTAGCTGCAAATGGTATTACTACTCAAGCTATTACAAGTAGCCCAACAACAGTGATTGGTGCATTAGGTGTTCAAGCTGGCTTTTCAGGCGCAGCATTGCAGACCTTTGTACAAAATCAGGTAAATGCAGCAGGTGGTAATGCTGTCGCAGCCGCACAAACAGCTTATGATACTTTATATGCTGGGGGACTAGCTCAGGCACAAGCTCAAATAGCTGGCATTAATGGTTTACTAGGCACTGGAAATACCAAGGTTGAAGTAAATACTCAAAACTTATCATTTATTGCTGGTTTCCAACCGACTGAAAACTGGAATATTTATGCTGGTCCAGTTTATCAAACTGTTAAAGGCAATCTGAGTTTGCGCGGTCAGGCATACAGCATATTCAATGGCTATGATGCAAGTATTAAAGAAACCCATGGTGTAGGTTGGTTAGCAGGTCTAGCATTTCAAATTCCTGATATTGCTTTGAAAGCATCTTTGACTTATCGTTCTGAAATTGATCACGATGTAAATATTAATGAGAGTATCCCAACTTTACCCGCTTTAACATTACTTCCAAATGGTGCAGCTGCAGCAGCAGGGATTGCGGCAGCAAGTGGCGAGACTAAAATCACGACTCCACAATCTGTAAACCTAGATTTTCAAACCGGTATTATGGCAAATACAGTTGCTTTTGCTAATGTTCGCTGGGTAGATTGGTCTAGTTTCTCAATTCGCCCTTATAAATTTGGTCTATTATCTGATGCAGTGGGTCCTCTAGTCCAACGTCCAAATGGTTTTAACTTAGTTGAATATTCTGATGACCAAATTTCAGCAACTGTCGGTGTTGGTCGTAAACTAAGCGAACAATGGGCTGGTAATCTATCAGTAGGTTGGGATTCTGGTGCGGGTAACCCCGTTTCTACTTTAGGTCCTACAGAAGGCTACTGGAATGTTGGTTTAGGACTACAGTTCAGCCCAGCACCAAATTACTTTATCGCTGGTGGTGTGAAATACTTCTGGTTGGGTGATGCAAAAGCCCAAACTGGTGCTCAAGCTGGTGGAAATGAATACGTTGCTAATTTTGAAGATAACAATGCCATCGCATATGGTATGAAAATCGGTTACCGCTTCTAAAATTATTAAATAAATTAATATAAAGGCCATTGTTTACAATGGCTTTTTTACATTACATCTCTTGTTTTTTTAATATCACAATCTATATGTTTTAAATTTGATCAAAAGGAATTACTTGTAGCTTCCTCATTATCTAAGCTTATTACTCTATTTTTTCACTTATAAATCATTAATATACAAAAGTATTGTTAGTACTTTTACTCTATTCAAGTTCATTTTTTGAATTGATCAGTTCATTATCTAATCATAGCTGAGCATTTACTCTTTTTTTATTTATGTTACTTTTCCATGACTTTTAGTTACAAAATGGCATCAGGGAAAGAACTATGAAGCTCAATACCTTATCTATTGCTATCTTTATTAGCACTCTTCCACTTACTTCAGTAATTGCAGGCGGTTTAGACCGTTCAGGTCAATCCATTTCGGCTTTTTTACAGCCAGGGAATTATGCTGAAGCAGGTATTTCTGTTCTAGATCCTGAAGTAAAATCAAACCAACTCAATGTTAGCGATATGGCAGAAGATTATTACTTCCCTTCTGCCGCAATAAAAGTTCAAGCAACTGATAAAATTTCTGTAGGTCTCTTATATGACCAACCATTTGGTGCTGACTCTCAATATGCTTCAACTGCTGGTTCATTTGGTAATGGTACAGAAGGCACTTCTGTAGAAGTAAAAACAAATACCCTCACAGCTTTAATCGGGTATCAGCCAACTGAAAACTGGAATTTTTATGCCGGTCCAGTTTGGCAGACTGTTGAAGCTGATATTAAATTACGTGGTGCAGCTTACTCCTTATTGAGTGGCTACAATATTAAAGTTGATCAAGAAGAAGCATACGGTTGGCTCGCTGGTTTTGCTTATCAAATTCCCGAAATCGCTCTTAAAGCATCAGTAACCTATCGTTCTGAAATTAAACATGAAGCCCAAGCTCATGAAACGTCAGGCTTAGCTCTGTTAGGACAACAGTTACCTGCAACAGGTCATCCATTAAGCCCTGCTAAACCGATATTGGCAACATTGGGTGCTAGAGAAAGCATTGTAGAAGCGACTACCCCACAATCTGTAAACATTGATTTACAAACAGGTATTGCTCAAAACACTTTAGCATTTGCAAATCTTCGTTGGGTACATTGGGACCAATTTGCTGTTAAGCCAGAATTATTAGCGCAAGCTTCTGCGCTTGCTAAAGGCAAAGCACAAAATTTAATCGACTACTCCGATGATCAATGGTCTGCAACCGTTGGCTTAGGTCATAAATTTACTAACAAATGGTCGGGTACAGCAGCAGTTGGATACGATTCTGGCGCTGGTAACCCTGTAACTACTTTAGGACCGACTGAAGGTTACTGGAGTGTGGGTCTAGGCGGTCAATACAGCCCTGCTGCAAACTACTTTATTCAAGCTGGTGTAAAATACTTCTGGTTAGGTGATGCAACTGCACAAACTGGTGGTACTCAGGTAGGTGATTTTGAAGATAACCATGCCATTGGCTATGGTATGAAAATCGGTTACCGTTTCTAATTACGTTAAAATTAGCACTAAATAAAGAAGGGTGCTATTAGCGCCCTTCTCTTATTCTATAAACTTAAATATTAAGCTGGAATATCACGAACTGAAGCATTACGAATTGCTTCTTTCAAGGCATCATAACCATTAATTGGCGGGAATTGTGGGAATTCAGCAATCACATTTTCAGGTGCATCAAACAAGAACCCGTGGTCTGCTTCACCAAGCATCGTGGTATCGTTATATGAATCCCCCGCTGCGATCACGCGGAAGTTCAAGCCATGCAGTGCTTTGACCGCCTGACGTTTTTGATCTGGCTGGCGAAGTTTATAGGCAGAGATCATTCCTGCTTCATCGGTTTCCAACTTATGACAAAAAATCGTTGGCCAATCCAATTGCTTCATCAGTGGATGCGCAAATTCATAGAAAGTATCTGAAAGAATAATCAGCTGGAAATGAGTACTGACCCATTTCACAAATTCTTTTGCACCCGGGAATGGTCCCATATCTGCAATCACTTCCTGAATATCATTCAAGCCTAAACCGTGCTCTTTTAAAATATTCAGGCGCTGTGTCATCAATACATCGTAGTCTGGGATATCACGTGTAGTGGCTTCCAATGCTTTAATTCCAGTTTTTTTGGCGAAGTTAATCCAAATTTCTGGAACTAATACACCCTCAAGATCAAGACATACGATTTCCATGGGTTCTCCCAATGTCAGTGAAAAAATTTGCATTATGATAGCTTAAAAATTGACATTCCATGTGCTGTTTTTTAAATCTATTTAATTCATAAGTATTTATTTTTTAGTGCTAAGCACGCTATTCCAATTCTATTAAAATCGTTGTGAATTAAATTAATATAGGTTTTTAAGTGTCCAAGCCTATACGCCAGGAACTGTCATGACTACAATCCCCACCATTGACCTTGTTGATGCACTTGCATCTGAATATGCTGATAAATCTCCCAGCGAAATTCTGGAACTTGCTTTGAGTCAGCAGGGTGAAATTGCCATTTCATTTTCAGGTGCTGAAGATGTGGTTTTAATTGATATGGCTTCCCATCTAGGCAAACCCTTTCGTGTCTTTAGTTTAGATACTGGTCGTTTGCACGCAGAAACCTATCAATTTATAGAAACTGTGCGTAAGCATTATAAAATTGATATCGAAATTTGTTTCCCAGAGAACGAGGCAATTCAGCAACTTACCACTGACAAAGGTTTATTTAGTTTCTATCGCGATGGTCACCAAGAGTGTTGTGGTATTCGCAAAGTTAAACCGCTACGTAAAAAACTGGCAAGCTTAGATGGCTGGATAACCGGTCAACGCAAAGACCAGAGCCCAGGTACGCGTGATGAAATTCCTGTGGTTCAGGCCGATACAGGTTTTTCTGGACCCGGAAAGCAACTGATCAAATATAATCCCCTAGCTAACTGGTCAAGCGCTGATGTATGGAATTATATTCGTATGATGGAAATTCCTTATAATCCCTTACATGAACGTGGTTTCATTTCTATTGGTTGTGAACCGTGTACACGCGCAGTTCTTCCAAATCAACATGAACGTGAGGGTCGCTGGTGGTGGGAAGAAGCCACTCATAAAGAATGTGGCTTACATGCCGGAAATTTAATAAAATAATTTTTTCAAAAAAAGCCACTGTTTTTAGTGGCTTTTTATTCACTTTTCCTTACATAGAAAGCGGTTCTTTTATTTTTGAAAAAAGATATACTGAAAAAACGGTTTTTATAATTCTAACAAGCCTGTTCAAATAAGAACAGCCAATGAAATTGCAGTGAGGCATTCCACGCTATGCGTCCTTTACACCCTATTGATTTTATTTTTTTGTCGCTAGAAAAACGTCAGCAACCCATGCATGTTGGTGGACTTTTTCTATTTCAGATTCCTGACAATGCCCCTGATACATTTATTCAAGACCTCGTTGCCGATATCCGTAAGTCCAAGTCTCTTCCTGTTGCCCCTTTTAATAATAAACTGAATGGCCTATTTTGGGATGAAGATCAGGAATTTGATTTAGACCACCATTTTCGTCACATTGCACTTCCTCACCCAGCTCGAATCCGTGAATTACTGACTTATATTTCACAAGAACATAGCGCTTTACTTGATCGTGCTAAACCACTTTGGACCTGCAATATTATTGAAGGGATTGAAGGCAACCGCTTTGCCATGTATTTTAAAATTCACCATGCGATGGTAGATGGCATTGCAGGAATGCGTTTAGTTGAAAAATCATTGTCGCAAGATCCAGAGGCAAAAAGTATTGTGCCGCTGTGGTGTGTTGAAGGCCCTCGCGCTAAACGTTCTAAAGAGCCCCAGAAGAAGAGTCGCATAAAAAAAATCATGGGTGCTTTAAAAGAACAATTTGAATCCACCCCAAAAGTCATGTATGAATTATCTCAAACCATCTTTAAAGATATGGGACGTAATCCTGACTATGTTTCAAGTTTCCAGGCTCCAAGCAGTATTTTAAATCAACGCGTGAGTTCATCACGCCGTTTCGCAGCACAATCCTTTGAGCTGGGTCGCTTAAGCAAGATTGCCAAAGCACTCGGTGTGACCATAAATGATGTGGTACTGGCGATTTGTTCGGGTGCATTACGCGAGTATCTGATCAGTCAACAAGCCTTGCCGAAAAAGCCCCTCATTGCCATGGTACCTGCGTCAATTCGTGATGATGATTCCGAGGTTTCAAATCGTATTACGATGATTTTAGCCAATCTGGGCACCCATAAAGAAACCCCATTAGAACGTCTGCAGATAATCCGTCGTAGTGTACTCAATGCGAAGCAGCGTTTTAAACGCATGAACTCAAATCAAATTTTGAACTATAGTGCATTGGTTTATGGGGCGGCTGGTTTAAATATCGTTTCAGGCATGATGCCTACACGTCAAGCGTTCAATATTGTAATTTCCAATGTTCCCGGCCCACGTGAACCGTTATATTGGAATGGTGCAAAACTGGATGCACTCTACCCGGCTTCTATTGTTTTAGATGGGCAAGCTCTGAATATTACAATGACCAGTTATTTAGATAAACTGGAAGTGGGCTTAACAGGCTGTCGTAATGCATTACCTAAAATGCAAAACCTATTGATTCACTTGGAAGATGAAATTCAGCGATTTGAAGAGATCGTGGGTCAAGAAACCCCAAAGTTACAGGCGGTAAGTTAACCGCAGTTTCAAAAGAATAAATATAAATCAATTAGGGGGCGTTTATTCGCCCCTTAATTTTTAATACTACGGCATTGATTTAATAATTGATGGCAAACCGAACGAATCATGGCAGCAGTAATCTGAACTTCTTTACCTTGCTCATCAACGATATAACCTTTCTGTGTTGATTTGTGATCTAAAGCTTTCAAACTTTTTTTAATAACGACTTGGCTCATACTCATGTCATACCTCTTTTTGCTAAGCCAAAAAGGGAGATTTTGGCTTTGGCTACTGTGTATGACTAGTATTAGAAATTACACTTAGAAAGTAAAATTTCAGATGTAACAAGTGTTTAACGACATTCTGTTACAATTTCAACTCAGAATGATATCGTATTGCTCTTGCGTATATAGATTTTCCACTTGGAACTTGATCATACGCCCTATAAAGTGCTCTAAATCGGCCACTGCCGGTGCTTCAGCTGTTAACAATCGGTCAATCACCAAAGGATGGGCAATCACGGTAAATTCACTTTTTGATTCAAAAGCACGCGCATATCTTAAAATTTCTCGAAAAATTTCGTAACACACTGTCTCTGCGGTTTTCACATAACCTCGTCCCTGACAGATCGAACATGATTCACATAACAGGTGCTCTAAAGATTCACGAGTACGCTTACGGGTCATTTCGACCAAGCCAAGCTCGGATACTTGCGTGATTTTAGTTTTCGCGTGGTCACGTTCAAGCATGCGCTCAAACTGGCTCATCACTTCCTCACGATGCTGTGCTTCCTGCATATCAATGAAGTCGATAATGATAATACCGCCCAAATTGCGCAACCGCAGCTGACGAGCAATCACTTGCGTCGCTTCCATATTGGTTTTGAAGACAGTATCTTCCAGAGTCCGACCACCGACATATGAACCGGTATTGACATCAATTGTGGTCATCGCTTCAGTCTGGTCTAGCATTAAATAGCCACCCGACTTGAGAGCTACCCGCGTTTGCAAGGCTTTTTGAATGTCTTCTTCTACATTGTACAAGTCAAAAATAGGACGTTCACCCGGGTAATGCATCAATCTGGTTTGCATACTCGGTACAAATTCTTCGACAAACTCTTGCAACTTGGCATGAATTTCACGTGAATCTACTGAAATCTTGGCAGTATTTTCATTGGCTAAATCACGAATCACCCGTTGCGGAAGCGGAAGCTCTTCAAAAATCAGTGAAGGTACAACAATACTGGTTTGCTTGCGCTGAACAAATTCCCAAAGCTTGGCCAAATATGCCATATCCTGAGCAATTTCTGATTCCGCAATACCTTCAGCAGCGGTACGTACAATCACACTACCCGGTAGTTTATGTTTAGTTTGAATACCGTCAATCATCGACCGTAAGCGATCACGCTCGACTTCAGATTCAATCCGTTGGGAAACGCCAATATGATGACCAAACGGCATGAGCACGAGATAACGCGAAGGAATGGAAAGATCTGTACTTAAACGCGCCCCTTTGGTTCCGAGCATGTCTTTCATCACTTGAACAGTGAGAATTTGACCCGGTTGCAGCAGCTCAAAAACATTCGGGGTCGGCTGGTTACGCGGCCAGACCATATCGTTAATATGCAAAAAAGCGGTACGCGATAAACCAATATCGACGAAGGCAGCTTGCATACCCGGCAAAACGCGGACAATTTTGCCTTTATAAATATTTCCAACCAGACCACGTTTAGCCGTGCGCTCTACGAATAGTTCATTGACCGTACCATTTTGGATTAAGGCCACCCGACATTCCATGGGTGTGACGTTAATCAACAACTCGTCAGACATAATAAGACTCAAAACATTATAAAAATTCTTTTTTTTCAGCCGTTAATTTAGTGCCTTAACCGACTGTAATAACTGTACCGTTTCATATAGAGGTAAGCCTACAACGTTGCTATAACTTCCTTCTATACGAGGAATATAACGTGCTGCAATACCCTGAATGGCATAAGCTCCCGCTTTACCTAGAGGTTCACCTGTTGCCCAATAACTTTCCATATCATCGAGACTTAACTGTTGAAACTCAACCTGCGTTCGTACCACTATACTTGATTTTTTTGTCATTGTACGTACGCAAACACCTGAAAATACATCATGTTCACGACCTGAAATACGTTGCCACATTTCAAAAGCATGTTGTTTAGATTCAGGTTTACCTAAAATTTGCTGATCGACACTTAAACTAGTATCCGCAGCAATAACCACTGCATCGGGAAATTGATCCAAGACCGCTTGAGCTTTGCTGCATGCGAGACGTTCCACATAGGCAGCAACGCCCTCGCCGGCTAAAACTGATTCATCAATCTCGGGACTAAAGATTTCAAATTCCAATCCAAGTTGCTGAAGCAGCTCCCGACGGCGCGGAGAACTCGAAGCGAGAATTAAATGCGCCATTTTCTTAGGAAAAAATAAATAACAGGGAAAACCAACACACTGCTCAATAAAGGCTGCCAGTGTCTTGCAATTGAAAATTGCATACCGCCCATAATTTGAGCCAACCCAGTCATAAACAAATGTGCCAACACCGCCAAGAAGCTAATGATCCATAAATTCCCAAAGGTCAAAATGCGTCGTTCCCGGGTTAAAAACCTGGCGATAAAAGTGATCATCACAAAGGTTAAAGCATTCATTCCCAAAGGAGCATCAACCAAAAGATCGGTAAAAATACCGGTCGCGAAAGCAAACCAGATTCCACACCATGTCGGCTGGCACATGATCCAGAAGAGCATCACCAGCAACATGAATAATGGACGTGCACCCGATACCCCATAGGACAATGGATAAACGATCAGTACTGAACAGATAATAACTGAAAGAATAATAGCAATCAGAGGATCACGTTTATTCTCAGAGCGTAATTTAGCGATCAGCATGCGGTTGCTCCATCGCTAAAGAATCAGAAAAAAGTACCACTACATGATGTCCACCTGCCAATAGCGCGGCTGGAATGACTTCAATTTTGGCAAATTCACCCGAATTATGTCGATTTACTTTAGACACTGTTCCCACGAGGTAACCCGCAGGGAAATGTTCGCCTAAACCTGAGCTATATACTTTTTCACCCACTTTGATGTTGGCGCTGGTTGGAACATATTCCATCTTCAAATGACCTAAATCACCTGTACCGCTAACAATGGCACGCATTCCAGTATGTTCTAAACGTACAGAGAGAGAATGTTCTTTATCGGACAGCAACATGATCCGGCTACTATGCGGATAGACATTGATGATTTGCCCCATAATGCCTTTGTCATCCAAAACCGTTTGACCGACTTTAAGCTGACTGCTTGCACCCCGGTTAATCACAATAATATGTCTAAGTGGATCTGCATCCGTACCAATCACTTCTGCAATTTCCATACGCCCATCAATAATCAGTGGGGTATCGAGCAAACCTCTTAGACGGGTATTTTCAGCAGAAAGTTCAGATAATTTTTGCAGACGAACTTGCGCCTGTAAAAGCTCGGCTTGCATCGCGGTATTTTCACGACGTAACTGGGCTTCAGACTTGGTTTGTTGATTTAGCCATTCTCGCGATAACACTGGATAACTTGCCAAGGCATAAATGGGATTATATGCCGCATACAAGACATCACGTGCGGGCTGAATCACATGTGGCATGCGCCAGTTAAAAAATAGCACAACCCAGCATGTGATGACCGCAATGATAAATGAGCGAAAAGATGGCGGTTGTCTAGAAAACAGATTTGTTTGCACCCGCCTGGTCCTTAACTTAGCCTACAAATAGCATGTCATGATTGGGATTATCAAAGAATTCTAAGACTTTACCACCACCACGTGTCACGCAAGTTAAAGGATCTTCTGCGACAACCACAGGTAAACCTGTTTCTTGTGCAAGCAATTTATCAAGGTTACGCAATAATGCACCGCCACCTGTCAAGACAATGCCACGTTCTGCAATGTCAGAGGACAGTTCAGGTGGTGTTTGTTCAAGTGCAGATTTAACTGCAGAGACAATATTTTGTAATGGATCAGAAATGGCTTGAGTGATTTCATCAGAAGTCACAGTAATGGCACGAGGCACACCTTCTGCCAGGTTACGACCACGAACTTCAATTTCGAGTGGTTTAGCACCTTCATCCGGCAATGCCATCCCCACTTCTTTTTTAATCACTTCAGCAGTGGTTTCACCAATCACGCAGCCATGTGCTTTACGTACGTAGTTAATGATCTGTTCATCAAACACATCACCACCAATACGTAGCGAGTCTGAATAGACACAGCCTTGTAATGAAATAATGGCAATTTCAGTGGTACCGCCACCGACATCCACCACCATTGAACCACATGCTTGCTCAACCGGCATACCCGCACCAATTGCAGCAGCCATTGGCTCCTCAATTAAGCGAACATCACGCGCACCGGCATTAAATACCGCTTCACGGATGGCACGGCGTTCTACCAGTGTTGATTTGCAAGGAACACACACCACAACGCGCGGTGCAGGTGGAAATAAACGTCTTTCATGCACTTTACCAATAAACTGGTTCAGCATGGTTTCAGTCACTTCAAAATCGGCAATCACACCATCTTTCATGGGACGGATTGCGGTAATATTCGCAGGAGTACGACCAAGCATTTGCTTTGCGTCAAGACCTACCGCGGCAACAATTTTTTGTGAACCACTGTGACGAATCGCCACAACCGTCGGTTCATTTAATATAATGCCTCGTCCTGGTGCATAAATAAGTGTATTTGCTGTACCTAAATCAATGGCTAGATCGGGCGAAAACAAGCCAATTAGTCTTTTTAGAATCACGGAGACGTTCTCGATTAAACATTATGTGGACGCAAGGTGGCAACTTTAACTAAATGTGATGATTTGAACAAGTCAATCGCTTATTATAACGTACGATATTTTGAATTTTTTTAATACTGATCAGGTGATGTTATGTCTACAACGGATGCACAGCATTCTGCAGATTTAAATGCACAAACAGTTTCAGCAATCGCCAATCTAGCACGATTGTCGCTAGATGATACGCAATCTGCTGAATATGCTCAAAGTCTAAATAAAATTTTAGGCATGATGGAAACCTTAAAAGGCATTGACACAGAAGGTGTCGAGCCGCTTAAAAGCCCATTTGACCATCCGCAACCCTTACGTGAAGACGTGGTTTCTGAACAAAATCATCGTGAAGAATATCAAGCTGTTGCACCTGCAACTCAAGATGGCTTGTACCTTGTTCCACGCGTGATTGAATAATTTCCAATCAGTCAAACCATTTTTGTTAAATTAAACGTAAAGAATTATTTCTTATGACAGATTTACATCGCTTATCGATTCGTGAACTTTCTGAGGGTTTAGCTGGCTCTAAATTCTCGTCTCGTGAACTCACCGAACATTATTTAAAACGCATTGCAAAAATTGATGCTCAAGTACACAGTTATGTCACGGTTACACCGGAACAAGCCTTAGCTCAAGCTGATGCGGCCGATGCTCTGCGTCAAGCAGGCAACGCAAATATACTGACAGGCGTACCCATTGTACATAAAGATATTTTCTGTACCCAAGGCATTAAAACCACTGCCGGTTCTAAAATGCTGGACAACTTTATCTCTCCTTACGACGCCACCGTTGTAGCGAAAGGTAAAGTTGCAGGTTTGGTGACTTTAGGTAAGGTAAACATGGATGAATTCGCCATGGGTTCAACCTCCGAGTCATCTTATTATGGCGCGACCAAAAACCCGTGGGCACTTGATCATGTTCCCGGGGGCTCTTCAGGTGGCTCTGCTGCAGCTGTAGCGGCTGACCTTGCACCGTTTGCGACCGGTACTGACACTGGTGGCTCAATTCGCCAACCTGCGTCTTTCTGTGGTCTTACAGGCTTAAAACCGACTTATGGCCGTGTATCTCGTTTCGGTATGATCGCCTATGCATCCTCACTAGACCAAGGCGGCCCAATGGCACGTTCGGCTGAAGACTGTGCCTACTTGATGAACGTGATGGCTGGTCACGATGCCAAAGATTCAACCTCAATGGATCAAGACGTAGATGATTACGTTGCGAACTTGAACGCTACTTCGGTGAAAGGTTTACGCATTGGTATTCCGAAACAGTACTTCAACGTTGCCGGTTTAGATGCGGATGTGAAAGCACGTGTGGAAGAATCGTTGAAAAAACTGGAAGACATGGGCGCGACTCTGGTTGAGATTGACCTCAACATGACTGATGCTTATGTTCCAACCTATTACCTGATTGCACCTGCTGAAGCGTCGTCTAACTTACAACGCTTTGATGGTGTTCGTTACGGTTACCGCTGTGAAAATCCGGTGGATTTAACCGACTTGTACAAACGTTCACGTTCAGAAGGTTTTGGTCCGGAAGTTCAACGTCGTATCCTGATTGGTACTTACGCGCTTTCTGCCGGTTATTACGATGCGTACTATGTGAAAGCACAAAAAGTACGTCGTCTCATCCAGCAAGATTTCTTGAAAGCCTTTGAATCTGTTGACGTGATTGCTGCACCTTCTGCGCCAACCACAGCGTATAAAATCGGTGCGAATCTGACACCCGTTGAAATGTACTTGGGCGACATCTACACCATCGCAGTGAACTTGGCCGGTTTGCCAGCCATCAATGCGCCTGTAGGTTTTGACAAAGACAATTTACCTGTGGGCTTGCAGTTGATTGGTAACTACTGGTCAGAATCTCAATTATTGTCTGTTGTGCATCAATACCAGCAAGCAACCGATTGGCATACAAAACGCGCTGCAGTTGCTGAGGAGAACGCATAATGACTCAAGCTCAAAATAATTCTACAAAAGCGGCTAAACCTAAGTCATTATTGATTGATGGCTGGGAAGTCGTAATTGGTATCGAGATTCACACTCAGCTTGCGACCAACTCAAAAATCTTCTCAGGTTCTTCCACTGTTTTTGGTAATGATCCAAATACACAGGCAAGCCTTGTAGACCTTGCAATGCCGGGCGTTTTGCCAGTACTCAACAAAGCAGTAGTTGATCTTGCGATTCGCTTTGGTTTGGGTATTGATGCTTACATCGACCAGGCTTCCGTGTTTGCACGTAAAAACTATTTCTACCCTGACTCTCCAAAAGGCTACCAGATTAGCCAGATGGACAACCCGATTGTGGGCTTGGGTCATGTGGATATTCAGCTTGAAGATGGCACGGTTAAACGCATTGGCGTAACGCGTGCGCACCTTGAGGAAGATGCTGGCAAATCAATTCATGACCAGTTTGAAGGCATGTCAGGTATCGACTTGAACCGTGCAGGTACGCCACTTTTAGAGATCGTTTCTGAACCGGATATGCGTTCGGTTGAAGAAGCGGTTGCTTATATTAAATCAATTCACACCTTGGTGCGTTGGTTGGGTATTTCTGACGGTAACATGGCGGAAGGTTCATTCCGCTGTGACTGCAACGTGTCGTTACGTCGTCCGGGCAATGAATTTGGTACACGTTGTGAGCTGAAAAACCTCAACTCTTTCCGTTTCATTGAGCAAGCGATTAACGTTGAAATTGAACGTCAAATGGATATTTTGGAAGATGGCGGCAAGATCGACCAAGAAACACGTTTGTTCGATCCGGTGAAAATGGAAACGCGTTCAATGCGTTCGAAAGAAGAAGCGAACGATTACCGCTACTTCCCTGATCCCGACTTGTTGCCTGTAATCATTTCTGATGAGCAAATTGAAGTAGCACGTGCTGCGTTGCCTGAGTTACCGAAAACACGTCGTGCACGTTTCATCGCGGACTTTGGCGTGACTGAATATGATGCTCACGTACTCACGCTTTCTCGTGAACTTGCAGACTTCTATGAAGTTGTGGTTGCTTCTGCGGGCGGTGCTGCACAAGGTAAAGTATCGGCAAACTGGGTGATGGGTGAATTCTCGGCTGCCTTAAACAAAGCAGGCCTAGATTTGGCGGATTCTCCTGTAACTGCTGAGAAACTTGGCGGTATGGTGGCACGTATTGTGGACAACACAATCAGCGGCAAGATCGCGAAACAAGTGTTCGGCTTTATGTGGGAAGAAGGCAAAACTGCGGACGAAATTATTGCGGAAAAAGGCTTGAAACAGGAAACTGATACAGGCGCGATTGAAGCGATTATTAAAGAAGTGCTTGCTGCCAACGAGAAAATGGTTGAAGAGTATAAATCTGGTAAAGAAAAAGCTTTCAACGGTCTAGTTGGTCAAGTGATGAAAGCGTCACGTGGTAAGGCTAACCCTGCTCAAGTAAATGAATTAATGAAGAAATTGATTGGTTGATTAACCTTTTAATTTAATTAAAAAAGCCTCGATTTATCGGGGCTTTTTTATATAATGATTAAAATCATAACTTTGAATAATTAGAATGGAATTTATAAATCCCATAGCCGCAATTATCGCACTCATTGTTGCTATATTCTCTATACCTAAAACACTGCATGTGATTAGTGAGCAAAAGCGTAAGAAGTTTCGAGATGAACTAGATTTTTATAAAGAATACTTTGAAAATTATTATCAGAAGAAAGATTCAAGCACTCCTCTTCTAGTTAGAGATAAAGCAGCACATACGCTCACTCGCTCAATATTTATCAATGCAAAATTAGCAAATTACTTTGTTGAACTCCATGAAAATGGTAAAGTTGACTTTCAAAAAGTCATTGATACTTTTCATTTTGGACATAAGTATATTGATATTGATGATCAAAATTTAATATTCAAGCCAACTATTAAAAGATTATTATGGCGTAGAAATCTTTACTATTTTTCTATCATTCCTTTAATTGTTTATATATATGTTTTATATGGAACAGAAGTAGGAGATAGTCTACATATTGTTTTGAAAAGTCTAGGTGCACTATTTACAATAATTTTAATTATTCAACTTTTAGACAAAACACTAAATTTAGAAGAAGCTGAAAAGTTTCTAAAGATAATAAATGCTGCTCAAGATAACACTCAATTTCAAGCCAAGATAGGGACTGATCCTTCTATAGATCTGGTTTCATAAAGCCTACCTCCACTCAAGCAAATGAATTGATTGGTTAAAACTGATTCGTTTTTTAATCTAAAATGAAGCTCTTTTTTGCTCTGGGAACAATAAATTAATTTCCTCAATTTCTTTTGGCTTTTTTATTGAATAATCTACGATCAAGTTAATATATGAAAAAATAGCTGGGTTTATATCATCTAAAACCTCATCACATATAATTCCTGCATGAACATTTGCATTACCAATTAATCGAATATTATCGGCAGCTTGGGCAACTCTTAACGGAATAATTTGTTGCTTTACTAATTCTTCAATTGACTCTTTAATATTTTTCTTATTAACACCTAAATACTCACATAATTTTTCTAATGCTAAGCGTATAAGTGCTACCGCCGAACGAGGTGATAACTCATAAATTAAAGCCGCCTCTTTATAAAGACATTTAACATCCTCGGGCATATCTGGTAAATATTCAGGAATATTTTGATTGGTGATTTCCTGAGTTGGAAATAATCTTGATAACTCAGAATCATTACTTGGTCGTGGGATTCTATTTAAAACTAAAAAATCTGAAACTCCCTTATGATTATACCAAATATTATCCTTGCTACACGATGCGCAATTTGCTTGATGAACTCTAGTTTGAACATTATGTTCATTACCTTGTTCATCATACGTAATAAAAAATAGATTATTCCATTCCATATGAGCAAAAGCCCCACAATGCGGACATTTAAAACTTTTTTGATCTAAGGTAGTCTTTGGTAATTCTGGTAGTTTCATAGTTTTGTCTAATTTTTCATTTTTTCTTATTTAACAGTCATTAATAAGAATCAGCAAGTCTTAAAAGCAATCTATATCATCAAACTCGAAGATTTAGGTTACATTCGCCTATCCAATCTTTCTTTATACGGGACTTCTGAATGCCCTCTCACCACGGAAGAGGGAGTGTCATGTTATTAAGTTGATACGCGTAGTTCTCTCTCCTTTTAGGAGATGAGCAGCACTGCTGCGCAAGGAAGATGATTACCATTTAAAATCCACCATTTTAAACATACAATCAATCCAAACTCTTCACACCAAAAACAATATGACCATCAAAAAAGTATCCTCTATCGCCAAACTTGAAGACTTAGGACGTACTCAACTCTCCAAGTCCTTTTTTATGCGTGACTTTCTCTATAGCGAGATTGCCAATTGGTACGGTGTACCCAACTTTCCCGATCATCCTGATATTGCGATTCGCACAGGTACAGAACTCTGCCAACAACTACTTGAACCATTGCAAGACAAGTTTGGACGCATTGCCATTAGATCTGCTTATCGTTCATCAAACGTGAACCAACTTGGCAACGAAAAAGGTCATAACTGTGCAAGTAATGAGAAAAACTTTGCCAGTCATATTTGGGACTACCCTGACGAAAAAGGCTTTGGTGCAACGGCGTGTATTGTCATTCCACCATTCTTGGAACTTTATGAGAAGAACCCAAGTAATTGGCAACAATTGGCGTATTGGATTCATAACAATTTAAATTATAGCCACCTGCAATTTTTCCCAAAACTATGCGCTTTTAATATTGGTTGGCATGAACAGCCTGCACGGGAAATTTATAGTTATATACAACCGAAAGGCTATTTACTGCGAGATGAAACGGTGAATAAAGAGTTTGAAAAGTTCTATCCGGATTTGGTTTAACTTTATAGATGCCCTCATCCCTCTTGCGAAACAGTATTTCTCGTCCTAGAGGGAGAGGTATTCTGAGAAAGTTTTAAAGAACTGCTTTAAAAGCAAATTCAAGTGATGAGCATCCTCAAGAATATATTCTGATTTATAAAGAATCACGATTATGAATAATAAAATTTCTATTTTATAACTATTTTTTCCTTTAATTTCATCTAACAATCTTCCGCACTCATACCTTTTACATATAAAGATATACTCCTATGTGCTTTGACTATAACGCCACTTCTCACCCAAAATTCACCTACAGGGAGAGAACTATTCATGAATCAACTTTGGAATAATATTTGGACTCGGCATTACAAGACCAAAGAGTTATTTAAACACTTAAATCCTCATTATATTTTGTCACAACAGATCAACCACTCATCTGGCTCAGACGCACAAGATCAATCGTCAACACGTCAAAATTCAGGCTTTAACGGCTCATATAACAAAACCCAATGGCTTGGATTATTTTTGGGTCCACTGATATTTGCTTGGATTTATTTTGGAATGAATTTTGATGGCTTATCAGCTGAAGGACAAGGTGTACTCGCACTGACCGCATGGTTGTCAATTTGGTGGATTTTGGAAGTATTACCCTTAGGTATTACCGCATTATTGCCTATTATTATTATGCCAATGATGGGAACGCTAACCATTGCCAAAGTCACTTCAAGCTATACAGATCCGAATATCTTCTTATTCTTGGGTGGTTTTGCAATCGCAATTGCCATTGAAAAATGGAATCTGCATGAGCGAATTTCCTTAGGTATTATTAGCTTTTCAGGTTCAACCATTAATGGTCTGATTTACGGTTTCATGTTTGCAACAGCATTTTTATCCATGTGGATTTCAAATGTTGCAACCGTCATGATGCTTTTACCAATTGGCACAGCCATTGTGTATAAGATTATTTCTTTGCTTAAGCAAGATGCAAATCATGATCCTAGCGATGAAATCAAGTTCACAAAATCAATTATCTTCGCCATTGGATTTGGGGGGATTATCGGCGGCAGCGCAACCCTGATCGGTACGCCACCTAACCTGATTTTGGCAGGCTTAGTTAAAGAAATATACGGATATGAAATTGGCTTTGCTCAGTGGTTTATCTTTGCTTTCCCGCTCTGTTTAATTTTAGCTATTTTCACCACATTCTGGCTGACCAAAATAGCATTTCCGATGAAGGTAAAACACATCGCTGAAGGCAAACAATTTATTGCCGCAGAAAAAGAGCGTTTGGGCAGCATGTCTTATGAAGAAAAAGCTGTAGCGATTGTTTTTACAGTCACAGCGTTTATGTGGCTTACTCGAACATTTATTTGGAAAGATATTATTCCCGGCATTTCCGATACCATGATTGCAATTACTGCAGCACTGGTATTATTCGCTGTGCCGGCTACTGATGGCAAACGCCTGTTAAATGCAGATGCACTCAATGAAATGCCTTGGGATGTATTGCTGTTGGTCGGTGGCGGTCTTGCATTAGCAGCCGGATTCAGCAATACAGATTTATCTCAATGGATTGGACTGCAGTTACTTTCGTTACAAAATATGCCTTATCTCATCGCATTATTACTCACGACTGCTCTGACCATTAGCTTGACGCAAGTCGCACCGAATACAGCAGTAACCACTATTTTTGTACCTATTGCAGCAACGCTTGCTTTAGCGCTCGATGTGCATCCATTACCACTCATGGCAGCTGCGGCATTAGGTGCAGGTTTTGCTTTTATGCTTCCTATTGGTACACCTTCTCAAGCGGTTATTTTTGCCACCGGTAAAGTCAGTATTCGAGATATGTTAAAGCAAGGTACCTTGGTGACTGTACTAGCCACCCTTTTAATTGTTGCCTCGGTTTACCTGATTTTCCCACTTGCCTTTGGATTAGATTTATTTAGTTTTCCAACTGAATGGAAATAATCTAAATATTGCATCAAAATAAAAAATCCCCTTTCCCCGGGGATTTTTTTATATCTTTTTCGGTAAGCTCATTTTAGATTTAACAAAGTCATTTTTTTAAAAGCCCGCCTGACGGTTATTAGATAATAATAAATAAATTTTAAAAAGAATAAAAATAAATCCGGAACTTTTATCAAAAATAATCCAATGCAGCCTTGGACTATTCACTCGGGACATAATTGTGCTACTTCTTCATGCTAAATGACACAGATATATCCCAGAGCCAGAAGAGTATTTCTTCCAAAAATAATAGGAATTATATTATTCCAGCGTTTAGAGCTTATCCTCTACCCTATGTTTTGGCTATTTAAAATCATCTTTTCGATCTTTAAATAAACCAATCTAGTTACTTACGTATCACACCCAACTTATTCCATATATCGGGTGTCAAAAATGTCATCACTAACTTATTCAGGTCGACATAACGCAGCACACCTTTAAGCTGACTTTTCACTTCAGGGTTTTCTAAAATTTCCTCACCCGTAATTTTTCCAAGCTCCTGAAAACTATCACCCACCGCTTGCACTCCTTCAGCAGCAATCACAGCTTTGGTCTGAATCGAGCATTGCTCCACCAAGATACGCTGTAAAACGGTCGCTAGACTTTTATCCAGTTGCTCTTTCTGAACATCAGTCACATTGCTATAGGCTTTCAAGTCAGGATGTGTAGACAAAGCCACAAAGGTCCATTGCAATACGGTTTTCTTATCCGTTGCAGTAGTCGATTTCACCAGACAATTACTTAATTGATCGACCGTTGGCCCTGCTGTCGCCAACTGCGCGGAACCCAGCAATGCAACCGCTATCAAAGCTGAGAAGCCTATACGTGACCTGCTGTGACGAGCAGAGCTTAGAACTTTGTGAGACATCAGGCGAACTCCAGTGAAAAATCATTCTCTTTGTATCATAAGGCTGAGGGTTTTACCTGTTATGACTGTGTAAATTGGACTCACTGAAAATTAAATTAAAGCCTAAAAATGATGTTCTCCATTCAAATTATCTGATCCAAAAAAATGGGATTTATCTGGGCGATGGTTTAGAAATCTACCTCTATCCCATCAGTGGGATCATCCAACTCAGGAAGAGTCTTTTAAAACTCCAATTTAGTGGCAGCAAATCACTTGACCTGCCTCAACATATTCTTCGCACCAGCATGATTATAATTATTAGCCAAATTCTGCAAAATTTTGACAGCCTGACCATTAGAATTAGAAAAACGACTGCTATAACTTGGCACACTGGTTAAACAGCGCGCGACCAGCATTCCGGATTCCGTATAAACTTTGGTTCCGTCCGTTCCCTGTAACTTGCCGTAGCTATAAGCACGTTGCGCATTATTACAGGCAGCAACCTGATTGGTGCCTTTATTTAAATCCCGACGTGCTGCAACATAGTATTTTAGTTGCTGCTGTTGTGGTGTTTCCGCAACTTGTATCGACTGTTTTACTGGCAATTCAGGTGTAGATTTGGTTTCCTTTTTTGTTTCAATCTCTTTATTTACTTCAAATTCTTTGGGTGTGACCGTTTTATTTTTTGAATTTTTAATGTTTTGATTATTTACAGTGGTTTTTTTTACGGCAGAATTATTTGAAGAATTGGCACTTGAATAAAACCTTTGAGCATCTAAAGCCGTCATGATTTTAGTCTGCAGCGCGACCATACGGGTTTCACTACCATCATCCAACTTGCGTTCAGCTACAGGTTCAATGGATACAATCCAGCTTTGCCCATCACTTTGCATACACTTATAGGCACCTATGCCTTGCTTGACACTGCTATAGCTTGATAACTGTTTTTTATCCCATTGATTTTTTACTAAGTTCATTGAACTTTTATATAAAAGAGAGAATTTTCCGCCCTTGGCAGAACAATAACTATTTAAATGTTTTCTTGGATATAACGATTGTACTTCTTTATTACTTTGCTTTGGCCCCCAAGAATAGACATATTCTTTCGCCCGACCGTTGGCAGCATTCATATTTTTTTGAACAATCATTTCCTGTGGGGAAGCAAAATTCTCAGCTGAATTCGAGCTAAAACTGTTCAGACTTGTACAGCCATGTAAAGCGATGCCCGCTCCCCCCATCAAGATTAATGTTCTAAAATTCACGTATCAATTCTCAATTATGCCGTATCAATGAAAATATATTAAAAGCCCCAAAATAACAAACTCATAACTTTGATTTCATTATTGATTTTACTAAATTGTTTTTTGAATTTCTTGTTCAAAACTGACTAAAAACTGCCAAGTCATAAATGCTTCTCGCTTAAAATTTGAACTGCATAACAATTAAATCGAATTTTTAAAATTTATAACGGGTTTAGAGAAATTGACCATCGTAGCTTTTTGACAATTTCAATTACTCACTGACGAAGTTTTATCTTTTTATCACAATAATTTTTTTGTTTTCTTCAACCTATATCTGACTGATTACTTTTCAAGAATCGCCTCATCAGCAACCGATACTTCAACTGAATATATTCTTTATTTACTATATGAATCACTTCACCATAGCTTCAATCAGATACAGATTCCAAGCTCCCCCTGGAAAACCTTTACACATGCCTGTCGTGCCATCCAGCGTTTTGACAAAAGCTTGACCGTTCCAGATCCATTGGCTCATTGCCCAGCAATCTCCAAGACCACGACCTTTTTGCGCACTGCGGATTTCACCTGCTGCAAAGTCTGAGGCAAATTCAGTCACAAAGGTCGCCTTGCCTTTTAAAGATTCATCCAGCACCCAGGCACCATAGCCTTCATTATAGGCACCACGCCAGCAGAGTGTTGTTGCCAGAACTTTATGATCGGTGAGTTTATAAAGGTCTATGACTTGGGGTTTTGCAACCGTTTCTTCATTAATACCCTCACAGAATACATGCGCATCTTGAAGCTCTGGTTGGGCAGCCATAAGAAGTGCATGTACGGCTGGGTACTGTTCGGTATTCGGCTGTAGGGTCAAATAAGGTTTTGCCGCTGTGTTGACCTTTTTAACCATCGGTTTGGGTTGTGCAGCTAGAACTTTTGATTCATTTGCCGATCCTTTTTTTACCAATGCTCCGACTGTGCCAGTACGCTTCTGGAAATCATCCATTTTCAATAAAGTTGCAGTCATGCCCGCATCGGAAACCTGCCATATGTAATGGTTATTTTTAAACACGATTTTTAGGTTTTTCTGGGCGTACTGTAATAATCCATTGATTTGCTGGGCATTCAGCGTTCCCATTAAAGGTTGATCTGAAGGATTTAATTGGACTGCACCAAAATCTTTGCCATTCAAATAAAGGCGAATATTGTTCAGTTTTTTGCGCTCTAAAGTCTGCGCATCACCGGATAAGGCCAACTCCCCTTGAACTGTCTGTTTTGCACTCGCTTGACGCGTCAGCAATATCGAGGCCAGCATTGCCTGAGCACTATCCGGCTGATAACCTGCCGCTCGACACGTGCCGGTATTGCTACAATGCACTTCCCAATCCAGATAAGAAAAAGACCGACCTTGAATTTCTTGGGCCACAGTGAAGGGGCTCAGCGTAGTTAAACAAATGACAGACATCAAACTGTAGAAAACTTTCATCTTTTCTTATCTCAGCCTTTTTTATCAATATACATCTGTTACTCACCGATTAAAATGGGTTCTAACAACATCCTAATGACGACTTCCAGTGTTGCTTAATCATTTCAAAATGCTTTTATTTATTCCTTTCAAGTACCTGACCCAGCGAACTCCTCGGTCTATTCTACGGAGCCGATTTAAAAAATAAAAATCAAAAAGCCCGCTTGAAGCGGGCTTTTATTTCAACTCAAATTACTTATGCTTACTTATGCAATGTCGCCTCAAATGCTCTTAGACGTTTATAAATCGACAGCAGTTCGATAATCGTTGGCCATGACTCAATCAAATACTGGAATGACTCACGTACCTTGCCGAATACATTGGCAATCTGCATCATTAAACCTAAGGTAATCGTCCCTGCAGCAATACTCGGGAATAACACAAATAAACCGTACAGATTATCCAGTTGCATATACCAGATCCGCACCATATTAAAATAGGCATAGTGGAAATATAAACGGAAATAGTTAAAACGAACCCTGCTAAATAATTCTTTTAAGGTCAGCGGATCGGCACGATCAGCATAGTCTTCACCATAGACCAGTTCCTTACGGTATGCAGCTTCAACCTTCTGGTTGTTAAATTCCAAACCTGGCAATTTATAACCCACCACCATCAGCACCACCGTACCAAAGACTGCCCAGCTAATCGCTGCCCAGACCAGTGCATACGGAATTTCGCCAATCACTGGCAATTGCTTCACATGCGATGACAACTGCAATAACACGGGTAAAAATGCCATTAAAGTCATTAAGGCTTGAATGAAACTCACCCCCAGACTTTCCGTGGTTTTAGCAAAGCGCATGGTATCTTCCTGAATACGCTGCGAAGCCCCTTCAATATGGCGTAACTGGTCCCAATGTGAGGTGTAATAGTCATTCATTGCTGTGCGCCAACGGAAAATATAATGACTGACAAAGAACAGGTTAAATACTGCAATGGTGACATAAACCATGGCAACATATAAGAAGGTCATGGTTTCACTGTAAAGTAAATTGACATCTCCCCCGCCACTGCCGAGCATTTTCTGAATCAAGTCGTAAAATGGGCTATACCAAGCATTCACCACGACATTGACTTGCACTGAAAACCAGATATTAAACAGAATAAAGGCTGAACCCCAGACTGACCAACCTTGCCAAGGATTGCTGGACTTAAACCGCCAAAACAGGGCAAAAATAACTGTTGAAACAAGGAACCACAGATAAAACCATAAAAATGAGGGTGTCCAGAAACGACTCACGCCAATAGGCAATTCAGCCTCATGATAACCTTGTGCAAAACCTAAAAATGTTCCCCAACCACTTCCACCTGAATACCACAAAGCCACATTGATTAAAAACCAAAGCACCAACGACAAAAAGAACCACTTCGGGTTCGGAAAAAAAGATTTAAACATTGCGTATGGATATTCCTTTTATTTTTTAATGTACAACCTAAGCCATCCACTCAAACCAAAGCGATTTTTAGCCCCATGGATGGATCCGCCATTATTCTAGTATTTTCATCTTTGTAGCAACTTCTTCACTGTCTGTGAAATGTTTTTTTTGCGTGAATCATGTTCAACCACCCGACATTTCAATAAACGATATGTACTTTTAAATTAAGCTAACGATGATGTTTTCATCATTTCGACTCATCATAGATACAAAGCTCAAAGAAGATAAGCTTTATTTTCTCAGGATAAAATTCTTAGAGATGTGCACCACAGACATGCTTAAACCACTGTCAAGCAATGTGCTTTCATCTATTTTGAGCCTCCAAAGCAGATGAGAGCATACCCAAACCATGAATCCTATGACTCAATAGGCTAATACTGATAAATTAAAACTATATTAAAAAATCATCATTAAAAATCATCCAATGAGCGAATGGATTTTCCTTTATTGGAAAGAAAATAAATTATCGAATTCAACCAGTTTATAATTATTTATTCAATCTGCGTGACACATAAAAATTCTATCTGATTTTATTGATTTAACTCACATTACTGATAAAATTGGTTAAATCTCTATCTATTCATGATATTATTCAAGTATATTTTTAAAACCGCTCGGGGAAGCAAAATGGAAAATTCAGTCATCGAATTATTAAAACCTGTCATTTTAAAAAAAGAAAATTGCAGTCCTTTGGTTTTTGAGCAAGGTACTATTTTAAAAGTCGTCATGCATACCCCTACCGGTCTGCTTGTATCTGACGACTCAAACTTTAATTTTACCGTTTCTTTAAATGATAAAAATGAAGTATGGCGTGAGTTATAAGATTCAACCCAAACTTTCCCGGCGTAAAAGGCTGTACTGTATAATCTAAACTTGAGTGCAACTCCCCCATCTCAAGCTTAAGAGCCTACAATTTTTTAATTTATCAGCATGACTTCAGTAGGTTCTGGTGTTGTTGTTTTAAATAGCACCAGAATACTTTGCCTTGTTTCTTCAGTTCTTTTGTTTTTAAGTTACTATCTCGCAGCGATTCAAAACTGCCAAGCTAACTACCTTCTCTATTTCATTCATTCTAAGAAAAATTTGAATTTATCAACCTTGTTTATATATCCAGTGCTCGTTCAATAAATAAAGATCCGCTTCATCATCCATTCAATATTTATTGTTCTTTTCATGCCATTTATATCCAAAAATAGAATGGATTAAACATTACTTTAACAAAGCTTATCTGTAGATAAATACACCATCCTGTATTTGGATGGCGTATTTGTAGGATCATTTCCGAGCTGCATTTAAGTAAATTTTAAAGCAGTAGTATTCAATTTAATGAGGCTTATTTTATTACTTTCTAAGTGTGCTCATAAAGCTCACGACCGAGAACAGCCAAATAAACAAGATAAAACTGCGTTCTTTATTAAAATGACTGACATCGGTGCCATGCAAAACATTATGGCGTGTCATGGTCACGGTAGAACTGCTGTCCATTTTATAAGCAGCTAATTCTGAAAAATAAACATTCATTTCACAGGCAATTTTCGCTTTATGCCACAAGCTCTTTATTTCATGCCCTTTTAAACCCGGAACAATTTTATAAACATCGACAAATTTGGTCTGGTTCTGTTTTAAGAAACCACGTTCAATCAGGACATCGGTCAATAGACCTTCCAGTTGCGCATACAAAAGCGGGATACAACCTGCAAAACACTGTATTTCATACAGTTTAAATGCTTCTTCAATCACCAGGCGACGCTGGGCTTTATTTTCCGCATCAATCTCTAAAGCATCAAAGGCTTCAAGCAGTTCATCCTGAAAATAATCGGTATTGATTACCTCTAAAAGATCAAAGCTTGCGACATCATCTTCATGTTGATTGACCAAGCTCCAGATATGAATCAGGTTTAAGGCATCATTGGCAAATTTTGCATCGACCGGCTGATCCAGATCAGCAGCAAGCACATCAAAATAAGCTTCAACTTGAGCATGTTGACGTAATGTTTGCATTAAATGCGTATGTTCACCCGCAGACATTGCCTGAAGATATTGCTCGGCATTTTGCAAAATACCTTTCCCGAGTTTGTTCTGAGCATTCTGATTTTGTGGAATTCGGGTCACTGCTCGTTCGAAATCATCTAAATCAAAATCATCATCAATCATGGGTTTGCTACTCATTCACATCTATATAGCAGGCTATTATCGCTGTTCTTGATGAGCGAATATATAAAAATCTACTTTTGAAAAGAATTCAGCTAATCCCTTGTGCATCTGGCATGCAACTAAGGTAAAATCGTTCACCTTGCATAATAGACGAATGAGAGAGTCATATCCGTGCGTAATATCCTAGTCACTAACGCCCTTCCATACGCCAATGGTCCAATCCATATGGGTCACTTACTCGGTTATATCCAAGCAGATATTTGGGTTCGTGCCATGCGTGCAATGGGCCATGACGTGACTTATGTCTGCGCGGATGATGCTCACGGTACCGCTATCATGCTTCGTGCTGAAGCAAACGGTATTTCGCCGGAAGCGCAAATTGCCAATGTGCAAAAAGAGCATATCCGTGACTTTGATGGGTTCGGTGTTCATTTCGATCATTACGATTCGACCAACAGCGAAGAAAATAAAAATCGCTCGTCCGAGATTTATATTAAAAACCGTGATGCAGGCAATATCGCAGTTCGTCCTGTAAAACAGTTATTCGACCCTGAAAAAGGCATGTTCCTGTCGGATCGTTTTATTAAAGGTACATGCCCGAAATGTAAAGCGGAAGATCAATACGGCGACTCATGTGAAGTTTGTGGTGCCACCTATAATGCAACAGAATTGCTGGATGCAAAATCAACGTTAAGCGGTGCTGCCCCTGTTGAGAAATCATCAGATCATTACTTCTTTAAACTGCCAAATTTTGCTGAATATCTGCAAAAATGGACCCGTGATCAAGGTCGCCTACCCGTTTCTATTGCCAACAAGTTAGATGAGTGGTTTGAAGCGGGCTTAAACGACTGGGATATTTCTCGTGATGCACCTTATTTCGGTTTTGAAATTCCAGATGCACCAAACAAATATTTCTACGTTTGGGTCGATGCACCAATTGGTTATATGTCGAGTTTTGAGAACTACATCAAAACCAAACGTCCAGAATTGAACTTCAATGATTACTGGAAAAAAGACTCTGAAAATGAGGTCTATCACTTCATTGGTAAAGATATCGTTTATTTCCACGCCCTGTTCTGGCCTGCGATGCTTGAAGGTGCGAACTACCGTACGCCATCTGGCTTGTTTGTGAACGGTTTCCTGACTGTAAATGGTCAGAAAATGTCGAAATCTCGCGGTACGTTTATTAAAGCGGAAACCTATTTAGAGCATTTAAACCCTGAATATTTACGTTATTACTTTGCCTCTAAACTTTCGGACAAAGTTGAAGATTCTGACTTGAACCTTGATGACTTCGTGCAAAAAGTGAATTCTGACTTGGTCGGTAAAGTGGTCAATATTGCCAGCCGTTGTGCAAAATTCATCAACACCAAGTTTGACAATAAATTATCAAATGAATGTGCTGAGCCTAAACTGGTACAAAGCTTTATTGATGCAGGCACGTCTATTGCTGCTCAATATGAAGCACGTGAGTTCTCTGCTGCGATTCGTGAAATTATGGCACTTGCAGATAAAGCCAACCAGTATATTGATGAGAAAAAACCTTGGGCGCTTGCGAAGCAGGAAGGTCAGGAACAACAGGTACATGACGTATGTTCTGTCGGAATCAACCTGTTCCGTCAATTGGCAGTTTACTTAGCCCCTGTATTGCCGACTTTGACTCAGCAAGTTCAAGACTTCTTACAACTTGAAAGCTTCAACTTCGAATCTCGTAAGCAAATTTTACTTGGTCATGAAATTGCCTTGTTCCAACCTTTAATGCAACGTGTAGATCCAAAAGCTGTTGCGGCAATGGTCGATGCATCTAAGGATTCTTTAGCTGCGTCTGCTGAAGCACCAAAAGTTGAAAAGAAAAAAGAGAAAGCCAAAGAGAAGAAGCCTGAACCTAAAGTCGGTGAAGCTGAAATCATTAATATTGATGATTTTATGAAGATTGACCTTCGTATAGCGGAAGTATTAGAAGCTGCCACTGTGGAAGGTTCGGACAAACTGCTTCAATTGACGTTAAATGTTGGTGAAGCTGAGCCACGTAATGTGTTTAGTGGTATTCGTGAGTTCTACCAACCACAAGACCTTAAAGGCAAACTGGTGGTGATGGTTGCTAACCTTGCACCACGTAAAATGCGTTTTGGTATTTCAAACGGTATGGTGCTCGCTGCAGGTAATAGCGACGGTGTTTGGGTGATTTCACCTGAATCTGGTGCTAAACCGGGTGATAAAGTGTCTTAAGATTTAGTCTTTAATATAATAAAAAGCCTCTACTGATGTAGGGGCTTTTTTATTGCTGCTTTTTATTCCCTCTCCTTTTAGGAGAGGGTTAGGGAGAGGTCTAAAAAGTACTGCCCCGCTTTACAATCTAAACTCAATTTTCATTGCGTAGGCATTGCCTTACTTTTGAAAGATCAAAAGTAACAAAAATCTTTTGTTCACTTGATGATACGTCCATGTATCACAAGTGAACGGCGACATCCTTGTCGCCTATCTGAATAATTAATTTTGAGGAAAACTTTGCTTTTTAATTACATCTAGTAAAGCAGAAGTAGATTTTAAAACCTCAGTATTAGCTTTTGCTTGTTCTTGAATTGAGGCCGAATCTTCTTTAATAGAATCAAATAAATTCTGTCCAAAATAACATTTGGCTAACTCAGCTCGTATTTCATTTTGTTTTTCGACAGGGAGATGCGTTAGAAATTCAGGTAAAGCTTCTAATTCCAGATAAGTTTGATGAGCTTGTTCTGAAATTTTTCGATAAAAGCTAATTTGTTTAAAGCAATATGCAAATAAAGTGGCAATTAAAGCAATAATAGTCAGTTTGATCATCACAGCATTAGAAACATTTAATGAATCAAAGAAACTATGTGCAAATAACTGCCCTAAAACTAAGGTTACAGATAAACAGACCAATAGCATTATATATAATTCATATATGTCTACAGTCTTTTTATAGTCTACATACTTTTTCTTATAGATTTCTTTAGTTTTTCTTGATGAAGCTTCACCTTTATAAAGTTGTAAATCCTTTATAAGCTGATCTACTTCTTGATTCTTTTGCTTTAAAATAGGATTTATTTCGTTCTGGATTTTTTCGTCTAAACGATTAAAAAGTGGTTCACAAACTAAAAAATACCCATGAATAATTTTATACTTAACAAGTAAGACTTCAGAGCCTTCTAATAAGAAGTATAAGCCACCTTCACCAAAAACAGGTAAATTTGCTTGTGGTATTACATGTGAAAACCCTCGAAATACAGTTTCTAGGCTTTGTAATTCTGATTGAATTGAACTTGTAAAAAAAATCTTTTGCTCTTGTTTCCAATTATCGATTAATTGCAAAATTGCCGCACTAATATTTCTGCTTTGATAGATATTGCCTCGCATTAACCTTATGGCTTGATATATGTCTGATACTTTATTTTTTTCTTTTTCTTGTAAGAATTTTTCTATAATTATGTCATCAGAATATTTCTCTAATTGGGAAATAAATTGTTCCAAATAATCATGATACTTTTTTAATAGACTAATTTCGTCTCGCATTAAATTCTAATTTTAACAATATTTGCAACAGTATAATCTTTAATATTCTTTTGAGAATATGCTAAAACAATCTATCACTTTAAATTTAATAAAAATCCTATGAAAAACCTAAAACCACTCTTCATTGCCCTTAGCCTTATCACTGCAAATATGAGCAGCGTACAAGCAGCAGCCCCCCAAACCATCGCCCAACAAAAACAGGTCGCTGGCTTTTATCAACACCAATTGGGCAATATACAAATCACCGCCCTTCTTGATGGTACAAACTACCTTAATCCATCGATGTTTAAAGGCATTCCAGCAACAGAAGTAACGAAAACCCTAAAAAAACATCATGCCGACCAAGCTAAAGGCGTGCAAACCTCGGTCAATGCTTTTCTGGTCAATACAGGGTCATCTCTAGTTTTGGTGGATAGCGGCTCATCCAGCTGTAATGGTCCAGATTTTGGTTCAGTGGTAAAGAATCTAAAAGCTGCCGGCTATCAGCCTGAACAGGTAGATACTGTTTTACTGACTCATTTACATCCAGATCATGTCTGTGGCATCAGTGATAAAGGTAGCGCTAGCTTTCCAAATGCCACGGTCTATGTCGCTGATACGGAAGCAAACTATTGGCTGAATCCCAAACAAGTATCGAAGTTACCACAAGATAAACAAGCCCGATTCAAACAAACTGTAGAAAAAATTCAGCAAGCTATTCAGCCCTACCAAGACACAAAACGCTTTAAGACCTTTAAGTTAGGCGACAAAATTAAAGGTTTTGACGTGATCAGTACCACAGGTCATACACCGGGACATTTTAGTTTTGCATTCAAATCTGGTAATGAAGAAATCGTATTTATCGGTGATATTGTGCATTCACATAGCATTCAGTTTGATCATCCTGAAACTGCGATTGATTTTGATACTGACCCGAAAAAAGCTGTGCAAACACGTTTGGCACAGTTTTCACGTTTAGCTAAAAATGGACAGACTATCGCTGCACCCCATTTACCATTCCCGGGCATTGGACATATTTACTCTAAAGACGGTAAGAGTTATCAGTGGATTCCGGTGCATTTTAAAGATTAATTAAAAAAACTCCCTTCAATGAAGGGAGTTTTTATTTATCTGCATTTCAATTGTCTGCTGAACTTAAAATAAAATTTGACATTTCATCGGCAATGAAGCGTTTCCGTCCGCTCTGTTTGGCTTTGAATAAATTTTGATCCACCAGATTCAAGAAGTGTATTTTGTCATTCTTGTCTGTGGGAACAATACATTTCACTCCAAGACTTAAGCTGACATTTTCCGAAATGGGTGATGCCCGATGCGGCAGATTTGCCTGATCAATCATGTGAAGTATCTTTGTCGCAACTTGCATTGCATCCTCTAAAGGGGTTTCTGGCAATACAATCGCAAATTCTTCTCCACCATAACGCGCCACCAGATCACGTGGTCGTACACAGCAACTTTGCAACATCTGCGCAATCTGCTTAATACAGGCATCGCCAATAATGTGTCCGTTAAAGTCATTGTATTGCTTGAAAAAGTCGATATCGATCATAATCACCGAGAGTGGTTTTTGCTCACGGATTGCGTTGTACCATTCACGCGAATAAAAATCATCAAATAGACGGCGGTTTGCAATTTCGGTTAAACCATCCTTATAGGAAAATTCTTCCAGCTTGCGATGTAAGGCGGTTAGTTCTTCTTCCTTTTTCTTACGGTCAGAAATATCAAACATAAAGCCGACTAAACTTTCAACTTCACCATTTTCCTTGCGTACCACATGCACCACATCCCGAATCCAGCAATATCCGCCCGTAGCTTTCAATGCTCGATAATCCGCCTCATGATCTATACCGGCAATGGATTGCGATACACAAAAATTTAGCACATGATCACGATCATCCCGATGCATACGGTCTGCCCAATCCTGCACCGACTTCCAGGAATCCTGTTTCCAGCCCAGTAACTTTTCAATTTGCGGGCCAATATAACTAAACTGTTTTGTTGCCCAGTCTATACTCCAGGGTATAGCTAAAGTTGACTCTAATAATGTTTTATAAAACATGTCATTCGGCAATTGATGTTCATCAAACGAATTATTCGGCATAGTTGTGCTCTAATCTGGATGCAAAAGCAATTCAATGAGGCCATATAAACGGGCGATCGAAGTGAATTTCAATTTGCTCTCTATTCAATACCTACTCTAGTAGGCCCCCAAAATATAAATACTTTTTTGCAGGCTTATTATTTTCCAAAGCTCAATCTGCTTAATTCTTATACAATACTTCCCAAGGAAGAAACACATTATTCCGACAATTTGATTAATTTTTAAAGCAATCAACAATCATTCATACCATGAAGATATCAGCTCTATTTTTGTGAAAAATTTCAAATAATATTCTGAACTACATTAGACATAACACGCTCTATTTTAAAATCCAGCTTTCACATTCAGCCGCAGACATCGGCTTTTACCGGTCTGTCATAGTCAAAAACTTTGATGCAGTTTCGGACAAGACTCTTAGCTCGGATATTTAAATGGCCTTCCCAAAATTGGCGATTCCAGAATATGGATGGCAAGGATATTTTCTCGGCTTAAATCAAATCATATCAAGACACCTTTGCTCTGGTTAAAGCAGATAAATATACCAAATAAAAAAATCCTGTAATTTTAATCAATTAACATGACTATAGCGATTTTAGTCACTATGAATTGCAGAGCCCCCCCCATGATTTATGGTAATTTATAGCCTTATCATAATTTTGTGATTTGGGGCGTTCATGGCTGTTCATTTTTTTCATACATCAGATTGGCATTTGGGACAATTTTTTTACAACCATTCACGCCAATATGAACATGAACAGTTTCTAAGCTGGTTGCTCGAACAAGTTAAACAAAAACAACCCAATGCGCTCCTGATTGCAGGCGATATTTTTGATGTCATCAATCCTGCATCAAGTGCCCAGAAACAGCTTTATCAATTTTTAGCAGATGCTCATGCACTTGCCCCGCATATGCAAACCCTGATGATCGCCGGTAATCATGATTCAGGTTATCGCATTGAACAGGTCGAACCTTTACTGGAAAAATACAATGCCAGAACGGTGGGCGTAGTGCGCTGGAAGGAAGACAAGACTTTAGATCTCGATCGTTTATTGCTGCCGATTTATGACGTAGATAAAAATATTGTGGCGTGGTGTTTAAGTCTGCCCTTTTTACGTGCTGCGGAAATTACCGGTTTCAATGAGCACACCAGCAATAGTCAAACTGCGATTGCCTATTTGCACCAGCAACTGATTAGTGAAGCCAAAAAGCGTAAGACCGATGACCAAGCACTGATTTTAATGTCGCATGCGCATATGCAAGGCGGTGAAACTTCCGACTCGGAACGCCCGATTATTATTGGTAATGAAGAAGCGCTTTCAACAGCGTTATTTGATGATGTGATTGATTATGTAGCGCTTGGACATTTGCATAAACCACAAAAAGTTCAGCATCCGCATATTCGTTATAGCGGTTCCCCGATTCCACTTTCCTTCAGTGAAATTAACTATAAGCATCAGGTGGTTGAAGTCAAAATTAAACCATCGAAAGCGGCTAAAACTGCTTTTCAATTTGAAGCCCTACCCATTCCACGCAGTATTCAATTGCACCGGATTCGGGGTGAACTGACTGAGGTGTTTGCACAGCTTAAAGTGCTAGCCAGTGGCGAAATTGCCAATATTGATCAACGTGAATATATCGATATTGAATATCATACCGACACGCCTCCGCTACCCAATTTAAGACAAAAGTTTGAAGATGCCTTGCCTAAAAACCGTTATCGACTGGTGAAAATTTCACGTCAGTATAAAAATCTTGAAATACAAAATAGTGCTACAAAAATTCAGCTTGAATCGCCAACGCCAGAAAAACTGTTTGAACAAATTTGGCAAAACAAAGGTTATGTGCAGGATGATGCCGTGTTAAAAGATTTTCAAACCCTGGTTCAGGAAGCGCATCATTCACTTGAAAATAAAAATACGATTTAAGGATGTGCCGTGAAAATTTTATCTATACGTATAAAAAATCTGGCATCTCTTGCTGGCGAACACTTTATTGATTTTGAAAGTGAACCTTTGGCCAGTGCCGGCTTAATTGCGATTATTGGCAAAACCGGTGCCGGCAAATCCACGATTTTAGATGCCATGTGTCTGGCACTGTTTAACCAGGTGCCGCGTCTTAAAGGCAGTGATGGCAAATTGGTCGATGTGGATGGTTCAGAATTACTGACCAGTTCCCCTTTAACCGTGCTGCGCCGTGGTACCGGACATGGTTTTGCCGAACTGGTCTTTGTCGCACAGGATCAGAAACATTATCTGGCGCGTTGGGAAGTTAAACGTGCGCGGGAAAGTGCCACAGGTAAATTACAGAGTGTACAACGTCATTTAAAATGTTTAACCGATGGTGTGGTGATTGCAGATAAAGCCAAGGCAGTAGATGCCAGCATTCATAAAATCACCCAACTCAGTTTTGAGCAATTTACCCGGGCAGTTTTACTGGCTCAATCTGAAGTTACTGCATTTTTAAAAGCTCGGGATAATGAACGTGGTGCTTTACTTGAATATTTAACCAACTCCAATATTTTTGCCAAAATTGGAGAGATTGCATTTCGTAAAACGGCAAATATTGAAAAAGAACGTAAAAAAATCGAAGAAGTTTTGGGTCATATTGAGATTATTTCGGAGCAAGATCTGGCTGAGTTAAAACAGCAACATCATCAAACCCAGCAGCAGCTGACTCAACTGGAGCAAGAAAAAACCCGTCTTGAACTCCAGCAGCAATGGTTTGAACATAAACATAAACTGCAACAAGAAATCATCCTTAAACAGCAGCATTTTGATGCACAGCAGCTGAGTCATCAGCAGCTGTCAAAAGAACGTGAACAGCTACAACGCTTAGAAGAATTTTCCAGTATCCGCCCTGTGGTCTTTCAGCAACAACACAGCATTCAGGCCCAACAACAGCTTGCACCGAAAATCTTGCAGGCTGAACAGCAGTTTTCAGTTCTTGAGGCACAATTTGAAGCCGAAAAAAAGATTTATCTAGCGGCTGAAACTGACCTAAAAATCACCCAGCAATTTGAACAACAACACGACCATGCCTTACAACAGGTTCGTCAGTGCATTCTGGAACGTGAATTTATTGCGCAAGACTTTCGTAAAGCCAATAGCAAACTGGATGAACTTAAACTTCAAAAGCTGCCTTTAGAACAGCAACTCAACGCAAGCTTGCAACAGGCTCAACAGCTTGAACACAACCAAGCCACCCTTACGCAACAACTGCAACATAGCCAACAGTTTTTAACTCTAGACCAAGGTTTAGATGTTCATCTCGGACAATTACAACGCTTTATTCAACACTATCAAAACGTTGAAAATAGTTTAGGCAATCTTGCGACGGCTCAGCAGAATTTTGTATTGCAAAAACAAAAGCTTGAACAGCATATTTCGCAGTTTGGAAATATTGCAGCATTAGAACAAAAGTTGGCAGCAATCCGTCAGCAACGTGAACAGCAACAGGTACAACTGAATCAGTTCAGTTTGATCGAGCAACGACTCATTCAATGGTTTTCAGATAATTATGAAAAAACAACTGCTCAATCACAATTAGATACGTCAACCATCAGCTTGCAACAACTGCAACATCAGGTTCAACTGGCCGAACAAGACTATCAAGCGGCTAAATTAGAGCGTGAAAAACTGCAACAATTTTTACAACAGCAACGCTTGTTACATACCGAAAATATTGAACAGCTGCGTGACAGCTTGCAATCAGGTGAAGCGTGTTTGGTCTGTGGCAGTACCCATCATCCTTATAAAGCAGATCAAAGCGTTATTTCTAAAACCCTGTTTAATTTACAGCAGCAACAAGAACAGCAGGCGATTGAACTTGAGCAGTCGACATTTAAAATATGGCAAGATCAGCAACTGCATTTGACTCAATTACAAACTGAACATACCCAAACTGAAACGACGATTCTCCAATTAACAATAAAACTTAAAGCGACAAAAGATGCATTAGAGTCACTGTTTAAAGTTGCTGCATTACAGCTTAATTTAGAGCAGCCGCAACAAGGTTTAAATGAAGAATTTTTGACGGCCCAAACACAACTCAAACTGAGTTTAGCGCAAGCTGAACAGCAGATTTTAAACTTGCTTCAAGCCGCTAAAGATCAGCAGTCATTATCTAATCAGATTCAGGAACAACAGCATTTACTTGAATCTGCTCAGACTTTGCAAACTCAAGTGAATGATGTTTTCTCTTGCCTAAATGCAGCCCAACAACAAGCCTGGCAACAGAACACCATTCATACGGCGCAGCAAATTCAACAGGATTTGCAGCAACGCTTTAAACAACTGCAGCACTTGCAACAGCTCAATACAGATCTGAGCGCGCAACAGCAGGGATTACAAAAACTCCAATCCGATCTTGGCTATCTTTCGAAACAGCTTAAGGAGACGCAACAAGCCGTCAATGAACTCTCGGACAAAGGCCAACAAAATAGCAAAATTGCCAGTTCGCTTATTTTTGAGATGACTCGCACACAGCAAGATAAGCCGAATGAGTGGCTCAAAGCCCATGATCAAAAACGTCAGCAACAGCAAACCACTTATGCTCAATTGAAACAACAGTTTGAAAAATTACGTCAAAATTTTGAAACACAGAAAAATCAGTTAAACCAGCTTAAAGTCCAGCAACAACAGCATATAGATGCCAAAGAGAAATCGGATACTGAAATTCAGCAATGGTTGATGCTGCATCCTGATTTTGAAGCGGATCAGTTAACCCAGTTACTCCTAATTGATAGCACTCAAGAACATCAGATTCGTCAGCAACTCCAGCAAGCCGAACGGATGCTGAATGAAGCATCCTCTGCTTTAAAAACCATGCATGGACAATTGACTGAGCATTTAAAATCACAGCCTGACTGTGATTTCGCAGCATTACAACAGCGCATGGAGCAACATCTTGGCTTATTAAAAAATCAGCGTGATGCTTATGACCAGTTAAATTTAAAGCTCGAAGTGCATCAGCAAAATGTGTACAAACTGCAAAAATATGCCGATCAGATTCAAAGCATTCAACAACAGGAACATCGCTGGGGCAAAATTTCAGGCTTGATTGGTGATTCCAAAGGCAAAGATTTCCGTGATTATGCACAGCAATACAATCTCGATATTTTGGTTGAACATGCCAATCAGCAACTTGCCATGTTATCGCAGCGTTATACCCTCAAGCGTTTAGATCACTCGTTAAGCCTCGCGATTGTCGACCACGACATGGATGGTGAAACCCGTTCAGTTTCGTCCCTCTCTGGCGGTGAATCCTTCCTGACTGCTCTGGCTTTGTCTTTGGCAATTGCCAATATGGCTTCCGGTTCGATGAAAATTGAATCACTGTTTATTGATGAAGGTTTTGGGACTTTAGATGCATCCTCTTTATATATGGTGATGAATGCCCTAGATCAGTTGCAAAGCCAAGGACGTAAAGTGGTGCTGATCTCGCATATTCAGGAAATGCACGAACGTATTCCGGTACAGATTCAGGTCAAGCCTTTGGGTGCCGGTGCAAGTACCATTCAAGTCGTGGGTTAATTAAAAATCCAAACTTCATAAAAAAGCCCAGAAAATGATCCAGGCTTTTATTTGCAAAAAAACTATGCCATGGGGCGCAAAGTCAGAATCTGTTCACTGCGTCCAAATGGTCCATAAATATCATGTAACACGGAACTGGTCAGGCCAATGCCATCTTCACCATACTGTTGTACGGTTTCCAAACCCAACCACTGACCTTGCGGTAAACGGTGCATATGGATCTGTAAATCCAGATTTGGAAAACCCCAGCTAGAAGGCATTTCTTGACGTGGCACAACCCCGTTGGCGGTATCAACCATTCCCATTAAGCGGACAAAATCACGGGTCGGTTCACCTTCAACCATATCGTGCTGCGTTCGCAACCAAACAATGCCCTTCCCGGCACGGCGCTGATGACTTCTAGCTTCGATAGACTGAATATATCCACCCGGCCACTGACGAATGCCTTCCCAGATCGGTGCATTTTCAGGACCCGCAGTATCAGTATCTTCCAGGCCTTTTATCAACTGGCTATTTTGAGTAATCATGCGCCAGGTTCTTGCGACCACACACATTTTACCACCCGCCATCATTTCTGATTCAATCAGCTCAATGGTCTTGCCCGGGCGAATCACTTTAGTTGTGATACTAAACTCTCCCGCCGGAATCAGCCCTAAAATATCTAAACTGATCCGGCCGATGCGCATATCTTGACGAGGCATGAAACGGTCTAATTCCGCACAGATAATTCCAGTCGCTGGTGCCATATGTTGTTCATGTTCATTCCATGCGCCTTGAGCCAGTATCGTTGAGCGATAATGCGCCGTAACTTTTCCAGTGCTATCAGTATTTCGTTCAATGAGTTGATAATATGCCGCCATAAACTTGCCTATTTCCCTGGTCGAATCAATGGATTTTATACAGATTATTTCTTTAGCTGGTTCTTCTTGTACTCAACTTTAGTGGAAAGTTCAATTTTTAAAACAAAAACTGAACCCTAAAGTTCAGTTTTCTAAATCATCAAAATGAATGCAAGGATGGTTTATTTTGAGTAATCTCGTGCCCCAAATAATGCCGTTCCCACTCGAACCATAGTTGAACCTGCGACAATCGCCTCAGTCATATCGCCTGACATGCCCATGCTTAAGGTGTCCCAATCTTCGGGATGTGCATGTTCAGATTTCACTTGTTCAAATAATTGCTTGGCATCGCTAAAAGCTTGAGTATTATTCGGTGCGGGAATCACCATCAAACCACGCAGTTTTAAGTGTGGAAGCTGGCTAATCTGTTTAACCAGTTCCGCCACTTCATTTGGCTGACAACCGTCTTTGGTGTCCTGTGCATCAATATTGACTTGTAAACAAATATTGAGGGGCGCTTGAGAGGCTTCGCGCTGACTGGATAAACGCTCGGCAATAATGAAACGATCTACCCCATGTACCCAAGCAAAGCTTGCAGCCAGATGTTTGGTTTTATTGCGCTGCACATGGCCAATGAAATGCCATTCGATATCCAAATCATTTAAAGTTTCAATTTTATCCAAAGCTTCCTGCAAATAGTTTTCACCAAATGCGCGCTGCCCGGTTTGGTACATTTCGCGTAAGGACTCACTTGGATGAGTCTTCGAAACAGCCAGTAACTGTACGCTTTCCGGCTCACGCTGGGCCTGTTTACAGGCATCCTGAATTTGCTGTAAAACTTGATTTCGTGACGCTTGAAGACTATTCATTGACAAGGTTCTCATTTTCATTCATCTTTTTTACTTTCCCTCTAAACTAACTGTTGGTTAAGCTCTGGGAAAGCCTTATTATTCTAACAAAATAAATAACATTTAAATGATCTCGGGGAAATTATGGACATCACTGAACTTTTAGCTTTTTCTGCTAAAAACGGGGCATCGGACTTACACTTATCCGCGGGTATGCCGCCACTGATCCGTGTCGATGGCGAAGTTCGTCGTATTAATTTACCGGCTTTAGAACACAAAGAAGTACACAAACTTGTGTATGACATCATGAACGATAGACAGCGTCGTGATTTTGAAGAGAAGTTAGAGACTGACTTTTCTTTTGAAGTCCCGGGTGTGGCACGATTCCGTGTCAATGCATTCAACCAGAACCGCGGTGCCGGTGCTGTATTCCGTACCATTCCCTCAAAAGTTCTGACCATTGAAGATCTTGGCATGGGCCAAATCTTTAAAGATATTTGTAATTTTCCACGCGGTATTGTTCTAGTGACAGGTCCAACGGGTTCGGGTAAATCAACCACCCTTGCGGCGATGATCGACTATATTAATGATAACCGTTATGACCATATTTTAACGGTCGAAGATCCAATCGAATTTGTACACGAATCGAAAAAATGTTTGATTAACCAACGTGAAGTGCATCGTGACACACATGGCTTTAACGAAGCATTACGTTCAGCGTTACGTGAAGACCCGGACATTATTCTGGTCGGTGAGATGCGTGACCTTGAAACCATCCGTTTGGCCTTGACTGCCGCTGAAACGGGGCATCTGGTCTTTGGTACACTGCATACGACCTCTGCGGCAAAAACCATTGACCGTGTGATTGACGTATTCCCTGCTGAAGAAAAAGACATGGTGCGTTCAATGTTGTCTGAATCATTACAAGCCGTGATTTCTCAAACCTTATTGAAGAAAAATGGCGGCGGTCGTGTCGCGGCACATGAAATTATGATTGGTATTCCTGCTATCCGTAACCTGATCCGTGAAAACAAAGTGGCTCAAATGTATTCTGCCATTCAAACAGGTGCCAACTACGGTATGACTACGCTCGATCAAAGCCTAAAAACGCTGGTCGCCAAAGGCATTATTAGTCCGCAAGTTGCCCGCACTATGGCAAAACAACCAGAAGCATTCTTATAAGTTTAAACGGATTTAGGATCTTATTATGGATTTTAACGACTTACTGAATTTGATGATTCAACAGCAGGCATCTGACTTATTTATTACTGCCGATGTTGAACCATCCATGAAAATTAATGGTCAGATTGTTCCAATCGCAAAGACCAAACTGACTGGCGAAATTGTCGGTCAGCTTTTAAACTCAATTATGAGTGAAAAACAGCGTAAAGAATTTGCTGAAAGCCGCGAATGTAACTTTGCTATTAGCAACCGCGACAAAACGGCACGTTTTCGTGTCAGTGCATTTCAACAACGTGATGAACCCGGTATGGTCTTGCGTCGTATTGAAACCGTGATTCCCACTATGGATGAGCTGAAGTTACCGCCTATTTTAAAAGAACTGGCCATGACCAAGCGCGGCATCATCTTGTTTGTGGGTGCAACAGGTACCGGTAAATCCACATCTTTAGCTTCCATTATTGGCTATCGTAACCAGAATTCCAAAGGTCATATCATTACCATTGAAGACCCGATTGAATTTATTCATCAACATGCGGGCTGTATCATTACCCAGCGTGAAGTGGGCATTGACACCGACTCTTTCGAAATTGCTTTGAAAAACACCCTGCGTCAAGCACCCGATGTGATCTTGATTGGTGAGATCCGTTCGCGCGAAACTATGGATTATGCCATTGCCTTTGCTGAAACCGGTCACTTGGTATTTGCCACCCTGCATGCCAACAACGCCAACCAGGCAATTGACCGGATTATTCACTTCTTTGATGCGGACCGTCATAGTCAATTGTTTATGGACTTATCACTCAACTTAAAAGCAGTGATTGCACAACAGCTCATTCCTTCTGTGGATGGTCAGTCTCGCCGCGCAGCAATTGAAATCTTGATCAACTCCCCTTTAATTGCAGATATGATCCGTAAAGGTGATGTGCATGAAATTAAAGAGTTGATGAAGCGTTCACGAGAACTGGGTATGCAAACCTTTGATCAGGCACTGTTTGACTTGTATAAAGCCAAACAGATTACTTATAAAGATGCCTTGAAACATGCGGATTCTCCCAACGATCTGCGTTTACAAATCAAGTTGTCCGAAGAAGGTGCCGATCGCTTATTACATGCAAGTTCGAATATCACCTTTGATGGTCAAGCTTAAAAGCAAAAAAACAGGCTTCAAATAAAGCCTGTTTTTTAACTGATTTGAAGTCAGTATTATTTTTTACGTAATGCCTCTTGGCATTCAGGTGCATCACAATAACCATAAAGATTTAATGAATGACCTGTCAAAGTAAAACCATACTTTTCAGCCACTTCATGTTGTTGATGTTCAATCACGTCATTGATGAATTCAACGACTTTGTTACAATTCAGGCAAACAATATGATCGTGGTGATCTTCTTGCATGATTTCAAAAACTGAATGATTGTTTTCAAAATGATGGCGCTGAATAATACCCGCAGCTTCAAACTGTGTTAACACGCGGTACACAGTTGCTAAACCGACATCTTCACCCTGTTCGAGTAAAGTTTTATAAATGTCTTCTGCGCTTAAATGATGTTGTCTTGAATTTTCTAGTAATTCCAATATTTTTATTCGTGGAAGCGTAACTTTAAGTCCAGCTTTGCGTAAATCTTGATTTGAAATAGGCATGTAAAAAGGTCTCTCAACAAATTTAAAGTTGGAATATGCAACAAAGTTTAGATGCAGTATGATCTATCCGTGGATCAAATGCATCATAATTAATTTGGGATAGTGTAGCAAAATGCAAAAAATCATGTTGACGTTGTTCGTCACTTCACTGCTCGCAGGCTGTTCGACCTTGGGCGTGTATAAAGTTGATATTCCGCAAGGGACCCCATTAACTCAAGCACAAGCTTCAAAAATTCAGGTCGGTATGAGTCACCAACAAGTTCGCTTCTTGCTCGGTAGCCCTACAGTTTCAGACCCAATGAATCCTTTACGTTGGGACTACATCTACAACTACACACCAGGAACCTATGCTAAAAAGGCCAAAATTCCTGCAGCTCAGGGTCAACATTTAAGAATCTATTTTGATCAAACAGGAACAGTACAAAAGATTGAAGGTTTGGAAACCATTCCAGAATCTCAACCCGGCTTACCAGGATCAAAAGAAGCGATTCTAAATGCGCCACCACTATAGCCGCTTTGAAATAAAAATAAACCCCTCAATGAGGGGTTTTTCTTATCACTTCAATTGTTTAAAGCGATTTCCGCGACAATAAAGTCCGACCGGATTTTCTGCAGCACGTTTGCGGCGAATTTCCTTCGGATTGATGGTTAAGGCACGATAAATCTCGACACGATCACCGACTTGTAATAATTGATTTGGATCTTGCAATCTTACCCCAAAGATTCCCAATACAAGCGGGTCGGGTAACGTAATTTGTGCCCGAATACCACTTTGCTCAATCGCATCTAAAGCGGTCATGCCCGAATGAAAAGGGATAGCCAGATGAAACTGTTGATCCTGAGCCGCATACGCCACCCAAACCTGTTGTATCTCACTCATTAGACCAATTGTCCAATGATTGCAATCATCGCCAAGACGATCGATACAGGAAGCACGACACGTACTGCAATACGCCACAGGTTATAAAACAGCTCATTACTAAAATTCATAGCTTTACGTAAATGGCTGATTTTCATAATCCAGCCAGCAAAAATGGCATAGATCAAGCAAATCACTAAGCCCCAAAGCATAAGCACTGTATTAAAAATTGGACTCATTGCAGGAATAGCCCAAACCAATACAGCAGCTAAGATGACAAGCCATTGAATCGCGATATTCAGTTGACGTTGTATTAATTGTTCACGGGCCATATTGAGTAAAAGCGCCGATGCACTCACTACAGCTAGCACGAATGCGAAACCAGGGATTTGAGCATTGGCAGCAAAGAAGCCAAAAGCAATCACGGCTAGTAATTGTGCAATCCAGATTGGTAATACAGTTTTGGTTACAACCTCTTGTTGATTCACCGTTGGCAAACTACTTTGCCAGTACAAGCCCATACCCAAACCGCTAGCAACGAGTGCCAATACGGTCGCACTGCCCCATTCACTAAATTCAACGGGCGTTACTTGCCAAGCAGGCAAAGTCGTTCCCATTATGTTCGCTAGAATTAAGGAGGCTAAAACACCCACAACACTTAAAATGACAATAATTTTTCGCGGTGCAAATGAAAGTGCAATGGCAACAACCGCCAGGCCAATGAACAACAGATTTGGTGCAATGCCATTAAATGCAAAATGCCCCAATAACTGACTTGCATTAGACAGCATGCCGCCTGCCAGGAATGGAATAAAAACTACGGCCAACCAACCGACTAAGCGCCATTTCTGCGATGCATCCGCATCACGCGTCAAGCTAGACAATGCATTTAAAGCAGTGGTTTTTGAGCGCTTCGCCAAGGCAATTTCTAAATAACAGATCGGTAATGCCAAAATAAGCATAGTCCCTAACCATAACAACCAAAAATCAAGTTGACGCTCAACTTGAATCCCTACAATCGGTGCTAATGTGGCAATGATGAGAAAAGATAAACAAAATGCCATCAGTGGTGATAGCCATCCTGACATAGCATTGTCCTGCATGATGCGTTCCTTAAAAAAGTCTTTGGCTATTTTGCCTTTGTCATGCAAGAAAATCAAAAAGAAAAAAGCAAACCATCATCTCTAATGATTTGCTGCGCAAGATTATTATGACTTTTATTTGCTGTTATCAGGTTTATTTTTCTTATGAAAAGAAACGAGCAAACCAGTTTTTACCTGTTTTCTTTTCCTTTTCTTTAATGATTCCCATCATATTTTCTTTCACTGCACCGACATAATCGGCATCATCGTGCTGAATATGGTTAATGAGCCATTTTGAAAGCACTTCATGGAGTTCACTTTCAATAGCTTGTCCCAATTCAAAACGGTCACGGTAAGATTCAATCTTCTTAATAAATAAATCATGTACACGTTTATGTGGTACGCGGTATTTATAACCTGCTTCTTCTTGCAAAGATTCTTCAAAGGTAAAATGCGATTGCGTATAATCAATGATATTATCAAAAATCTGTTTAATACGGGCACGATCTGAATGTTGTGCAACTTCATCAATTTCATTGATATAATCAAGAATTCGTTTGTGTTGATCGTCAATCACATCGATACCAGTATTATATTCTGGAATCCATTTCATTTTCATTACGACCACCTATAAAATATATACGACTCATCACATAAATTTATAATATATTGATTTTAAACAAATAAAAATCAACCAAAACAGTTGGTTTTAAGGATAAAACTTTAATTTTTACTTAAGTACATGATATTTTTTGTTTTTAAAATAAATCCCAATCAAAAGAATAAAGTATTTTTTAACCAATATAATCCATTAACCTGTTTAATAAGAATCAAAAAACTTTAGTTCTTATAAAATTATTTAAAAAAATAAAATAGTTAAGTTGAATTTAGAGCTAAAAAAAATAATATGGATGGAGATAAGATAAATCAGAAGAATCAACACATTTTTTGATAATTAAGAAAAAAATAATTAAGATTATAGAATGATAAAAACATGATCTAAAATAAAATATTCAACTCCATTTCCACCGAAAGAATTAATTTTTAAAATATTCTACTCATAAAAAAATCTATAAAACTATTTACTCGAATAACTTTATAGATTTACATATATTAAACTTTTATTGATTAATATTGGTCTGCTCTGGTGATTCTTTTTAATTCTGGATTTAATTTTTCACGTTCTAGCCGTTCTATATAAGTCTGTTGTTTTCTAATAGGACGTCCATCCTGAAATAAAATCATCTCTCCAGGTTCAAAAGCAGTCCAGACTTCATTTTGCGTTAAAGGCTCTGTGGTAATCACGGCGACGCGATCCTCTGGTGTTGTTACCTGACTGAAATCAACTTCCACATCAAGGTCAATCAATTGAGCCGGTTTAAATGGATATTCTCGTACCAGCCAATGCAATTTGGTAATGGCATAAGTAAATAAAGCCTGCCCATTTGACAGACAAAAATTGAATGTTCCATGTTCGGCAATTTTTGGACAAACTTCTGCCAACAGATCAAAAATTTGATTCAGCTTCGGTTCATGATAACCAAACTTATGCACCAATTGATCCAGTAAAAAACAAAAAGCGCGTTCACTATCGGTATTTCCCACGGGGGTAAAACGACCGGATAAAATGGGATTAAAATTATGCAAATCGCCATTATGGGCAAAAATCCACTCCCGCCCCCACAGTTCACGACTAAAGGGATGAGAGTTTTCCAGATTAATTTTACCTTGCGTCGCTTTACGAATATGGGCAATTACATTGCGTGACTTGATTGGATAATTACGCACCAGTTCAGCAATCGGAGATTCAACTGCCGATTGATTATCGACAAAAAGTCGGCAGGCTTTATCTTCAAAAAAGGCAATGCCAAAACCGTCACAATGGTCGGATGTAATGCCCGCGCGTTGAGAAAAACCACGAAATGAGAAAGTTACATCCGTTGGCGTAGCACAATTCATTCCGAGCAACTGGCACATAGTTTTGATCAAACAGAAAATACAGGATTTTTCTATTTTGCATGACTGGACTAGGCGTTGCAAATCTCAATTTACAATACTCATCACTCTTTTATGTATTAGCTCAAGAATAAAGTTCAAATCGTTAATTTTATTAATAATTCAATTAAGATAGCCACCTAAGGCAATAAAAAAGCCTCACATAAGAGGCTTTTTTTAATGGCTTATTTAATGTTTGGCACGGTTGGTAATTAACGTCCCTACGCCATGATCTGTGAAAATTTCCAGCAAGGTTGCATGGGGAACACGACCATCCACAATATGCGCACTAACTACGCCACCTTTCACTGCATCAAGTGCACAACCCACTTTAGGAATCATGCCACCGTAAATCACACCTGTTTCAATCAGACGGTCAACTTCTTGAGTGGTTAAACCTGTGAGCAGGTTTTTATTTTCGTCCAGGACACCAGAAATATTGGTCAGAAGAATGAGTTTTTCTGCACCCAAGGCTTCAGCCACTTTACCCGCGACTAAATCGGCATTGATGTTATAAGTATTGCCTTCATCATCCACACCCAGTGGTGCAATCACCGGAATGAAATCGCTGTTTGTGAACATTTCAAGCACGTCAGTCTTCACGCCAACCACTTCACCGACCAAACCAAGATCAATCTCTTGTACTGTGCCATCTGCAGCGGTCTTTTGCATCAACAGCTTTTGAGCGCGCAGCAAATTACCGTCTTTACCGGTTAAACCAATGGCACGACCGCCATGTTGATTAATCAGGTTGACGATAGATTTGTTCACGCTGCCGCCCAAAACCATTTCAACCACTTCCATGGTTGCAGCATCGGTTACACGCATGCCATCAATACGGTCAGATTCACGACCGAGCTGCTTCAAGAAGGAGTCCACTTGCGGACCACCGCCATGCACCACAATTGGATTTAAACCGACAGTTTTCAACAATACAATGTCACGTGCAAACGAGCTTTCCAGCTCCGGATCGGTCATTGCGTTGCCACCATATTTCACTACTAGCGTCTTACCCGCAAAACGTTGAATGTACGGCAAAGCTTCAGTCAAAATTTGTGCTTTGTCGATGCCAGTATGCTGATGTGGCATTCGCCTCTCCTTATTGAGCATCTAAAATGTCTTGTGCGATTTTAGGATATCGTTCACTTAACATGGAAACAAATGTGTGTCGAATCGCGTCTAATCTTACAGGATTGTCCGCATCAAAGCGTACTGTAAAATATTCACCGGTATTCGATGCTCGAATAATGCCAAATCCATCTTCAAAATCAAGTCGTACACCATCAATTTTACTTAATTGTGCACCCAAATTCTGACTTTTAACTTCAACATCATGTAATACCGCTGCAGGGTCTTCACTATGGGTACTAATGTAAAGGTCTTCAGTGCAACTGCGCTCTGGATAGGCTTGCAATGCTTTTGACAGGGTTAAACCAGGCTCTTGACTCAAATATTCCAGCACACGCAAGGCTGCATATAAACCATCATCATAGCCAAAACCACGCCCGTCATTAAACACATAATGACCTGCATATTCTCCACCAAAGACTGCCTTTCCTTTAGATTGCGACATATACGTCCGCAAGAAAGAACTGCCTGTACGAATCATTTTCGCCTGTCCACCTAATTGATGAACCGTATTCCTGACCATGGTCGAACACTTCACATCATAAACAACTTCATGACCGGGATGCGTTTTCAAACACATCTCGGAAAATAAAGCCAGTAATCGATCTGCTGAAATAATCGTGCCATGTTCATCTATTAACACCAGACGATCACCATCACCATCCAGTGCAATACCGATATCAGCTTGCTGTTCAATTACCGTTTTTCGCAATTCAACCAGATTTTTTTCTTGTGAAGGATCGGGCGCATGATCGGGAAAATCACCATTCGCCTCACAGCGAATAGTCGTGGTCTCACAGCCCATTTTTTTTAATACCAATGCCGCACAGCGCCCTGCCGAACCATTTAAACCATCCAGTACCACTTTAAAAGGACGCTTTAACTGAATATCGTTTAACAGTGCTTGCTGATATTCGAGGCAATATTCAACAATAACTTCATGCTGAACAGGTTTGATGCCTACTTTTTCGGAGGGATCAAAAACCCGACTGGCATTTATGCCGACCTGTTGAATCATCTCAGGACATGGAGGTTGGCCCTGAATAATCCATTTAATTCCATTATCGGTTTTTGGATTATGACTTGCCGTGAGCATGATCCCGTTACCATTAAATTGACGCGCAATAAAATATAATACTGGCGTTGAACAGCAACCGATGATCGTTGCATTCAAGCCTTTCTCTTCACACACCTGTCTAATAATTTCTGCATATGCTGGACTGGTTAAACGCGCATCATAACCAATGGCAAGTTGAGTCTGTCCCATCTTCTGATATTGGACCACCAATCCATTGGCAATCGCTTTTACAACTTCAGGCGTCAAAAATGATATTTTTCCACGAATATCATAAGCACGAAAAATTTGTGCCGGAAATTTTTTATATTTTAAATTCATGATGAGTTCTTCTACTTAAAAGTAGTCCATAAAGTGAAAATCTTATGGAATGCTGGATTAGGCTAGATTTCATAAGCCTTGCATCATCTTACTTAAAGAAGAAGATTAGCATTTTAAAAGCATTTCATATTTTATCAATGGTAAAAGGTCTTACAAATATTTTTAAGAGAGAGGATACACAATTGAAAAACAGATCATTTATTCCATTTTACAACTATATTTAGCAAGCAATTTTTTATTTAAAAATAAATAATCTACAAAATAAAAACAAAAATCATCCAAAGATGAAAAAGGCATTAAAAGCAATCATTCTAATTCCAATATTGTAAATCCTTGTTTATGAATTCTTTTATGAAATAAACAGTGAAATAAAGAATAAAACCTGATAAAAAACCAATGTTATTGTTCATTTATCAGGTTCTCAATTTTTTAAACTAAATTTACAGTTTAGCCTTTACCGGTATGACCAAAACCGCCTGCACCACGTTCTGTCGCTACAAAATCTTCCACTTGTTCAAATTCCGCATGCACCACAGGAACCAGTATATATTGCGCCAAACGTTCACCCGGCTCTAAAGTAAATGCGGTTTGGCTACGATTCCAAACCGATACCATCAATTCACCTTGGTAATCTGAATCGATTAAACCTACAAGGTTACCCAGAACAATTCCGTGTTTATGACCTAGGCCAGAACGCGGTAAAATCAAACCTGCGAAGTGGGTATCTTCAATATAAATGGCCAAACCTGTTTTAACCAGCACAGTTTGACCGGGCTCAATGACAGTCGCTTCTTCTACACAAGCACGTAAGTCTAAACCTGCTGAACCCGAAGTCGCATAGGTTGGCATAGGCCACTGGCTGCCTAAACGTGTATCGAGCACTTTCACTTGAACTTTCATCTGTTCTTTCCTAATCGCATGGTTTAAATAGGGTATTAACGCTTAATCAGCGCACGTAAATTTTCGAGATAATGCTGTGCTTGCAATTTTGGATCAATATTACCTGCCAATTTTTTCTTGCGACCTAACCAGTCCAAATCATCTTGAGGCAATTCATCGAGGAACCGGCTTGGCTTCATTTGCTTCATTTGCCCGCCATTTTTACGCTGTTCGGCAAGCGTAATGGTTAAACCTTGACGTGCTCGAGTAATCCCCACGTACATCAAACGGCGTTCTTCCTCAACGGTTTCTGAAGCAATCGAGTTTTTATGCGGTAATAACTCTTCTTCCAGACCAATCAGATAAACATAAGGAAATTCAAGACCTTTTGAAGCATGCAAGGTCAGTAAATTGACCTTGTCGGTATCTTCCTCTTCCTTCTGCTGCTCTAGCATATCCAGCAACACCATTTTACGAATCACACTTTCAATGTTTTTCTCATCGACATCTTCAGCGCGGTTAATCAGGCTTTGAATGCTGCTGTACAAGATTTCAATGTTATCGATCTTGGTTTTTTCTTGTGCAGGTGTTGCCGCCTGCTCTTTGATGTAATCGATATACCCGGCTTCAAGCATCATCTGACGAATGATCGGCACAGGCTCGTCATCTTCAAGCAAGTTACGGGTAAAGTTACCAATAAAATCGGCAAATTCTGCCAATTGAGTAGTGGCTTTTCTCGGCATCACCATGGTCAAACGCTGATCAGCGGCCGCGGTGAGTAACGACAAATGATTTTCTTGTGCAAACAAGCCCAACTTTTCTAAAGTCACCGGACCAATTGCACGTTTAGGTGTATTAATAATCCGCAAGAAAGCACTATCATCTTCCGGATTAATAATAATACGCAAATAACTCATGATGTCTTTGATTTCAGCACGCCCAAAGAACGACTGACCACCCGACAATTTATACGGAATTTGCATTTGGCGTAGCTGGGTTTCTAAAACCCGTGCCTGGAAATTACCGCGATATAAAATCGCATAATCTTTCCAGTTTTTACCGTTCATCAGTTTATGCGTGATGACGTCTTTGACCACGCGTTCTGCTTCATCATCATCATTACGGCAGGTAATGACACGAATCACATCGCCATGACCTTTATCTGACCAGAGCTTTTTATCAAAAATATGTGGATTGTGACCAATGACGGTATTGGCTGCTTTCAAAATACGACTGGTCGAACGATAATTTTGTTCGAGTTTAATTACTTTTAGATTCGGAAAGTCTTCTTTCAACAAAGCCATGTTTTCTGGCTTGGCACCACGCCATGCGTAGATCGACTGGTCATCATCCCCTACAGCGGTGAATTGTCCCATCACCCCAACCAGCAATTTCACCAAAATATACTGCGCAGTATTGGTATCTTGATATTCATCGACCAACAGATAACGAACACGGTTTTGCCATTTATCGCGGACTTCGGCATTTTCTTGCAATAAACGGGTCGGCATCACGATCAAGTCATCGAAATCCACTGCATTATAGGCACGCAAGTTGCGCTCATACAGTTGATACAAATGCGCAAATTGCACGTCTTCTGCTGTCTCGCAGGTAGTATGTGCTTGCTCGGGCGGAATTAGGTCATTTTTCCACTCCGAAATCATTCTCATTGCTTTGGCAATAAGCTCTTTACTTTCTGCTCCGGACAAATTATCACGATGCATTAAATCCATCAGAATACGTTTGCAGTCATCTGCATCTAAAATTGAAAAATTATTTTTTAATGGCGTATGTTTAATTTCTAAACGAAGTAAATTCAAACCAAAAGTATGGAAGGTCGAAACAGAAAGGCCTTTGGCTTCTTCACGAGATAATAATTTTCCGACACGCTCTTTCATTTCACGTGCGGCTTTATTGGTAAAGGTCATGGCCGTAATGCGATGTGCAGGAATACCGCAATTCTGCACCAAATGTGCGACTTTTCGCGTAATAACGGATGTTTTGCCTGAACCTGCCCCTGCAAGTACTAACAAGGGTCCTTGAGTATATTTCATGGCTTCAAGTTGCTTGTCATTGAGTTGACTTGCCGACGACATAGTATTTCCTCGTTTTGATTCGAGCTAGATTATAGTCGTCAAAGCCAAACTTGCATAACCTAAAATACAGATTTGACATTCATAAAAAAACCACCCGAAGGTGGTTTTATATATTCAATAAAACTTATTGAATAGCGTAGATGCTAATTTCTACACGACGGTTTTGTTCACGACCTGCTGCAGTTGAGTTGCTTGCAATTGGATTCGCAGAACCTTGACCTTGTGCATTGATACGTGAAGTAGAAACACCTTGAGAAGCGAGGTAGCTAGCTACTGATTGCGCACGTGCTTGAGACAATGGGATATTGATTGAGTCATTACCTGTACTATCGGTATAACCCGTTACCAAAATACCGCTCTTGTTATCTTCAGTTAAAGTTTGTGCAACTTTATTCAAAGTCGTATAGAAGTTTGGTTTGATATTTGATTTGTTGGTATCAAAAGTAATGCTACCCGGCATAACTAGACCAACAGAACCATCTGGATTACGGTTTACGTCTACACCAGTACCCGCCATTTGTTGACGAAGTTTTTTCTCTTTATTATCAAGATAAACACCAGTAGCACCACCTAACACAGCACCAATTGCTGCTGCACGGTTGTTTTGTGCACTCGAATTTGCACTACCTTTAGAAATACCATAACCAGCAGCAGCACCTACAAGTGCGCCAATTGCTGTTTTGTCGTATTCTACGCCACCTAAGTTATTACCCGTTGTTGAACAACCTGATAATACCATTGCCCCTACTACTGCTGAAATTGCTAGTGCACGCATTGCATGCCTCCTTCTTGTGTTTTATCGTATGGTGGAATGATGGATTAAAAAAAATGGGCATACCATTGATTTTTTGTAAATAATAAATGCCTCAGTTACATTTTGTAATAATTTATACTGGTGAGCAAGATATCTTGGTCATAATTCCTACATAGTTGCATGAATAGACTTTTTTATTTCAAATTCTACACTTATATTAAATGGTGAAAAAAAACATTAGACGACTTCATCTTTAGGACCGTTCTTCTATGTCATCGCAAATCAAGAAGCAATCTATATTAAAAAAATTATCTCGTGGATTAACTGTCGGCTCAGTGATTACCGGAAGTACGTTTTTTCATGGCCCCCCTGTGCTTGCCTTAGGATTGACCAAATTGGTTAAAAAATCACGTAAAGTGGATGAAACCAATATTCAAATTACCAACAGTTGGCTCGGGGTCAATAACTGGTTGATTGATCATCTGTTACCGCATTTAAAATGGGATATTAGTATTGATGACGATTTAGATCTGAGCATGCAGGGCCGTTATCTGATGACCTGTAACCATCAAAGTTGGGTTGATACCACTGTAAATCAATATTTTGGTTTAACCCGTATGCCCCTGACCCGCTTTTTCACCAAGTGGGAACTGATCTTTATTCCCTTCGTTGGACAAGCCTTTAAAATCTTGGGTTTCCCCATGATGAAACGTCATAGCAAGGAACAAATTTCTAGAAATCCTGAGCTTAAAACACGTGATTTAGAAGAATCACGTAAAGCATGTGAACAATTATTGAGTCAACCTTTTACCTTGCTGAACTATCTAGAAGGTACACGTTTTAACCCCGAGAAACATGACGCACAGCAATCTCCCTATAAACATCTCCTCAAACCTAAAGCCGGTGGCTTAGCTTTGGCCCTAAATATTTTAGGTGATAAAATTGATGCTCTGGTAGATATGACCATTGTTTATCCGGATGGCCCACTAGGCTACGGTGATTTTTGGTTGGGGGATGTTAATCGTATTGCAGTCAATTTGCGTAAAATTGATATTCCAAGTTGGGTTTTAAGCGGCAACTATGAAGATGATGCTGAATATCGTGAATACTTTCAGCAATGGGTCGATGAATTATGGACTGAGAAAGATCAACTAATTGAACGCATGAAGCAAGACTTGGCTGCAAAGGCATAAATAATTATTTAAGGAAGAAAATGAATCAAGACGAGAAAATAGCCAAGCCAACCTTTCATTTCGTGAAAAAAGACTCTTGGGGCTGGAAAGTTGCACTGTGCTATGACATTTTTATGATGCTTTTGATCATCATTAATTTGTTCTGCTTAAGTGCCAACGCCCTTCTCATGAGTGATTTTGGCGGCTGGTTATTTAACTTTATCCATCTTCCTGAACTGTTGCAGTTTTATCGGACAGAGTTACGCCCTTGGGTGATTATTACCGAAAGTTGGTTTACCAGTTTTTTGGTGATTGAACTGCTGATCCGTTGGGGCATTGCCATCCTGGGCCAGCATCATAAGCGTTGGTTTTTCTTTCCTTTTATTCATTGGTATGAAATTCTCTCCATTATTCCACAACTGCGTTTTTTGCGTTTATTACGTGCCGGATCAATCGCCTACAACCTGCATGAACATGGCTATAAAGTGATTCCTGACAGTTGGTATAAGCGTGCCAAATTTTATTATAACGTGGTGCTCGAGGAACTAACCAGCCGTATTGTGATTACTGTTTTAGACAGCATAAAACATGAACTTTCCACCAGTACCACGCATAAAAAACTGATTGAAGATTTGGTCGCCCATCACCGTGAAATGTTCGCCACGGCCCTTGCCGATATTTTACAAGAATCGTTGGGCAAAGAGTTGCAAGCGCAAAGAGTGACCATTGCAAAAAATGTTGGAAGCATTGTCAATCAGGCCATTGAAGATACGCCCGAATTAACACAATTATTACGACTAATTCCGATTGTGGGCGGACGGATCGAACAACAGATTCAAAGTATTGGACAACGCTTGGGTGAAAACATTACCCAAGGACTGATTGAGCCTTTTGCTCAAAGTAATAAAAACAAAGAAAATCTGACTTATTTAGAAATTTCAAATAGAATCAGTCAAATACAATTTGAAAATAATGTCCATGTTGAAAGACTGGTTGAGTCTGCCGTTTTTGAGAGCTTAGAAGCAATTCGTCAACAGGTTAAAGTAAAGCAATGGCAACAAATGCTGGAACAACATGATCAAGTTAAAGAATGATCATCAGATAAAAATATTTAAAACGTTGCTAGAGAAATCATTCAATTTGTTCTAGGATTTGCTCTATTTACAACATCACTTCGACATAAAATGAATGAGTCAGAAGTATTAAGGAATAATTATGGCTGATATACGGATAAAAGGCAGAATGGTCAATGCGATTCGCATTAGCTTAGACACCAATGATCATGATGCAATCCGCCAGCAACTCGCGCCAATGCTACAAAAAGCATTTCCGCCGGGTACATTAGTTGTGATTGAAAGTTCAGTTGAACAAGAACTTATTGCCTTAATTCAGTTATTGATCAGCCTGGAAGTACAACCAATGGCGGTAACTGAAGGTTTACTGGCAGATCAGGCTCGCTCAATTCAATTTCCGGTGATTCCTGCAGACCGCCCAATGCAGCAAGTGAAACCCACCAAAGAACAGGTGGTTGAAAGCAAACTTGCCTCTACAGCATCAGAAGCCACTCTGGTAAAAGAAACTGTAGTGGAAGACATTCCCGAGCCAGTGATTCGTCATGTGACTTCTTATCACGATGAAATTTTGCGTACCGGTCAATGTCTGGTACAAGATCATGGCGATATTATTCTCAATGCCGGCATTAATAGTGGGTCTGAAGTCATTGCTTCAGGAAATATACATATTTATGGTAGCGCGCGTGGTAGAGTCATCGCCGGCGTAGGCGGGAACGGTGCAGCACGTATTTTCTGTCATTCCCTAGAAGCAGAACTGGTATCGATTGCAGGTACATATTGTGTAGCAGATGACATTCCACAGCATGTCCTCAAAAAAGCTGTGCATATTTGCTTGAATGATCAACAAGAACTTATGTTTGAAGTTCTCGAATTTTAATGTATAAATAAACACCAAAAGCCCCCATATCTAAAAGGGGATTTGAACCATAACAGGAGTGGATTCGGTGGCGAAAATTGTTGTCGTAACATCAGGCAAAGGTGGTGTAGGTAAAACTACGACTAGTGCATCTTTTGCAACAGGTTTAGCCCTTCGTGGTCACAAAACTGTTGTGATCGATTTTGACGTGGGGTTACGTAACCTAGATTTAATCATGGGTTGTGAACGCCGTGTTGTTTATGATTTTGTGAATGTTTTAAATAACGAAGCTCGTCTTCAACAAGCGCTTATTCGCGATAAAGATATTGAGAACTTATATATCCTTCCTGCATCACAAACCCGTGATAAAGATGCCTTGACAGATGAAGGTGTAGCACGTGTAATGGATGAACTTTCGCAAGAATTTGATTACATTATTTGTGACTCACCTGCGGGGATCGAGCGCGGTGCAATCATGGCGATGTACCATGCTGATGAAGCGATCATTGTGACCAATCCTGAAATTTCTTCAGTACGTGACTCTGACCGTATTATTGGAATGCTCGACAGCAAAACCAAAAAAGTAGAACAAAACGAAGGTCGTATCCGTAAACATTTGTGTATTACACGATTTAATCCAGAACGTGCTGATAAACAGGAAATGTTAACGATTGACGATATTTCTAAAGATATTTTACGCGTACCAACACTGGGTGTGATTCCTGAGTGTCCAAGCGTATTACAAGCATCAAATGAAGGTAAACCGGTGATTCTGTTTACTGAAGATGCAGCAGGTCAGGCTTATGATGACCTTGTAGCACGCTTTTTGGGTGAAGAACGTCCTTACCGTCACATTTCGGTAAAACCTAAGGGTTGGTTAGCACGATTATTTGGAGCGTAAGAAATGGCAGGATTCTGGAGTAAGTTATTCAGCAACGATGATAAACCTTCAAGCGCACAAACTGCTAAAGATCGCTTAAAAGTAATTGTTGCCTCTGAGCAAGGTCTAAGTAAACGCTTAAGCCAAGACAAAATTGACCAAATGAAGAAAGAAATCATGCAGGTGGTCAATCGTTATGTTCGTGGTGTGGATGAACAGCATATTCAAATGTCGGTTCGTTCTGAAGCAAACCTCGAAATGTTAGAAATGAATATCAATTTGCCTGAAGAGCGATAATCTGAATTCTGATTAGTCAAGCAAATTGAATCAAGGCAAAATATGAGACTGGATCAGCAAAGTAGTCATTGCCCAGCCGCAAGATGAGAAGCTGTTGCTTCAAGTTGGCAGGCGCAAGCAAAACTACTTTCCCTTGTCCTGCATATTTTGCCTTTTTTTATTTTATTCAATTTACCAAGGAGAGATTGCGATGGCATTATCTCAGCCAGCAACGTTCAATGAAGAATGGTCAGACGAGCGTGTATTTGCCTATTTAACACAGCTTCCTCCTGCAGGCGTGAATGCCGATTTTCACGTGCTTTATCACGCATTCAAGCATATGCGTCCAAATGACTATGAACGCTTATTGACGCAATTCGTTGCCGATGGTCGTGATGTCAATGCAAGCAATCCTGAAGGCCAACGCATTCATGATGTAATTGCTGAATACCCTCGTCAAAGCGAAGGTTTCTTAGAAGTTTTGGCTAAGTTTGCCTAATTTATAAAAATATAGCTAAAAAATAAAAAAGTCTGTCTGTTTAAATCATACTGACAGGCTTTTTTTATGAGGCAGCCAAGACAATCGCATTAAGTTAGCAATAGCATCAACACAGGAAAAGTCACTGCAAAGCAGAGTGTTTGCAAGCTAATTACACCCGCCATAAGTTGGCTATCGCCATTAAAATAACGGGTTAAAATATAAGAAGCCGAGGCGGTCGGCAAAGCAAAAAAGACCACCAATATCGTGGTTTCAAACTGATTTAAATTTAATGTATAACAAATCAAATAAGCCAAACACGGCATTAGTATTAAACGCCCTAAAGTATTTAACAATAATCTTGAATAAGCATGTTTCAATTCTGCAAACTGTAAGGCAGCGCCTACAGAAATTAATCCCAATGGCAAACTCATACTGGCTAAAATCTTAAATAATTGTTCCACACCAGAAAATAATGACAGTTGCAGCAGATTAAAAATAATTCCAACCACACAGCCCAGAATCAAGGGGTTTTTCATCAAAGAAAGTAGAATTTGTGTCGGTTTTAAACCCTGCCCTTGGGAAAAAGCCAGCACTGATATCACATTGACCAAAGGAATGGTCAGCGCAATCATCATGGCAAACATTTGCATGCCCTGAGCACCGAACAGCAATGAGATAATGGATAAACCCATATAGGTATTAAAACGAATGTGACTTTGTACATACACACCAAAACGCGCGACCGGGATATGAAATAACGCTTTCGCTATCCACAGCGTTAAACTACTAATAATGATGACAATAAATAGAGCTAATAGCACCTGAGTAAAGGTTGCAAGTTCCAGTTTTATATAAGCAAGATTATTAAAAAGTAATACCGGAAATAAAATTAAATAATTCAGTTTTTCAGCGCCACGCCAAAATTCATCCGTTAAAAACTGCACCCTTTTAAAGATATAACCCATGGCAATTAAAATAATTAATGGAAACAAAGCCATTAGCATATTCATTCTCTATTTTTCATCCCTAAATTTTATTTCCATTGCATCAGATCAATAATCTTTATCGCCTTGATGCTTCTTCATGTAACTTTAAAAATAGATATTTTAAATGTCCAGAAAAAGGCCTGCATAAGCAGGCCTTAAACTCAATATGAAAATTTAGACTAAAATCTCACGTTTACCGTTGGCACCCATGCTACTGACAATTCCATTTTCTTCCATCTGATCAATGATACGTGCAGCACGGTTATAACCGAGGCTAAACTTACGCTGTAACGACGAGGTTGAAGCCTTGCGGGTTTCCAGCACAAAGGACACACACTGGTCATATAAGGCATCCCGATCCGAGCCACCATCACCATCTTCAAAACCACGTGAAGTTGGTTCCTCATCATAAGGCGTCAGAATTTCATCGACATAATTTGGAGCAGCACGTTCACGCCATGCATCACAGATATTGTTGACTTCATCATCGGAAATAAAAGCGCCATGAACACGTTCAGGCTCAATTTTACCTGGTCCAAGGAACAGCATGTCACCATGACCGAGTAAGTCTTCTGCACCGCTGGCATCCAGAATAGTCCGTGAGTCAATTTTACTGTTTACCCGTAAAGCTACGCGGGTTGGAATATTGGCTTTAATCAAACCGGTGATGACATCGACCGATGGACGCTGCGTTGCAAGTAACAAGTGAATACCCGCTGCACGAGATTTTTGCGCCAAACGGGTAATCATTTCTTCAGCTTTTTTACCTACTTGCATAATCATGTCGGCAAATTCGTCGGCCACAATCACAATCGATGGCAATGGCGTTAAACGTGGTGCACGCTCTCCTACAACTGAGTCACTTGCTTTCCAGGTCGGATCAATTAAGTCTTCACCATTGGCGATGGCTTCTTCAACCTTGCGGTTATAGTCACTGAGTTTACGGATTTTTAAATAAGACATCAGCTTGTAGCGACGTTCCATTTCATTGACACACCAGTTTAATGCATTGACGGCATCTTTCATGTCAGTCACGACTGGCGTAAGCAAATGTGGAATATCGTTATAGTTGGCAAGCTCCAGCTGTTTTGGGTCAATCAAAATTAAACGCAACTGATCCGGGGTATATTTCAATAGCATCGATAAAATCATCGAGTTTACTGCCACCGACTTACCTGAACCGGTTGTACCTGCAACCAGCATATGCGGCGCTTTACCCAAGTCAGCAATGACCGGATTACCCGAAATATCTTTACCCATCGCCACCGAAAGAATGCTGTTTGGATCGGTAAACGCAGGAATAGTTAATAACTCGATCAGACGCACCATTTCACGTGTGCTATTCGGTACTTCAATTCCGATATACGGTTTACCCGGAATCACTTCGACCACACGCACCGATGCCATTGACATTGAACGCGCCAAGTCACGTGAAATATTGGTCACTTTAGAGGCTTTTACACCCGGTGCCAAATCCAGCTCAAAACGCGTCACTACCGGTCCCGGCTGTGCTTCCACCACTTTGGCTTTAACATTAAACTCTTGCAGTTTAATCTCTAAAAGTTCAGATAATCGGGCTAACTGTTCCGCAGTAAAATTGACTTTCTTGTTCGGGTCGACTTTATCGAGTAAGTCCAGTCCCGGTAATGGGGACAAATCTTTACGACGTGCCGCCACTTGCATCGCAAGCGACATCGGACGACCTGAGGCATCGGTTAATGGTGCATCGAAGTCAAATTCTTCTTCCTCGACCTCGACGGGTTTACCTGCCGTTTCCTGCCAAACCTCACGAAACACATCTTTATTTGATGAAATTAAAGCTTTTTCATCTTCTGAAATAATCGGTTGCTGAATTTGGGTTTTTATTGCACCGCTGATAAATGCGGATGATTGGGCATAGCTGCTGGTAGTACGAACTGGGGCCGTCTGTTCAACCTTATCAATCAACAAATCTTCTACCAGCAAATCATCTAGTCCATCGAACTCGTCATCTAAAGCCGAATTCTTAGGTCTCGTATGTATCGATGGTGAAGCTGCTAGAGTAGGTGCAATTACAATCTTTTCTTCAACACTGGATAGCAAAGATTCACTCTCTACATGATTAAATGGGGTATGCACATCCGTCGCTGTTTTTCCATGGGGAACAGCGGCAAGTAATTCATCAAAAATTTCATCATCATCCCAGTCCAAATTCTGTTTAGACTGTGGCGTAGCGATTGATGCAGGCTGCTCATCAACAAAGGCTTTAAAGTGTTCATGCGGCGTATGTAGTTCAGATTCTTCTGCTGCTTTTAATAAAGCATCAATATCTTGTTTATGTTGTTGATTTTCATCCGAGTTTAAAGCACGCCAAACTTCACCCGTTGCAACCACGCGTCGAGTATTTTCTTCTAGACGATGGGCTTTTTCCAAGACTTGTGCGAATTCCGCTTCATCTTCAGCGTCAATGAGTTGCTGTTGCGCATATTGTTCTTTTTCCACCATATCGTTGAACAGGCGTTCCGCAGCCTGATCTCGCACTACGGATGATGTCTCTTGGACTTCACGATGTTCTGGCGCAGGCGTCACGCTTTCTGCTACAGTTTTTTGCTTGGCACTCGCAACTGACTTTTTAACTTCAGGCGTTGTACGATCAAATGCAGATTCAGTTTCGGGAACATTTCTATAAAACAAGTCTTGTAAATAAGCGGGTGTAGCTTTGAGTGTGACCCAGGTTTTATTCCACTTCACACCAAATGACAGGGTAAATAAAACCACCCAAAATATGACCAGAAATACGGTTGCGCCATAAATGGTTAAAATCTGCGACAGACTTTCTCCCAATTCATAACCAATAATACCACCCGAAGAATTATCTAAAGTGTCGGCAGGCACTTGCCAATATAAATACAATAAACTTGCTGTCGCCAGTAAAATAAAAAACTGTGCAGAATAGCGAAAAGGTTTATTCAAAAAGCTATACGGCCACCAGACCTGTATCGCCTCAACGAATAGAAAGACTGGAATGAGTAAACTTGCCCAGCCTAAAAAACCGAACAGTAAATCTGCAATCCAAGCACCTGCCACACCGCTGGCATTCGATACCTGCTGTGTATCACTGGAAATATGCATCCAGCCTGGATCAAAAGGCGTATAAGTCACTGTTGCAAGGAATAAGTAAATCCCAAAAGAGACTAAAAATAATGTCATTATTAAGCGCTGTGCATAAGCACTCGACACCGCAGTCATATACTGTCCTGTAACCAATTTTTCATTCATGTTTTTGTAAGAAACTAAGACAAAATAGTTTCGCAATTCAACTCGATATTATGCACCTGTTCCAAGGAAAAAGATGCAATATTATGTATAGGCTGTAACGGCCTATACTCTGAATGCAGTATCTAGTACTGCATTATTATTGTATATAGCTCAAATCGATTTGAATGATCAATAATATCGACATCGAACGCACACAACTGTTATCAAGTTTCACGTATAATTTCACAAATTTCTAAATAAAAAAAGGATGCCGCGAATGAGCGCTCGTCACTCACGTTTGATTATTCTAGGTTCAGGCCCTGCTGGTTATAGCGCAGCTGTATATGCTGCACGTGCCAACTTAAAGCCAATGCTGATTGCAGGCTTACAATTGGGCGGTCAACTGACCACGACAACTGAAGTTGACAACTGGCCGGGTGACCCTGAAGGTCTAACAGGTCCTGCACTGATGGAACGCATGCAAGCCCATGCTGAACGCTTTGGTACAGAGATTGTCTATGACCATATCAATGAAGTTGATTTAAGCGTTCGTCCCTTCGTTTTAAAAGGCGATATGGAAGAGTTCACCTGTGACGCCCTGATTATTGCAACAGGTGCAACAGCCCAGTATCTAGGTCTTGAATCTGAAGCTGCATTCATGGGTCAAGGCGTGAGCGCATGTGCAACCTGTGATGGTTTCTTCTACAAAAACCAGAAAGTCATGGTGGTCGGCGGTGGTAATACCGCTGTTGAGGAAGCACTTTATCTTTCAAATATTGCATCCCATGTGACACTTGTTCACCGCCGTGATTCTTTGCGTTCCGAAAAAATTCTTCAAGATCATCTTTTCGAGAAAGAGAAAGAAGGCAAAATCAGCATCATCTGGAATCATCAAGTCGATGAAGTTCTGGGTGACAGCAAGTCAGGTGTAACTGCAGTTCGTCTGCAATCGACTCAAGATGACTCTAAACAAGATGTAGAAGTCACCGGCTTATTTGTTGCCATTGGTCATAAGCCAAATAGCGGCATGTTTGAAGGTCAGTTGAACCTGCGTGATGGTTATATTCAAGTTCACAGTGGCACTGCAGGCAATGCAACTGCCGCTTCTGTCGCTGGTGTATTTGCTGCAGGTGATATTGCAGATAGCGTTTACCGTCAAGCGATTACTTCTGCAGGTTCAGGCTGTATGGCTGCACTTGATGCTGAAAAATATCTCGATGCTTTAGGTGAATAATTTTATCTAAACAAAAAAACCGTCCTTCACTGGGCGGTTTTTTTATATGATAAAAATCATAAACGCTTATCGCGAGTTACTGTTCTCGTTCAGGATGAATCCTATGCACCCCTTAGCACCCTCAGAATTCATTTTTCCCGATCCTATCGAAGCTGATCCCGACGATCAGGGACTCATTTGCATCGGTGCCGACCTCTCCCCTGCTACACTTTTTGAAGCTTATACTCACGGTCTGTTTCCATGGTTTAGTGAGGGTGAACCTATTTGCTGGTGGAGCCCTGAACCGCGCTGCATTATTCGTCCCAAAGATTACCATCCCAGTAAATCTCTCGTGCGTAACATGAAAAAATTTGATTATAAAATCACAATTAATCATGCTTTTGAACACGTGGTTCGTTGCTGCTCTCTACCCCGTAGTTATGCAGAAGAGACCTGGATTTCTGAGGATATTATTGACGGGTACTGCCAATTATTTGATGCAGGTTATGGCTATAGCATTGAGGTATGGGATGAAGGCAAAGTGGTGGGCGGTTTGTATGGTGTGACCATTGGACAGGGTTGTTTTGGTGAATCAATGTTCAGTACTCAAACCGATGTTTCAAAAATGGCTTTTTATACCTTAATGCTGCTGGGTCAGGACAATCATCTGCCTTGGGTTGACTGTCAACTGGTTAATGATCACCTTTTGAGTCTGGGTGCTTGTACAATTTCTCGCCAAGCGTATCTTAATTCGTTACAAGATGTTGTGAAACAGCCCGCTATAGATTGGAAAAAATATCAGGAGGGTGTATTTTCAAGTAAAACAATAGCGCAACACGCACGATTAATTGAATGAAAATAACAGAGGGATCTTGCCATGAATTCATATCACCCAAAATCCCTATTGAATGATTTACAGTATTATATTACCCCACCGCATAGCTGTAGTTATCTGGAAAATAAATCAGCGCGGATGGTCTTTCTAGATCCTGCACATCGCATTGATGTGGTCAGTCTATCTGAACTTTCTCGTGTCGGTTTTCGTCGCAGTGGCGATTTTGTTTATCGTCCTGAATGTCACTTATGCCGTCAATGCTTGTCTAGCCGCGTCCCTGTCGCTGATTTTCACATGAACAGTACGCAAAAAAAGGCATGGAAACGCAATCAAGACCTGACCGTTAAAATTAGCCGTACTGCTGATGCATCGGAAATTCATTATGCCTTGTATGAACGCTATATCATTGAGCGTCATGCCGATGGCGATATGTTCCCGCCTAGCTTAGATCAATTCGAAAAGTTTTTAGTACATAGCTGTACGGACAGTTTTTTTCTCGAATTCTGGAAAGATGACAAACTTATTTGCGTTTCAAGTTGTGATCCTTTAGATGATGGGGTTTCTGCGGTTTATACCTTTTTTGATCCGGATGAAAGTCGACGTTCATTGGGTGTATTTGCAGTACTTAAACAAATTGAACACGCCCAAACTTTAAATTTGCCTTATGTTTATTTAGGCTACTGGGTTCCGCATTCCAATAAAATGAATTACAAATCTCAATATGTACCTTTAGAGCTATTAATTGACGGGCAATGGCGCCGTTTAAATCGCTTGCTCAATCAAGAAGAAATCCAACAATTGGGAAACTCACTCATGACGACCTTACCTTCTGGATGGAATAACCCAATTATTAAATAACATTAATTATTAACTATTTAAAAAGCTGTGAAAAATCATCACTGCATGATTTCACCATAATAATGGCATGCTCACGTGAGCCACCAGGATTGGGATAATAATTTCTACGTAAATCAATCTGATGAAAACCGGCTTTTTCATACAGTGCAACTGCTGTTTGATTACTTTCTCGCACTTCTAAAAAAATTTGCAGCGGATTATTTTTCAATTGGGCAATTGAAGCTTCAAGCAATTGATAACCTAATCCCTTACCCTGCTGACTCGGATGAATGGCCATCAGTAAAAGATTGGCTTCATCTAACACGGGTTGCAAGATACAAAAACCAACCACCTGTCCCTGCTGCTCAATCACGGTACTGAGATAAGAATCAATAGATTCTTCAAACTGTTTTGCGGTCCACGGATGGCTTTGTACTAATTGCTCAATTTGCGTGATGCGAGTTACATCCGCTTTTTGCATTAAACGAATCATCTTCGTTCATCTTTTAAATAACAGAAGCTTCGCATTATAGAAACTTTGCCTAAAAAATCGAGAAAAAAGGGCAATTTTTATTGCCCAAAGAGTTAATCCCGCTTAAAAACCTAATTTAGCTTTCCAAGTCTCCAGCAAACTGACAGTATCTAAATCATTCGGATGAAAACCTGGTTTAAAATAAGCCAGCATTTCTTTACCCATGCCAGCAATAATGCCTTGGGATGGCTTATAGGCATAAGCATAAATTTCTTTTAATGAGTTCAGATTTAACTGATTATCTTCTTTTAATAAGCGTGCAAGAAAATAGGATTGAGTGATAAAAAGAATGACCATTGCTAAGCTTAAAGAGCTGGTCCGTAATATATAGGCTTTAAGACCTCGGCCAAATACGCCCTCAAAAACATCATAGGCTACCGCTTTATGTTCGTTTTCTTCAATTGCATGCCATGCCCACATAGTCGCCATGGTTTTATCCGTCATCAGATCTTGAATATGCGGATTACGCAGCAGTTCAGATGCAATTGTGGCGGTGAAATGTTCCAGTGCTGTAGTGGCAGTTAAATCAATCATCTCCTGCGTAATACCTACAGGTTTTGCCATTTTTACGAATATTGTGCGGAAAGTTTGAATCACGCTATCTGTTTTAGATTCTAAAGCAGCAATATCATGCCCATACTTTTGTGCTGAAGCATTAAAACCGACATGCTCTTGAGTATGCATGGCTTCTTGACCAATAAAGGCACTGATTTCTTTTTGTAATTCCTGATTATCTTTAATGGCAGGATGGTGGCGAACAGCTCGAACACTATCAATGAAAAATTTTTCACCGGCTGGGAACAAGGCAGATAATGCTGTCATAAAATGGGTAAGACCTGCCGAGCCATTCATCCAGTATTCTGGCACATTATTAAAATCGAAATTCATTCGACGTACAGGAAAGCTTGCACCTGCACGATTGGTAATATTGACCTTCGCATTCATGACTCTTACTCCTATCTAGCAAAATAATATTGCTCAATTCACTTATGTTTGTTTTTCTTAATTCCTATATTACGTATTTAAAAATTTGCTATAAGTGCAGATAAGGTCAGGAAAATATCAGTTAAGGACATGAGGAGAAATAAAGTGCTACTTTATTTTGACGCAAGGGAATAAAACACTGCTTTATTTTGACGCAAGAAAAAAAACCAGGATCAGTGAATTTTTTTTGATGTAAAACCCAAGCAAAGAAATCATTACCCATAAAAAAAGCGCCCCAAAGGAGCGCTTTTTTATACAATCAATACTGATTATAGAGTTACTTTAGCAACTACACCAGCACCCACTGTACGACCACCTTCACGGATCGCAAAACGTAGACCTGGGTCCATTGCGATTGGGTGAATGAGTTCTACTGACATTTCAACGTTGTCACCCGGCATTACCATTTCCACGCCTTCTTGTAATTGGATTGCGCCAGTTACGTCAGTCGTACGGAAATAGAATTGTGGACGGTAACCGTTAAGGAATGGAGTATGACGACCACCCTCTTCTTTAGAAAGTACGTATACTTCTGCGTCGAATTTAGTATGCGGTTTGATTGTACCTGGTTTAGCAAGTACTTGACCACGTTGCACGTCTTCACGTTTAGTACCACGTAGAAGAACACCACAGTTCTCGCCAGCACGACCTTCGTCAAGCAATTTACGGAACATTTCCACGCCAGTTACAGTCGTTACAACTGTATCTTTAATACCAACGATTTCAACTGATTCGCCAACTTTAACGATACCCGATTCAACACGGCCTGTTACTACAGTACCACGACCTGAAATAGAGAATACGTCTTCGATTGGCATCAAGAATGCTTTGTCAATTGCGCGTTCTGGTTCAGGAATGTAAGAATCAAGCGCAGCAACCAATTCGATTACAGCAGATTCGCCATACGGACCTTCATTACCATTCAATGCTTGAAGCGCTGAACCACGGATGATTGGAGTATCATCACCTGGGAAGTCATAAGTAGAAAGAAGTTCACGAACTTCCATTTCTACCAATTCAAGCAATTCTTCATCATCAACAAGGTCACACTTGTTAAGGAATACAAGAATGTAAGGTACACCTACCTGACGAGAAAGCAGGATGTGTTCACGAGTCTGTGGCATAGGACCATCAGTCGCAGCACATACAAGAATCGCGCCGTCCATTTGAGCAGCACCAGTGATCATGTTTTTAACATAATCGGCGTGACCTGGACAGTCTACGTGCGCGTAGTGACGAATTGCAGAATCGTATTCTACGTGTGAAGTATTAATGGTAATACCACGTGCTTTTTCTTCTGGTGCAGAGTCAATTGCTGCGTAATCTTTAGCTTCACCGCCGTAAGTTTTTGCACAGATCGTTGCAATTGCAGCAGTTAAAGTTGTTTTACCATGGTCGACGTGACCAATTGTACCCACGTTTACGTGTGGCTTATTACGTTCAAACTTAGCCTTAGCCATGAGAGCTTCCTTTTATAACTACTCATGCAGGGTTACTGCATGAGCACTTGGTTTTTAACTATGAATTAGTTTGGGCTTATAGTAATCGAAAGATTACTCGTCGTCACCTTTTTTACCGCCAGATTGGAACTTAGTAATGATGCCTTCAGCCACGTTACGTGGAGTTTCAGCATATTTAGCAAATTCCATAGAATAAGTCGCACGACCTTGAGACATAGAACGCATAGAAGTTGCGTAACCAAACATCTCAGCCAATGGAACTTCAGCTTTAATTGCTTTAGTACCACCAGGTAAATCTTCCATACCTTGAACCATACCGCGACGACGGTTTAAGTCACCCATGATATCGCCCATGTAGTCTTCTGGAGTTTCTACTTCAACTTTCATGATCGGTTCAAGAAGGATTGGATCCGCTTTCATGAAACCATCACGGAAGGCATAAGAACCCGCCATTTTGAACGATAATTCGTCAGAATCGACATCATGGTAAGAACCGTCAAATAATGTCGCTTTGATACCCACAACAGGGTAACCAGCCAATACACCATTTTTCATGCGTTCTTGAATACCTTTATCCACTGCACCAAAGAATTCTTTAGGTACAGTACCGCCGACAACTTCTTCAGCGAATACGTATTCTTTACCAGCTTCTTCGACATTCATAGGTTCTAAACGAACATATACGTGACCGAATTTACCTTTACCACCTGTTTGACGTACGAACTTGCCTTCTTGCTCAACAGTCTTTTTGATTGTTTCGCGGTAAGCAACCATTGGTTTACCAATGTTAGCTTCAACGTTAAATTCACGTCGCATACGGTCAACAAGAATGTCAAGGTGAAGCTCACCCATACCAGCAATAATCGTTTGACCAGATTCTTCGTCTGTGCGAACACGGAACGATGGATCTTCTTTAGCCAAACGACCAAGGGCGATAGACATTTTTTCTTGGTCAGCTTTTGTCTTAGGCTCTACAGCTAAAGAAATTACTGGCTCAGGGAATTCCATACGCTCTAAAGTAATGACGTTTTTCTCATCACATAAAGTATCACCAGTGGTAACGTCTTTAAGACCTACACATGCAGCGATATCACCAGCGCGGATTTCTTCAACGTCTTGACGATCGTTTGCGTGCATTTGCACGATACGGCCAATACGTTCACGTTTGCCTTTAACTGGGTTATATACTGGGTCGCCTTGTTTAAGCACACCAGAATATACACGTACGAAAGTTAAGTTACCTACGAACTTGTCATTCATGATTTTGAATGCAAGCGCAGAGAACGGAGCTTCGTCAGATGCTTCACGAATCGCTTTAGTTTCAGCTTTGTCGTCAAGAATACCTTCGATAGGCTTAACTTCAGTCGGTGATGGCAAGAAATCAATAACAGCATCCAACATACGTTGAACACCTTTGTTTTTGAAAGCTGTACCACAAAGCATTGGTTGGATTTCACAAGCCAAAGTTTGAGCACGGATACCCGCAACGATTTGTTCTTTCGACAAGTCGCCATTGTTTAGGTATTCGTCCATCAATTCTTCAGAAGCTTCAGCCGCAGCTTCAACCATGTTGGTGCGCCATTCTTCTGCAAGTTCTAGAAGTTCAGCCGGGATTTCACCGTATTCGAACTGCATACCTTGAGAAGCTTCATCCCAAATGATCTGTTTCATTTCGATCAAATCGATAACGCCAGTGAAGTTTTCTTCAGCGCCAACCGGGATTACAACTGGTACAGGGTGTGCACCAAGACGTGTTTTCATTTGTTCAACAACACGGAAGAAGTTTGCACCAGTACGGTCCATCTTGTTCACGAATGCTAAACGAGGCACTTTATATTTATTTGCTTGACGCCATACAGTTTCTGACTGAGGTTGAACACCACCTACAGCACAGTAAACCATACATGCACCGTCAAGAACACGCATAGAACGCTCAACTTCAATTGTGAAGTCAACGTGTCCTGGGGTGTCAATTACGTTTACACGGTGTTCTGGGTATTGTTTACCCATACCAGACCAGAAACAAGTTGTAGCAGCTGAAGTGATTGTAATACCACGTTCTTGCTCTTGTTCCATCCAGTCCATTGTTGCTGCACCATCATGTACTTCACCGATTTTGTGAGATACACCTGTGTAGAACAAGATACGTTCAGTAGTCGTGGTTTTACCAGCATCAATATGTGCTGAAATACCAATGTTACGGTAACGAGAAATAGGGGTTTGACGAGCCATGATTTCTTGCATTCCTAAATTTGTTGTTTAAAACAGGACACTTTAAGCTGCAAGAGCAGCTTAAAGTGTTTGACGATAGTTCAGTAAACCGCCCTATCATCTTCCTGATTAAGGTCTTTAAACCTATTAGAAACGGTAGTGAGAGAAGGCTTTGTTGGCTTCAGCCATACGATGCACATCTTCACGTTTCTTAATCGCTGAACCTTTACCTTCAGCTGCATCAAGCAACTCGCCAGCAAGACGTAAAGCCATAGTTTTTTCAGAACGCTTAGCAGCAGCATCTACTAACCAGCGCATAGCTAAGGCAGTACGACGGGATGGGCGTACTTCCATAGGCACTTGATAAGTAGCACCACCAACACGGCGTGCTTTTACTTCGACCATAGGACGAACTTTTTCAAGAGTAGTCTCGAAAAATTCAACTGGGTCTACTTTAGATTTTTCTTGAACGCGGTCTAAAGCACCGTAAACGATACTTTCAGCAATAGATTTTTTACCATCTTGCATTACGTGGTTCATGAACTTAGCGATTGTTTGGCTGCCGAACTTAGGATCCGGAAGGATTTCACGGGCAGCAACTACGCGACGTCTTGGCATTTTAACACCTATAAATATGACACTTCAGGTTTATCCAGCATGAGTACAAAGTGTCATGTACTGTTCGCTGGCCTTACTACACGTCGCTTGAATTTTACAAAATTAAATGCAGAAATCAGACAAGCGAGACGATAAAGGATTGCGGTTCTACGTTCTTAAGAAGCTAATCTAAAAAGATTATTTCTTAGGACGTTTAGTACCGTATTTAGAACGAGACTGGTTACGATCTTTAACACCAGCGCAGTCTAAAGAACCACGAACGGTATGGTAACGTACACCTGGTAAGTCTTTAACACGACCACCACGGATAAGAACAACACTGTGCTCTTGTAGGTTATGGCCTTCACCACCGATGTAGCTTGATACTTCAAAACCTGAAGTTAAGCGAACACGGCAAACTTTACGCATTGCTGAGTTAGGTTTTTTAGGTGTAGTAGTGTAAACACGTGTACAAACACCACGACGTTGTGGACAAGCCTTCAACGCAGGAACTTTTGATTTTTCAACCAAAGTAGTACGACCCTTACGGATCAACTGATTTGTTGTTGCCATTTGGCAATTCTCCCGTTAATAAAAAGCCTCAAAAAAATACTACTTTTCGAGGGCAGACAATTGTAAGCGAAGATAGAAAAATGGTCAATATTCGAGGCCATATCAAATATCAACCATTTCCTTATAATTAGGGCGTTGTAAAGCATTTAACAGGCTTAAGCCCAGCTTTTAGGATTTCTTTTTTGTAACTTTACGTTTTGTTGCAGCGGTTTCATCCTGTTGTTCAGATGCGTTGCTCGAAGATTGCTCTGATTTCTCTTCACTTTCACTTCCCTCAAGTTCTGACTCAGCGTCTTCTTTAGCTGGATCCAATTCTGGCTCAGAGTCTTCTTGAGCTGGATCTAATACTGGCTCTTCTAAAGGAACAGCAGGTTTCTGAGGTTCAACCTGTTCATGTGGTTCAACCATTTGCTCAGCTAAAGCTTCCAGACCCTGTTCAACCTGTTCATCTTGCTCTGCTTGCTGATTTTCTTCGCTCTTGGAAACTTCTGCTTTCTTTTTGATGATGACATTAGAAATGGTTTTATTATCAGAAATTTGAATATCCTGATCTAATTTAATTTCACTTGGTTTGTCATCAACTTTAGACAAATGTTCCAATAATTTCGGTGTTGCTTGAGCTAATAAGGTCACAGATTTTTCATAAGCTGCAATCGCTGATAATTCTACGCCTTCATGCTGTTGCAAATATCTTCGAGCCTGAGAAAAGATTTGTTGTGCTTTCTGATTGACGTCTTCAACCAGTTTCCAACTATATGCCGCACTAATGCCCGCTCCGGCGACTGGTGTCAATTTACTAATGATTGAAACTTTAGGAAGATGATTCAACCACTTCCACTTCATTTCACCATTTTCATTACTTAACCATTTTTTGAGCGATGCCACATCGTTACTCGAACCCAACATTTGCTGGAATTGAGAAACATCATGTGTTTTCAACATACTTGATAATGCTTTTAGCGCCATCAATACACTCTGTTTTTCCGCAATCTGGCCTAAATCAATTTGTTTAAACACAAACTGGACGATATCGTGTTCTGTTTCTTTATTCAGCTCGAAACCATAGGCACGTCCCACTTGATAAATCATGCGTAAAGACATGACTAAAGACAACGGCACATCAATTGCCGAACCCACCACCCCTGTCGCCCCGGTGAGAGCGCCTTGCATAGAAGCAATCCATTTATTCTGTTCTGCCAAGGCCTGGCTGATTCGCTTTGAACGGTCTACGTCCTGGGTCAATTCCTGTAAATCTTTTGCGCCCGCCTGATCAAGCACGGCATCGACGGAACTGAGATTTGAAGTAAACTGATTTAACTGTTCAAAAAAATAATCCGATAATTTATCTGACAATTGCGGGGAAACAAAATTGGCGACACGCGTCACCTTGCCATACTGACGACCGAGCAATTGTTTTGACACATTAGGGAAATACTCGCGCAGCATTTGTTGAGGATTATCATATTTATGGGCTTCAGAAGTACTTAATTGATGAGTATCTCCATTCACTACCTTGCCATTTTTTACGGGCTGCATGTCCTTGCTTACACCGTTCGGCGCGGCATGATTCAGTACACCCATTCCAGCTGCACTGATCTTTTTAGCCACTCCAAAGGCATTTGAGAAGAATCCATGCGAATGTTTATTATTGATATCAGTCATTCTTTATCCTCATTTTCAGTTCTTACAATTATTGATAAATACTAGGTACAGTCTAAGTTTATCTCAATTTTAATCTGTATCTTTTGGTTAATTAAACCGGAGAATTTTCACAAATAGATACACAGGGCAATAGGCATAATATTTGCCATAAGAATTCAAAAACCTTTCTGCTATTATGAATGTAATTGAAATACATGAGTAAGGCGCTGGGTTTTGCTTGAGGCAAAAGATACATTCAGCTGCATTTATTCAAACCACGACCACATAAGGGATCTGTAGATGAAACGTGTTGTAATCACTGGCATGGGCATTAACTCATGTATTGGTAATTCTTTAGAAGAAGTAACTAATTCTTTGCAAAACGGGATTTCTGGAACACGTTTTAACCCGACTTATGCTGAACTTAATTTTAAAAGCCACGTGAGTGCAGCAGCAGAACAAAACTTTGACAATATTGACCGTAAACTAAAACGCTTTATGGGTGTTTGTGCGATGTATGCCTATAATTCGGCTTTAGCTGCGGTAGAACATGCAGGTTTAAGCGCAGACGACCTGGCGAATAACCCACGTTACGGTATTGCCGGTGGTTCAGGTGGTGGTTCAACTGCTTCTGTTATTGAAATGAACGAATTATTACAAACCAAAGGTGCGCGTAAAGTTGGTCCTTTCTTTGTTCCTCGCAATATGACCAATACCATTACCGCAAACGTTGGTGTTGCATTCAAATTACAAGGTGTGGCGCATACCATTACCAGCGCATGTGCAACGTCTGCCGATGCAATTGGTTATGCCTACAACCTGATTCAATTGGGTAAACAGGATTTAATGCTGGCCGGTGGCGGTGAAGAAGATCACTGGTCACAAAGCTTGTTGTTTGATGCAATGGGCGCACTATGCTCTAAATACAATGACACGCCAGAAAAAGCCTCTCGTCCATATTCTGCTGACCGTGACGGTTTCGTGATTGCCGGTGGCGGCGGTTTTGTGGTGCTTGAATCACTTGAACATGCGCAAGCACGCGGTGCAAAAATTCTTGCTGAAGTCGTCGGCTATGCTGCAAACAGCGATGGTGCAGACATGGTTGCGCCAAGCGGTGAAGGTGCAACGCGTTGTGTGATTATGGCTTTAGAAGAAGCAAAACAGCACGGTGTAGATAAAATCGACTACGTAAATACGCATGGTACATCTACTCCTGCCGGTGACATCACAGAACTTAAAGCCATGGAACAAGCATTTGGTGAAGGTCAGGTTCCTCCACTGAGCTCAACCAAGTCGATGACCGGTCACAGCTTGGGCGCTGCCGGTGTTCAAGAAGCGATTTATTCGGTTCTAATGATGCAAAACGACTTTATTGCGCCAAACATTAACGTGACTGAACTGGATGAAGGCGCAAAACCATTTGATATCGTGCTTGAAAAACGTGACGCAAAATTGAATACTGTGATGAGTAACAGTTTCGGTTTTGGCGGTGTAAATGCCTGTCTTGTTTTCAAAAAATGGGAAGGCTAAGCTAAGAATTGTTGATCATTCGGCAACGGATGATCAACTTCAGCCACACTGCCCTTAAAAGGGTGAATAGATGGATGCTCCTTCTGATGCTTTCTTGTGGGTAAAAGCATTACATATTATTGCTGTGGTTTGCTGGTTTGCAGCTTTGTTCTACCTGCCACGTTTATATGTTTATCATGCGATGAGTGAGGATGCTACCAGTCATCAGCGCTTCCAGATTATGGAACGCAAGTTGTACCGCGGCATCATGTGGCCTGCCATGCTTGCCACCCTCATCACAGCGCACTTTTTAGTGGATTGGGGTGATGCAACTCGGCATTACCATGCAGCACTCTGGTTTTACCTGAAAGTCGGATTGGTCGGTTTACTGGTGATTTACCATTTTTTCTGCGGCTATTACCGTAAAAAATTGCTGGAAAATCCGCATTACAAATCGCATAAATTCTGGCGTTACTTTAATGAAATGCCAACGCTGATTCTATTTGCGGTGGTGATTTTAGTGGTCGTCAAACCGCAGTTTTAATCGAGTTGATATAAAAAAACCTCCTCTTGGAGGTTTTTTTATATCTTTTTTTACTCACTCACCCGAATCCGGCTTAAGCCGATTGTTTCCATAAGATGCATGTAAGCATCCGGTAAAGCCCACTTTTTCTAACTGGGTAATACTAGAATAGTGTCCACAAATTTATCAGAGCTTAATATAAATAATTTTATTACTATTCAATTTTTTAATTCAGTTTGCTTCTTCCGAACTGTTGCTTTTGCATTTTTCTTAGCTTAAGCCTCAAAATCATTTTTGGTGCGAAAATCGCTCTGAATTGATCTTAAGGAACATAGCCAAGTAGCATTGGGTGAGATAGGCAGAAATTTTCTGGATGATTTTAAAGAAAATTTTTAATCCGTGATTCACGGTTAATCTCATATTCTAACGTGCAATTCGAACTTCACCTTCTATCCCATTTGGGCTGAATACGATTTGCCATAATTGTAAGTCCCTTGCACGAAATGCGCCAGCACAGGCATTTAAGTAATAATTAAACATGCGCTTAAAGCGCGCACTATAATTGGCTTCAATTTCTGGCCACGTTTTAATAAATCTTTCAGACCAAGCCCGAAGTGTTAAGTCATAATCGCTACCAAAATTATGCCAATCTTCCATAATAAATTTGCCACTACTAAAATGAGCAATTTTTTCAATTGAGGGGATATAACCATTGGGGAAAATATATTTACTTATCCAAGCATCGGTACTGATCCTTGTTAGATTAGAACCAATGGTGTGCAATAAAAACAATCCATCAGCATTTAAATTACGTTGTACCACTTGAAAATAGGTGTCGTAATTTTTCAATCCCACATGCTCAAACATGCCTATTGATGCAATACGATCGAAGCGATCATTTAAGTTGCGGTAATCCATGAGCAAAATTTCAACATCCAGTCCTTTACATCGCTCAACTGCCAGTTTTTGTTGTTCTTTAGAAATAGTAATACCTGTAACCGAAACTTGATAATTTTTAGCTGCATACTCGGCTAGCCCTCCCCAGCCACAACCAATATCTAATAATCGCATACCGGGTTTCAAGTCAAGTTTACGACAGATCAAGTCGAGTTTTTGTTGCTGGGCTTGAAAAAGATTGTCGGTGTTTTTCCAGTAAGCACAGGAATATTGCATAGATGGATCCAGCATATGGTTAAAAAGATCATTACCCAGATCGTAATGTTCTTCACCCACCGTCCATGCTCTTTTTTGAGTCTGTAAATTTCTGATGCGAGCAATCGCAATTCTGATAATATCTTTTAAATTGTGCGGTAATTTTTGATCTAATTTGGCCCGTAAAATTTTATAAAATAAAATATCCAACCTGTCGCAATCCCACCAGCCATCCATATAACTTTCACCCAAACCTAATGAGCCTTGCTGTAAGACACGGTTATAAAAATTATCATTATGTATGTGTATATCATAAGGCTGGTTACCATTAATATGAATGCCCGCTTCATCCAGTAATTTTGCCAAGATATTTTTTAAGCCATCGTTTTTATGCCCAACATAGATATTCATACCTACTCCTAATTATTCTAATTTTTTTGAATTTTATTAACTCATTATTTAATTTTAGCTTGTTCAATCTTTTCTGAATGTAATTCCAACTATCAGATCCAGCTTGTTTTCTAGCAGCAATTCACCCGCCATTTCAGGATCCGGACTTTGCGCTCTGAAGAGATAAACTAATCATTGCAGAATTTTGGTTCTTAGACTGTTTTTCTAATGTTAAGAGATAAATTTTACACTTTAAGTAGTTAATTTAAAAAGACTTTTATCATCAACAGAGTCGGCGTCCGCTGAACCCACTACCTATTTTTTAATTTTGATCGAGGATGGCTCTGATCTTCCTACTTTTTCAAGTTAATTTCTTAGCCGCGATTCGCGCTTAACTCAATTTCAAATCATGATTAAAATGGATCCTCATAAAAAAGAGAGTGGATCAAACCACTCTCTTTTTAACTGTCTGAATCAGTGACTACTTTATTTTTAAAGGATGAGTACGCTTTTTCATCCGTGGTTTATAGAGCAGTTGATAGGTCACTCCAAGAATTATTAACCAAAGCGGACTAATCATCAGGGCTTTTAAAGTATCAGCCTCTAAACTCAAAATAATTAAAGCAAACAGCATGAAAGCTAGAATGATATAGGACATCCATACCCCACCCGGCATCTTGAACGTTGATTTGGCATGCAATTCAGGACTACGTTTTCTGTAGCGAATGTAACAGACCATGATCAGGCTCCAGATACTAATGAACAGGATGACGCATAATGAACTGGCCAAGGTAAACGCTTCAATGGTATTGGGTACGAAATACTGCAATGCCGCGCCCGCCATAATAAAGCAGCAAGAAAAGATAAGTCCTTTGGCCGGAACTGCACGTTTAGACAACTGGCTTAAGGTTTGCGGTGCCTGACCATCTTTAGCCAAACCAAACAGCATCCGGCTGGTCGAGAACACGCCACTATTCATGGAGGACATCACTGAAGATAAAACCACCAGATTCATAATAATGGCAGAGGTTGGAATTCCGGCATGCAAGAATAAGGTCACAAATGGACTCTGATCCGCGGGAATCTGGTTCCATGGGGTAACTGACATCACTACAAAGAGGGACAGAACATAAAATAGAATAATTCTCGTCGGAATTGCGTTAATGGCTTTTGGCAGATTTTTCTCTGGGTCTTTGGTTTCCGCTGCCATGGTTCCAATCAGCTCTACTCCGACAAAGGCAAACAGCGCGATTTGGAATCCGGCCAAAAACCCGCTTGCACCTTTCGGAAACATGCCACCATGTGACCAGACATGACTAAAGCTTGCCACAGCACCTTGCGGTGGCTGGAACTGCATAAACACCATATATCCGCCAATGCCAATCAAGCCTAAAATGGCTAAAATTTTAATCAGCGCGAACCAGAATTCAATTTCACCAAACAGTTTCACGGTGAGCAGATTAATGCCTAATACCAACAGTACACAACCGGCACTGATGGCGGCCTGCCCCATAGGGGTAAAAGCTTCTCCATGCGGTAGCCAAAAACCGAGATAATTGATAATCGCAGCCAAATCCGCAATACCCACCAACACCCAACCCAGCCAATACGACCAGCCGATATAATAACCCGCAGCCGGGCCAATCAGATCATGCGCCATATCGATAAAGGATTTGTAATGCAGGTTGGAAAGCAAAATTTCACCTAATGCGCGCATCAGGAAAAAAAACATCGCACCAATAATCATGTAGATGATCAGGATAGACGGCCCGGCCAAGGAAATGGTTTTCCCTGAACCCATAAACAAACCTGTACCAATTGCGCCACCAATAGCGATCAACTGTAAATGACGGTTGGAGAGTTTCCGTTGTAACTCATGCGGAGAGGATGAATCATCCAATTGATTCGTTGTCATATTTCAATATCCTTATAGCACTGTATAAACCGGGCATTTTGAATTGGGCGAAAGCTTCCTGTGCGCTCAATCCTGCCTCTTGATTAATTTCTGCTTTAATCAAGACAGTTACACTGTTCCTGATCTAGTTGCGGGAGATGGCTTTAAAAAGTTGAAGCTAAAAATTACTTTTGCGCTGCGGTCACAGCAATTTCAATCAGCCAATCCGGGTTAACCAGATTCGCCTGAATCGTCGCGCGTGATGGTGCGACGCAGCCTTTTAGCCAGTCAACCCAAACCGTATTCACCGTTTTAAAATCTTCAAGGTTCTTTATATAAATCTGCGCTGACAATAATCGTGACTTATCACTGTTAGCCTGCGCCAATAAACTGTCGATGGTGGTAAGAATATCCTGAGTTTGCAATTCAATATCTTGTGCCGTGGTTTTCGGTACCTGCCCAGATAAATACACCACTTGATTAAAAATGGTCACTGCGCTCATCACTTCTGTAGTGTGGATCTTTTGGATATCTGAATGTGACATATTAATTTCCCTATTGTGAATAACTGGATTTTGAATCCATAAACTTTAAATTCTAATGTTCAATTTCAAATTGAACCCGAGCTGTGACTGCACACATCAACTCGTAGCCCACCGTGCCTGAACTGACTGCCACTTCATCAATAGCTAAAACCTGACCTGTTGATGATGTCCCCCAAAGCACGACTTCACTGCCAATATCAGCATCGGGGATATGGCTCAGATCAACCGCCAGCATATCCATACTGACCCGACCTAGCGTTTGGGTTCGAACTGAATTGACCAGTACCGGCGTACCGGTTTTCGAGATGCGCTGATAACCATCGGCGTAGCCACAGGCAACAATGCCAACTTTTAAAGGTTCGGAGGCAATAAAATGTGAACCATAACCAATACTTTCACTGGCTTTGACTTCTTGCACAGCAATGATCTTGCTTCGAAGCGACATGGTCGGTTGCAGCTGCCAGTCCTGAATGCTATGCGCTGGATAATCTGGGGAACTGCCGTAGAGCATAATGCCACTACGGATATAATCGGAATGAAGTTGTTGGGGATAACGCAGAATAGCGGCACTATTACTGATCGAGCATTTTCCCGGTAAATCTTTGATGGTTTCTTCAAAGACTTGTTGTTGATAGCCAATGCCAGGCTCACCCAAGCGTTCACCATCCGCATCGGAAAAATGCGTCATATGGGTTACAGATTTCACACACCCAAGTTGCTGCAAACTGTGCCATGCCGCCTGATAGGCTTCAGGATTAAAACCCAAGCGATTCATGCCGCTGTTCATTTTCAGAAACACATCAAACTGTGCGGAACCATCAAACTGCTGTAACCAGTCTATTTGATACTGGCTGTGCACGGTAAAACCGAGATCTAATTCAGCACAATCCTGTAAATCCTGAACCTCGAACAGACCTTCGAGAAGCAAAATTTGACCCTGCCAACCGAGTGCACGAATACGCTTCGCTTCCGCAATATCGAGCAAGGCGAAACCATCTGCCTGTCGAAAAGCATCATAAACACGTTCAATACCGTGACCATAAGCATTTGCCTTGACCACGGCAAAAACCTGACTGTCAGGCATCATCTGACGTGCAACCGCCAGATTATGGCGTAATGCCGGCTGATGGATCACAGCGCGAATGGGACGTGACATTTATTCATCCTTGAATAGGGTTTGGGGTAAATTAAGCCGCGTTGGGATAACGCTGAATCGATAAACCTTCGGTATTAATGTCGGTTTTATGATTAAGCACCAAATCACTGATCAATTTGCCTGAGCCACAGGCCATGGTCCAACCCAAGGTGCCATGTCCGGTATTGAGAAACAGGTTACTGTAACGGGTCGCACCAATAATTGGCGTGCTGTCCGGCGTCATTGGACGTAAACCGGTCCAGAATGTCGCCTGTTGCATATCGCCACCCGGGAATAAATCCTGCGTCACCATTTGCAAAGTGGCACGGCGATTTTCATTCAAGCCATGATTGAAGCCACTGAGTTCCGCCATACCGCCAACACGAATACGTTGGTCAAAACGGGTAATCGCAATTTTATAAGTTTCATCAAGTACTGTAGATTGCGGAGCAAAAGCCGGGTCTACAATTGGAATGGTGAGTGAATAGCCTTTCACCGGATAGACTGGCAAATTTAAGTTCAATGGTTTTAAGAAATCACGAGAATAACTGCCAAAAGCCAGCACATAACGATCGGCGGTGAGCACTTGACCATTGACCAGCACGCCTTTGATTTCATCGCCTTCAAGCACCAGTTTTTCAACGTTCTGGTTAAATTTAAAATCCACACCCAAATCTTTGGCAAGGTTAGCTAAGGCATTGGTAAACAGGTAGCAATCCCCTGTTTCATCATTCGGCAAATGCAAACCACCGACCAGTTTGTCTTGGGCAAAGGCTAAGGCCGGCTCAACTTTTGCCAAGTCTTCTTTTAGCAGCAATTCATAGTCCACACCGCATTCTTTCAAGACTTGAATATCGCGCTGTACGGCTTCAAGCTGTGCTTCATTACGAAACACCTGCAAGGTGCCTTTAGAACGGTTTTCGTAGTGAATACCGGTGGCTTTACGCAAATCTCTTAAGCAGTCGCGGCTATATTCGGCCACGCGGGTCATGCGTTCCTTGTTAATGGCATAACTTTGCGGATTACAGTTTTTCAGCATTTGTGCCATCCACTGCAACTGCCACATGCTGCCATCCATATTGATGGCCAGCGGTGCATGATGCTGAAACATCCATTTCACCGCTTTAAAAGGAATACCAGGTGCTGCCCATGGGGTTGAATAACCGGGAGAGACTTGACCTGCATTACCGAAACTGGTTTCTTCTGCCGGACCTGCCTGACGGTCTAATACAGTCACACTTGCGCCTTGCTGCGCGAGGTAGTACGCACTTGCAACGCCAATGACACCACTACCCAATACAATTACGTGCATTTTCCATCCCTCGAGCAACATCTAGTTTATTTACCTAGTATATTTTTGCTTTGATAGTTTATTTCACTGTTTTGTTGGCTATAATCCAGGTGATTCGATGGATTTATCGTGAAAAAAATCTAAAAAAAGGAAAAAACTGATGCGTAAATTAGACCGTACCGATCAGCAGATTTTAGCCATCTTGCAAAAAGACGGACGGATTGCCATTAGCGAATTGGCGGCTCGGGTAAATTTATCCACCACGCCCTGTTCAGAACGGGTAAAACGTTTGGAACGTGATGGCATTATCATGGGCTATTACGCACGTTTAAACCCGCAACTGGTTGATCGAAATTTACTGGTGTTTTTAGAAATTAAACTGTCCGCCAAATCGGGAGATGTGTTTGATCAAGTGGCACGTGACCTGGTGGAAATTCCGGAAGTTTTAGAATGTCATCTCATTTCAGGCGAATTTGATTATCTGGTCAAAGCACGCCTGAAAGAAATGAGTGCTTATAGACGACTTTTAGGAGACTTGTTAAAGAAATTACCTTCATCTGCTTCTTCACACAGCTATATCGTGATGGAAGAAGTCAAAGAAAGCTTTTATTTAGATCTTGGTTAATTATGAAGCCAGTGGTCAATTTGAAATTCTAGAATTAAAAAAAGGATCGCTAGATCCTTTTTATGTATTTGAAAATTAATTTTAATTTAGCACCCAGACTAATTTAAATGATCCAATAACTCGGCAAAACTCTCGATTCTTGCTTTAGGATTCGCTGCCGTTAACTCTTCATCTGAACCATAGCCATATTCCACCGCAATGGTTTCAATTCCATTGTGACGTGCCCCCAAAATATCATGTTCACGGTCTCCGACCATTAAACATTGCTCAGACTTTAATTGCTCTTTTTTAATAATATAAGCAATTAATTCGGCTTTATTGGTACGCTCACCGTTGAGTTCACTACCGTAGGGATAAATAAAATATTGCAATAAATCAAAATGCTCTAAAATCTGTTTGGCATAAATTTCAGGCTTTGCCGTGGCTAAAAATAAACGATAGCCTTGTTGCTGCAATGTTTTTAAAGTTTCAGTCACTTCAGGAAAGACGTGATTTTCATATAAGCCTGTGACAGCAAATCGTTCACGGTAACCCATCAACGCCTGTTCAGCCAAAACATCATCCGCTGCCACATTTAAAATTTTTGCCAAGGAAGCTTTAAGTGGTGGACCAATAATCCAGTCAATATTGACATCATCTGCAATCGGATGACCTACTTTATTTAAGCCATAACGTGCGCTGGTGGTAATCCCCACTTTGGGATCGGTTAATGTGCCATCTAAATCAATCAAAATATTTTTAATCACAGACTGACCCTTTCCTCTTAAATTTTTACTTCACAAATACTATCGAGACTTGGCTCAAAGTTGCCTATACTAACGCAAATTTTGTGAAGAAGGACATCATTGTGCGCCCTACTGTACTTTGCTTTTCTGGTTTAGATCCCTCGGGTGGAGCTGGCTTGCAGGCAGATATTGAAGCGATTGGTCAAAGTGGATCACATGCAGCAATTGCCTGTACTGCCCTGACCATTCAAAACTCGCAACAGGTGTTTGGCTTTGAAGCAACTTCAAAAGAATTACTGTTAGCGCAGGCCAATGCAGTCGTGGACGATTTACCGATTAAATGCGTTAAATCTGGCATGTTGGGCACCACGGACAATATTGCAGCACTGGCTGAATTTTTACGTGGACATCCTGAATACCTCTATGTTCTTGATCCCGTCTTGGTTGCCAATAGCGGTGGTTCACTGGGCAATCAGGAAACGCTTGTAAAAGCTTTTATCGAACTGATTCCACTGGCTACAGTGCTGACGCCGAATACGGTAGAGCTTCGGGCATTAACGGGCATTGAAGATATTGATCAGGCCACGGTAAAACTCTTTGAAATGGGTGCCAAAGCGGTGTTGGTTAAAGGTGGACATGAAGACACCCCTGACTATATCCGCAATGCTTTATATATAGATGGCAAACTGGTTTCTGAAACCAGATGTCCGCGCCTTAAAGGTGAATATCATGGTTCAGGTTGCTCATTGGCAAGTTTTATTGCCGGTCGTTTGGCGCAAGGGGATGATTTAAAACAAGCCGTCAACCATGCTGAAACCTGGCTGTTTGGTGTGCTTAAAAAAGCCGAAACTCCGGTTCCAAATGGTCAGAAAATTCCCAAGCGTTTCTAAAAATGCGTATTGTTCAACCTGATCATCAAATGCTTTATATGGTTGGAGATCAGGTTTTTTTTGCATTTATTTTAATCGCTTAAATCTGAATTTTTAGGGGCTACTCAAAAATAAAGCATGTATCAATACATTCCTTATCATGCATATCATTCCACTAGGCTATAAGTTCTTTAATCTTGGTGGTTGATCTATTTTTTTTGAATGATTCTATGCCCTTTGCACGTGATTGCTCACTTGAATAGAATTGGCTTCTACCAATAATCTGATAATTCACAGCTTTCAAGTTGAAATAAGGTTTACCATTTTTCGTTTCCAGTCGTTCAAAACGCTCATCCTCTGTACTATTACTTCTGCACCGATTCAATACCAATCTGTACAGAAGCTTTTGCCTTCTATAATTCACTGCTCAGAATCACTTCGCCATTTCCAGCTTTTAATACAAAGCGATATTGTCCATCGTCTGTTTGACTGATCTCATACCATCCCGCCATATAAACCTCTTTATTATTTTTAAATGTATAGAAAAATTCTAATTTTAGTTACGAATCCATATTATTGTTTTATAAAAATAAATAATTTCAGCTTTTTAATGTGGTTGTTTTATAGCCCTTCATAACTGTAGTGATGTTCAATAAAACTTTGGTCTAAATGTATTCAATAGAATAAAAACATCAAGAGAATAAACGGAAATCTACTCTCTTGATATTCATTCAAAATCTCACACAATTTTTTTCGTGTAAGGTGCTTTTGGCATTTCCAGAATTTCCACACAAATCTGCAAGCTCACCTGGCTTTGTCTGGGTAAGTGCTGCTCAAGTGTGGTTAATAACAATTGTGAAATTTCCTGTTGTACTTCCACACTACGACCACTCAATAAAGAAACTTTAGCATGCACATAAGCTTGTGAAGCATCTCCCACACCAATCACATAATCGTGCTGGCAAATGGCACGGCTTTTAACTTCATTTGCTGAACCTACATAAGCACCATCCACCATGGCCTGATTTAAGGCAAGCAGAATCGGTTTTGGTTCCAGATTTTGAATATTGTCTGAATATTCAAGGTGAATATGAGGCATAACAGAAATCCTTTAACTTGATTGTTAGTGTTATATCATGCTGCTGGTTCAACCCTAAATCTGATATATCAATCTTTAATCAACCGGATCCTGTTTAGACATAAAATATTTATAGATGATAAAATGTCATGCCAGACAGTGCGGCAACCAAGCTGTTTAGATGCTATGCACCAAGTCTAAATTTGCACTGGTATGATGACTACCTCATAAAAAAAGCCCCCGCATTTATGCCAGAGCTTTCGAGTTTTTAATTCGTGTGAGTTAAGCTTTTTTCACAAATTCAGACTTTAATTTCATCGCACCAAATCCATCAACTTTACAATCAAGATCATGACCATCGCTTGAATCAGGTAATAAACGAATATTCTTGGCTTTGGTTCCCACTTTAATCACCGCTGAAGAACCTTTAATTTTCAAATCTTTAATCAGGGTAACAATATCGCCATCAGCCAGGACATTACCATTTGAGTCTTTAATAATGGCTGTTTGCTCAGTGCTGCTTTCACCCTCTTTCCACTCATAAGAGCATTCTGGGCAAATCAGCAAATCGCCATCTTCATAGGCATATTCTGAATTACATTTGGGGCAATTTGGCAAAGACATAAAAACCTCAAAAACTCTACTATAACATTTTAGAAGTCAATCTCTTGCATAAAACCCTATTTATTTTATGGGATAAAAGCAGGCAAGATCAACATTAACTCTGTTCTAAAACTTGTTTAAGTACAATCACATGATTATAGAGTTTACTTTTTGCAGCAATAAATTAAAGTCACGGGTTGCTGTGGAGCCATATCTCGAATTTACTGCAACACTTCCGGTTGCTTAAGCAATTCTTCATTATAATTTCGTTGAAATACTTGCCAGTGTTCTGCATCCTACGTGTAGTATTTTCGCAGTTCAGCCGATGGTGTTATTTCCTTGGACCGTAGAGCAATTTTAGCATCTTGCTTTTTGATGCCTCTGGGCCAAAGTCGATTGAGTAAAATCCGTTGTCCATCTCAAGTCAAAACTCAGGCATCGACATGTTTGATTTGAATTTGCATCGTATTTATTTCTATTGATCTGGAATTTCAGGAGTAACCAATAAACTCAGCAGTTGCATGGACTCCTGCCAGCCCAAATAGCAGGCTTCTACTGGAATCACATCTGGTATACCCGATTGAGTAATATTCACTTCGGTTCCTACAGAAACAGGATTGAGTTGAATAGTAACTTCAATTTGACCCGGCAAATTTGGGTCATCAAACTGGTCGGTATAACGTAATAATTGGTTTGGAATCAGCTCATGATAAGTTCCCCCAAAAGACTGGCTTGAACCGGTAGAAAAATTACGAAAAGACATTTTAAACGTCCCACCGACTTTTGCTTCGAGATGATGGACTTTGGCAGTAAAACCATGCGGTGCCATCCACTTCACTAAAGCTTCAGGATCAATAAAAGCGTTAAATACCCGTTCTGGAGGCGCGTTAAATACACGGTGAAATTTGACAGTATTGGGCATTTCTTGTTTCTCACTTTTTGTTGTTTTATATATTTAGTCTACTGCTGTCCATTCATGGCTATGTATTGCTTTGGTATGGGTGTGATTATTTTTTTCATCAACAAGCATATGAAACTCAACAACTTTTTATACTTAAAAAATACAGATGAACAGGTTTAACTGCCCAGTCTTCTTGATCATGTATAAGTCCAAGCGATAGCATTCATCAGCTAGATAAACCCTGTATAGGCTCTGCTTGTTGTAACTTGGCAATTTCTTCTAACTTTTGGGTTTGTGCCTTGTCATTACTTAAAGTCTGAATTAAATCGTCTGCAAGCTGGTTCAATAAAAGCAAATCATCTTCGCTCATCTGCCGAACCTGTTTATCCAAAATACATAAACTGCCTAACACCAAGCCTTGCTTATTGCGCAAAGGTACACCTGCATAAAACTTGATTTTATTTTTATTCAACTCCGGATTATGGCTAAAACGCGGATCCCGGTCTATATCTTCAATAATCAGGGCTTCATTTTGATGAACCAGATGGGTACAAATGGATTCTTCCCGAGGAATGCCCGCTTCTATCGGATTTTGATTTTCATCTGCCAGTGGACTGGCTGGAGTATTCACCCATTTTTCATCGACGAGGGAAATTTGCGCGTATGTCACATTAAATGCCTGACAAGCTTCTTCGATATATTGCTGATAAATTAATAAAGTTTCAGGTTCAAGTAATTGTAATTCATGCAAAGCCGCCAAACGTTCTGGTTCATTTTCAGCAAGCAATTCACGTGCAGGGTTTTCACCCTGTTGTAGCATCAGAGCATCAATACTCAGCATCAATTCATTCACTGTGGACACTACGGCATCCGGTTGGAAACGCTCTTGAATTTCATCCCTCAATTCATCGCTGGTATTGCCCCATGTGGCAAAAATAATTTTTGCATGCGGTAAACGTTTACGAATGCGATGATTCAACAAACGAATTTGCGCCAAAGGCTGATGATGAAACATAGAAATGCAAATCATCTGAATATTTTCGGGTAAGGATTCAAGCAGATCTGTTTTTGATTGAATCAGTACTTCATTATGACTTTGCGCTGCAATTTTTCTTAAACTTAAACCATGGGCCAACATGGAAGATGCCAATACATCAATTTCCCAGCGTGCGCCCAGGCAAATGACTTGTACGGGATCATTTGTCTTTGGACTCGGATACTTGTGTTGAAAATCATGATTAAACAATTTCAAGCCTTGATGCATTCTTAAACGATGCTCCGCGCTTGCGTCAGTACTATGTCCTTGTGAAAACAAACGAATTGCGGGAATGGCAACATCATCATAAAAGCTTATGACCTTACGAACGACGACTTCCTCACTGGGCTTTTTCGGTAATTTTTGTTCAATATAATCTTGGGCAACTTCAAGCGCATCATCAACATCGTCTGCAACCAAGCGCTGGTAAAACCGTTCCGGTGGTGTCAGTACAGGCTCGCTGCCTATCAGGATTTTAATAAAGCCCAATGCCGGAATATAATTGGACAAGACCAATAAACACGCTGTTAATGGGGTCGAAAGAATCAGACCAGCTGGTCCCCATAAGGTGGTCCAAAATGTGGCTGAAATAATGATTGCCAAAGTAGAAAGACCGGTACTTTCTCCATATAACCACGGCTCAATCACATTGTTACTAATCAACTCAAGTAACAAAATTAGCCCAATGGTCCATAGCACCATATTCCAGCCCGGATCAACTGCAAATGCCAAGGTAATGGGAAATAAGGCTGAAATCATCGGGCCGACATAAGGAACAAAACGCATCACTACCGCGACCATCCCCCACATAATGGCAGCAGGTACACCAATCAGCCATAGACCCAATGCCATGGGAAGACCATAAGTGACATTTACCAACAGCTGCATCCGCAGATAGGTTCCAATCCGATCTGCCGCCTCATCCAGTGCATCTGTACCGACATTCAAATTGCCACCCAGCAATTTCAACAACCGATCATGCAAGTCTTTGCGACTGAGTAAAATCAGCACCACAAACAGAAAAACAATACCTGCAGTCGCCAAAGGACTGAGAATTTTTGATGCCCACTGCATCGCAGCTTCAGCATTACCTTGTTGCTGTCCTACTACCTCTACCTGTTGCACATCCTCTTTTTTCTCATCGGGTGCAGCCTGCTGTATCGAACTTTCAACCGTGTCGATAGTACTGATGGCACCGTCCCATACACTTGGTCCAGAAGTAAAGCTTTTTACCGAATCGAGTTTTTGTTTAATGGTGTCCTGATATTGTGGCAATTCCTGACTTAAATTCCCCAGTTGATAACCCAAGTAAGTTGCCGCCCCACCTAAGACACTTAAGGCAAATAGCACCACCAGTGCAATCGATGGCAATTGCGGCAAGCCCCATTTTTTTAAGCGTGTCACTAAAGGTTCAAGTAAAAATGCCAAGAGCACCGACAGCGCCAAAGGAATGAGAATATCTTTTCCAAAATACAGGGCTAAAATAATCAAGGCGGCAATTACAAACCCCGCCATCATACGTAAAACTTGCCTAGTCTGTACTTCATCATTAGTTGGGGGTAATGGAGATTCTGAATTTAGAGTTTTTCCCTTATTCACGTTAATATCCTTATTATTTTTTATCCCTATCTCTGTATTTAAGATTTTTTTGTACAGAAATTCTAGAGAGTTACTGTAAGTAAAATCCGAGTCTCTCACCTCATTTTAAGTTCAAGGGCATTATTTTTTATTTTTACCAAATATTTGGGCACAAAAAAACCCTAACGATTTGCAGCGTTAGGGTTGCGTGGTCTTTTACTCAACAAGAGGAAGTTCGACTTCAGCTTTACTTGAATTCAGACCCTATACTTGGACTATTATTCGGTGGTTTGAATTAGCTTTGCAGTTCATCTTCCAGGTCTTCGTCGTCATAGACATAGGCCATGCAACCCCAGCCGTCGTATTCACCGCCATGTTGTTCAGCAATTTTAGTGAACCATTCTTCAATATCGACAATGTCTGAATAGTCAGGTTCCATATACATATAAATAGTGATAATCCACTCTAGCGTATCGGCTTCTTCATCTTCAAACAGGCTGATTTTTTGTTCTTCTTTCAGCAAATAAAGCGCACATTTTTCGGCTTGTTCTTGGGTATGAAAAGCAATCGAAAATTCAATTTCATGTGCTTCAGTCAGATCGTCACCATCTTCAGCCATTTGCCAAAGTACGTTACCGTTTTCGTCATCTGGGAATTGTTCAAAATCGCGTGTCATGGGCGTTTCCTTATCGTAATCATTTAAATCTCTAACATTGTACCCAGATTAGCTCAAGTTTGTTTCATTTTAGCGCTTCAAAAGATTCTTTCTCTTGCTGATTGGTTAATGTTATTTTCTGTTTCATCAGTGCAAAATGCACGATGATCGTTGTTACGCAAAAAGCATCAATGCTGAAATTTGTATCCAACTTATCTTCAACAATCTGACTGACATGCTTTATTAAATTAATCCGAAAGATAATAATCGACCGTGGAAACCACACGTACTTTTTTCAAATACGGGGTATTACTGTCCCGATCTTCTATACTAAACAAGCCCTGATTTGCCGATTTAATTTTACCTAAACCGCTTTTAGAATCGGCAGCAAATTTTTCTGCCACACTGCGTGCATTTTCGGTGGCCTGTTCAATCATGGCCGGTTTAATGTCATTGAGTTTGGTAAATAAATATTCGGTTTTTTGTCCAGAGTCATCTCCACTAAAGGCAATGCCTTTTTTACCCAAGGCCACCAAGCGACTTTGTGCAGCACGTACTGCATCTATTTTGTGAGTATAGACGGTTATGTTTTGATGCGCGGTATAGCGTAGCGCGACATTTTCATTGCCACCATATTGCTGGGCATATTTATCGGTTATGCTTGGCGCAGCCGAGGTAATTTCCTCAGCAGTAAACCCTTCACTTTTTAAAAATGCCTGAATTTGCTGGGTGTTTATTTCCATGGTGTCATACAACTGCGTCAGGTCTTGGCTGGCAGCGCTAAAGCGAATCGGCCACACCGCAACGTCGGCTTTGACTTCGCGTTCAGACAAGCCTTTGACCGAAACAATGCGTTCATATTGTTTAATTTTTAGTGCGCTTCTGCCTAATATCCATCCTGCAACAATCATTCCCAAGCAAATGAATACACCTAAAATAAGGGCGGGTTTGAGCTGATTCATCGGACTAAACTCCTTTTATACATTATTCTAATTTAGATTTTTCAGTTTTTATGAATAATACAACAGCCTGAAAATATTGATTAAATTATTCTGAGATAGCATGTTTACTTTGTAGGTAAATTTTTTAAAATGGTGGGGGTAGTTTTTAACTTTTACCCATAAAATATATAGCCATTAAAGGCACTAAATTAAACATTAAAATACCCACTTTATAGACCGCCATTCCCCCATAATGAATTGCATCGAAGGTCGCATCTGACAGACTGAACCATTTTCCATGGACTTGCTTAATCCAGTCATGGGCAAAAATAAAGGCCAAAAACCAGACCATTAAAATGATGTAATTGATCAGTACTGAGGAAAGTAAAAAACGAAACCAAAAATCGAGATTCATACTGATTCTCTACGCGGTAGCTTATGATTTCTAAAATAACAGATTTGATATGCTGAAACGAGTAGATGATGTGGATCTACATTTTATGGCTTTTAATCTATTTTAACATTATGATTTTTAATGCATTTTTATATTTTTATTGTTTTTTATTCGGTAGAGAATTTTTGAGGGTGTTAGGGAAAACATAATGTTTAACTTCAACAATTATAGCTTTGTAAGCGATAACCTTATGCCTATAAACTCGTGATCTATAGCGTCCTAAGCCGAATCGAGACCTTTTGGGTAAGTACTACACTCACGTTATACGCAACTGGTAGCAATCTACTCTTTTCGATCCCCGTCACACCCTTGAGATATAATTTACCAAGTTAGGCTCGGGATTATTTCCCTAAGAAAAGCCAATTTAAATATTTTTTGGAAATTATTTTCTTAAAAATTAATATTTACGGAATATTTAATCAAAATAGCATTAATTACCGATTTTTATTGCGACTTATTGATCTTTTTAGATAATTTTTACTTTCTTATTTTGTATTTATCCATTCTTCCTTTGGCAACGTCATACGCTTTATTATTTTATGTTGAGCAATCGCTGCATATGAAAATCTGAATGTTCTCATATGCATAAAAATGATCGTTAAGAATTAAAGAACGTGTTTTGCACTGCACTGGCAATCAACCACCATGCACTGATGGCGACCATGCCACACATGATATTGGCCAGTATTTTATTGATTTTGCTGAGCTCTGAATTATAGATTTTCAAGTTAACCAGATAAGCCAGTCCGCCCAATCCACCGCCAATCAAGCCACCAAATAGCACCAAAATAAAAGGCCAACCTGCAATTAAGTGTACATATTTCGATGTTTTTTCAATTTTCATTATTTCGCTGGCGTGTTCCATTTTAATTTCTCCTTCTGATTTTTAAATGTATCTAGCCCTTTGATAGAAGCCCCCACCCTTAAATAGATGCTCGCAACTTGGGATAATTTATCAAGCAATATTTAAGCCATGAAATGTTCGTTCTGCTATTTTACATAAAGGTGGTAAACATTTTTATTGATATAGGCATTTAAACCATCGCCATACTGTGCCAGTTGTTTCATGTTCTCGACATGCTGATAGCCGGCACTGGTATAACTATAAGTATAAATTTTTGATTTTTTCTTGAATTGAACCCGAATAAACTCATTGCCAATTTCATAGTTGGCAACACCAGAGTCGTGATTGAGATCTAGATAATGTTCCAAGTAATCAGTCCTGAAAACCATGTATTGCTTGTTTTTATATGGGGATAATTTGATTATTTTTCAAACAAACATGGAGTGTAACAGCTAGATTTAAGTCACAAAAAAGCCCTATCGTGTAATAGGGCTTTTATTCAAAACAGAGGGTAACTGTTTTTATATGTGCTGCTTAGGCAATTTTGTTGTTAAATATATTGCCAAGGCATTTGGTACACGGGGGTAAACGATCTGTACCAATTTCTAAGTAAGTGCGTTTTCCGCACTGAACACAAAAATAGAAGCCTGTTCCGGGTTTTTCGCCAGCAGTAACCATTTTTGTTCTCCATGGGTTTTAGAAATGGTAGAACCAGTATATCCCTCTTATGATGAATGTCTATTGTCCATTTCGACAGGTGATGGTGGCGTTTGGGCGAAGAGTTTATAAATCTTAAATAGATTTCAAAAAATTTATTGAATACACCAAAAAGCAAATTCTTGTATATGCAAATGATCCGCAATGACGTCTTCAATTTTTTTATCATTTAAATTTTGTTTGAATTTATACCACTCACCAGTTTCTTTAGCTTCTAAACAAAGATGAGGTTCTATCGCACCTAATTTCCATACCCAAATTGAATGAGCTTTAAAATGCTCTCTTAAGGTATTAATTGATTCATCTGCTTTTTGCTGCTGCGCCAACAATTCATAAATTTGAGCTGCTTTAAAACCTTTACCTTTTGTAGGATATCGTCCTTGTAATTCAAAATTATAAATAGGTTGTATTTCTTTAATGACATCTAAACACTGCTCAATTGATTTGTCAGTTTTTTCAATTAGTTTAAATATGTGTACCGAATTAGAAAATGCGAAATCTAAATCAGCTAGAGCTTTTACTGGAATATTCATTTCTTTTAATATTTTCATCATCCCTAAAATATTCTGAGATCCATTAGCAATTACCAATGCCACTTTTAATTCGCCTAAAGTTTTCCCCGTTATCTTTTTAATCAAAGATGGAAGAACATGTCGCTCGGTATCACCTTCGGCAATCAAAACACAATCTGAAAATAAAATTTGGCCTAAATTATAAGTTTCAAATAACAAACGTGCCTGCGTATCGTAATTATTTAAAACTTTCTCAATAGCTTCATTCAATCTAAGTTCAACCTTAGTACCATTACAATTTTTACGAACAATATTTGTAAAAGGAATATCTTCTTGCTCAATCATAAAAGGAGAATGGGTAGTAAATATTACTTGATAGCCTTTGTTTGATAAACTTTTTAAAGATGATCTAAGCAACTCAATGGCTGGAGGATGTAAAAATAATTCAGGCTCATCAATAAGAAGAAGATTGGTTTTACCCTCTTTTGATACATCTTTAGTAATTTCCGCTAAATGTCTAATTAAAGTCATTTGAATTGCTCTTTGAGCCCCATGCCCCATTTCATTGAAATCAGTTTTTTTCTGATTTCCTTCTTCCGTTACCTTTAGTTTCCCTTGTTTAAATAAATCAGTGATATCGGGAGTTGGTATATCAATATTTAGACTTAGACCAAGGAAAAAATCCTCAATTTTGTTATTTATAGAATTATCAAAATCCTTTAATCTTTCTTTCCCATCATGATTTAATTTTGCACCAATCACTTTGAGAGCATCATTAATTTCATCAACTTTTGTAGCTATTATTTCTTTTTGTAAAATAACAATAAGCTTACCGATTGTATTTCCCGCTTTATATTTGGATACATCTTCTGCAGAATCCTCCATAGAGTTAATAAATGTTGGTTCAGGAAATAATGTAGTTATTGCTTGAGGCAAACCATTTGGATTATTCCATATATCATCATTTTGGCTAGGAAGCTGAACTCCCATTTCAACTGCATTTCTGCCTGTACCTGGATTTTTTTGTAAAAATCTAATTTTTATTTTACTGTCTTCTAAATATGGCGTTAGGCTTTCACGCTGAGCCGAAGATAAATGGCTTAAAGTCTGTTCATTCACTCCCTCCAATAACGCAACAATCTCAATTGGTTGATTAGAATCGTAAAAGCTAGTTAATTCTTGAGCTTTACCTCTAACTAAAGCATCTATAAATTTTAAGATATTAGACTTACCTGCGTTGTTGTATCCAACTAAGGCTGAAAAAGGTTCAAGCCTTAAAAATGTTTCTTGGCATGATTTAAAATTTTTAATCTTTATTTCCGTTATTCTATGCATTTCATACCCAAAAAATTAAAAAACCCCACTTAACAGTAGGGCCTTTTTACAACAATATCAATCACTTTCAGCTTAAAGTATTAAGCCACTTGCCCTTCCAAAAAGTCTTGTGCAAAGCGTTGCAATACACCGCCCGCTTCATACACATGCACTTCTTCTTCGGTATCTAAACGGCAAGTGACAGGCACTTTAACCATCTGGTTCTTACCATCATCTGTCGCTCGTTCAATCACCAAAGTTAAAGTCGAACGTGGCGCAATGTTACCAATCACGCTATACAGCTCAGTACCATCAAGCTTTAATGTTTTGCGGTCTGTACCCGGTTTAAACTCAAGCGGCAATACGCCCATGCCGACCAGATTGGTACGGTGAATACGCTCAAAACCTTCTGCTACAATCGCTTCCACACCTGCAAGACGTACACCTTTGGCAGCCCAGTCACGGCTTGAACCCTGACCATAATCCTTTCCTGCAATCACAATCAAAGGCTGTTTACGGTTCATGTAGGTTTCAATCGCTTCCCACATACGCATCACTTCGCCTTCAGGCTCTACACGCGCTTTTGAACCTTGTTTAATCGTGCCGTCGGAACGAACCACCATTTCATTAAACAGTTTCGGATTTGCCAACGTCGCACGCTGTGCAGTCAAGTGGTCACCACGATGCGTTGCATAAGAGTTAAAGTCTTCCTCAGGCACGCCCATTTTCGCTAAATATTCACCAGATGCACTGTCCAGCACAATCGCATTCGATGGAGATAAATGGTCGGTGGTTATGTTGTCACCCAAAATTGCCAGCGGACGCATATTGCTTAAAGTACGCGGTGCAGCCAAAGCCCCTTCCCAATAGGGTGGACGGCGAATATAAGTACTTTGCGGACGCCAGTCATACAGCGGACTTACCGATTTTACTCGCTCGCCCAAATCAAACATTGGAATGTAGACCTTACGGAACTGTTCAGGCTTAACAGACTTTTGTACCAATGCATCAATTTCAGCATCCGATGGCCAGATGTCTTTTAAGTAAATTGGATTGCCGTCTTTATCGTTGCCAAGCGAATCTTTTTCGATGTCAAAACGAATGGTCCCGGCAATCGCATAAGCAACCACGAGCGGCGGCGATGCCAAAAATGCCTGTTTTGCATAAGGATGGATACGGCCATCAAAGTTACGGTTACCCGATAACACCGCAGTTGCATACAGGTCACGGTCAATAATTTCTTGCTGAATTTTTGGATCAAGTGCGCCAGACATCCCGTTACAGGTGGTGCAGGCATAGGCCACAATACCAAAACCAAGTTTTTCCAAATCGTGCAATACCCCTGCTTCTTCAAGGTAAAGCGCTGCCGTTTTAGAACCCGGTGCAAATGATGATTTCACCCAAGGTTTACGGGTTAAACCCAACTCGTTTGCTTTGCGTGCAAGCAAGCCTGCCGCAACGGTATTACGTGGGTTTGATGTATTGGTACACGACGTAATGGCTGCGATAATCACCGCACCATCCGGCATTAAACCATCGGTACGCTGTTCAACCACACCGGCAATACCTTTTTCTTTTAAGTCACTTGTCGATACACGTGCATGCGGATTGGATGGCCCCGCAATATTACGGGTTACAGTCGACAAATCGAAACGCAGTACACGCGGATATTCTGCCTGTTTCATCTCGGATGACCAAAGCCCAATTTCTTTGGCATAGGTTTCAACCAGTTTCACTTGCTCGGCTTCACGACCGGTTAAAGTCAGATAATCAATGGTGTTCTGGTCGATGTAGAACATGGCAGCCGTTGCGCCATATTCAGGGGTCATGTTGGAAATTGTGGCACGATCCCCCACCGACATGCTGTCCGCACCTTCACCGAAGAATTCAAGATATGCACCGACCACTCGTTCTTTACGCAAGAATTCAGTTAGTGCCAATACGATATCGGTTGCAGTAATGCCGGCTTGACGCTGTCCCACAAGCTCGACACCAATAATGTCTGGCAGACGCATCCATGATGCACGGCCGAGCATGACATTCTCCGCTTCCAAGCCACCTACCCCAATCGAGATTACCCCGAGTGAATCGGTATGTGGCGTATGCGAGTCTGTACCCACACACGTATCTGGATAAGCCACGCCATCACGGTTTTGAATCACCGGAGACATTTTCTCCAAGTTAATCTGGTGCATGATGCCGTTGCCCGCAGGAATCACATCGACATTTTCAAAGGCTGTTTTGGTCCATTCAATAAAGTGGAAACGGTCTTCATTACGGCGGTCTTCAATGGCACGGTTTTTATCAAACGCATCAGGATCGGAACCGCCGAACTCCACGGCCAATGAATGGTCAACGATGAGCTGTGTCGGCACCACCGGATTGACTTTAGACGGGTCACCGCCCTGATCGGCAATCGCATCACGTAAGCCTGCCAAGTCGACCAGTGCCGTCTGACCCAAGATGTCATGACAGACTACACGTGCCGGATACCAGGGAAAATCGTGATCTTGTTTGCGTTGAATAAGTTCTTTTAATGACTGCTCTAAAATGGCTGGGTCACAACGGCGTACCAACTGTTCTGCAAGTACTTTAGAGGTATAAGGAAGTTTGGCATATGCGCCTGGCTGGATATCTTCTACGGCTTGACGCACGTCAAAATATTCGAGCTGGGTGCCTTGCAGTGGTTTACGGTAGTTGTTGTTCATAGCTTACCTGCCTCTTAAATCATTTTTTTACTGCGTAATTGTTGTTGACTAGTCACACGGGTTTGTTAGCATTGTACGCTGTGAAAAAGCCATTTCCCAAATCATATATATTTCAAAAGCTTAAGTATAAAATGAACACTTTTGAAATATTTAGTTGCATAAAATTTAGAATATTTGCCCTAAATGTGCTTTTTTTTGCAAAATAGCGGAAAATACCGCTAATTCTTTAGTATTAGATCCAGTATTGGTGGGCAATAAATGAGCAATCTAGCTTTCTCCTTATACACGCTAAACGGTGTGGATGCGCAAAAATTTCTTCAAGGTCAAGTAACTTTAAATGCCGAAGCCTTAGCAGAAAACCTAACTCGCTATACAGCCATCTGTAGTTTAAAAGGTCGTATTCAGTTTGGTTTATGGCTGAAAAAAATTAATCCGGAAAGTTTTGAAATTGTTGTGACTGCCGATCAAGCCGAAGAGTTTGCCCAGCATATTAAAAAGTTTGGTGCATTTTCCAAAATGAAACTGGAACAAGTCGGTCCAGTGTTCCCTACTCTAAATGGCGATACTACCGATTTTTCTGCGGCTGAAACCGATATTGCAGCGTGGCAACTTCTAGCCATTGAAGCCGGTCAAGCTTGGATTGAAGCAGCGACGGCGCATGAGTTCCAACCGCAAGAGCTACGTTTACACCAACGTGAAGGCGTGCATTACGACAAGGGCTGTTATATTGGTCAGGAAATTATTGCGCGCCTGTGGTTTAAAGCCAAGCCGAAAAGCTGGTTACAGCTGGTTCAAGGCACAGGAACTACACCTGCGTTGGCAACAAAGTTAAATAATGATGTCGAAGTGGTAAACAGCATTGCGATTGATGGCGGCTATAAAGCTTTGGTGGTTGCTAAACCTGCAGCACTTGAAGAACTAGGCTTAACCGTTTTAGATTTACCAGAGGCTTTAAAAGGCGATGTGGCACGTCCACAATAATATTCAATTTTATACACCCCCATTTAAAAAGCCTCCCAAATCGGAGGCTTTTTAAAATCATAAATTAAAATCGTGAAAAAGTTTGTTCATATCTTTAATGACATACTCTTTAAAATGGTAGGCACGCGCATGTTTTGCATCAATACGCGCCGTCTTTCCCTCATACTCAAAGATATAAACCCGGTCTTCTTTGCTCACCAAAAAGTTTTTGCCTAATCTCATTAACAATGCGTCAAATTTGTCTTCATCTGGAATAGTTTCATCCAGATTAATCTGATCATAAGCCCGTTTAATCGCTTTGATGAACATTCATATACTCACAATTTTATTCAACTGCGATTTAAACAAACATTGAGAAAAAAGCAAAGTGAAGTTGCCTCCTCCAAACCTTTTTATGTCATAAAATTTCGCTTCAACTAAAACTTCAACTCTAGCAAATCGATTCATGTTAAAACGGAAAAGCACTTAAGGCTGGTTTAAGCGGCTCATGATTTACTTAAGCACGTGCTATACAAATATCAAAAAAAAATTGTTGCAGTACACAAATCATATATTTACATTCACATAATTAAACTTATGATGTTGTATTGAGTCTTCCACATACATTCTGAAACACATAAATGGAATTATGTGATTGTTTATAAAAAGGTTATTAAACTATGAAAAAAATTATACTTGCCAGCATCATCACCCTGTCTTCACATCTTGCAATGGCAGAGATGGCTACAAACTCTGTTGATCCTGCATTTGCTAAAATTGAAACATTAATCAAATCCAATAATATGAAGGACGCTTACCAAGAACTGGATAAGTTGGCCAAAACGGGCAATGCTCAAGCCATTTATAACTTAGGCTATCTGACTCAAACGGGTCAAGGTACAGCCAAAGATGAGAAAAAAGCCATCAAGCTGTATGAAGAGGCGGCGAACAAAGGCTACCCTGTTGCCAATTATGTATTAGGTAAAAATTATATGGGGGGAACTTTAGGTCTTAAACAAGACACCAAAAAAGCCAAACAGTATTTAGAAAAAGCATCGAGCCAAGGGTTTGCTGATGCGACTGTCGATTTAGCAGTGTTACTTTTTGCTGAAGGCACACCGGCTTCAGATAAACTGGCCTTGCAAAAATTAGATCCTTTAATTAAAAAAGATAACTATCAAGCGATTCATGCCAAAGCCTTATATGACATTAGTCAGGGTTTTAAAAATAAAAATGAAGCACCCATTAAACAAGGTTTAAAAAGCATTCAAGAGTTGGCGCAAAAAGGCTATATTCCAGCCTTGATGGCGGTGGGCAATATGTTCGCGAATGGCAACATTGTTCCGCAAAACCTGCCTGAAGCGAAAAAGATTTTCTCTACCCTGGCAAAAGAAAATATACCGCAAGCCAAAGAATCTTTAGCTGTCGTAGACAAAATGATGGCTGAACAAGCGAAAACTCCAGCAAAAACTGAAAAGAAAAGTTAAATTTTCTCCAATAAAAAAGCCCCAAACTCGGGGCTTTTTTATTGCCGTCATCATTTACCACCAAACTGCAATTAGACCACTCAGCAGCATAAATCCCAATATTGTACTTAACATTAAAGCGCTGAGTGCTTTATCACCCAGTCCATAGTTCTGCCCCAGAATGCCGAACGCAATCGGCATGGGGAGCGCAGCAAGCAATGTGCCGGCATACAGCATTTCCTGACTGACATTGGGCAAAATACTCAATAAGACAAAAATAGTCAGTGGCATCAGTACAATTTTTATTAGCACCAAAGTCATGCTGTGTAAATCTACAGCTTTTAAACTCATTCCAACCAGACTTCCTCCAATGACGAATAAAGCAATCGGAGATGCCGTTTTACCTAACATCTCTAAAGCCTGAACAATCGAAGATGGAAGTTGGATTTTCAAGATCACACACAACATGCCAAACACGATAGACAGAATCACCGGATTTTTAATGACATTGTATAAGGTCTGCTTGAGCAACTGAGATTTCGCCCGATGTTGATGAATACCTGCTTCGGCAATAATCAGGGTCAAAGTCATAATCAGTAGGTTTTCAATAATCAGAGTCAAGGAAAGATAAATTGCGGCATGCTGTCCAATCAACATCATCAGTATGGCTGTACCAATAAACCCGGTATTGGACATGGATGCGCCCATAGACAATACGCCAGATTCGGTCAAACGACATTGAAAATATTGACGGTACAACAAAAATGCAAAGGCAAAAACAAGCAGTGACCCCCCGCCATAAGCGATGAAATAACTGGGATGCCAGATTTCATCAAACCGCTTACTGGCTAAGGCTTGCAATAAAAATGCCGGCAAGGATATTTTAAAAACAAACTGGCTTAAACCTTTGATATGCTCAGCTAAAATAAATTCAAATTTTACGCAGATAAATCCCAACAGAAGCAGCAGGCAAATCGGTAAAATTACACTTAAAACCACAACTGCTCCTTGTTGTTAAATCAACTTACTTCAGCTCAATCACTGCCATTTGAACCGTTCAATTTTGGTTTTGAAAAGGTTTAAACAGTGATTTCAAACCATGCGGCTGACAGCGCAAATATTGCGGTGAAATTTCAATTTGTTCATCCAATGTTGCAGCAGCCTGCCAAGGCCAACGCGGATCATAAAGCATGGCACGTGCAAGACCAATGGCATCTGCTTGTCCTGTTTGCAAAATATGTTCAGCTTGCTGCGCTTCAGTAATCAGTCCTACCGCAATGACTGGAATATGAACCACTTTCTTTATTGCCTCAGCAAAAGGCACCTGATAATTGGCACCAATTTGAATCTGTTGCTTTGCATGCAAGCCACCACTGGATACGTGAATATAAACTGCACCCAACTGCTCTAGAGCTTTGGATAAACCGACCGAAGATTCAATATCCCAACTGTCTTTTCCATCGATCCAGTCGGTCGCTGAAATACGTACTCCGACTGGATAACCTGCAGGTACTGCATTTTTTATCGCCTGCAATACTTCAAGCGTCAAGCGAATACGGTTTTCAAAACTGCCGCCATACTCATCTTCACGTGTATTAGACAGTGGCGACATAAACTGATGCAGCAGATAACCATGTGCGGCATGGACTTCAATCAGATCAAATCCTGCATCCACGGCGCGCACGGCTGCATCAGCAAAGTCCTGAATCACTTTCTGGATTTCATCTTTACTCAGCGCATGCGGTGGGTAATCAGTGGGGTTAAATGGCAAATCACTGGCAGAAACAGTTTGCCAGCCATGGGCTTCTTCCGGTTTGAATTGATCTTTTCCAGTCCAGGGTTTATCGGTAGAGGCTTTACGGCCTGCATGCGCCAATTGAATACCAAAAGGCATAGGAGATAAAGATTTTACTTTAGCCAAAAGCGCTTTCATTTGAGCACGTTGCAAATCATTCCACAGCCCTAAATCTGCATAACTGATCCGCCCTTCAGGCTGAACCGCAGTGGCTTCAATAATGCATAAACCAGCACCCGACAAGGCATAGTTCGCCCATTGCTGTTCGTGCCAATAAGTTACTTCCCCTTGTTCAGTTGCTGAATACTGACACATGGGTGCAATCACGATTTTATTGTTGAGTTTTAATGTTCCAAACTGAATGGTTTCAAATAATAAAGCCACACTTTCTCTCCTTAAAATGCTTTAGTGACACTTAAACCTGCGCTCCAGTTCGCACCATCGGCAGGTTCAAAGAAACGACCATTGCCGTCATTGACAATGACTGAGCCTACATACTCTTTATCAAATAAATTATCGACCCGGGCAAAAGTGCGCACTTTCCAGTCTGCATTTTTCCAGACATAGCCAACGTTTGCACTGGTTACGCTATAGCTGGGTGCAGCATCAGAATTGATGTCATCGACATATAATTTGTCAATATAGCGAATGTCTACGCCTGCGTTAAAGCCAGTTTCAGGCTGCCAGCCCAAAGCTGCAAAAGCCTGATTTTTAGCTACACCCGGAATATAATTGCCTTTCGCTACGACCTTTGCAGGGTCAGTATTTGGGATATCGGCATCAAAAGTTGCATCGATAAAACTATAACTCGCTTGAGCAGTCAGATCGCGCCATAACTTTTTATTCCATGAGAGTTCCACACCTTGTCTTAGCGTTTTATCGGCATTGCGGAAAGTATTCCGTCCATTGTTCGATTCAGCTGAAACAATGTCGTTGTGCGTTTCACTTTGGAAAATAGCAGCAGTAAAATTACCGAAACGATTTTGAGATTTTAAGCCCAGTTCATAGTTGTCACTGGTCGCAGGGTTTAAGTCAAAGTTAATCCCGGAAGTTCCCACTGTTGGATAGGCCATTTCGGTAAAAGTCGGCGTTTCAAAACCTTTGGCATAACTGATATAGGTCGAAAATTCTGGAGTAATGTTCCAGCTCAATGCAGCTGAAGGTAACAGCTTTTTATAGTCTTTTTTACCGCTGTCATCACCATTATTTGTGACAATGTAATGGTCTTTAGATTTGTAATGGACATTGCTATAACGTAAGCCAGTATCTAACGTCCAATTAGGTAAAAAGTTCCATGATGCTTGCAGATAAGGATCTAAATTCCACAGCGTATTAGTCTCATCACGGCGTAAATTCCCCTTGATGCCATATTGTGGCTGATTATTTACCAATACAAAGTTTTCATAACCTTGACGATCTTCATCCATAAAATCAACTGCTAAACCCGCAGTAAATCGAGTATTCGGTAATAGATCTTTACCTATCCAACGTAAATCAGTTCCATAGAAATTACGGCTAAAATCAATGACTCCACCTGCTTGACGTGGGTTTACTTGTGTTGAACTTGGGATAGATTGATATTGCACAACCTCACGTTGACCGTAATAAGCCATACCGTATATTTCATGCTGATCATTAATCGGTTTCGACCAGGTTAAACCCGTCTGGGTCTGATTGATTTCTTTACGTACATCAAACTGTTTTAAGAATGGAACTTGTTGTTTCGGATTTTCTTTCCATTGCGTTCGGGTCAAGCCCTGTGGATCATCTGCATTAATGTCCACATGATTGACAATCCAGTTCACTTTAGAACCATCGTCTAAATCCCAAGTCAGTTTGGCATTGCTTAATACTTTTTTGGCAGCACTGTGGTCTCGGTAACCATCGGTATCAAAATAAGAAGAGCTTACGACATAACTTGGTTCATTAGTCTTGTCTGCCCCCCCTTGCAAGACAATATCCGCACGACCTTTGTTATGACTACCGCCTGAGTAGCCTAACTCAATAGAATCACGGCCTTCACCTTGTTTAGTGGTGGTTAAAATTGTACCCCCCGAAGAGTTACCGTAAAGCGATGAAAATGGTCCACCCAAAACTTCAATATGATCCAAGCTGCTTAAATCAATATTCGAGGTTTGTCCCTGACCATCAGGCATGGTTGCCGGAATACCATCGACATATAAACGTATGCCCCGCACCCCAAAAGTTGAGCGCGCACCAAAACCACGCATCGAAATTTGTAAATCTTGGGCGTAATTTTCACGGTTATTCAGTTGTAAGCCGGGAACCCCTTTTAATGTTTCAGAGAGATTGACCCCAAGATTATTTTGATTGTTATTTTGGTCGATTCGATATACCGAAGCTGGGGTTTGCAACCAGTCAGTATCGGTACGTGTCGCTTCAATTTTTAAGGTAGGCAACAAAACAGGTTCAGTTGAGGAATCTGTTTCAGCATAGAGGTTTTGGCAGATACATACCGTCAGGCAAAGTAAAGTCATATTGATGGGCATCACGTGATATTTACCTTGCATGAGATACTCTCTATATCATATTAAAATACTATTTTAGAGCTTAAACCAAGTACCAAGGCATCGTCTACGTTATTTGTAGCACCTGGGTTAATAACATACTGAATATTCGCACGAAGCATTAACCATTGGGTTCGATAATCGCTGTAGTTCAGTTCAACATTATATTCTGCACTGGCATTAAAGGCAGGATTAGGGATACGGTCATTCATATGTACACGGTTTATTGCCAGACCTAAAATATCATTGGGTTGAGAATTAAGCAGCAAGTTCAGTACCTTTACCGTCACCTAACACATACTGACTATTTAGCTCAAATGCTTCAGCGGCTTGAGTGTGTGTCATGGCAACCATCATCAAAGTGGATAACAGCGCTAGACTAAATTTTTTCATAAAGAACATCACAGCAACATTCAAGAGGCTACAATTCAAATAAATTATATGTATTGTGTGAAAATTACATAATTTATAAACCTTAATCTCATCAATTTTTTATCATATAAAAAATAAAAAGTTATACATAAAATAAATAACAATGCGTTTAATAACAATTAATTTTATTAATATTTTTCAAAAAATTAAGGAAAAACTAAAATTAAAAAAATAGTTATCCATATTAAAAATGGAATTTAAAATTAAGCTAATGGGTATATGTTTAATCAATTTAAAAGACAGATCTCTATAAGATAAATCGCAAATCTAACAGGCAGCAATTCAAAATAAAAACTTGCATTCATTGCTTTGCAACCCGATATTAGCTTTATCTACTCACACTAGAATCCAACATGCCTGAATTACCAGAAGTCGAAACCACCAAAACCAGTTTATTGCCTTTAATTGATCAAAAAGTGAATTCTATTCAAGTCCGTGAATCACGTTTACGTTGGCCTATCCCGAACGATATTCAAAAACTGCAGGGACAAAAATTAGTTAGGCTGACCCGACGTTCTAAATATATTTTGGCGCAGTTTGAGCAAGACAGTATGTTATGGCATTTAGGCATGTCGGGCAGTTTTCGCCTGTGCGATGCCAATACGGAATTGCGCAAGCATGATCATTTAATTATTCAGTTTGAAGGTATAGAACTGCGCTATCACGATCCGCGTCGTTTCGGCTGTATTTTATGGTTAGACCCCGATTCGCAAAGCAAACTGATTGATACTTTAGGCCCTGAACCTTTAAGTGAGGCCTTTAATGCGGATTATTTGGCGGAAAAATTTAAAAAGAAAAATGTCGCTGCCAAAGTGGCGATTATGGACAATCATATAGTGGTCGGTGTAGGAAATATCTATGCCACTGAAAGCCTGTTCAACTTGGGCATTCATCCTGCTCAACCTGCATCAAGCTTAACCCGTCTGCAAATTGAAAAATTGGTTATCGAAGTTAAACGAATTTTAAAACAGGCCATTGATTTGGGCGGCTCTACCCTACGCGACTATACCAATGCCATGGGCGAAAATGGCTATTTTCAGCAAACCCTGTTGGCCTATGGTCGTGCTGGTGAAATGTGCGTGAACTGTGAAACCACTTTAGAAAATTTAAAGCTTGGACAACGTGCCAGTGTATTTTGTCCGCAGTGTCAGCCTTTAAAAAAAGTTAAAATAGCGACCAAGACTCCATTTAAAGGGAATAGAGCATGAAATCTGCCATCGTCCGTCATATTTTAGTCAAAGACAAAGAACAGGCTGAACAGCTGAAGAAGAAAATTAAAGCCGGTGCAGATTTTGCCAAACTTGCCAAACAGCATTCCACTTGTCCATCGGGTAAAAAAGGCGGGGAACTTGGCGAGATTAAAAAAGGGCAATTGGTCGGCCCGATTGATAAAGCTGTGTTTACCCTTCCTGAGCGTGAACTGCATGGCCCAATCAAGAGCCAGTTTGGCTGGCATTTACTCGAAATTAAGTTTCGGATGGATTAAATGTTCCATTTTGAGCTGCGTCAAATAAGAGATCATTTCGATGAGTGGATGTTTCTTAATGCGCGCACGTTGCATAATATTTTGCTTGCTGACCCAAAAATGTCTTAAAGCCTAATGCGGCAGCAGGCAAAATATCAATCTCGAGATCATCTCCCACCATCAGTCATTCTTGTAGGTGGATAGCAAAGTCCTGAAAAATGTTAAAAAATGCGGCACCTTCTGGCTTTGCGACTTGTTTTCTTGACTCATATAATAAGCATCAACCCGATGATCCAAAGCCAGCCTGCAGATTTTTTGATATTGCCGCTGTGCTGGTTGATTAAGTTTATTTCGTGCAAGTTGTTGGGCTTCATCCCCCTCGAATAGAGTACGATCCAAGTCAAAGATAATTAATTTAATAGCTTGATTTGGCTGTTGCATCAACTTTATACATGATTTTTTTCATCAAGTTAACTCATAAAAATCTTAGGCTTCTACTCATTTAATTATAAATATTTTATTTTAAGCCATAAAAAACGGCACTCAAAGTACCGTTTTTCCTATGAGTAAACTTACAGCTGTGGACGTTTTTTTAATTCATCCCGAATTTCGCGTAGTAATTCGATATCGGCTGGAGTTGTTGGTGTTTCCTCTACCGGGCCTTCCTGTTTACGCAAGCGATTCATGAATTTAACCAACAAGAACACGACCCAAGCCAAGATTAAGAAGTTAATCAAAACCGTTAAAAAGTTACCGTAAGTCAATACATTTACACCGGCCTTAGTTAAGGCATCTAAAGATTGTAAATTATCGGGATTCTTTCCTAATACAAAGAATTTTTGCGTGAAATCGACTCCACCGCCCGTAATAACTGTAATTAAAGGCATAATAATGTCTTTAACCAATGAATCAATAATTTTACCAAAAGCACCACCAATAATGACACCAATGGCTAAATCCATCATGTTACCTTTAAGGGCAAATTCTTTGAATTCCTGAACAATACTCATGCTTTTCTCCAGCTTATCTTTGATAGTATTCTTTATTAAGTAAAATATTTTGAGAACTGTATTGCACTGTAGTGCATTTATCACAGCTTATAATTCCCTCTAATTTACTCGGAATTATTTGTGTTGAATATAATGAATTACTAATTATAAATAAAAAAAATGCTACCAATAAATTGATAGCATTTTTTCATAACAGTGCCCTATGTGAGCAAAATTATTTTAAATCTTATTTACCACGGTTACGTTTACGTTCGCCTTCAGTCAACCAACGTTTACGGATACGGATTGATTTAGGTGTTACTTCAACTAATTCATCATCTTGAATGAATTCAAGCGCTTGCTCAAGCGTGTATTCAATTGCAGGAACTAATGTTAACGCTTCATCTGTACCAGATGCACGTACGTTAGTTAACTGTTTCGCTTTAGTCGGGTTCACAGCCATGTCGTCAGAACGTGAGTTAATACCTACGATCATACCTTCATAAACTTCTAACTGCGGACGAGCAAATAGACGACCACGGTCTTGCAGTGTGAACAATGCATAGCCCAAGCATACGCCTTGAACCATAGAAACCAACACACCATTTTGACGCTGCGCAACAGTACCTGGTTTAGCAGGGCCATAATGCGAGAAGCTTGAAGTCATGATCCCTGTACCAGAAGTCATGGTTAGGTATTCCGAACGGAAACCAATCAAGCCACGTGAAGGAACAGTTGCTTCAATACGCATACGGCCTTTGCCGTCTACTTCCATATTGGTCATTTCGCCCTTACGGAAGCCCATTTGTTCCATAACGAAACCTTGATGCTGTTCTTCAACATCAAAAGTTACGTTTTCAAACGGTTCTTGCATTTGACCATCAACTTCTTTCATGATCACTTGCGGACGAGAAACACCCATCTCGAAGCCTTCACGACGCATGTTTTCGATCAATACAGAAAGGTGAAGTTCACCACGACCAGAGACTTTAAAACGGTCTGGACTTTCAGTGTCTTCAACACGAAGTGCTACGTTGTGAATCAATTCACGGTCTAGACGTTCACGAATGTTACGTGAAGTTACAAATTTACCTTCACGACCAGCAAACGGAGAGTTGTTTACTTGGAATGTCATCGAAACTGTAGGTTCATCTACAGACAATGGTGGTAAAGCTTCAACTGCTTTCGGATCACAAATCGTGTCAGAAATATTCAGCGCATCGACACCTGTTACACAAACGATATCGCCTGCATTTGCTTCATCGATGTCAATACGCTCAAGACCATGGTAACCCATGATTTTTAAGATACGGCCGTTACGGGTCTTACCTTCTTTATCAATGACAGTCACTTGAGTGTTTAATTTCACTGAACCGCGTTGAATACGACCAATCCCGATTACACCTACGAAACTGTTGTAGTCTAGAGATGAAATCTGCATTTGGAATGGACCATCAATGTCAACTGCTGGTGGTTCAACGATGTCTATGATCGTTTGGAACAACGGGGTCATGTCTTCAGCAAGTTCTTCTGGAGAAGGACCAGCAACACCACGAAGGCCTGAAGCATAAACGATTGGGAAGTCTAACTGTTCGTCAGTAGCACCCAAATTATCAAACAAGTCAAACACTTGGTCAATTACCCAGTCTGGACGCGCGCTTGGTTTATCAACCTTGTTGATAATTACGATTGGCTTCAAACCACGTGCGAACGCTTTTTGCGTTACGAAACGAGTTTGTGGCATTGGACCTTCTTGTGAGTCTACTAGAAGCAATACACAGTCAACCATAGACATTACGCGTTCAACTTCACCACCGAAGTCAGCATGTCCCGGGGTATCCACGATGTTAATGCGGTATTCAGTGTTCGTACGTGCATCAGTCCATTTAATTGCAGTGTTTTTTGCAAGAATGGTAATACCACGTTCGCTTTCAATAGCGCCTGAATCCATGACACGCTCGATCTCACCCGCGCGATCACCAAGAGCACCTGATTGTTGTAAAAGTTTGTCTACAAGAGTGGTTTTACCATGATCGACGTGCGCAATAATGGCGATGTTACGGAGAGTTTTAATATCTGACATGTAAATTCGATGCATATTTAATTTGAGGGCAAATTATACAGAAAAATACAAACTTTTAGTAGTGACAGTTTATTGACAGTTACAAGTTTTTTTGACAAATCGGGCTTTTTTTCATTTGTAATGTCCTGTAACTCGATTAGAATAACGACAAATTGCTGCTGTACTTGTCTTACATGTCTGATTTAAATAACTCTCCCGAGCAACAAGATCGCCTAGATTTGGTCTATGGATTGAACGATCGTCCTAAACCCTTCATCGCTTTTTTAGCTGCACTGCAACATTTACTTGCAATTATTGTCCCGATTGTCACGCCCGGCTTGCTGATTTGTTTAGCCCTTGGTGTTTCAAAAGAAGACACCAATATGATTCTTTCGATGTCATTGGTGATCTCGGGGATTGCGACCTTTCTGCAATGTAAAAAAGTCGGTCCTTTTGGTGCAGGCTTGCTGATTGTTCAAGGCACCAGCTTTAACTTTATTGGTCCAATTATCGGTATCGGTTCAGCCATGGTCGCTGCCGGCACCCCTGTTGAAGCGGTAATGGCCTCTATTTTTGGTGTGGTGATTGCAGGCTCATTTATTGAAATGGGTGTTTCACGTATCTTGCCTTGGGTAAAAAAACTGATTACGCCATTGGTGACCGGGATTGTTGTCCTGCTGATTGGCTTGACCTTAATTAAAGAAGGTCTAATCAGTATGGGGGGTGGTTATCAAGCCATGGGCGATAAAACCTTTGCCAATGCCGACAACCTGATCATGTCATGTACCGTACTGGCGGTTATTATTATCTTGAACCGTGTCCGTATTATCTGGGTAAAAAGCTCTGCAATTCTAATAGCTTTAATGATTGGTTATGCACTTGCTGGCTTCATGGGACATCTTGATTTTTCAGCCTTAAAAGATGCACCGATTGTACAAATTCCGACCCCGATGCATTTTGGTTTAAGTTTCTCTTGGAGCTTGTTTATTCCCATGGCATTTATTTACCTAGTGACGTCGCTAGAAGCGATTGGCGATATCACCGCGACTTCCAAGATTTCAAACCAAGCGGTAGGTGGTCCGAAATGGATGGAACGTATTAAAGGTGGTGTACTGGTCAACGGGGCTAACTCTTTCTTGGCCGGTATTTTCAATACTTTCCCAAGTTCTGTATTTGCACAAAATAATGGTGTTATTCAACTGACTGGTGTTGCAAGCCGTTATGTCGGCCTCTGGATTGCTGCATTATTGGTGATTCTTGGCTTGTTTCCTGCGGTTTCCAGTGTCATCCAAGCTGTGCCTCAAGCCGTTCTAGGTGGCGCTGTTATGGTGATGTTTGGTGCTGTTGCAGCTTCGGGAATTAACATCCTTTCAGGTGTGCAACTTGACCGCCGTGCGTTATTGATTATTGCAATCTCGCTTGCCCTCGGTTTAGGTGTTGCACAAGTGCCACAAATTCTTGAACACCTCCCTGAATTAGTCCGTAACATCTTCAGTTCTGGTGTTGCGACAGGCGGCATTGCAGCATTGTTATTAAATATTATTCTTCCTGAGTCGAAGAAATAATTTCATTTCAGCATCAACTCTGCCCAGCATTGTCTGGGCAGAGTTTTTCAATGGCGAGATAAAAAATGGATCCAAGAAGTGAAGTTGTCATTCGACAGCATGAATATCTTTCAGGACGTGTATTGCTGGTTAATGCACCAACAGATGATTTACTTTCCAATTTAGAGAAAGACATCACTCCGTGTTTATGGACATGGGATTATAATGAATTTCAATACTTTCAGTCACAACAAGCCAATGTACATTTTGGTGTCGACCTTCCTGAAGGCGATTTTGACCAAGCAATCATTTTTGTGCCCAAGTCGAAAGAATTACTCAACTATATTCTACACAATGTAGTTAGTCGCTTAAGTCTGGGCGCTTCTATCTTTCTGGTCGGCGAAAAGAAAGCCGGTGTCGAACGTGCAGCCAAGCAATTACAACCTTATGGTCAAGCACTAAAACTTGACAGCGCACGCCATTGCCAGATGTGGCAAGTCACCATTGACACTACAGTGACTGCAAAAGCTTTAGCAGATTGGGCGCAGCAATATACGGTCGCGACACCTAACGGTGATTTAACCATTTGTGCCCTTCCAGGTGTGTTTAGTCAAAATCGTCTAGATGTCGGCACAGCCGTATTATTGCCTTTTTTATCAAAAGTGACTTCAGGTAAAATTGCCGACTTTGGTTGTGGTGCAGGCGTGATCAGTGCTTATCTAGCCAAACTGAATCCTAAAAATCGAATTTTTGCGATGGATGTAGATGCTTTTGCATTGGCGTCTACCCGCATGACCTTTGAAAAAAATGATCTTGCACCAGAACAACTTGAAATTACCGCAGTGACAGGTATTGAGGAGGCTCCTCTCTTCTTGCATGCCATCGTCAGCAATCCCCCTTTCCATCAGGGCATCCAAACCGATTACAACGCCAGTGAAAGTTTATGTAAAACTTCACGACGTCATTTAAAATCGGGCGGCGAATTATGGATTGTGGCAAACCGCTTTCTGAATTATCCATTATTAATTGAACAGAATTTTGGTCAATGTACGACTAAAGCAGATCAACAAGGCTTTAAAGTACTGTTCGCCAAAATGCAAAAAAATGTTAAGGAAAAATGATGAGCGAAACAGAACAACCTCACCTACAGCGTAAGCTTGGTGCTCGCCATCTTAATATGATCGCCATTGGTGGTTCTATCGGTACCGGTTTATTTCTGGCTTCTGGTGCAACTATTGCCAATGCCGGTCCTGGTGGTGCATTACTTGCTTACTGTTTGATTGGAATCATGATTTATTTCTTGATGACCAGTCTGGGTGAGCTTGCGACCCACAACCCCACCTCAGGTGCATTTTTCACCTATGGGACTAAATATGTGGAAGGTGGCTTTGGGTTTGCCTTAGGCTGGAACTATTGGTACAACTGGGCCATTACCGTGGCTTTTGAACTGGTTGCAGTACAGTTTATTATGAAGTTCTGGTTTCCAGACATTCCTGGTTTCTACTGGAGTGCCATTTTCCTTGCCATTATTTTTGGTATTAACGCCCTGACTGTTAAAGGCTTTGGTGAAACTGAATTTTTATTCTCTCTCGTCAAAGTGATTGCGATTATTGTCTTTATCATTATTGGTATTGCCATGATTGCAAAAATCATGCTGACACCAAATATGATGACCTTCTCCAACTGGACCAAAGGTGATGCGCCTTTTGTTGGTGGCTTGCAAGCCATGATTGGTGTTGCGATGATTGCCGGGTTCTCGTTTCAGGGAACAGAGATGGTCGGTGTTGCGGCAGGCGAATCTAAAGACCCTAAAAAGACCATTCCTGTTGCCATCAAGCAAATTTTCTGGCGTATTTTATTATTCTATGTGGTATGTATTTTCATTATAGGTACATTAGTTGCCTACGATGATCAGCGTCTTTTACAAGCCGCGGCAAGCGACAACATTACCCTGTCACCTTTTACCCTCTTGTATGAAAAAGCAGGTTTTGCTTTTGCTGCAGGTTTAATGAATGCGGTGATCCTGACTGCAATATTGTCTGCAGGTAATTCAGGTATGTATTCATCTACGCGTATGCTATTTGATATGGCACGTCAGGGCCGCGCACCGAAATGGTTTGCTAAACTCGACCCGCGTGGCGTACCAATGAATGCGCTTTATGCCACCACTGCAATTGCTGCACTCTGCTTTTTAACGACATTTATTGGCCAACAACAAGTGTTTAACTGGCTGCTCAACATGTCAGGCATGTGTGGTTTTATTGTCTGGTTAGGCATTGCCATTTCACATTACCGTTTCCGTAAAGGCTATTTAGCACAAGGCTATAAACTTGAAGATTTAGCGTATACAGCCAAGTTCTTCCCTTTTGCCCCATGGTTTGCCTTTATTCTATGCTCGATCATTATTCTAGGTCAGAACTATGAAGCATTGACCGGTGGAAAAATTGATTGGTTAGGTTTGCTTTCAACCTATATCAGTATTCCATTATTTCTTGTGATCTGGCTTGGTTATAAATGGAAATATAAAACCAAACTGATTCCATATAAAGAAATGGATGTTCAGCCTGTAAACGTAGACCGTGAATAAGTTTCTACTTCAATAAAAAAACAGCCTTCGGGCTGTTTTTTTATTTTTATAATACTGAGTTATCTGCCAAAAATTGTTTTAAAGCAAAACTAACTTCATTCTTATGGGTCGTACACAAACCATGTGATGCTCCTTTAATTTGCTCTTCTACGCCCTGCTTTAAAAGCTTTACTGCCTGTTGACTACAAATTTCTGGAGGTACAATTTCATCTGCCGTTCCATACAGCACCAAAGTCGGCACAGCAATTTGTTTTAAATCTTCACGTAAATCTGTTTCCGAAAAAGCCTCTATACAATCGTAATGTGCTTTGATTGAACCCTGCATCGCGATACGCCAAAAATTTTGCACTACACCTTCAGATTTTTTATTGAGTAATTTGTCATAACCATAAAACTTCTTAGCAAAATCCAGATAAAAATCCGCTCTGTTATCCAATAAATTTGCACGCATTTCATCAAATACTTCTGGATCAACACCTTCAGGATGATCATCACGCTTAATCATTAATGGAGCCACAGCAGCAATCAACGCAAGCTTAGTGACCTTCTGCTGTCCATATTTTGCCGTATAACGGGTGACGACTGCCCCACCGATAGAATGTCCGACTAAAGCAAAATAATCTAAATTCAAATGTTCAATCAGTTGATGTAAATCTTTTGCATATTGATCAATAGTATGCCCAGCCCAAGGTTGACTTGACCGCCCATGTCCACGCCGATCAAATGCAATGACTCGATAGCCATGCTCAGCTAAAAACAACATTTGATCTTCAAAAGCATCACTCGATAAAGGCCATCCATGTGAAAAGACAACCAGAGTACCGCTACCCCAATCTTTATAATAAATTGAGGTGCCATCTTCAGTCGTTAATATCTGGGTCATTTTTATACCCTCTTTTTATTGTATAGGGGTATGTATTAGAACAAGATAAAAATAAAACAATGTATTAAACAAGTTATGCATATGTTGCAGATATAAAAAAGCAGCCCTAAGGCTGCTTTTTTATATTAGATCAATAATAAATTATTGAGCTTGAGTAGGTTCTGCAACAACTGTACGGCTACCAGAAATAGTCGCGAATACACGACGGTTCATAGCACGGCCTTCTTTAGTGTTGTTGTCAGCAATCGGTTGATCCCAAGCAAAACCTTGAGTAGACAAACGAGCTGGATCTACATTGTATTCATTTACAAGTGAAGATTTAACAGAGTTAGCACGAGCTAGAGATAAACGTTCGTTCAATGCACGTGGACCAGTGTTATCTGTATGGCCTTCGATGCGAGCAGTAGCGTTTGGATATTCAACTAACTTCTCAGCAACCTTAGCGATTTCTGGTTTGTACTGATCTTTGATGTTTGATTTGTTCGTATCAAAGAACACACGAAGTTCCATGTTAAGGTCTTCGGTCAACTCTTGTGGAGCTGGTTGAACTGGAGCTACAGGTTCAACAGGCATAACTTCAACAACAGCAGCAGCTGGTTTCAAGTGACCGCCAAGAACTACGTTAAGACCAGCCAAAGCTGTGTAGTTCCAGAATTTATCGTCAAAGTTATAAGTACCACGAGCTTCAGTACGAAGAGATAAAACATCGTTTAAGCGCCAAAAAGCACCTAGACCTGCGTTACCCAAAGTACCTTCTTTGTCTTCAGCAAAACCGTCGATGTCATATTTATAGTGACCAGCACCTAATAAAACATAAGGTTTGATTTTGCTGTCATAGTTTTTAGTGATCAAATCAGAAGTAGCATAGAAGTTACCATTGATTTGAGTTTGTTTGTACTCTGAACCTGCAGGTACACCAAGGCCTTCTACATCACCTTTAACTTGGTTATATTCAGCTTCAAAACCCAACCAAGGAGTTAATTCAACACCTAGTGCAGCGCCAACGAATAAATCGTCCTGTAACTCAGGACCATTAGTTAATTCGCCATCACTACCATTATTGTTGTGTTGAGTGTCTTGGAATGTGTAACCAAGCATTAATGGTGTAATAGTTACGCCAGCGTTAGCTGCAGCCAAAGGTGCAGCAACGAGCATTGCTAATGCAATACGACTCATTTTCATGGAATTATCCTCCAGAGATAACAATTGTTGTTCAAGCTCAAGCCTAAATTTGGGCTACCTGAGATAGGCTTTCCAATACCCCAGTTTTATTTTTAAGCCATTCACTTTGAATCATACAAACACTTTATTTTTTTTCCAAGTGCTTGATAATTTTAATCAAGTAAATTATTGACAAAATTACTTACAATTTCCGTTGTAATTCGGTAATTTTTTACTCAATTTATTCTTATGAATAGCTTATTGTCACTTGCTAAATTATTTTAACAGCTTTCTTAAAAGTTGAGTAATAAATATTAGCTTTAAAAAACCATTAAAAAACAAAATATTAATAATACAAATAACTAAAAAAAGACATTACAAGGTTAATTTAATGATTTCCAAACAAAAAAATGGTTTTACCCTCATTGAGCTTATTATCACGCTCGCTATCGTAGCGATGATTGTTTCCATCGCTTTGCCTTATTTTCACGACATCATGGCAAGACAAGAAATCAAAAACATTAGCAACAAATTAATTTCAAGTATTCAATTAGCAAAATCTCATGCTGCCATACATCATACCAATGTCGTGCTCTGTCCTAGCCAAAATAAAGTGAGTTGCCAAGCAAGTCATTGGAATTCAGGTTTCATTGTTTTTTTAGACAGCAATAAAAATAGACAAGTTGATGCGGATGAAAAGATTATCTCTATAGAATCAGCTGAGCTGAAATATGGAAATTTAGATTGGAGAGGTACGTTAAGGACGCCAAGTGTCACTTTTCAAGCTGAAAATGGGCTTCCCAATGGATCAAATGGCAGTTTTTATTATTGTTCTAATTATCAACAAACCCACTATAAAATTTTATTGAGTAGGATGGGACATACACGTATTGAGAATCCCCTTACTTGCTAAAAACTTATCAGTCTAAAGGTGTAGAACAAACAGACTTTATTCCTGTTCATTTTTCCATATACTGCTTATGTTTGTAAAACAATCCCCTAAAAAGCAAATCTCGGAGAGAAAAAAAATGACAGACATCGTAATTGTAAATGGCGCACGTACAGCTATGGGCGGTTTTCAGGGTAGCTTAGCGGATGTAACCGCACCTGAGCTTGGTGCAGCTTCAATCAAAGAAGCAATTGCGCGTGCAGGATTACAACCAACAGATGTCGAAGAAGTCATTATGGGATGTGTACTCCCTGCCGGTTTAAAGCAAGGCCCTGCGCGTCAAGCAATGCGTCAAGCCGGTCTGCCTGATTCAACGGGTGCAGTCACCATCAATAAACTTTGTGGTTCAGGTATGAAAGCGGTGATGCAGGCTGCCGATATGATCAAAGCAGGTTCTGCTGAAATTGTGGTGGCTGGCGGAATGGAATCAATGAGCAATGCACCTTATGTATTGACCAAAGCACGTGCAGGTTACCGTATGGGGCATGGTGATGTAAAAGATCACATGTTCCTTGATGGTCTGGAAGATGCTGAAACAGGTCGCCTGATGGGTTCATTTGCCCAAGATATGGCAAATAGCCGGGGTTATACGCGCGAGCAAATGGATAACTTTGCAATTCGCTCACTGGAACGTGCTCAAACTGCAGTGAATGAAGGCTACTTCGCTGATGAAATTGTTCCTGTGACCATTTCAACACGTAAAGGTGAGGTGGTTGTAGATAAAGATGAACAACCATTTAATGCCAACATTGCAAAAATCCCAACACTCCGCCCTGCCTTCGCTAAAGACGGCACAATTACGGCCGCCAATGCTAGCTCAATTTCCGATGGTGCTTCGGCACTGGTTTTAACTTCTGCTGAAAATGCTACAAAGAAAGACTTAAAACCTTTGGCGAAAATTGTCGCTTATGCATCGAATTCACAGCACCCTTCTGAATTTACTATTGCACCGGTTGGGGCGATTGAAAAAGTTCTCAAAAAAACTGGTTGGGATGCGCAAAAAGTTGACCTTTGGGAAATCAATGAAGCATTTGCCATGGTGACCATGTGTCCTATAGATGATTTCAAGCTTGATCCCGCTAAAGTTAATATTAATGGTGGTGCTTGTGCTCTTGGTCATCCAGTCGGTTCAACCGGTTCACGTATTATCCTGACTTTGATTCATGCGCTGAAACGTACAGGTGGCAAACGCGGTATTGCGGCACTGTGTATCGGTGGCGGTGAAGCGACTGCCGTGGCAATTGAACTACTGTAATTACTTTGAAGTCTCGCTTTGTTAAAGGTGAGTAGTACTAAATAAGAAAAGATTTATTAGAGACCTTTGCATCCCTTCTCTCTAACTCTCTCCCATAGGGAGAAAGTATAAAAAATCTCTCCACTTGGAGAGATTTTTTATACTTACACTTTTTCATATTTTTATTATCAAAATTTAAACTTAAGCCTGCTAAATTAAATCTGAATAAAACAACAAACAGGCTTTTCCATGCAACTCAATCATTACCTCAATTTTCAAGGTGAAACTGAAGCTGCCTTTAACTTTTATAAATCAGTTTTTGGTGGCGAATTTTCCAATCTTACCCGTTATGGTGAGCTACCTGCTGAAGAAGGTGTTACGCTCTCTGAAGCAGATAAAAATCTTATTTTGCATGTTTCACTACCCATCAATGCGTTTACAGAACTGATGGCATCCGATACCAATGATCAATTCTGTGCGCAAAACAACACCGTTTTTACCAAAGGTAATAATCACTATATTTCGATTAATCTGAATGCCGGTGAACAAGCTGAAGCGCAACGCTTGTTTGAGGCTTTATCTGTTAATGGACACGTTGAAATGCCCTTGGACCAGACTTTTTGGGGTGCACTGTACGGTGCTTTCACTGATCAGTTTGGAATTAAATGGATGATTAACTGTCAACTCGAAGCCATGTGATATCAAATTGCTCTAAATACTACGCATAAAAAAGCCGGAATTACGCCGGCTTTTTTTAATTTTTACAGCAACTTAATTCAGATTAAGCACCTGTTTGATAACGTGCTTGTGCAACTGCAGTCGATGCTTGGTATGGATTTTTAAAATCATTTAAGCCCTCAGCAGCTTCCAAAATATCCTTACCTTCTTTAACCACGAAAGTATCGAAGCCTGAACGTTTTAAATAGTTCAGCACATCTTTAAAGATATCGCCAGTCGCGCGAAGTTCACCTTGATAACCTTGACGGCGCAACAATGCTGCAAATGAATAGCCACGGCCATCATTAAAGCCTGCAAACTCGATAAAGATTGCATCTAACTGGTCAAGCGGGAATTCATTGACTTCAGGAGAAGCATCAACCGTAATATACAAAGCTTTTTTACCTTGTACATTTGCCAATTGATCAAGCTGCTCTACCGTCAGAACCACATCACCTTGCGGCAAAATCCCATCTTCACCCATCAATTGATAAGTGTTGTCTGCAATCGTGCCATCTTTAGAGAGCACTTGTAGCGCAGTATTAAGCATATGCACGCTCCTTAAAGGGTTGAATGCCAACACGACGGTAAGTGTCGATAAACTCTTCACCATCAGCACGCAAATCGAGATAAGTATTCAAGATTTCTTCTACTACATCCGGTACACGATCCGCTGCAAATGACGGTCCTAAGATGTCACCAATTGAAGCATCATGATCGGCATTGCCACCTAAAGTAATTTGGTAGAATTCAGCGCCTTTTTTATCAACACCTAAAATACCGATATTACCGACATGGTGATGACCACAGGCATTCATACAACCGGAAATATTCAAGTCAAGGTGACCGAGGTTATATACGGTATCCAAGTCATCGAAACGGCGAGAGATCGCTTCAGAAATCGGAATCGATTTCGCATTTGCCAATGAACAGAAATCACCGCCCGGGCAGCAGATAATATCGGTAATAAAACCAATATGCGCACGTGCCAAATTGTTTTGTTCAAGGATTTGCCACAATTCAAACAAATCTTTTTGCGGTACATCAACCAATGAAATATTTTGTTCATGTGTGGTACGAAGTTCACCGAAAGTATATTTGTCTGCAAGATCTGCAATCAAATTCATTTCTTCAACGCTCATATCACCCGGTGCAATACCGGCACGTTTCAGTGAAATCGTTACAATACGATAGCCTTTCACTTTATGTGGATTGGTATTGATGTTGAACCATTGTTTGAATTTTGGATGCGCAGCAAACTGTTCAGTGAAATCTTCATCTGCATAAGCTTGATAATCAAATGGAGTGAATTCTTCATCCAGCTTTTTCAGGATTTCAGGCTGAATTTTCAAAGTCTGAATAGTATGGGCAAATTCGGCTTCGACTTTTTCAGCAAATACAGCAGGCGTTAACGCTTTTACTAAAATTTTAATACGTGCTTTATATTTATTGTCACGGCGACCGTGCAAGTTGTATACGCGAAGGACTGCTTCAAGATAAGCAATTAAATCTTCACGCGGCAAGAAGTCACGAATAAAGCTACCAATGACCGGGGTACGACCTAGACCGCCACCGACTTTAATTTTATAGCCGATCTCGCCTGCTTCATTTTTCACGATATACACACCGATATCATGGAATGAAACCGCTGCACGGTCTGTTTCAGCCAGCGCAGACACCGCAATTTTAAATTTACGCGGCAAGAAAGCAAATTCCGGGTGGAAGGTTGACCATTGACGAATCAATTCACAGGTTGGACGCGGATCAGCAATTTCACCGGCAACCACCCCTGCATACTGGTCAGTTGTGGTATTACGAATACAGTTACCCGATGTTTGAATGGCGTGCATTTGAACTGTTGCCAGTTCTGCCAACATATCAGGGACATTTTCTAGTGCAGGCCAGTTAAACTGAATGTTTTGACGTGTTGATACATGTGCATAACCACGGTCATAGTCTTTAGCCAAATCCGCAATTTTACGGAGCTGGTTCGAATTCATCAGACCATAAGGCACAGCAATACGTAACATTGGCGCATAACGCTGCACGTATAAACCATTTTGGAGACGTAGCGGACGGTATTCATCTTCCGTCAATTTACCCGCTAAATAACGTTCCGTTTGGTCACGGAACTGTGCAACACGTTCATTGATCAGTTTCTGATCGAAATCAGTATATAAATACATGGCGTACAGCTAGTAGGTTCATTATAACGGTTGACAGCATAACGAGATTTAACCTATCAACAAAATGCGTTTTTTACATATTTAATAGCGGTTTTATTGATAAGCATGTCTCGATTTCACTGATATAGCCACTTACAGCCGAATCCTGTTACTTTTAATCGAATTTGATGTTGTTTTCACTTGTTTATCACTATTTCTCATATAGAAAAATAAATTTGCAAACTTCCCCTGTAAATACTCCTATTTTTTATATGAGAAATTTAGTTTTTTTTAAAAATGATTAAATTAATCCAATAAAAAAGCCTGAAGAATCAGGCTTTTTTATTTTTTAAAGCTTATTTCTTTTGATCAGGTAAAGTAATTACCATTTTCCCTCCCCGAGCCGCTGTCCAGCGAAGTTATAGACATTTTCTGATCGGGAAAACTTGATGGGACAACTTAACTGCTGCTCAGTCTGTTCTGAGTTTGTATCCAAAGGGATCTCGACTGTCCATTGTCGTTGCTTGGCAAGCTCCGAATCAAGCGCCTCATGCAAATGCATTACAGGTTCAACACAAACGTCTTGCGCTGCAAAAATTTCCTGCCACTCAACAAAAGCTTTAGATTTTATTTTGTCTTGAATGGCTTGCTTAACCATTTGTCGATCTGACTCATCAAAAGAAGCACCTTTTTCTAGAAGGATTGGAAGTTCTAAAATGCTGGCCAAGCCGGACATAAATTGCGGTTCTAAACTCCCCACAGACAAGTAACGGCCATCTTGGGTCTGATAATAATCATAAAAAGTTCCACCATTTAAATGCCCTTGTTCAGCATATTGGCTAGTTTTTCCGGCAAGGGATGCTGACGCTGCCATATTATTTAAGGCCACCACACAATCGGTCATGGAAATATCAATATATTGACCCTGTCCGCTACGTTGCCGTTCAATTACCGCAGACAGAATTCCAATCACTGCGTGTAAAGAGCCTCCTGCAACATCTGCAATTTGAATACCCATGGGCGGTGGGCCACTGTCTTGTCGACCGCTATGTCCTGCAATTCCGGAAAGGGCGAGATAATTGATGTCATGACCGGCTTTATCTTTATAGAGTCCGGTTTGCCCATAACCGGTAATGGAACAATAAATCAGTCGCGGATTAATCTTGGCAAGACTTTGGTAATCCAAGCCCAGCCGTTGCATGACTCCAGGTCTAAACTGTTCAACCACAATGTCAAATTCAGAAATTTTCTGTTTAATGGAAGCAATATTTTCAGGATCTTTCAAGTCCAGCGCTATAGATTGTTTATTTCGATTCAAATAACTATGTGCAGTCGCTTGTCCATTGGCATAAGGTGGCAACAAACGGATTAAATCCGGACGTGTCGGCGATTCCACATGGATGACTTCTGCACCCATGTCAGCTAAATATAAGGTAGCGAATGGTCCCGGCAAAAGCGTAGAAAAATCGAGAACTTTTAGTCCTTTTAAAGCAGCTTCCATGTTCTTTTTACTCATTTTATGTTGATTTTTTCCCCATATTAGAAATATAAATGCAACAAAACAATGTCATGTTCAGCCATTTACCTTGATTATTTCGGCAATTTAATATGTAGATAAGGTAAAATATATATTGTAAATTGCCACCCCAACATTTTTTAGTGTCATTTAGGTCAACCACAAGTGAATATAAAATTAGGTCAACTACCAGTGAATATAAAAGATAAAGAAACTGAAGACTTCAATATAAGTCGCGATACGATTAGTATCCACTTCGTGAATGCGGCTTTAACAGGCGTAAAACGTCTAGGTATGGACGTCGAAACTTTATTGTCACATGTAGGCATTGAACCCGACTTATTACGTCAACCTAAAGCACGTATTTCTCCTGAGCAATACACCCGATTTATTAAAATGTTGTGGATGGTAACTCAAGACGAACATATGGGTTTTGACTTACAGCCACGTCGCTTGGGAACTTTTGCCATTATGTGTCAGTTGATTATTCACGCGAAAACGCTAGGAGACGCTTTAGATCTTTCTGCACAATTCTATAAACTGTTTGGTGATGAATGGTCAGTGACTATAGAACGTGATAAACACGAAGCACGTCTAGTCCCTCATGTTCCCCACAGCATGGATCCCGACCATTTCATTACTGAAAGTATGCTGATGATTTGGCATGGTCTGGCATCCTGGTTAATTGAACGCCGTATTCCATTGGAACGCGTGCATTTTGGCTATCCACGCCCTACTCAGGCCGATGAATATGATGCATTGTTTTTTGCACCGGTGATGCAGTTTGATGCTCCACGCACCGAAATTACGTTTGCAGCAGATTATCTGGATTTACCGCTTCGTCAAACTGAAGAAAATCTGGAAGAATTCTTAAAAGCTGCACCGGCTCAATTGCTGGTCAAATTCAAGAACACCAACTCTTTAACTTCGCGTATTCGTGAAGTCCTCAAGAGCCAGATTGGTGAAGAAATGCCAACCTTGAATGATGTGGCATCTATGTTGTACTTGTCTCCACAGACTTTACGTCGTCGCTTGGCTGCTGAAGGCAAAAGCTATCAAGGAGTTAAAGATGCATTACGCCGTGATGCGGCCATTCACCTTTTACTCAACCCGGGCCTAACCTTGGAAGATGTAGCACAACAAGTCGGTTTCAGTGAAACCAGCACTTTCCACCGTGCATTCAAGAAATGGACCGGAGTCACCCCAGGACTGTATCGCCAATTACACGGCTATCATTAATCATTTAACTGCATAGCAGTTTCTCCGCCCAGACTCGATGTCTGGGCTTTTTTTATTGGCAAAAAAACTCATTTGATCTGATCCGTTCTCGTCATTGCACTTCAAAAATTAATCATTAAACTCAAAAAGTATAACAATTTAAAAGTCATAACAAAGGAATAGCTATGAGCGAGGCCTACATCATTGATGCCATTCGCACACCACGCGGAAAAGGAAAAAAAGACGGTTCGCTGTATCAGGTGAAACCGATCACATTACTCACCACCTTACTCAATGAACTGAAAGACCGTCACCAGCTCGATACCTCTAAAGTGGATGACATTGTGCTGGGCTGCGTCACCCCAATTGGTGACCAAGGCGCTGACATTGCCAAGACCGCTGCTATTGCTGCAGGTTGGGACAATGATGTCGCAGGTGTCCAAATCAACCGTTTCTGTGCATCAGGACTAGAAGCGGTAAATATGGCAGCCATGAAAGTCCGTTCCGGTTGGGAGGATATTGTCGTGGCGGGTGGTATGGAGTCGATGTCACGTGTACCGATGGGTTCAGATGGTGGCCCTTGGGCACTCGATCCTGAAACCAATATGGGCTGCGACTTTGTTCCGCAAGGCATTGGCGCTGACCTGATTGCTACCATTGACGGTTATACTCGTTTAGATGTCGACACATTCGCAGCTGAATCACAACGCAAGGCTACCGCTGCTCAAGCCGCCGGCTATTTTAATCAATCGATTGTGCCGGTTAAAGACAAAGCTGGGGTAACCATTTTAGCCCAAGATGAATTTATTAAACCGACCACGACTGCAGAAAGTTTGACCAAACTCAATCCAAGTTTTGCCATGATGGGACAAATGGGCTTCGATGCGATCGCCCTGCAAAAATATCCGGAAGTCGGACAGATCAATCATGTACACCATGCAGGAAATTCATCTGGCATTGTCGATGGTGCAGCGCTTGTTTTAATTGCTTCAGAAAAAGCGGTGAAAGAACAAGGGTTAAAACCGCGTGCCAAAGTTTTGGCTACTGCACTGGTCGGGTCTGATCCAACCATCATGCTAACCGGTCCTGCCCCTGCAGCACGTAAGGCATTGGAAAAAGCAGGCTTAACAATAGATGACATTGACCTGTTTGAAGTCAATGAAGCCTTTGCAGCGGTGGTGATGCGCTTTATTACTGAACTTAAAGTAGATCCGGCTAAAGTCAACGTTAACGGCGGGGCAATTGCCATGGGTCATCCACTCGGTGCAACCGGAGCAATGATTTTGGGTACGCTGCTGGATGAACTGGAACGTCAAGGTAAAAAACGCGGTTTGGCCACTTTATGTGTCGGTGGCGGTATGGGCATCGCAACCATTATTGAATTGGTATAAGGAGAATAACAATGAGCGCAATTCAATATGAAAAAAATGCAGACAACATCGTCATTTTAACTTTAGATTCTCCAAATCAGTCTGCCAACACCATGAATGCGGATTTCCGTGTGGCGCTGGAAGATATTGTTTTAAAACTGCAAGCAGACGCAGAAATTTCCGGGATTATTTTCCGTTCAGCGAAAAAAACCTTTTTTGCTGGGGGGGACTTGGATGAACTCATTGAGGCAGAGCCGGAGCATGCCACAGCATTTTTCAACATGATTGAAGAGATGAAAGCCAAACTGCGTTATATCGAAACACGTGGTGTTCCGGTGGTTGCGGCCCTCAATGGTACGGCGCTGGGCGGCGGCTGGGAACTGGCTTTGTGCTGTCACCACCGTATTGCACTGAATGACCCGAAAGCTAAATTTGGCTTACCAGAAGTGACTTTAGGTTTGCTTCCCGGCGGTGGCGGAATTGTGCGTATGGTGCGCCTGCTCGGTTTGCAAAATGCCTTTCCACTGTTGATGGAAGGCAAACAGTTTTCTGTCGATAAAGCCAAGGCTTTAGGTTTAATTCACGCTATTGTGGAAACTGAACAACAACTTTTAGACCAGGCGCTTGCCTGGGTCAAAGCCAATCCAATCTCACAACAACCGTTTGATGTGAAAGGCTACAAAATTCCAGGTGGCGACCCCAAAACCCCTGCTGTTGCTCAAATGCTTGCAATTGCACCTGCCATGCTGCGTGACAAGACCAAAGGTTGCTATCCCGCTCCTGAAGCCATTATGGCAGCAGCCGTGGAAGGTGCGCAGGTAGATATAGATACCGCACTGACCATCGAATCGCGCTACTTTACTTATCTGGCGACCGGTCAAATTTCTAAAAACATGATTGGCACCTTCTGGCATGGTCTGAATGCGATTAAGTCAGGTGCAAGCCGGCCTAAAGAGATTGCCAAATGGAAAGCCAGCAAAGTCGGTATTTTAGGTGCAGGGATGATGGGTGCAGGGATTACGTATGCGACTGCATCGAAAGGCATACAAGTCGTTCTAAAAGATGTGTCATTAGAGGCGGCTGAAAAAGGCAAAGTCTACAGTCAAAAGCTACTGGATAAAAAAGTTTCTCAAGGTCGTTTAACGGCTGAAAAACGTGATCAAGTTTTAAGTTTAATTACAGCAACCGCTTCAGCAGAAGACTTGCAAGGTTGTGACCTGATCATTGAAGCAGTGTTTGAAAATCCGCAACTGAAAGCCAAAGTCACTCAAGAAGCAGAACGCTATTTGATCGACGGTGGGGTGATGGCATCCAATACCTCTACCCTGCCCATTACCGAACTTGCTCAAGCTTCTAAAGACGATAGCCATTTCATTGGTCTGCATTTCTTTAGCCCGGTCGATAAAATGCAACTGGTGGAAATTATCAAAGGAAAAAATACCTCAGATGAAACCTTAGCCAAGGCTTTTGATTTCGTGCAGCAAATGGGTAAAACCCCAATTGTGGTGAATGACAGTCGTGGTTTTTTCACCAGTCGTGTGTTTGGTACGTTTGTGCAAGAGGGTTTACGACTGCTTGCGGAAGGAGTTCATCCTGCCAAGATTGAAATGGCTGCACTTAAAGCCGGCATGCCTGTTGGGCCACTTGCGATTCAGGATGAAGTCTCTTTAACCTTGTCTGAACACGTGGCTGCAGAGACGCGCAAAGCCTTATACGCAGAAGGCAAAGATCTGCCACGTTCAGCTGCCGATGAGGTGATTAAAAGCATGATTCATCAATTTAACCGTAAAGGTAAAGCTGCGGGTGCGGGTTTCTATGAATATCCTGAAGGCGGCAAAAAATACTTATGGGAAGGTTTAAGCCACTGGAAAAAAGATGTGGAGATATCCGAACAGGAAATGATTGATCGGTTCCTGTTTGTTCAAGCGCTGGACACTTTGCGCTGCTATGAAGAAGGTGTGTTGGAGTCGGTTGTCGATGCCAATGTCGGTTCCATTTTCGGGATTGGCTTTGCCCCATGGACCGGTGGAGCCATACAGTATCTGAACCAGTATGGTCTGGAAAAAGCCTTCATCCGCGCCAACACGCTTGAAGCTAAATATGGTGAGCGTTTTAAAGCACCGCAATTGCTGAAAGATAAAGTGCACACTGGCGAGAAAATTTCATAAAACCCCTTAAGTCATAAAGCATTAACGCCCTTTCTTTAGATTGAAGATAAGGGCGTTAAGACATTGAAATGTTTTTTTGCTCATTTAAACCACCTCCCTATCTTTTAAGCCTGAATATTTATAGCGATATAACTTTGACTTCACTTAAACAGAAACCAGCTCCTTGAATTCATTTCACTCGCTTATTTAAATGAATGGTTGAGTCAGTTATGGGTCGGATTTTCTTCTATTCTGTGTTATAAAGTTACATAGATTCTGATTTATTTTTATCCATTTTGGTATTTATTCATGACTGACAATTCTTCTCCCGAAAAATCCCCTTGGGGCTGGAAAGCGCTGATTATTGCTTGTATTTTAGGTGCTTTTTTCATGGGGTTTTTCTATCTTGCCGTAAGCAACGAGCCAGATTACATGCCGAGCCAACAGCAAAAGAATACCCAGCAGCATGCATTTAAAAATGCACCAGCAATGTCTGAAGAAGCTTTGGCTGAAGCTAAAAATCAGAAAGAAGCTGCTGCAACAGTGACTGCTCAAGATCCTCAAATGTCGGCAGAAGAACATGCTGCAATGACAGAAGCGGAAAAATCAGTTGAACATGAGCATGGTCATTGATGCCAAGATTTCTGAAAATAAAAAAAGCCACTTTTTAGTGGCTTTTTTTATTTTCAACACTGAAATTTTAAATATCTAAGCGCAATTGAATAGCAATCGCATATTGATATGCGGAATACCGCAATCCAGATATTGCTCCCCTTCAACTTTAAAATCCAAAGCGGCATAAAACTGCATGGCATGTACTTGAGAAGACAACTTTAAAAATTCGCGCTGTTCCTGTTGGGCTTGCTGAATAATCTGTTGCATCAGCAGTTTCCCAATGCCTACACCGCGATGCGATTTCAGCACCGCCACACGCCCGACGCTGTTATTTTGTAATAACCGCGCTGTGGCAATCGGCTGATCTTGATCGTAAATCACAAAGTGTAGCGACACTGCATCCTCAGCATCCCATTCATCTTCTGCAGCTATCTGCTGTTCCTGAATAAACACCTGCTCACGAATCAGTTTTGCATCATTTTGCAGCTCATCCCAACTGCCTGTACGTAGGGTAAATTGACTCATCAACAATCATCTTCCTAAAATAAAAGCAGCATTGCGACTGCTTGATTCATTTTAAACTGGTTTTAAATTAACACTTGCAGCCAATATCCTGCTGATCCCACTGGTTGTTGAGCAATAATTCAAGCGAATGCTTTTGAATGCCATACATCTCTTTTAAGGCGTGAATCTGCTCCAATACTGCCTGATCCGGCTTTTGATAATCTTTACGTTTGGTCGCCAAGATCATCTTGTTTTTACTGGTATGTTCCAAAGCCACAAATTCAAACACTTTGGTTTCATAGCCATAGGCTTTAAGCAATAAAGCACGAATGGTATCGGTCAGCATTTCTGCCTGTTGACCTAAATGAATGCCAAATTGCAACATCGGCTTTAGCACTTCCGGGCTTTTCAGCTGTGGACGCAATTCCTTGTGACAACACGGCGCGCACATAATCATCTGTGCGTTTAAGCGAATACCGCTGTGAATGGCAAAGTCGGTCGCCACATCACAGGCATGCAAAGCGATCATCACATCCAGGTGTTCAGGTTGATAGGTTCGTACATCCCCCTGGAAAAAATCCAGTTGGCTAAATTGAGACTTTTCGGCAACCTGCTGACAGAACTCCACCATTTTGTCATTCAGCTCAACACCGGTAACAAATGGGGTTTGCCCCTGCTTTTCCAGATAATCGTATAAGGCAAAAGTCAGATAACCTTTACCCGAACCAAAATCGACCACACGCAAAGCATGCTCTTGTTGTGGAATTTGCTCTAAAGCACCCGAGAAGATTTCTACAAATTTATTAATCTGTTTCCATTTACGCGCCATGCTGGGAATAATTTGTGCTTTGGCGTCAGTAATGCCCAAAGGCTGTAAAAAATAACTGTCTTGATCGACGTAACGATGTTTAATCCGGTCATGTCCCTGCTGAGTTTCTAAGTTTTGAGTCTGTGCTACAGATTTATTTTTACTGATGGTTAGCATGGCCTTTTTCTTATTCTTTTTGAGTTGCAGCTCTTCTTCAGTGCTAAACAGGTTGGCTTGTTTACATTGGGCCAATAAATCTTGAACAAGTGGTTTGGCTTCCGCTAAAGGGTAGTTTTTGGTGACATCCTGAGTCTTATAACGATACAAACAACTTAAAACCAGCTGTCCTTGCAGTGAAATGACTCGCAAGGTCATTTTCTCCAGATTTTCAAGTTCACCTTTATACTGGCTAAGAATCATTCGATCAAAACTTTGTGTTTCAATGGCTTGCTGAAAAGCATCTAAGAATTGTTGTTCCTGAATAGAAGGAGAAGCCAATTGAGACATATACATAACTCGAGTAAATTGAGTGCTCAGTGTAAAACTTCTTACTTTAAAGGTAAAACTTCATTACTATACAAGTGTATTTTTAATTAAAGAAAATAAGCAATGAGTACATCTACCTTGCAGGCTTACGATCCACATGAAGAAAAAATAAATGCGATTAGTCATGCAATTGGCGCACTTTTGGCAGTTATTGCCAGTATTTTCATGCTGGTTAAAGGCAGTTATTTGCCTTTAGGACAATTTATTGGCCTATGTGTCTATGCATTGAGCCTGATTTTACTCTTTGCCGCTTCAAGCTTATATCACTATGCCGAATCGCCACAGCGTCGCGGCTGGTATAAAAAACTGGATCACACCGCAATTTATTATTTGATTGCTGGAACCTATACTCCGTTCTTGTCTATCGCCCTTCCAACGGCAAAAGCGCAATACCTGTTAATCGCACTTTGGGTGATTGCTGGCATTGGCACCCTATTCAAGTTAGTTTTCATTCATCGTTTCCAGAAAATTTCACTCATTGCCTATCTGGCTATGGGATGGCTTGCATTGCTGGTCATGGATGATATGCGACGCTTTTTAAGCGATCAAGCATTAACCTATCTGGTGATCGGTGGACTGGCCTATACCATTGGTGCATTGTTTTATGCCCTAAAAAAGGTAAGATATACGCATGCTATCTGGCATGTTTTTGTATTGATTGGTGCTGGATCACACTTCTTAGCGATCTGTCTTTACGTGATATAAACCCTTTATCTCTACATTTTTTAGTAACCCTAAATCCGTAGACATGAGTCGGTATTTCGTATTTTTTTAAGAAATTACGCCTTTTTTAAAAAGATTACGCTTTTAAAACTAATCTTTTTTATTTTTAGTAAGTGTAAGGTTTCTCATGGCGTCATCAAATTCTATTCCTGCTTCGGAAGAAGTAGCTACAAATTCAAAATTCCGCGTACTCACTGCGAGTCTTGTAGGTACAACAATCGAGTTCTTCGATTTTTATATTTACGCCACCGCTGCAGTGCTTATTTTTCCTCATTTGTTCTTCCCTGCAAGTACAGATCCAACGACTGCAACCATTCAGTCTTTAGCAACCTTTGCTATTGCCTTTATTGCCCGTCCAATTGGTGCTGCTTTGTTTGGACATTTGGGTGACCGTATTGGTCGAAAAGCCACGCTGGTTGCTGCCTTACTCACCATGGGGGTTTCAACTGTATGTATCGGTTTACTTCCAACCTATGCACAGATTGGTATTGTTGCCCCATTACTGCTCGCGCTTTGCCGTTTAGGACAAGGGCTGGGTCTTGGTGGCGAATGGAGTGGTGCGGTTCTGCTTGCCACTGAAAACGCCCCTGAAGGCAAACGTGCCTGGTATGGCATGTTCCCGCAACTGGGCGCACCAATCGGCTTTATCTTGGCTACAGGTTCATTCTTGACCCTGGGCGCATTTATGTCTGAAGCAGACTTTATGCAATGGGGCTGGCGTATTCCATTTCTTGCAAGTTCTGCACTGGTCATTGTGGGTCTCTGGATTCGTTTAAAACTTCACGAAACGCCTGCATTCCAAAAAGTACTGGACAAGCAAAAAGAAGTAAATATTCCATTTAAAGAAGTCATGACCAAACACTGGCGCATGCTGATTCTGGGTACCATTGCTGCTATCTGTACTTTCGTGGTGTTCTACTTGACCACAGTATTTGCCTTAAACTGGGGCACAACCAAGCTCGGTTATAGCCGCGCTGAATTCCTGCAATTGCAATTGGTTGCTACCCTGTGTTTTGCTGCATTCATTCCACTTTCTGCAGTTTTTGCCGAGAAATTTGGTCGTAAGGCAACTTCAATTGGCGTATGTATCGCTTCAGCGTTATTCGGTTTAGTGTTCGCAAGCATGCTTGAGTCTGGCAGCACCATTGTCGTGTTCTTGTTCTTATGTACTGGTTTAGCGATCATGGGCTTAACCTATGGTCCCATTGGTACTGTACTTTCTGAACTCTTCCCGACTTCAGTCCGTTACACCGGTTCTGCATTAACCTTTAACCTTGCAGGTATTTTTGGGGCATCTTTTGCACCCCTTATTGCCACTAAACTTGCAACCACTTATGGTTTACAAGCGGTAGGTTATTACTTGACGGCTGCATCCATCCTTTCACTACTTGCTTTCTTGGCAATGCGTGAAACCAAAAATGATGATGTAAACAACCAAGTTTAATTTCATCGAAAAATAAAAAAACCAGCGTTATGATGCTGGTTTTTTATGCTGTTTTTTCAGATCTGTTCATCACTTAACATTTCCTGATAAAGCTCTTCAAACACCTTTCGATCACCACCCGCTATGTAATAACTCGGAACAATGTAACTCACCAGTTGACGATATCTTTCCGTTCCATATAAATGATCCAGAAAAGCTTCCACATGATTCTCATCAATATCAAATGCCGTCATCAGCTGCTGAAACTTTTGATAAAACCGGCTAGCAAATGCGGGTGTATTGACCACATCGCTTTCGGCTTGCTGAAAAGCCTGTTCTAAAGCAAGCAAACCTGCTTCAAGTTGTGCCGATTGAGCCTCTGTTAAAGCAAAAAACTGACCGACCTCTTCTGACAAAGACATACTCTTCTCCTGTTTTGTTCTATTGTTATAAATCAATCTTGTTTTACGCAATGTCAATAATTGTTCCGGCAATCGGTCTTTAATTTCAAACCAGCTCAATGATATCAATGGTCGGTGGCACCCGAAAACGAAATGGCACGCCCACCATTCCTGTTCCAACCGTAACAAATACATCGGCATATTCATGCTGATATAAACCTTTCTTATGTCCCAGTATAGACACTTTTTTCATGATGTAATTGGTTAACCAAGGCAGCTCAACTTGACCACCATGCGTATGACCAGACAACATTAAAGGACGTGTCGGCAATTGTGGCACCATATCCACTGTGTCAGGATTATGCGACAAAATCACCCAAGGTTTATCTTGAGGTAAATCAGGCATAAAACGCATATCGGTTTTGCCCGCCCATAAATCACCGACTCCCAACAAGCGAAATTCATCAAATTCCACCATCTGTCCTTCAATATCAATCACATCATTGATCTTTAAAGCATGTCTTAATAATTGCTGAATCGGGGGGCCTGGATATTGTTCGTCATGATTGCCATTGACTGAATAAACTGGGGCCTTGATCTGTTTTAAAATCGCCAGTTCATCGGCAAGTTTGTTTTCTGGTTCATAGGTCCAGTCCCCGGCCACTACCACTAAATCAGGATTCTGCTGATTAATTTTATCGACAATAATTTTCAGTTGCCGTTCATGCCCTGAAAACAGGCCAATATGTAAATCGGCAATCAAGGCCAGTTTGACCGGACGCTGCATGTTCTGATCCGGATTCAACTGATATTGCAGGGTTTTCACCATCACATGCTGCGGTTCAATAAAACGTGCATAAATGAGCACGCTACTCAGCAGGAAGATAAAAACAGCTTCATGAATGGAGTAATAGCCACTCCAACCGGCATAGATGCTAAAGAAAAACAAAGGAAGGAGTAAATAAGATAGATAAAATGCCAGTAAATGCACAAAAGCTTTAAACGGATGAATGGTTTCCGTACGCGTTTGACTCCGCCACGCTTGTGCCATCCCCCAAATTCCAAGCACTAAAAAACTGATATAAAAATAAAAAACGACCGAGTCTGTATCCCACATAATGATTTCTCTAACGATAACGAAGATATGACATCATTCATCTATTCTGATATTTATCTTTTCACAGCTGACCATTATACTCAAACCAAATTTTGGTATTGTTTATAACTCATGGCGCGATCTTGCTCTCCTAAAACTCAATCAGATACTTATAAATTGCGTAGCTCTACCCCTACTAAAACTGCAGTATTACTAAGTTGTAGCCTGATTGTAGGGATTCCCGCATGTAGCACGCTGCCTAAACAAACGCCGCAACCGATTGAATATGCATTTGATACCGAAACCAAACAAACCTCACTAGCTCAAATCATTTTGCCCTTAAGAGAACAGAACCCTGATCTTACCGGTTATCATGTTTTATATGATCCCCTGGAAGCTATAGCAGCACGCATACATCTTATTGATAAAGCAGAAAAAACTCTAGACTTACAATACTATATCTGGGACAACGATAAAATTGGCTCGCTTGCACTGCATTCCATCATTAAAGCAGCAGATCGTGGAGTAAAAGTCCGTTTGTTAATGGATGACAACAATGCCAAAAAGATGGAAGGCATATATCTGGCACTCGATCAGCATAAAAATATTGAAGTCAGACTGTATAATCCTTACCGTTTTAGACATTACCGTGCCATGGACATGGTGCTGGATTTAAAACGTATTAACCGCCGTATGCATAACAAAAGCTTCATTGCAGACAACCAGATCGCTTTAATTGGCGGTCGCAACATGAGTAATCAATATTATAACGTCAGCGACAATTATCAATTTTCTGATGTCGATGTGATGCTGGTCGGCTCTGCGTCCGATGAAATCGTTCATTCTTTTGATGACTACTGGAATGATGATTATGCATTTCCAGTCAAACAAATTGTCAATCCTCGACACCACTCCTTGCGTTTTGAAAGTCTAAAACAGCAACTCGAGCAGCATTCACAAACCGTTAACGTTCAAAACTATCTAGATTTAGCCAACCGATCGCACGCCTTTGAAAAATGGCTCAATAGCAGTATCCAGTTTGACTGGGTCAAAGCCGAAATCGTGAATGATTCACCCAGTAAAATCAGGGCTAAAGCGAAAAAAGAGCAACACCTGAATTTTCAGCTGCTGAATCGTTTAGCCAAACCAGAACAAAGCGTCGATATTATTTCAGCTTATTTCGTTCCTGAAAAAAAAGGCGAAAAAATGCTGAGCGAACTGGCTCAAAATAATATCCATGTCCGGGTACTCACCAACTCTTTTAAAGCCAATGATGTGTTTTTAGTGCATGCTTTTTATGGAAAGTATCGAAAAAATTTATTAAAGGATGATGTCGAGTTATATGAGTTTCTATCTGCCCCTGAAACTAAAAACTTGAATGCCAATACCAATGAACTTGCTAAAAAAGCCAAAGTCAGCTTAAAAGGTTTAAGCCGTTCCAGCCTGCATGCAAAACTGATGGCGATTGATCAAAAACAGGTTTTTATTGGTTCATTCAATTTTGATCCACGTTCTGCCTATTTAAATACGGAAATTGGGGTATTACTGGATAGTCCTAGTTTAGCCAAATCCGTACATCAAACCATGGATGAAAATTTATCTAAATATGCCTACAAACTGGTTTTAGATGCCAATAATAAAATCAACTGGAAAATTAAAAGCTATGATGGCAGCATCAAAACCTATCCCAAAGAACCGAAAATGAAATGGTGGCAAAAGGCAGGAGTTAAAGTAATTTCATGGTTGCCACTCGAAGGCTTTATGTAAGCCTTTACTTTGTCTGGCATTCATTTTATTTGCCCGTTCAAGCTGCAGTTTTAAGCACTTTTTGCTGCAATTGTGCTAGCCCTTCAGTCATTTTGCTTTGAACTTCTTGAGTCAATGTTTCCACCGTATGCCCTTCAGTAGATATTGCCGGCAAGGCGATTAAATGTGCTTTCACTTTAGGCATTTCCAAGACGTTTTTGACATGATCGGCAAAGCTAATATCATTAACAAACGGCGCCACCAGATCCAGTTGTCCATGTTGATTTACATAACAAATCAAACATATTTGTACAGGACGCTTGGCTTCAATAGCTGCACCTAAAATACGTCCATAGATTTTTTTTATTCTTGAGCCATCTGAAGTGGTCGCTTCAGGAAAAAATAATACTGGAATATCCTGTTTTAAAAAATCGGTAATTTGCTGTTTAATTTTAACCGAATCGCCGGAACCACGTTTAATAAACAGTGTCCCACCGCCCTTTGCCAGTTTGCCGAGTAACGGCCATTGTTCAATTTCAGCTTTTGCCAGAAAGAAAACTCGAGCCCCAGATCCCAAAACGGCCACATCTAACCAAGAAATGTGATTACTCACCCAGAGCGCCGGCTCACGTGGAATGATTCCATGCACCTGAATCTCAAGGTTAAAAACCTTGCATAATTGACGGCAAAAATGCTGTACATAACGCGTATTACACGGATTATTCGGATCTTTATATAAACGGTGACGAAAAACCAGATAAAACCCTTGTGCAATCGCAGCGACAACCGCCAATAACTTTTTACTATATAAGAAAAATTTAGACATACTATTTAACGATGAAGTTTCAGTTACAGAGGATTGAGTCATAGATTGATCACTAATTACCAGACACAGCGGTTAATCATTTATTTTCAGCCATTCTATACTGTTCATTTTGATCTTGCATTGATCATAAAAACCCAATCCTGCCTTTTTAATGGAATGATGAAAATCCAAAAACACGGCACTTTGATCTAATACACAAATTATACGAATAAATCCGTCTGCTTTAACAACCTGACCATCCATTAAAATTATAAAATTTATCAATATCTTAAAATCAGTTTAACAAAAATGACTTTTACATTTAGCCAGGATATTTTTATTTACTGAATGTTTTGTTACCTTACTTTAACCAGTCTGATCTATTTTTCACTATCCGTGCTTATTTTCTACTAAAATGAAGTTTTAACGTAGTTGAGATAGTATTTAGTGGAATATATTGAGCGACATCAAGGTGGCGAACGCGCCCTATTAGTAAGTGTCTCTGTACAACTTTTAGATGACCTTGATGCAGAAGAATTTCGCTTATTGGCCCAGTCAGCGGGTGCTGAAATTGTAGAACATATTACCGCTCAACGTATCAAGCCCGACCCAAAACTGTTTATTGGCTCGGGGAAAGCAGAAGAAATCGCGGAGCGAGCTAAAGAATTAGAAATAGATTTGGTCATTTTTGATCATAGCCTGACCCCTTCCCAAGAACGCAATTTAGAAAGAGTCATTCAATGCCGCGTGATTGATCGTACGCGGCTCATTCTCGACATTTTTGCCCAACGTGCCCGCACCCATGAAGGTAAACTTCAAGTTGAATTGGCACAATTGGATTATTTGTCTTCACGTCTGGTCGGCAGTGGCATCAGTTTAGACAGTCAAAAAGGCGGTATTGGTTTACGTGGACCTGGTGAAACACAACTGGAAACAGATCGCCGTTTACTGCGTTTACGTATTGGACAATTAAAAGACAAACTGGAAAAGGTTCGTCAAACCCGTATGCAAGGTCGTTCTGCACGCCAGAAAGCCGCTATTCCAACAGTATCTCTGGTCGGGTATACCAATGCAGGTAAATCGACATTATTTAACCTATTGGCGCGCTCTGACGTGTATGCCGCCGACCAGCTGTTTGCCACACTTGATCCGACTTTACGCCGTTTAAATTGGGATGGGATTGGTGCTCTGGTTCTGGCGGATACCGTAGGTTTTGTCCGTAACCTCGCCCATGCCTTGGTAGAATCCTTTAAAGCCACGCTTGAGGAAACGGCTGAGGCTACCTTGCTGCTGCATGTCATCGATTCCAGCAGTCCAGATATGCTGGAACAAATTGAAGCCGTCGAGTCTGTTTTAAAAGAAATTGGGGTCGATGTCCCGGTACTCCGCGTCTATAACAAAATCGATATCAGCGGTGAAGATGCTAAAATTGTGTATGCCAAACCGCATTTGCCCGATCGTGTCTATGTATCTGCGCATGCCAACAAAGGTTTAGACCTGTTACGCCAAGCAGTTCAAGAATGCTTGATGGGACAGTTGCAAAGTTTCGAGCTGGTGTTAAAACCCGAATATGGAAAATTGCGTACTCAACTGTATGCGCTAAATGTCATTCAAACTGAAAATCATGATGAAAATGGCAATCTGCATTTACACGTCATTATTGCCCCACAAAAGCTGGAGCAACTGATTAAACAGGCACATTTACCAATTGATGAAATTCTGGGGAAAAAAGCCACGCAATTTAAAAAACCACTTGAGGAATTTGAAATCAAAAGATAAATCGGTTAAAACGTGATAAGTATAATTTTAAAGTTTGGTAAAAATGCACGGGATAAAAACCATCGACTGGCCAGCATGGATCAGTACACTGGCTTTAATCATCTGCTTTCGTGAGGGAGCAGTATGGTTAATGACGCAATTTAATCATCCTGAACTGGGTAATTTGGTCGGCTTGATTGGCTTGTTGCTGACTCTGCTTATCTGGAGAAATGTCCACAAATTACCTGCGCGTTTAGTCGATACCAACAATAAAATCATGAAGGAAAGTGCCTTTGCTTTTTTGCCGATTAGTGCAGGCTCGCTGATTATGTTGGTACACATGGGAAAGGAAATTCCTGTTTTTCTTGTGGTGATGTGTATCAGTACCCTGATTCCATTATGGGTCTACGCAAAAATGGCCAAACGCTGGTTATAGGGGAAATATGATGTTAGCAGTACTCTACGGTTTTATCTTGACCCTGTTCGCCTATGTTATAGCCAAACCTTTAAACAAAAGGCTTCCTCAAGTTCCAGTCATTGTCATCGGCATGTTTTTCATTATTGGATTGTTATTTGTGTTTGGGATTCCTTACGAATCTTATATGACTCGGGTCAATCCGCTGTTTAATCATTTACTCGGCTATGTCACGGTTGCCTTGGCCATTCCGCTTGCCGCCATGCGTTATGACGACTTACCTCTCAAAGCGATTGTCGGTATTTTGATTTTTGCCAGTATTAGTGCTGTGGCTTTACCTATGGGACTTGCCTATTTATTGCATATGTCTGACTCAAGCATTATGGCCTTTGCAACTCGGGCAGTAACCACACCAATTGCCATTAATATCGCCACACTATTACATGCACCCCTCAGCTTGGTTATTTTAATTGTCATTTTATCCGGTGTGATTGGCGCTGCTTTTTCTCCATTTATCTTGCGTCATATGAATGATGAAAGAGCCTCTGGTCTGGCATTAGGCTTGGCAGCACATGCCATCGGAACTGCACAGGCATGGCAACGAGGCAGTGTGGCAGGCCGTTATGCGGCATTTGGTATGGCTGTGAATGCTGTCTTCACCGCCATCTGGTTGCCAACTTTTATACTCTATTTGCAGAAAATGTGACTGATACTTCACTAATACACATTTATATAGTCAAAATTTGACCTTATGATTAAAATTATTCCTAAATTTATTGAACGGTTATTGGATGAAAAATTTTAGACTTTTAGCAGCCCTACTTCTATCGACCAGCAGTAGTGCTGTTTTTGCGGAAGACATTTCGGGAATCTGGAAAAATATTGATGATAAAACCGGTTCTTCAAAAGCGATTCTTGAAATTCGCCAAGAAAATAACGGGACCTATACCGCAAAAATTGTAAAAATCACTCCTCGCCCGGGTTACACAGCCAAAGAAACCTGTGTGAATTGTCCTGCGCCTTATACCAATAAGCCTATTCTAGGGATGGATGTTTTAAAAGGTTTAAAACCGGCTGCAGGATCCAACTTTACTGACGGCAAGATTATTGATCCACTCAGCGGCAATATTTACAGTATGAAAGCAAAATTAAGTCCAAATGGTAAGCGTTTAACCCTTCGTGGTTATGTCGGAGTTTCAGCTTTAGGTCGCAGCCAGACCTGGATTAAAAATGACTAAATATGACAAAAAGTCACACTATGTGGCTTTTTCTTTAATACTATCTAAATAATTCACATTATTTTCAGTTTTTATGAAGCAATAGGTTGACTGATCTTTAAACAATGATTATATCTTTAAACTGATAAGAAAAATATTTTCCTTACTCATGGGGATGGATATGAAGAAAAATCTATTATGTATTGCTTTTGCTAGTCTAGCTTTTAGTGGGAATGTATTGGCAGAAGATATTACCGGAACATGGAAGACCATTGACGATAAAACAGGCTCATCAAAAGCAATTTTGGAAATGCGCCAAGAAAATAATGGTACTTATACCGCAAAAATCATCAAAGTAACCCCGCGCCCAGGCTATACCCCCAAGGAAACCTGTATAAATTGTCCTGCGCCTTATACCAATAAACCCATTTTAGGCTTAGATATTTTAACCGGATTGAAAGCTGCGGATGATTACCACTTTGTAAATGCCAAAGTTCTTGATCCTCTCACGGGTAAAATTTACAGCGGGAAAGCAAAATTGAGTGCCAATGGTAAACGTCTTACGCTACGTGGTTATGTCGGTGTTTCTGCACTGGGTCGTAGCCAAACCTGGATTAAGCAAGATTAAATTATGCTCATTACCATTCAGCATAGAGGGTTAGTGTGGTACGAATAACAGCTTAATTTTCATTTAAAAGATTGCTTAATTTCGTATCACAGCCTTACCTTAAACTAAGTCAGCAGGACAGTGAACTTATATAAATAAGGAAATTTTATGAAAAAAATAGCAATCGCGACTTCATTTTTTGTCGTACTACTCAGCAGTTTTTCAATTTTTGCTCAGGAGATAGCCGGTACATGGATACAAATTGATGATAAAACAGGTTCACCTAAAGCACTGATTCAGATTGAGAAACAAAATAATGAATCTTATACTGGTAAAATTATTAAAGTAACCCCACGCCCGGGTTATAAAGCTAGAGAAACCTGTTACCGTTGTCCGCCGCCCTACACAGATCAACCCATATTGGGATTAGAAGTGTTTAAAGGTTTACAACATATCGAAGGAAATAATTATGCCAACGGTCGGGTACTGGATCCTTTAACTGGAAAAATATATGGCTTGAAAGGACGAGTTTCCGCCAACGGTAAACGTTTTATATTACGCGGTTATGTGGGGATTTCTGCCTTAGGTCGAACTCAAACCTGGATTAAAAGTGATTAATCCTGAAAAAAAGCCGCACTATGTGGCTTTTTTATTTATAATTCTTTAAATACTTCACATTATTTTGATTTTTTATAAACCCACATATTGACTAATAATTAAACGCTCATATTATGTTCTTATAGATAAAAAAAATTATTGTCCACAATCGAAGGAATTGATATGAAAAAGAATATTATGCTTGCTACTACTTTGGTTGGGTTATTTTTCAGTGGAAATATATGGGCACAAGACCTGTCGGGGACTTGGCAACAAATTGATGATAAAACCGGTTCACCTAAAGCGCTAATCGAAATTCGTCAAGAAGCCAATAATACTTATGCAGGTAAAATTATTAAAGTCACGCCTCGTCCAGGTTATACACCTCAAAAGTTATGCAACAACTGTCCGGCACCTTATACCAACAAAGCAATTTTAGGCATGGATGTCCTCACCGGCTTAAAACATGTTGAAGGGACCAACAATTATGAAAAAGGTCGCGTGATTGATCCGCTTGCAGGAAAAATTTACGACGCTAAAGTCAAGATAAGTAGCAATGGCAAACGCTTGACCTTACGCGGTTATGTCGGTATCTCGGCACTAGGACGTAGCCAAACATGGCTTCGGGTAGAATAATCAGAATGTAAACTCAATAAAAAGCCACACTAAAGTGGCTTTTTTATATTAGTCAATCAAATGATCTCATTTTTTGCACACTCTCCAGAATATTGACTAATCACATAATCCTTCTAATATACCTACTCAATAAAAAATAATGAATTATGTAAAGGATTTATATGCAAAAGAATATATTGCTTGCCACTTTGGCGAGTGTGCTTTTTAGTGGCAATGTTTTTGCTGAAGACATTTCTGGAACTTGGCAGCAGATTGATGATAAAACAGGTGCAGCCAAAGCAATCATCAAAATCCATCAAGAAGCCAACAACAGCTTTACCGCTAAGATTGTCAAAGTGACACCTCGTCCGGGTTATACTCCCCGTGAAACATGTAATAACTGCCCTTCCCCCTATACCAACCAGCCAATTTTAGGTATGGAAATCATTAAAGGCTTAAAACATGTTGCGGGAACCAACAGTTATGAAAAAGGTCGGGTGATTGATCCTTTAGCAGGCAAAGTCTATGATGCCAAAATTAAAATGAATGCTACAGGTAAGCGTCTGACTTTAAGAGCCTATATGGGTATTTCAACTTTGGGACGTAGTCAAACCTGGATCAGACTTGAGTAAATTACAACCCAATAAATACCCATAAAAAAAGCCACATCATGTGGCTTTTTATTTTGTAAATTATCCAAACATTACATCACTGGATTATTAACTTTAAATATTTCTTTATCTTCCAGGCGATAGGCAAGCAACTGATTACCCCAAACACAGCCGCCATCGACATTCTGAATCTGTGGATTAATACTTTTACCCTGTAATGCAGCCCAGTGTCCAAAGATCAATTGATGTGTTTTTGCAGCTTCCGATTCAAATTCAAACCATGGTCTAAAACCTTGAGGCATTGGCTCATCGAGCGAATCTTTAAAGCTAAACTCTAAGCGGCCTTGGCTATCGGTTAAACGCATACGGGTTAAATAGTTGGTAATACAACGTATACGCGCATGACCTTCTAGATCATCCGACCAGAGCTCAGGTTTGGTACCGTACATATCCTTCAAGAAAGCATCGAGCACAGCAAAGTCTTCATGACTGATGATCGCTTCTACTTCTTTTGCCAAAGCAGAAGTCTGTTCTGCTGACCAAATGCATGGAATACCCGCATGAGTCAAAATGGTGTGATGATTCGGGAAAAGACACAAGGGTTGTTTACGCAACCAGTCAATCAGGTCATCACTATCAATCGCATCAATTACATCACGGGTATTGTCTTTGTCTTTCAACTCTTTTAAACCACGCGCGCAGGCTAAAAGGGTCAGGTCATGATTACCCAAAACTGTTGCGGCGACTCCGCCATCAACAAGTTTTTTAACAAACCGCAATGCACCAAGCGAATTTTCACCACGTGCAACCAAATCACCCGCAAACCAGATAAAATCTTGATCCGGATCAAACTTGATTTCTTTTAGCAAGGCTTTTAAGGCTTCAAAACAGCCTTGAACATCACCAATGACATAGTTGTATCGAATATCGGAGCGTGCCACTTAAGCCACCATTTGATCTGACAAAGCAACAAATTGTGCCATAGATAAGGTCTCTGGACGTGCCATCGGGTCAATACCGGTTTTCTCGAAGGCATCTTCCACCAACATACCCTTCAAGCTGTTACGCAGTGTTTTACGACGCTGAGTAAACACATGTGAAACCAGACGGGCCAAAGCTTTTTCATTTTTGGCAATAATCGGTTTTACTGCGTATGGCTCTAAACGGAATACCGCAGAGGTCACTTTGGGTGGCGGATTAAAAGATCCTGGCGGCACTTCAAATAAAAATGTCGGTTTACAGTAATACTGAATCATCACCGACAAACGACCATATTCTTTGGTATTTGGCGAAGCGGTAATGCGATCTACCACTTCTTTTTGCAACATGAAGTGCATATCTTGCACTTTGTCACCAAATTCCAAGAGATGAAACAAAAGCGGTGTCGAAATATTATAAGGCAAGTTGCCAACGACACGTAAAGGGCGATCTTCTTGGAATAATTGAGAATAATCATATCTCAATGCATCGGCTTCGATAATGGTTAAACGTTCAGGATATGGCACACGACCCGGTAGGCCTGCAGCCAAGTCACGATCCAGCTCAAGCACGGTTAAAGCATCACACTCGCCAATTAATGGTGAGGTCAACGCGGCTAAACCCGGCCCAATTTCTAGAATATTTTGCCCTGGACGCGGATTGACTGAACGTACAATTTTGGCAATGACACGCTGGTCATGTAAAAAGTTTTGACCAAATCGTTTTCGAGCCTGATGCCCTTCTTGTTTTGGGTTTAAGGCATTAATTTGATACATAAAAACATTTCCAACGTGAGTAATGAACAATAATCAGTGGCGCGCCAAATCGAGGGCTAAATCGACAGCAACGTGCAGGCTTGAACTTTTCGCAAGTCCGGTACCCGCAAGGGAGAGTGCTGTGCCATGATCGACAGAAGTTCGAATAAAAGGTAAGCCCAAAGTAATATTGATGGCTTCACCAAAGCCCTGTGATTTTAACACAGGTAAACCCTGATCGTGATACATCGCCAAAACAGCATCTGCATCTTTTAAATTTTCAGGAGTGAATAAGGTATCAGCAGGAAGACTCAAACTCATATTAATGCCTTGCGCCCGATAGCTTTCAAGCACCGGATTAATCACTTCGATTTCTTCCATCCCCAAATAACCCCCTTCACCTGCATGCGGATTTAAGCCACAGACCAGAATATGCGGATGCTCAATCTTAAACTTGGTTTTTAAGTCATGAATTAATATATCAAGGACTTGATGCAAACGCTGCGTCGTAATGGCATCTGCAACATCACGTAAAGCCAGATGCGTGGTTGCGAGGGCTACACGTAAGGTCTTGGTTGCGAGCATCATTACGACACGTTCAACACCTGCAAACTCCTGGTAATACTCGGTGTGACCACTAAAATGAATACCGGCATCGTTGATCACTGATTTTTGTACGGGAGCTGTTGCCACCCCCACACTTTTACCTGACATCGCATAATCAGCGGAACGACGGAGTTGTTCTAATACATAAGCAGAATTTTCAGCATTCAACTCACCCAAGACCACCTCAGTATTGAGTGGAATATGCTCCACATATAACTGACCTTGTGCTGAGGATTCTGATTGTCCTTGATACTCAATCAGTTCAATGGTTTGCTTTAGAATTTCAGCGCGTTTTTTCAATAAATTAAGATCAGCCAAAACCACAATCGGACGTTCATCAATACGCATCGCCAAACTTAAACAGATGTCTGGACCAATACCTGCAGGTTCACCACTGGTGACATATAAGGGAAGCATATTTTTGTCTCGTCTAAGCTGCGCTCGAATATCATTATTATATACAGGTTAGATAAACAAGTTTTTCCCTAACAGCTATTTTTCAAGAGAAAATAGGGATCAGCTCCTAATCATGGATGGAGTAATATCAAGTTCTATCCGTTCTATTGATAATATGAAAAATAGTTGTGATTATTCTTTGCACATTACAGGTTTTACCTATAAAATATAGCCCTTGAAATTCTACATTTTCATTTGTGATTCTTCACGTATTCGTTTAGAATCGCGTCTCCTTTTGTTTGGACAGATTCCATAGTCCAAACCAACTATAATAGGTAGTGGTTTAATGAAAACTCTCAGCGCTAAGCCAGCTGAAGTTCAACATGACTGGTATGTTGTTGATGCTTCTGGCAAAACTTTAGGTCGCCTTGCGACTGAAATCGCTCGTCGTTTACGCGGTAAGCATAAAACTTCTTATACTCCTCACGTTGACACTGGCGATTATATCGTTGTAATCAATGCTGAAGAAATTACTGTGACTGGTAAAAAAGCTCAGGATAAGAAATACTATCGCCATACTGGTTTCCCTGGTGGTATCCGTGAGACTAACTTCGAGAAGTTAATCGCTCACAAACCTGAAGCAGTTTTAGAAAAAGCTGTTAAAGGTATGTTACCAAAAGGTCCTCTTGGTTATGCAATGATCAAAAAAATGAAAGTGTACGCTGGTACTGAGCATCCACATACAGCTCAACAGCCACAAGTTTTGGACATCTAAGGGATACAGCACATGGCTACTAATTATGGTACAGGTCGCCGTAAGACCGCAACTGCACGTGTTTTCTTGTCAGCTGGTACAGGCAAACTCGTAATTAACAACCGTTCTATCGAACAATATTTCGGTCGTGAAACTGCTCGTATGGTTGTTCGTCAACCGCTTGAGCTTTTAGAAGTTACTGAAAAATATGACCTTTACATCACTGTTGCTGGTGGTGGTATTGGTGGTCAAGCAGGCGCTATCCGTCACGGTATTACTCGTGCATTGATCGCTTCTGACGAAACTTTAAAACCTGCTCTTCGTCAAGCTGGTTTCGTTACTCGTGATGCTCGTGAAGTTGAACGTAAGAAACTTGGTTTACGTAAAGCTCGTAAACGTCCTCAGTTCTCTAAACGTTAATTCGTTTACCGAATCGGACAAAAAGCCTTGGTTTATCCAAGGCTTTTTTATGTCCTAAAAATTTAGGTGAGGCCTTTGTTGTTCTACTGCATATGCACATCTTTACCCCAGACTCCTTCATGACACCAAAATGATTTACTCAGATAGTAGTTAGCAACACCAATTATAATAAAAAGCATCATCAAACCCAGTTTAATTATCATATTCTCTTACTCCAGTCATTTTTTCTTATAATCTACCTGTCCAATAGTTGATTCGTCTTTTATGCTTCGTGCTTTTTAGGTTGAATTTTAGTATCCTATTCTATTCATTTTTGCTTTGTTTGGGATTATGTCCGTCGAAACCGCACCTGTTCAAGGAATTACACTCTATAGCCATGCAGATGACTTTCGCTCACACTGGATTCGTTATGTCCTTGCCGAGAAGCAAATTAAATATCATCTGATTATTGTAGATGAAGACGATGAAGATCTCGCTAGCTTAAATCCATACAACAAAGTTCCGATGCTGGTTGAAAATGAACTTAAACTGTTCAATACCAGTATTATTTCCGAATATATAGATGATCGCTATCGTCAAAATAAATTATATGCCGATGCACCTATGCCGCGTGCTGAACAGCGTCAATATATTTGGCGATTTGAACAAGATTGGTTAAAGCTTGCAGATGTCATGCTGCGTCACCCAGATAGCTTAAATGCAAAAGATAAAGCAAAAGCGCAAAAACAATTGCGTGAGATACTCATCTCTCTAACGCCATTATTTCAGCATTTTCCCTATTTTATGTCAGAAAATTTTACAATTTTAGATTGCATGTTAGCGCCAATTTTTTTACGGTTACATTCAATGGGGATTGAACTCCCTAAACAACATTGCCGCCCCATTTTTTTATATTGCCAACGGATATTTTCCCGTCCTGCTTTTATCAAGTCTATGACCATGCAGGAAAAAAATAAATATCGTGAAATTTTAGTGAATCAATAGAGTATATTTCAATGTCTGATCAGGAATTAAACCTCACTCCCACCCGTCCTTATCTCGCTCGTGCAATTTATGAATGGATTTGTGACAACAACCTTACCCCACATTTGCTTGTTGATGCCACACAACCGAATACCATGGTTCCAGAACAATTTATTCAAGACGGGCAAATTGTTTTAAATATCGCCCCTCATGCAGTTCATAAATTAAATATAAGCGATGCTAGCATTACTTTCTCCGCTCGTTTTGGCGGCGTATCTCGTGATATATACGTACCTTTAAATGCTGTGATGGGTATTTATGCACGTGAAAATGGTCAAGGTCTATTCTTTGATCCAAGTGAATATGAAGATACCCAAATCCCTGAAGATACTTTAAAATCAACAACACTTTCAGAAGAAACTGAACAACCCAAGACTAAGAAAAAACCGAGTTTACGGTTATTAGACTAAAACAATATGGAGTAAATTGATGGCTTTTGATTTAGTACAATATTTTGCTGAGCAGATTAACACTCAAAAGCCTCAGCTTCTCGGTCAATACTCTAGAGAAGATAAAAAAGAGCATTTGTTAGAAATAAATGCGCTTGTGTTGGGTAAGTTGATTACACTTTGGCGCTCTAATGACAAAAAAGTTTATCAAGAAATTTCCTCACCCGATGAGCTCTTTATACAAGAGGTTGCACGCCACCTGACCACTTCTCCAAAAAATCAGTCTACATTAGCTAAAAGTGAATTAGAGCCAGCAGTCACAGAGATATTGCGCTTACAACTGGCAGAGCTCAAGCAACTCAATGACATTGGTAATCTCGAAGTCCGAGGATTACATGAATTACTCTTAGGACAAATTGAACATCTTGCAGGTCAAGCGCCTGATTGGGTTTGGTCAACAAACGACCTGTTAGAGTTAAAAGGCTCTAAACCTATTGTGCAAGAAGAGATATCATTAGATTCAACGATGAAGGAGTTTAATCAAATGGTAAGTCAGCAAACTGACATTAATGAAGATCAGCACAGAGCCGCTGCGGCAGTAAGCACTGTAGTGCCAACATGGGCAAAACTTTTCGAACCTGTAGTTGCCATCATCATTCTTTGGATTTTATATTCTGCTGCAACTCAAATGTTTAACTGAAATATTTAAAAGTTTAGTAAAAATAGAAGTCGCCTAAATGGCGATTTTTATTTGGAAATAGGTCAATAGTTTAGACTTATAAATAGCGTAGCTAAAAATAAATAATGCTTAATATATTTTCTCAATATAGCCAACCTACCATGGACTTCTTTCATTCATGAAGATTCCGTCGTCTATCTATTTAAGATATTGATTAAGTCAGTTCTACGTGAATTAGAAGCTATCTATTCTATTTACCAGGAAAATGACTTTTAACAAGGTAAGAGAAATTTTAAGCTATTCATCCATTTATCTTATTCTTAATTTAATAAAACAAGTTCTAGACATAGATATTCATTTTGAGTTCAAGCTTGAATACCCATTAAGTCGACTCTCATTTTGTTAAAACACTTTATCCAATCAAAGGCTCTCTCTGCAGGGATTTTTTTAGCATATAAAAATGGCGACCTAAAAAAACCCCCTCAATCTTAAGATTAAGGGGGTTTTCAGGAATAATGAGCTGGCGATGACTTACTCTCACATGGGTAACCCCACACTACCATCAGCGCAAAGAGGTTTCACTTCTGAGTTCGGGAAGGGATCAGGTGGTTCACTCTTGCTATTG